>JAFAGA010000030.1 GCA_023423045.1 Bacillota bacterium | reverse complement strand
CTCCTAACATCCTAATTATAACACAATGCGATAAAATGCGCTACTATAAAGTGGCAAATTTGACAAAAAAATAAGCCTATTTCAAGGCTTTCAGCGATTTTTTCTTTATTAAAGTGTCAAAGACCCGGTTTACACAAAAAGTGAAGTTGTGTCGAAATATAAGGAAGACGATAAAACGGTGCGCTAAATACGGCTTTGAAAACGTAAATTTACTGTGTATAATGAAATTTGTCAGCTGAATTCTAATTTTAATGAATGTGGGGGTAATGTAAGATGAAACAGGTACAGCTTATTTTTAGTAACAAAGTGGCTCTGGAAGATGAACGAAGCATGCAACTTGATTACTGCCTGATGGAGAGCTTTTTGGAAGCGGACCATGCGACCCCTTATTATGGGGTCAGGATCTCAAAGTATCTGGGGGATGCAGTTGAGATGGATGAGGTGGCTGGTATTTCTTCTTCAAAGGACAGTGTGATATCCATTTTGGAGAAGTTATATCGATTTGAGGTCACACCGATCTCGATGATTGAAATAGTGGATGAATTAGTAACCCAGGAATTATAGGAAGAGATCAAAAAGGTGTATTTTACCGTCAAGTACGGTGAAGTACACCTTATCTAATTCTACCGGAGCAGCCAGGCCATTGGTAAGCTCGGAGACCTTTTTCATAAAAGCGGAATGCTTACTGGGCGGGACCAGCAGCTGGAGAGAAACCGTATCGGCATATTCGCTGGACAGCAGCGTGAGCTGCTCCTGGCTCATATAATACTGAAGCTTTCCGATGAGGTTATAATCGGTCTGCAGCTGGAGTCGGATGCCGAGTTCTTTTGTTATAATCCTGCTATTTTTCAGACCTTCAAGTGCAGCCGACTGATAAGCTTTCACCAGGCCGCCGGTACCCAATAGGGTTCCTCCGAAATATCTTGTAACGACTACAACCAAATTTGTAAGTTCCCAAGCCAGCAAAATGTCCAGTATCGGTCTTCCGGCAGTTTTGCTGGGTTCTCCGTCGTCAGAGCAGCGCATCAGGGGCTGGTCGGTTCCGATGATATAGGCGGAGCAATTATGGCTTGCGTCCCAGTATTTTTTCTTCAGGCCTTCAATGATGCCCAGAGCCTCCTCCTCTGTTTCGGCCGGGCATACGGTGGCAAGGAAGCGGGATTTTTTCATCACGAATTCGCCGTAACCACCTTCATAAATAGTTTTAAAGACTTCTTTCATCATTTCTTCCCTTTCTTTCGATTGTACTTTCTTGCATTTATCGTTTTTCCTTCCGAAGACAGGAACATGGTTTTTACTTCTATCATATTGATATTTAACAATTAATTATGGTATCATGAAATGGGCTGAGGAATAAACAGGCTCAGTCCCGGAGGTGTACATGAAAATAAAATATTTATCTTGGCTGCCGGCAGTGATTATGATGGGAATTATTTTCTACTTTTCCTCAAAACCGGCGGCAGTATCGGGTGAAAGCAGTCTGGCAATATCGCAAAGGATAGTTAAAATATACGAAGAGGCTACGGATACGCAAATAGAAGAGGCCAAGAGAGCCGATGCCCTGGATCAGGTCGATCATATTGTTCGTAAAACAGCGCATTTTGTGGAATATGCGGTACTGGCAGCAGCTGTTGCTCTTCATTTTACCCTTTGGAAGGAAGGGAAGGGCTGGAGGCTGGGGGTGCCGATTCTGATTACTGCTCTTTATGCAGCAACGGACGAATTGCACCAGGTCTTCGTTCCGGGAAGAAGTGGTCAGCTTAGCGATGTGATACTGGATAGCTGCGGTGCTGTGGCGGGTGTCCTCTTCTTTGCCTTATTCCTTTCGATTGTTGGAAGGCGATGGGGTGCCAAAAAAATTAATTGACGGAGCCAAAGCGGTTCAAATCCCGGACATAGGCGTAATTAATTCCCCCCAGAACAGCTTCCAATTCTGTTCGGTCGATATCCAGGCTTTGGCATAAGTCCTCCAGGCTATGAAATTCATCTCTAAGCTTGGTGTTGATATAGCTCAGCAGTATATAGGGATCCTTGGGTATTTTCATAAATTCTCCTTTTACTGTTTTCTACCTTACTATTATGCATATTCTTTTGAAATTTACAAGTCAAAAATGGACTTCCATAACACAGAGAGGCCATTTGATGTCCTTGGGGAGGATTTTGAAGGAAGTTTCGCACAAATTTAGGATGCGCATATCTATGTGCAGGAATGGAGGGAAGTATGGATTTATTTGATTATATGAGAGATAATACGATGAAGAAGGAGTCACCTCTTGCCTCCAGACTTCGTCCGGCAACGCTGGAGGAGGTGGTTGGCCAGGGCCATATTATCGGAAAGGATAAGCTGCTGTACCGGGCGATTAAGGCGGATAAAATCAGTTCTATTCTATTTTATGGACCTCCGGGAACAGGCAAAACAACCCTGGCAAAGGTGATTGCCAATACCACCAGCTCCCTGTTTACCCAGATTAATGCCACATCCGCAGGCAAGAAGGATATGGAGGCCGTGATAGAGGAGGCAAAGAACAATCTTGGAAGATATGGTAAGCGGACAATTTTGTTTATTGATGAGATTCATCGCTTTAATAAGGGACAGCAGGATTACCTGCTGCCCTTTGTCGAGGACGGTACGGTTATTCTCATCGGAGCGACGACGGAAAATCCTTATTTTGAAGTGAATTCCGCCTTGATCTCCCGCTCGATTATCTTCGAGCTAAAGCCCCTGGAGAAAGAGGATATTAAAAAATTGCTGGTCAGAGCTGTGACGGATACGGAGAAGGGCATGGGCGCATATGGTGCCGTTATGGATGAGGATGCCTTGGATTTTCTTGCAGATGTGGCGAACGGAGATGCGAGGGCGGCTCTGAATGCCATTGAAATTGGCATTTTAACCACCGAACGCTCCGAAGACGGAAAGATACACATAACCCTCTCTGTTGCTTCCGAATGTATTCAGAAGCGGGTATTGAAGTACGATAAGGGAGGGGACAATCATTATGATACCATCTCTGCCTTCATCAAGAGCATGCGCGGTTCCGACCCGGATGCCGCAGTTTACTATCTGGCCAGAATGCTGTATGCCGGTGAAGAGGTGGCCTTTATTGCCCGAAGGATTATGATCTGTGCTGCGGAGGATGTGTCTAATGCGGACCCCAATGCCCTTGTGGTGGCCACTTCGGCTGCTCTTGCGGTAGAGCGGCTAGGCATGCCCGAGGCAAGGATTGTATTGGCCCAAGCTGCCACCTATGTGGCATGTGCACCTAAGAGTAATTCGGCAATCTGTGCCATTGATGCTGCGACTCATGTCGTTGAGAGTGAGAAAACAGCGTCAATTCCGGCCTATCTTATGGATTCCCATTATAAAGGGGCTGCCGGGCTGGGACGCGGTCTGGGATATCGTTATGCCCATGATTATGAAAATCATTATGTAAAGCAGCAGTACCTTCCGGATGAAATAAAGGACCGAGTGTTCTATGTCCCCTCGGATAATGGCTACGAGGTACAGATACAGGAGTATTTCAGGAAAATAAAAGGGGAAAAGGGGAAGGAAAGATAGAAATAGAATGGCAGTAAAATAACAGTAAAATAAGAAAAGGACAGGAATAAGGCAGAGATAATGAAAGCTCCGGTAAGGGGAGTATACCCTTTACGGGAGCTGTTTTATTCCAGAATTGTCTTATATTTGAAACTATCTTGGCAGTTGCCCTATCTTTTAGCCGCCTTATTCGGCAAATGGTTAAACTTGAAACTGCTATAAACTATAGGGAAGCGACATTTAGAGTTATTTTTCTGCTTCCTTATCAATTTGCTCCTCTTCCGTCTGCTTCTTCTTATGGACCATCCGGTATATCATGATATACATCTGGATCATGATAGGAATGACAATGGTACTGAATATGCTGGCCATAAAAAGGCCATAAGAATACTCAGTTGCTACAAAAGCGGAGATAACAGTGAGTAGTACCAATGAAGCCATAAGTATTACTCCTATAAGAGCGGCGATGCGCTTAGCCTTCTTCATGGCAGAATCCTTTCTCATTAACAAAACAGTGTTCCTATTCTCTTTGTTATTAATGCATGCAGGCAAACAAGCCTGCTAACGAATGTGTTGAACTACGCATTCATTATATCGGGTTCCGAAGGAAAAAGCAAGAAATTGATTTTTCTCCAATGTGTGAAGATTGGCTTGGTTACAGTTTAGAGGGCGACTGGGCATCATATCCTCCGCCCGGTTGCCCTCTAAACTGTAACTTGGCTTGGGAGGGATATATTTGGGGGAAGCATTATTTCGGAAAGGGAAGGATTTCATTATCCGGAGCTTCTGAGAAAAGCTGGGTCAACAGCTCAGGATGGGACAGCAGCCCGCCTCCTTCGTATTTCCCGCCGCAGGTAATGAAATAATTGCTTTTCTTTAGAGAAACCCCTATTTTGCGGAGTGTCTGGTGGGTGACCTTACCGTATCTACGGGCTCGTATGATTTTTTGTGCATAAGTGAGCCCAATTCCCGGAATCCGAAGCAGCTGTTCGTAGTCGGCGGTATTCACTTCAATGGGAAAGAGATGAAGATTGCGCAGGGCCCAGCTCATCTTCGGATCCAGTCTTTCATTCAAATCGGGAGTCTGCTCCGGGGCGATATCATCAGGGGAAAAGTCATAGAGCTGGAGCAGGCGATCGGCCTGATACAATCTCTTCACCCGCCAGACAGGGACCTGAGTAAAGGGAAGGTCATCATAACCCTTCGCCCGGTCCAGGTAATGAAAGGCAGTGTAATAGACACGGCTTAAGCCGTACTTATGATACAGAGCCTTTGTCAGCCGCAGGATCGTGCGGTCGGATTCTCCCGTGCTTCCGGCCATCAGCTGTGTGGTCTGTGATTTGGCCAGGAGAGGGCCGCTTCGGCTTCGGTATTGTCTGGCATCCCGGACAAGATTGCTGATCTGCTGCATGGGAATAAGGATATTCTCCTTGTTCTTTTGCTTGGCAACCATTTCATAGCCGGCATTCTGGGCAACCTCAATATTTACGCTGAGGCGGTTGGCAAACCGGCCTGTCTTAGCGATAAGCAGGGGATCTGTTCCGGGCATGACCTTTGCATGGATATACCCATCATAGAACAGCTCCTTGCGCAATACCCGAAGGGTTTCAATTATTATCTCCTGTGTGTAATTAGCATTGCGGTAGATGGCGGAGGTAAGAAAAATTCCGTGTCCGCCCTGCCTGGCCTGGGTAAGGGCTATTTCTGCCAATTCTCTTGGTGTGTTGCAATAGCGCTTTGTATTCTCCCGGCTGGCGCGACACCCGCAGTAAGCACAGTTAAAGCTGCACTGGTTGGAGAGAAAGACTTTGGGAACGGTGGGAGGATTAGGCCTTGCATGAATATCGGCAAACAGGGAGGGATCCGGAAGGCTTTCTTCTTCAGATGCCGAGCCATAGCTGACTTGCGGGTCCGCGACATCATATCTGGTATCTTCCTGCATCTGAAGGAGCTTATCGGACAGAGATAAGGAATCGTTGTGAAGAATATTAACCATATGATGTGCCCCTTTCTGCTGATGGAGTGTTCTCGTAGAGTGCTCCTGAAAATACGGTTCTCTAAATTCAATTCGTTTCGGTAATTATAACATGCTATAAGACAAAGGTCAAACATATGTTCGAAAAATAAACAGCGGGAGATACTTCAAAATTAACGTGTAAGACTGCGGTCCTCAATAGGGCTATGCCCGATGTGTTTGCGGTATGCCCGGTAGAATACGGAATAATCCCGGAAGCCGGACAGCAGGGCCGCTTCCGATGCGGTGGCTCCATTGATGATAAGCTGTCGGGCATGGATTACCCTCTTATGGATCAGATAATCAAATACCGTCGTACCGGCAGCCTTTTTGAAGGCACGGTTTAAATAGTGTTTACTGATGCAAAAATGCTGAGCCAGCTGGTCCAGGGTGATATCATCGGCCAGATTATCATTCAGGTAGGAGATGATTTCGGTAATCGTGCGGGACGCGGCCATCTCCACCTCTGCCGGGCTGTGGGTGCGGCAGAGCAGGGTCAGCTGTGCGAGGATAGCCTCGATATAGGAAGGCAGCAGTTGCAGCATTATTGTTTCAGGCTGTGTCTCCAGGAGGAGAAGGGCTTCAAAGAAGTTGTGCAGCTGTATTTTTCCGATGTTTTCATAATATACTTCCTTCCGTGAGTACTTCTCCTGGCCGGGAAAAGCGGATAGCAGCAGGGCACGCCGCTGTGCGTCCAGAAGATCGGGATGGAAATGAAGGGTGAAGCGCCGGTAGGGCCGGTCAGAATTCACCTTAACTCCGTGAAATACATGGGGTGATAACAAAATCAGACTATGGGGAGTGGGGTGGTATAGCTTACCCTCCACAAGGTAATCCACGTCACCCTCTATAAAATAATAAATCTCATATATGGAATGATAATGGAGCTGGTGGGTGGGATTTGCTTCCTGACTCAGGCTGTAACCGAACTGAAGCTGCTCCGTAATGATACTGCATATGGAATCCATGTTGGTTCGTCCTTTCTTGGGTATGGTACCATGGGAGAATGACTGGTGGATTATGGGGGGAAGAACCAGTCATCTCCTGATGCTGTTTTGTATTTATTTGATAATATCAATATTGATATCATTATATAGAAAAAGGGCGATATATGCAATATAACTACAGGCATTTGCAATGGCAGTTTTGTCCTGAAATTACTATAATAGAAGAAAACAAGCAATGGTAAAAGGAGAGAATAATATGATTTTAGGTGCTCAGCTCTATACCGTCCGTGCATATACCCAGACAGAGAAGGATCTGGATTTTACCTTAGGAGAGATTGCAAAAATAGGTTATACCACAGTGCAGGTATCAGGAATTGGTCCATCGATCAGGCCCGCAGCAGTAAAGGCCCTGTGTGACAGGCATAATCTGAAGATTGTCCTGACCCACAGCGATGCAAATCGGATTCTGAATGATACGGAGCAGCTGATCGAGGAGCATAAAATGATGGGCTGTAACTACATTGGTCTTGGCAGTATGCCGGAGAAGTACCGGAGCCAGGAATGGATTTCCCATTTTTCAGAGGATTATCTGGAGGCGGCGAGAAAGATCCGGGAGGCTGGTATGCTCTTCATGTATCACAATCACGATTTTGAGTTTGAAAAGGTGCAGGGAAAATATTATATGGATTATCTGGCGGAGGGTTTCGCTTCCGATGAGATGGGCTTTACTCTGGATACTTATTGGATTCAGGCAGCAGGAGGAGATGTATGCCAATGGGTAGAGCGTTTTAGTAACCGCATTCCCTGCATTCATCTGAAGGATATGGCGATGCTCCGCCATCAGTCTGTTATGGCGCCGGTGCTGGAAGGAAATATGAATTTTGCAAAGATTCTTGAAACTTTAAAGGATACCTGCTGCGAGTATCTGCTGGTAGAGCAGGATACCTGCCAGGAGAGTCCCTTTGAGTGCCTGAGGAAGAGCTATCAAAATCTTGCTGCATTGGGATATCGCTAGAACTTTCCCGCTCACAGAAGGTGAAAGGGAGAGAAGGCAGTGTGATGCCCGGGACAGCCGATGCAGAAATAGTATACTTTCGGAAGACGGATAAAGATGCGATACCCCGGGATGATAGATGAAAAATGATGCTCCCGGAGGAAATTGAAATAAAGATATGCTGCAAGGGCAGCAGATGGAGGAAGAAATGGAACAGGTGAGATTGGGTATTATAGGAATTGGGAACATGGGAAGCGGACATTGCAGCACCATCCTGAAGGGAGAGGCCGGAGAGATTACTCTGGCAGCGGTGGCGGACCTGCGGGAAAGCAGAAGGGAGTGGGCGAAGGAACAGCTTCCAGGGGAGGTGGCCGTATTCGTTACAGGAGAGGAACTGATTGCTTCCGGAACCTGTGATGCGGTATTGATTGCGACTCCTCATTATGATCATCCAAGGCTGGCGGTTCTGGCCTTTGAGAAGGGCCTTCATGTGCTGTGTGAGAAGCCTGCGGGAGTATATACCAAGCAGGTGCGCAGTATGAATGAGGCGGCGGAGCGTTCAGGACTTGTCTTTGCCATGATGTTTAATCAGAGAACGAATCATGTATACCGAAAGATGCATGAACTGGTACACAGCGGGGAATATGGGAAATTGAAGAGGGTGAACTGGATTATTACGGATTGGTACCGGACCCAGGCTTATTATAACTCGGGCGGCTGGCGTGCGACCTGGGACGGGGAAGGCGGCGGAGTATTACTTAATCAATGCCCCCATAACCTTGATCTGCTCCAGTGGATCTGCGGTATGCCCGGCCGGGTGCAGGCCTTTTGTCATAATGGAAAATGGCATGATATTGAGGTGGAGGATGATGTGACCGCATATTTGGAGTATCCGAATGGCGCAACAGGTGTCTTTGTCACCACCACCGGAGATGCACCGGGAACCAATCGCCTGGAAATAACCCTGGAGCGAGCTAAACTGGTATGTGAAAATGATAAACTTATGATGTATGAGCTCAAAGTGAGCGAAAGGGAATTCTGCTATACCGCCACGGATGGTTTTGCTAAGCCGGAGGGCGAATGGAAGGAGCCGGGTACGGACGGGGAGAATCCACAGCATGCCGGAGTATTGAGGGCCTTTGCCGGAAGAATATTGAAGGGTACGCCTCTGGTAGCAGAAGGAAAGGAAGGGATATACGGTCTGACCCTGTCCAATGCCATGCATTTGTCCGGCTGGCTGAAGGCACCGGTGGAGCTGCCCCTTGATGAAGAGCTGTTCCTGAGCAAATTGAATGAGCTGAGGACAGCTTCCAAGGCTAAGTCCAACGTGACGGAAGCCACCTTTTCTACGGAAGGAAGTTATGGAGCAGGGAGGGTGAAACCATGAGAATTGGAATAGTAGGCTGCGGCAGTATTGCCGCTACCCATGCAATGTGTATCAGCAAGATTCAGGGACTGGAACTGACCGCGTATGCGGACAGCAAGCTCTCGCGGGCGGAGGGCTTTGTCGGGGAATATGGGGGCAGAGCATATTCCTCCATGGAAGAGATGCTGGAGAAGGAGAAGCTGGATGCGGTCCATATCTGTACCCCCCATTATCTGCATACGCCCATGGCAATTTGTGGACTAAGCCATGATGTTCATGTGTTTTTGGAGAAACCTCCGGTAATAACCGGGGAACAGCTGGTAAAGCTGAAGGAAGCCGTTGGGGCGTCAAAAAAGCAGCTGGGCCTGTGTCTCCAGAACCGTTATAACCCCAGTGTGGTGAAAGCAAAGGAATTAATCGAGTCAGGGCAGGCAGGAAAGGTGCTGGGAGCCCGGGGAATCGTGACTTGGAACCGGGAGGAGGAATATTATACGCAGAGTGACTGGCGCGGCCGTCTGGAGACAGAGGGCGGCGGAGTGCTGATCAACCAGTCCGTGCATACCCTGGATTTGCTCCATTATCTGGTGAATGAGCCCGCCCGGAGTATCGACGCAGTGATTGCAAATCATCATCTCAAAGGGGTGATTGAGGTTGAGGATATGATGTCTGCCTATATCCGTTATCCGGAGGCGGTGGTTTGCTTTTATGCGACCACGGCATATAATACCGATTCGGCGCCGATCATAGAGGTAAATTGTGAGCATATGGTGATTCGGATTGAGGATCTGAATATTACATTGTATCATAAGAACAAAGAGCCGGAGAGACTTTCCATGGAAGGCAAGAAGGGATATGGGAAAGGCTATTGGGGAGCAGGGCATGAAGACTGTATCCGGGACTTTTATAACAGTATTGACAGGGACCAGGAATTTGGACTGAGTCTGAGCAGGGTGGAGGGGACCATCCTTTTAATGCTGGGAGCCTATGAAGCGGCCAGAACCGGTAAAGAAATATGGTTTAATGGTATCTGACTGAACTGCAACATCCAGTATGAAAAAGCATGAAAAATATCTACTTTTGCATTGACTGCTTTGAAAATATGTGAGAATATTATTTTAATGGTATAGGAAAGTAGTCCTATGCCATTAAAATGCTTCGCAGGATGCGCACCTCGCAAAGAGGAAGTTTATTGCTGTGCAATCCGCTCGGGCACGAAAGGGTCAGTAAGCTGACTCTTTTTAATAGAATGTAAAAATGGATGAATACTGTAATTAAATACCATAGGGAATGGTGAGTGTAGAGCAAAATATAATAGTACCGAAGATAGAATTACATGATGCAAGGAGTGGTTAAAGCGATGATCAGAGATAAAAAGCGCTTATTGACAAAGGATTTGTTTTGTGCACTCAAGGAAACAAGGCATATTGATGAATTCATTCAGAACCATGAAGCAGAGATGACAGAGGTTAGGCTTTCTGCCTATCTGTATGAGCTGGTGGACCGGGCGGGCCTTACCATTCCGTTGATTATTGATAAAGCCAGCATCGGCAAATCCCTGGCATACCAGATATTCAACGGGAAACGTACACCGAACCGTAACCTGCTTCTTCGCATCGCTCTGGTACTCAAGCTAAACCTGGAGGACACCCAGAGGCTGCTGAGAATAGCCCGACGGGGAGAATTGTATCCAAGGATTCAAAGGGATGCGGCAATTATATTTTGCATTGAGCATAACTATTCTTTGATTGATACCAACGAGCTTCTTGAGAATTTGGGTGAAGCAATTCTTTTAAAGGAAGATTGATCAACTCTATTCTTTGCAATACGGGATTGGAATTATTTCGTGATTCTTCTTAAAAGTACACATTCAAGCTACCTTAGTATAAAAGTACACAGCTTGCAGACCAATCAAAGCTCCCTAACTGATATAATTAATTCTGAATTACCAAGGAATGGATTATATCAGGAAGGGAGATTTATTATGCATTCAAAGAACAGTAAGAAACATTGGTCCCGGCTGCTGTCAGTTCTGCTGGCCTTAACGCTGGCAGTATCCCTGATCTCACCGGCGCAGACGGTTCATGCGACTGCAGCACCTGCATTCTCGAAGAATGCCCAGAATATCCTTGTGGGAGATACTTATCAGGTAAGTATTAAGAATAGGATAAAGGGTGCGGACTATCAATGGAAAAGCAGTAATAAGGCAGTTGCTAAAGTAAACCAGAAAGGAATTGTCACCGGGATTAAGAAGGGGACAGTGACAATCAACTGTACAATTAAAATAAAGTCAAAAAGCTATCACCTAAGTAGTAAGATAACAGTAAGAAAAGCGGCGGATCAAGTTCAGATTAATAATAAAACCGATTATATCATGATCGGCAAAACCTATGATCTTAACCGTACGATGAAGCCATCCGATGCCAATGTCACAACGGCCTGGAGCAGCAGCGATTCCTCTGTCATCAGTGTTGACAAGAAGGGTGTAATCACCGCGCATAAGGCAGGTATGGCAATCATTACTGCCAGGGCAGGCAAGGCGGAGGACAGCGCCATGATCTATGCCGTAGAACAGGAGGCCGGAGAGATTACCAAAGCGGATTTGAGCGGCGGTAAGGTAACCCTGTCCGGTAAAAGCTACGGCAAATTAACGATATCAAACAGCATTGGGAATGCCCAGGTTATTCTTAATAACGTCATTGTAGGCGGTACTCTGACCATGGAGGCGGGAGCAGCCTATCAGGTAACCACCAATGAATGTAAGATTAATAAGGTAGCGGCAGTAAATTCCCAGATCAAGAGCTTTGCCCTTGGAGACGGGGATACGCCGGAGGCCATGCCGTCTCTGGTGGCTGGTCAGGGCTCCATCATAGTAACGATTGATTCTGAATGCAATATCAGTGTAAAGCAGTCCAGCGGAGCGGTAATCCAGAGCTTTAGTGTGGTTACCCGGTCGGATGGAAGCATTCAGATTGCGCTGGAAGGCTTTCGGGGAGACCTGGTGATCGATTCTAATTCTACGGCTCCCATCAGTATAGAGGCCACAGCTTGCGAGATGAACTCTGCCACGGTGCTAAGTGCAACTGAGGGGCAGCCCATTACCCTGACGGATACCAATGCAGGCACAGCGCAGGCTTCTACCATCGGTACGGTAAGCATGGCAGCTAATGCGGCGCTGAAGGTGGATGTGAAAGCTGAGGAAGTAGTAATTGATAAAGAGGTATCCAAAGCGGATGTTACCATATCCCAGCCGGTCAGCAGGGTAAGCAATGCCGGCAGCCAGACCTCCCTGGTGATCAACAGTGCGGTGGCTCAGGTGAATTCCACCGGCGAGGCAACCGCGGTATCTCTCGGAGATTCGGCAAGGGTAAGCAGCCTGAGGGTGGAAGGAGCTAAGACCAATGTGGAGCTTAAATCCGGAGCCCAGGTAACCAACGTGACCACCCTGGCGGATAGTACGAAGGTCAATGTGTCCGAAGGAGCAACGATAGAGAAAATAGCCGCTTACGGCAACAGCGCTGCCATTGAAGGAAGCGGTAAGGTAGCGGAAGCAATCGTGACAGGAAATGATACCAAGGTGAATACCGGGGGCACCAAGGTACAGGTAGCCCAGGGAACCTCCAATGTCAGTGTTAACGGAGTGGAGGTTAAGGAGGAGGATAAGGTAGAGATTGCAAAGCCTACCCCTACTCCGGTCCCTTCGGTAACACAGAAGCCAACGACAACACCGAAACCGACGGCTCCATCGGTAACGACGGCCCCATCAGCGACACCGACTCCGCCGCTGACGCCGACGGTACCGCCGGTGATTAATCCGCCGGCAAACCCTAATCCAACGGCGTCGCCCAAGCCATCCCCGTCGCCGAAGCCAACGACAACACCCAAGCCATCTCCGTCGCCGAGCCCGACAGTGGCGCCCAGTCCGACAGCAACGCCCACTCCTACGGTGACCCCCGTGCCTACCGATCAGGAGAAGCTGGCTGCGTATAACCAGGTATTGCAGGACTTACATAATGCCTCTGCCACATGCCTGGAAAACGCTGGCCAGAGCAATCGGGCCGCGGTTCAGAACGCGCTGGCTGCGGTCAGGGATAAGCTGTCGTCTTATGGCAACATTGATCCTGAGGTTGCTTCAGTAGAGCTTCAGGAAGATTACATCTATGATTTTGTAGATTACTATGAATATATTGTTATTTCCGGCACCGAATATGGTTCGCTGATTAAGCAGTACTACGACAGTAAGACGGCGGGGAACGCAACGCTTGATCAGGCGGTCCAATGCGCGAACAGGGCGCTGCTGCTTGCGAATCGGATTCATACGGAAAAACCGGTCATGGAGGCTGATATCACCGGCTTATACCAATCCCTGGACCAAACGCCGGAGGCCTTCTATGCCGCGATCGGCAAGTTTTATACTGATTTCGGTGACGTGCTAAAATTCGGGGCTGAGGATGCCGGAACCCTCCAGAAGCTGGTCAAAATGAACCTGCTTCATCGGGATAGTATCCGTAAAGGGTATGAAGAAGTCATTGACCATAAGTTGCCTTTCAGGTTAGATATATGGCTTTATAACGAAATGGGGTTCCTTTGCGACAGGGCGCAGGATTTATTCAACAATCAAGCGGAATATAAGGCTCTGGCGGACGGGGTACTGGCAGTGCTGCCTGAGGTCACGACCTGGAAATGGCATGATGATTCAACCGGTGAGGAGACCTTTGACCATGTGGAGTACACCCCGCTGGATGCCGAAGGCGAGGCCACTTTGACTGACGCCCTTCAGGCGGTATTTGACCAGGTTAATTTATATTATTATTTTGGCAGTGATGTGGCGGATGATTTTACAGTGGATCCACTTCTGGCGGAGTTCTTTGTGGAAGACCTGGCTTATGTGATCGGTAATTTTGATTACCGGGACGACAACATTATCGTAAGCCTATATGACTATGCGCATGCAGAGAATTACAATGAGCTGGATGACATAGAGAAAATCCAGGCAATCGGCGACGCCCTGCATCATATGATCTGGATTCCCTACAACGGTCAGGACTGGAGCAACTGGTACCTTGAGGAATATCGGGCAAGCGTGGAGCCGATTATCGCCGCGGCGGAGGCCGGTGATGCATCCGAATTGTATAACAAGGTAACCGCGTTATATCAAAAAAAATTGCGGGAGGAAGGTACCGCGGAGGAATGGGCAGGGTATCCCCAGCCGTCGGCCGATATGGACGAAGGGTTGCTGCTGCAGTTGGTACAACAGAAATTAGAGGCCGGTTCGGAGTTAATCGATGGCCAGCCTGCCGATTCATGGCTGTATATCTACGACAATACCGGTGAAGATGAAAAAACAGGCAGGCTGTTAGACCGGGCAGTCTACGAGCTTAAGGGTACCGTCGGCGTGTGCCGGGCCGCAGAGCTGGAGGGGCTGGTTGACAAATTCCTGCTGGAGCTGCCGGAGGGCAGATGGCATGAGAACCCGGATGACCCTGAAAACCCATGGGTTGAATTTGACATGCCGGAGGATCCGACTGCTTTGATTGGTGCGATACAGGGTGTGTTTGACCGTGCGGCTTTACTTTATCTCATTGGCAATGAGAGGAAGGATTTTCATGTCGACGCGAGCTATGCGAATATCCTGGCTGACAGGTTTGCTAATCATATCTTGAGGAATGAGGATTGGAATCAGACAGGCGGCCTAAGTGCTTATTACAAAGATTTCTTTGAAAACGGGGCTGCCGCTGACATTGTACGTAAAGCAAAGGTATTATATAACAGCGTTGACGAGATTACAGGCATAACCTATGATGCAGCGGGCTGGAATGAATGGATGCTGGGCGAATACCAGGGCTATGCGGATCAAACCGTGACCGCGGCAAACAGCGGCAATGCAGATTCGGCTTACGGGGCCTTGGTTGACCTGTTTACAAAGAGGCTTGCAGGCGGCAGTGAGGAAGAGATAGCGGATTGGTCACAGCATGGGATTCCACATATGAGCGACAGCGATGAAATCAAGGCCACGTATTTGTCCATTCTCCAAAGCTGGATTGCAGAGAACGAGGGGTCGGAGCTCTACCGCTATGCTTCGGGAGCAGAAGCAGTCAATGCCTATCTAGTGGATGGCGTAATGTATAATATGCGTGGCGCTTACTGGGACGCTCTGTCAGTCATCAATGATATGTCGGGTTACCGGGAGCATTTGGATAACCTATTCGAAGCAATCGAGGCCTACAATAGCAGCGAGAACGAGGGAGACAAAGCCGTAGCCAAGGTTGAGGCGCTTAATGCGATTAACGATTTGTTTGACATTGCCGGAGCATATTATGACGAAGCATATAGCGGCTTTGTGGCAGCGGAAGACTATTTCTATTCTTATATCGATTCGATTAACTGGGCGATGAGTGATGAGAATGAGAACAGCAGAATACATCAATACCTGAATACATCCGCTCCGGATGAGTTTCTGTTACGGGATACAATCGGCGAGGTCTTAGGAAATATTTATTACAATCATCAATGGAATGACAGGGTTGTCGGCAGTATCTACCAGGAGCTCGTAGATAATATTATTGGCACTGTTAATAGTACGGACGAGGATAAGGCTGACCTTGTCTATGGTCTCCTGCACGACTTATACGGGGAGGTACAGTCCGATCAGGATTATGAGGATTTTGCCCTGGAATGGATTGAACCGGAGGAGGCACTTAAGCTTGCCTACCTGGAAGCCATCCAGTCAAGGCTGGGAGACAACGAAAGCCGGCTAAGCAGATACCGCGATGCCTCTTACAAAACTGCGCAGCCGATAGAGGACAGCATGCATGAGCTGAAAGATATCGTAAAGGAAGCATATGATCAGAGCGGTTCTTTTGTCACGGAGCATGCTCTCGTCAACCAGCTGGTGGAAGCGATCGTCATTGGTGCTCCGGAACAGGTCTATGCGTGCCTGGAGGACATTGTTGACTATTTCAATTCTATAGAGGAAGGGGCTGGCACGCTGCTTGGACCGGAGTATCAATTTTCCTACCTGCGCCTGCTGGTGAACTGGATTGAATCCAGTGACATGGAAAACGGCCTGTATCGCTATGTTTCCGGATATGATGAATTCAAGGATGGGGAATATGCGGACGGGACTACCGGGGCTGCTGTCCGGGATGCGTTGGGCTCCATGCGGTATGTGGTTTCGGAGGACGGCAGGAATGAGGCGTTGGACTGGTATGAAAGCCGGATCAGAGACAGGGTCCACGCGGTATTGTATTCTCCGGAGGAAACCGATGATGCCGCCAGGCTGGAGGCACTAAATGAATTAATCGCATGCCTTGGCCAGGATGCCAGGCCGCTGGTAAGCATGTATTTTACCGGCGGAGAAACGGATGGGCTGTTGGTTTTACCGGAAAAACAGGAGGATTACTATAATGTAATCAGCAGTCATTTTGATGACCAGGATACCTTCCAGTATAGCTATCACATTTATATGGATAATGGAGACTATGAAAATATTCAGGAAGGGCTGCTGGAGAATGTATATGCCGAATTAGTACGGGTTATTATCGAAGTGAACTTGCAGGAAGATTTATCAGGGTCCGAAGCGGGGCGCGCAACGGCATCTGCTGCAGGAGCTGAGGCGGATGCTGGGACGGAGCCTGAGGACGAATCCGGAGTAGTGCCGGAAGGAGAAACTGAAGGGGTACTTGAGGAAGAACCTGAAACAGTGCCTGACACAGAGTCTGAAGCAGTGCCTGAAACAGAAACCGAAGCAGTGCCTGAGGTGAAGCCGGAGGAAGTACCCGAGTCAGAATCTGAACTGGAATCCGAAGGAGAGCCTGAAGCAGGAGCTGAAGCAGCACTTGAGGCGGGGCCTGAAGCATAGCCTCCGGGACAGAGGCTGAAATCAAGCTTTCCTGTTGTTTTGGCGGCTGACCTAATCTTTATTTGCAGAAGGAAGTTGTTCACTTGAAGAATGACTTCCTTTTGCATTACAATTTTTATACCAATTTAACAATAATCTTGTTGTCAGATTTTCAGCAATAGAGGTATAATAGAGGCAGTTTTACACAAATTACTAGGGTGAAGAGCATAGATGCGTCAAATGAATTTCTCAGGGAATACAAGGATAATCTCTTATATTGTCCGGTGCCGCCACCGGAAGTGGAGGACAGGTACGATTTAAGCGCTTGTCTGAAATATACGGACCAGAAACAGGTTTATTTGATTTGCGGCAAATCGGATGGCAAAAAATATATCATGAAATGTGTAAATAAAACAGGCCTGGAAAATCTGAAGGCAGAGTATGAGCTGCAAAGCTCCCTGAACCATGGGGGCATCGCTTCGGCCGTTGAGTTTATCGAGGGGGATACGAAAAATTATCTAATCAGGGAGTACATAGAGGGGTACACAATCACTGAGCTGGTTGAGATGACACGGGACGGACACCTCACGGAGGCGTAGGCGGCGAAGGTTATTGTGCAGCTATGCGGCATATTACAGTATCTGCATTCCCAGAATCCGCCGATTATCCATAGGGATATTAAGCCGGACAATGTGATTTATACGAAAGCAGGGGAGGTAAAGCTAATTGATTTTGGAATTTCAAGACGCTTCTCGCTATCGAATGAAAGGGATACGCTTATTATGGGTACCGGCCGTACAGCCCTCCGGAGCAATATGGCTATAGGCAAACGGACGCGAGGTCCGATATCTATTCTATCGAGATATTATTATTCTATATGGTTACAGGCAGCCTTGATATAAATGAAATGAGTGAAAGTACTATCTCGGCAAATTTAAGGGACATTATCATAAAATGCACCGAGTTCTCCCCAAATGACCGATACGGGACGATGAGCCAGCTGGAACGCAGGCTAAAGAAGATTTCCCTGTTTGGCGTATATCTGGGGGACTGTGCTGGGCTTGATGAAATGCAGAGTGGTATAATATCGACTGATATTATACCGACGTATTTATGCATTTGCGCTGAAACGTAGTGAGTGTGTATTTTGGTGCAGAGCGCCTATACCATGGACGCTTGCGGACATGGTATAATGTTGTCAGACATTATACCGCGCCGGAGTGAAGCGGAGTGCGCATAACTGGCACCAAGTGCCAATACCATGTGCTTTTACATGGTATAACATCGACAGTAAGCAGAATTTTTAAGTTCCTAATCTGTGTGTTTATGGTGTTGAAGCGAAAACGAGGAAAGAAATGAGCATAGAATTGCTTAAGGATTTGAAGAACTTGACAGAATCGTGGACTGGGGAGCTGTTTTGATTGTAAATGAGCATCAGGAAGTATCAAAGCAGGAGCGTAAGAATTGTATTTACAGCCATGCAGAATATTTGGTTGTTGCTTTACGAGGAGCATGGGATTCTCAGGGAGATTTAGGAAAGTACAGAACCGATATCGATGTTCCATATAACTAAGAGAATGCAGATGAATACAAGGGATGCGTTATGACTGTAATGAATATTCTGTATGAAGCATATCTGGATAACTCTGCAATAGGAGATTAGAAGAAGATAGTTTTGGCAGGGATTGATAACTGAAAAATTCCGCGGTCATCGAAAGGTGCCGCGGAATTTTTTACAAAAATGAGAGGGTTTACAAGACATACGGATTGTTGTTTTGACACACTGATTTTGCCAAAATATAATTGCCAAAAAATGAGAGGCACGCTATAATGATATTAATTCAAATATAATTGAGGATACAATCCATGGGAATAGCAGATGATTTCAGCAAGGGATATGGCGAGGAAGAGACGGCGGAATTCGACCTGCCGCCGGAGATTAGGAACGAGTATGAAATTAAGGCCTGTTTGAAGCGGAGCAGGGAGAAACAGGTCTATTTAGCTGTTTCAAAGGTAAACTGGAAAAAGTATATCATAAAGGCAGTCGATCAGGAGTGTCCGGAGAGGCTGGAGGAGGAGTATGGATTAAGCCAGGCCTTAAGCCATTCGGGGATAGTAAAAGCCCGCACCTTTATCGAAGGGACGGGCTTTAATTATCTGATCCGGGAGTATCTGGAGGGCAATACGGTAACAGAGCGGGTAGAAATGACAAGGGAAGGAAGGCTTCCCAGGGAAGAGGTTCTCCGGATTACGGCAGAGCTATGTGATATCCTCCGATATCTTCACTCCCAGACCCCTCCGATCATTCACCGGGACATCAAACCGGATAATATAATCGTAACAGAACAGGGAGGCTGTAAGCTGATTGATTTTGGGATCTCAAGGAGACTTCATAAAGATAATAAGTCGGACACCGTTGTGATGGGTTCCCAATTTTCAGCGCCACCCGAACAGTACGGATTCGCCCAGACGGATGAAAGATCGGATATCTATGCCCTGGGAATGCTGATCTATTACATGATTACAGGCGGGATGGATATTCGCGATCTGGAAAGCTATTCAGTTCCTGCCGATATCAAAGGGGTTATTATCCGGTGTACCAGATTTTCTCCGGTGCGGAGATACTCCTCTGTAAGACAGCTGAAACGTAAGCTGCAAAAGCTCTCAATGCATCAAGAAGAAAATCATAGATATTTCGTGAAAGCTGCCGGTTTGGCGATTATCCTTGGAGTATTCCTTGTGGGGCTGTTTTATCAGGGAGGAGCTCCGGTTTCTGAGGAATTAAAAGGGCAGCAGCACGTGCAGAATAAAGTAACGGAAGAGGCAGGACAGGCCTTAACAGAGAACGCCGGGGAAGCGATGAAGGGGGCAGAAAATTCAGTCCTTCTGCCAGAAGCAAAGCCGTTAACTCCGCCGCTCACATCGGAGTCAGGGCCATCATCGTTGCCTGCATCAGAGCCAGGGCCATCATCAGTGCTCGCAGCATCAGAGCCAGAGCTGTCATCATTGCCCGCATCACAACCAGAGCTGTCATCAATGCCTGCATCACAACCAGAGCCGTCATCATTGCCTGCATCACAGCAGGAGATATCTTCGACTGCGGATAAGGTTTCGATACCGTATACTGCAGAAAGTACGGAAGTGGAATCTGTCAGGAAGAAAGACAGCCGGGTAGGAAAGGAAGCGGCTTATCGTTTTAGGTCCCCTCTAATTGAAGCTGCTGTCCGTGATGTTCTTGGAAAATCCGACGGGGAGATGGTTACCAGGGAGGAACTGCGACAGATTTCTGAACTTTATATCTGCGGGCAGCAGGTTTACCAAAACTGGAATGAACATTTTGTCTATGGAAAGTCCCAGTATATGGTGGTCAGTAAATACAATGAAACGGGGATGTTCCAGCAGAATGGGGAGATTACTGCGCTGGAAGACATCTCATTGATGGAGAATTTGCAGACGCTTGCTCTTTATAATCAGAAGATCAGTGATCTTACCCCGTTAAAGGAGCTGCATAATTTACAAAGGCTGGGCCTGGGCGGAAATAATATTGATGACCTGACCCCCCTCTTATCCCTGGAGAGCCTTTCCTATCTGGATTTATCAGGAAACCCCATCACCAATGGGGATATCGGGATGCTTACGGTCCTTCCCGGTTTGTCCGGGCTGGATCTGGGGGAAACAAATGTGAACAGTATCTACAGCATTCGGAATATCCCTCTGAAATATCTGTCGGTCTTTGAATGCCGGGTCGGAAATTGTGAAGGGCTGGAGCAGATGACCGAGCTGGAGGTTTTCATTACTACGGGCGTAAATAATATGATAACCGAAGAGGCGGTGGACCGGATTATCACGCTGAAGAACCTGAGGGATCTGAGATTAATGGGATGTTTTGATTTTGATATTGCAAAACTGGAAAAGCTTACTTCGCTTGAACTTCTGGATTTGTGCGGCGCCCAATTTGACTGCCTGGGCAGGCTGTACAGTTCCAGTGTCAAGGTACTGATGCTATCCGGCATTCCGGCGCTGGATCTGGAAGGGGTTGAGAAGTTTCCGAATGTGACTCAAATATCACTGAGTAATTCCAATTGCTCCGATTATACACCCTTACTGAGGCTGAAGAATCTGAAGACAGTAAACTGCAACGAGGCGCAGGCGCGGGAGATGGAAATTCAGCTGGGTGAGGTAGCTTTTGAGATAACGGATTAGTGGCATCTTGGAATAACATGAAAGCAATGGGAAACAGTACAGGATGATCAAATATTACATACTGGGGATGCATAATTATGGGTACAGTAACCGAGTTCTACCGTGAGTATGAAAAGAACAATCTGTCACAGGTAAGTCTTCCGTCAGCAATTACCGAAGCATATGAGATCAAAGCCTGCTTGAAGATGTCGCAGGAGAAGCAGATCTATCTTGCGGTGTCTAAAGCAAACTGGAGAAAATACATTATTAAGGCAGTTCATATTGGCAGCCCAGAGAAGCCGGAAGATGAATACCGGCTGCATCAGGATCTGAAACACAGGGGTATCGTTCCTGTCTCTGAATTGATCAGCGAAGGAGAATACCGGTATCTTGTGAGAGAGTATGCGGAAGGAAACACCATAACGGAGCTGGTGGAGATGAGCCGAGACGGATATCTTCCTCAGGAAGAGATAATACGGATCGTGCTCATGCTATGTGATATTCTGGAATATCTTCATTCCCGGAAACCGCCTGTAATTCACAGGGATATAAAGCCGGATAACATTATTATAGATGGGCAGGGAGAATGCAAACTGATTGATTTTGGGATATCCAGGCAATTTCATGAGGAGACTGAAACGGATACGGTAGCCATGGGTTCGAGATTTTCGGCACCTCCCGAGCAATATGGCTTTGCTCAAACCGATGCCAGATCAGATATCTATGCCATTGGAGTACTGATATTTTATATGGCTTCCGGATCTCTGGATATAAAGGAAATAGAGGAGTATACCATTACAAAAGGACTTCTTGGAATTATAAGAAAGTGCACCCGCTTTTCCCCCTCGGAGCGTTACGAAACGGTGAAGCAGCTAAAAGAAAGTCTTATGAGGTATTCCCTGCCGGTGCGGAGGAAGAGGATATGCATCGCAGCAATCGGAGCGGGTATATTTCTTTTGCTTGGCATGGTGCTCTCCCTTGACCGGTGGAGAGAGATACATAAGAGTCCGGCTTCCGGGTTGGCGGAAGGTGAGGATACTATCCTGGCTGGAATGGCGGAGGATGTACCTCAGATATCCCTTGCCGGAGAAAGAATGGGAGATACCCGGGAGCCGGTCTCCGAGCCGACATTATCTCCGGAACAGGCAGAGCCGGAGCAGGTGACATCTGCACAAGGAATATCCTCCCTATCGCAATCGGCACCACGAGCGGAAGAAGCCACCCCCGGTTCGGCGGTAATACAGGATACAGCCTATGAATTTAAGTCCCCCCAAATTGAGCAGGCAGTCAGGGAAATTCTCGGGAAGTCAGAGAAGGAGGAGATTACCCTAAAGGATCTGTCTGAAATCACCTCCTTATACCTTTGCGGACAGCAGACTTACCACAATTGGACGGATCATTTTGTATATGGGAAAAGTCAGTATATGAGGGTTGCAGAGTATAATGAGTCAGGAAAGCATCTGGAGAACGGAGGCATAACGGAACTGGAAGATGTCTCACAAATGATTAACCTGGAATCGCTGGCTCTGTATAATCAGAATATCAGCGATCTGACACCGTTGGGCAAGCTTCGGAAGCTAAAGCAGCTGGGACTGGGAGCCAACAACATTACTGTTTTGGAACCGCTGCTGTCTGTGCAGAGCTTGGAGTTTCTGGATATATCTGCTAATCCGGTAGATAATGCGGACATAAAAAGCCTGACGGGTCTTCCGGCTCTAAAAGGGCTGGATCTTGGAGGCACAGATATTTCCAGCATTTATGAAATTAAGGATATCCCGCTGACCTATCTTTCTATCTATGATTGCAAAACAGGGGCCTGTGAGGGCCTGGACCAGATTACGACCCTGGATACCTTTATTACAACGGGAGTGGGCAATACGATCACAGAGGCGGCAATTGAGCGGATTGCCAAGCTTCCGGCACTGAGATATCTTCATATCATGGGAAGCGGAGATTTTGACCTGTCGAAGCTGTCCTCCCTGGATACGCTGTACTCCATGGACTTATGCGGAAGCCTGATTAAGGATTTGAAGCCGCTGAAAACGCTCAATATTGAACAGCTTTGGCTTGATGTGATGCCAAGCTTTGAGCTGGCCGGGATTGAAAAACTGGAGAAGCTGGTCTTCGTATCTCTCGGAGGCACAAACTGTGCTGATTATACACCGCTACTGAAACTAAAGAACCTAAAGGCGGTGAACTGTAATGAGGAGCAGCAGAAGATTATGCGGGAGCAGATGGGAGAAATACCGTTTCGCTTTGGCTATTATTAGGACTTCCTTCTTATTCCGTATGTGTCCGAAACAGTGGACAAAGAGAGAGAAAAAGGGTACACTGGTGTAAAATAACATAATAAACGGAGGAGCTTATGAAGCAGCAAACAACTCAAAATTACAGAGCAGGGGATTCCAATCGGATTACCCGTGAATACTTTGATTCCCTGTTACTGGAGCTGAGATATATTGACTCTGTTATTCCCTCCACTTCCCTGAAACTGTATGGCGAAACCTTCGCATCTCCCATAATGACGGCTGCTTTGTCCCATCTGAAGAATTGTCATCCGGGAGGAATGGCGGAGATGGCCAGAGGAGCACATGCCGCCGACGCGGTTATGTGGTGCGGGATGGGGGATGAAGAAGAGCTGGAGGAGATTACGGCTACCGGCGCAAAGACGATTAAAATTATCAAACCCTATGCGGATAATCAGAAGATCTACCGGAGAATAGAGCATGCTCAAAAATGCGGGGCCTTTGCCGTCGGAATGGATATTGATCATGCATTTAATGGCAGGGGAGAATATGATACGGTTCTTGGACAGCCCATGACCTCCAAGACCCTGGACGAAATAAAAAGCTTTGTCCAGGCTACGGAATTGCCCTTTATTATCAAGGGAGTGCTCAGCGAGCAGGATGCTTACAAGTGTCTGGAAGCAGGAGTCAGAGGAATTGTGGTATCCCATCATCACGGTATCCAGGATTTTTCTGTTCCGCCGTTGATGATCTTACCAAGGATAGCGAAGGTGGTAGACGGCAGCATTCCGATTTTTGCCGATTGTGGTATTTCTGATGGTATTGATGTCTTTAAAGCGTTGGCACTGGGGGCGACGGCGGTCAGTGTCGGACGGGAACTTATGGAGCCCTTGTCAGAAGGAGGAGCAGGGAGCGTCTGTAACAGAATTCAGGAGATGACCCGGGAGCTGGCATCGGTTATGGCACGGACCGGCGCATCGGATCTTCTGTCCATCGATTCTTCCGTGATCTGGAAAAACAACTCTATCACGCTATAGCGATAAATGCAGCTGCGGTAAACATTTGTATAAGATGCGCAAGGCCAATGAAGGATTATGCAGGGGCAGTGATTGTTACTGTTCATAGGCCACAAACGCGACGTGTTTTTTGTGAGTGAAGCGAAGCGGAAGTCACAGAAAACCGGAGAAATAAATGCAGCGCCAAAACGCTGTTTTTGCGTTTTGTGTGCATCGCGAAGCGTGTTACTGGTCACGGAACTGCTGTATTTTGCGGAGGAGTGAACAGTAACCAGTGATCGAATCAAGATAGGAGGAGGCGTATGACCGAAAGAAGTATGAAATTGCAGCGAATCATCAAAATGCTTGCATTGTCTGTTCTGAGCTGTATACCGGCTTTATTTCTGATGCCTGCCACGGTACGGGGAGCGGAGATATCCGGGAGCAGTGATGCAGCAATTACGGTATCCTTTGATGCTAACGGAGGGGAACTGGATTCGGAGGAGCTTCAGGTGGCCTTTGGAAGTACCTACGGTGAATTGCCGGAGCTAACCAGGGAGAATTATGTTTTTGACGGGTGGTATTCTCATGCCAGCGGTGGGATTAAGATAACGAACAATACAAAGATAATAAAACGGACGGGACATACCCTCTATGCCCATTGGCGGGGAGCGGAAAAAGAGATGGAGCTGGAACCGGAGGGAGGAAACCTGAGCAATCAGACCGTAAGGGTGTATTTTGGAAGCAAATATCTGAGGCAGCTGCCGGTTCCCACCAGGGAAAATTACAGGTTTGAAGGGTGGTATACGGCCTCGGAAGGCGGGGAGAAGATCACTGCCAATACGATATTTACGGATGAATCTCCGAAAACCCTCTATGCCCGTTGGAAGGAAAAAAGTGTTAAGGTTATCTTTTATGCTCTCAACGGTGAGGTCTATGAGAAGGAGGTCTTCGGCGGCAAGGAGTATGGGGAACTGCCGGAACCGAAGAAAGAGAACTCCCTCTTCGGCGGCTGGTACAAGCTCAAGGATTATACGAACTACAAGGCGAAAGCAATTACGGCGGAAACAACTGTTGAGGAAACCGGTCTGGTGAAGCTTTTTGCCCGATGGTATGTTGACAAAACATCTTAAAAAGGAAGGACATGAATATGACCGGAGATTACAGTCCGGCTATTCGCCAACTTTTAACACATAATAATTCTTATTGTAATCAATGAGCTGTGCCAGTTTCATCTGACGCAGCTCGCGAAGCATAGCGCTGCGGTTTACGCACAGAAAGTCGGCCAATTCTTTGTGATTTAACGGAGACACGACCTGCTTGCTGTGCTCTTTTTCTGCAAGATGTTCCAGATAGGACAGGATGCGTTCGCGTATGGTTTTTTTTGATATGATTTCAATCTTTTTCAGAAGATAACGGCTTTTCAATGCAAGAAGATTGATCAGATTAGTGACTAATTGCTGGTGATCCCGGCAATTGTCCCCGCACAGATGCAGGATACTGTCATATCGGATAAATAGTATGATGCAATCGCTGATTGCTCGGTAATTGACCGTACTGCTCAAAGTCTGGGGGCAGATAAAAACCTCACCAAACAAATGCTCCGGAGGGATCTCGGCAAATAAATAGACATTTCCGGAGCAGTCTTCTTTTTCCATAAAGACTCTGCCGCTTATCAAAATACCGATATAGCTTATGGAATTACCCTCCTGTATGATATACTCATCCTTCCGGTAGCTTTTAGTAAAAGAGGGAAGGCATTCCAAAAGTCTGCTAAGCTCTGACGGATGAATGCCTTCAAACAGCGGATGCGGTATGAATTCTTTACCCATGTTTCTATCTCCTAACTTATAAACTCTCATTATTTTAGTCCCTTACTGTTGCAAATGCAACATACAAATAAAAAAATTTTGTTATAATAGGGAGGGTGTAAAAATAACGCCTGTGCAAGTGCAGAAGGTAAACTATGGTATAGTGAGGGAGAAAGAGATGGAAGCATATGAAATATTTAAGAGTCTTGCAATCATCATTGTTGCGGCGAAGGGATTTGGAATATTAGCTCGAAAATTAAAGGCGCCGCAGGTGGTCGGAGAGATTGTTGCAGGTTTGGTGATAGGCCCCAGCGTGCTGGGATTGGTGAATCAGACAGATTTTATACTGGAGATGGCGGAAATTGGTGTGGTACTTTTGATGTTCCTGGCAGGTCTGGAGACAAATCTGCGGGACCTTGTTAAAACCGGGCCGGTGGCTTTTGTAATTGCCTGTGCAGGAGTTGCAATTCCGCTGGGAGGAGGGTATCTGTTATATTCTATCTTCTATGGTTTTGCACCTGTGAATAATATTGAGTTCTATAAAGCGATCTTTATCGGTGTAATTATGACGGCTACTTCGGTCAGTATAACTGTACAAACATTGCGAGAACTGGGAAGGTTAAAGGGAAAAGTCGGGACAACAATTCTGAGTGCGGCGATTATCGACGACGTTATAGGAATTATTGTATTAACCTTTGTCATCGGTTTTAAGAATCCGGAGGTGAAGCCATATTCGGTTATATTGAATACGGTGCTGTTCTTTTTATTCAGCCTGGCTGCAGGCTATGTATTCTATCTGGTATTCAAATGGCTGGGGAGATGCTTTCCTCATACCAGGCGTATTCCGATCTTTGGGCTGGTGTTATGCCTTGCCATGTCTTATATTGCTGAAAGGTATTTTGGAATCGCTGATATTACTGGCGCCTATATCGCTGGAATTATCCTTTGCAGCATACAGGAGGCAACCTACATAGCTGAAAAGATGGATACCAATTCCTATATGATTTTCGGTCCGATCTTCTTTGCAAGCATCGGCTTAAAAACTTCAGTGGACAACTTTTCTGGCGAATTGCTTCTTTTGTCCGTAGCCTTTGTCATCGTAGCCTTAGTCACTAAAGTCATAGGGTGCGGTATAATGTCAAGGCTGCTACGCTTTAATAAAAGGGATTCGCTTAAAATCGGGGTTGGAATGATGACACGCGGAGAAGTGGCGCTGATTGTATCACAAAAGGGACTATCTGCCGGCTTGTTGGAAGCTAATCTTTTCACCCCGGTAATCCTCCTGATCATAACATCTTCCATTATAACTCCGGTTATATTGAAGTTTTTATATCGTTTCTCACAGGAAGAAATAAGTGCCAATTAATAATATTGATTACAGGGATACAAGGAAAGGGATATACCTTTGAGGTATCCCTTTTTATTTATAGAAGAATTTGGTCTTTATGCAGTTGAATACTGTGTGTTAGATGAAGGCATAACAGCTAATTAGATGATCATAAAATATAATGATTGACAATGATAAAATTGTATGTTAGATTTATATCTAATAGAAGTAAATGGGAACAGGGGGCAATGAGATGAATGAAGAAGCAAAGGTAGGTTATAAACTGATCCTTCGCCAGAAGGAATATATGAAGACCGTGATCGCATCTGTGATTAACCGGTTTGGTGATTCTGTGGACAGTATAGCGATGGTTTGGCTTGTCTATCAGATCACCCAGAGTGCGGCCTGGTCCGCAATCATTTTTGGCGTTAACCGCCTGCCGACAATTTTTCTGCAGCCCTTTGCGGGTGCAATGATTGAAGGCAGAAATAAAAAGCGAATCATGGTCGTCACCGATATAATCCGGGGATTATGCGTCGGTCTGATCGCATCGGCCCATCTGCTGGGGTTTCTAAATCAATGGATTTTGCTCGCAGCCACCATTGTCATATCCTGTGCGGAGGCCTTCCGCGGACCGGCATCCTCCGCTACATTGCCAAAGCTCCTGAAGAAAGAATACTATTCCTTCGGTATGTCCCTGAATTCCAGCTTATCCAGTGTGATGGAGCTGATCGGGCTGGGAGTGGCCGGTGTCATTATCTCAGTATTTGATGTAACTGCTGCAATTTATGTCGATATGGGGACCTTCTTCCTGTCGGCCCTGATTATTGCCACGTTGCGGCTAAAGGAAGAAAACCTGGCAAAAGGAAAGTTTAATGTGAGGGAATACATGGGTAATCTGAAGGGCGGTTTTGCTTATCTGAGCAGTAATGCGGTGCTGCGGCATTTTATGCTGCTTGCTGTTTTTCTCAATGCGGTTCTGGTTCCCTTTAACAGCCTGCAGGCACCGCTGGTCAGTGAGGTTTTAAAGGCTGAGGAAATTATGCTGTCCGTATTGGGGGTGGCTATTACGATAGGGATGGCTATCGGAGCGGGCATCTATCCCTATCTGAGTCAAAGGCTGAGCAAGCGGGCGATCGCTTCCCTTGGAGGGTATTCCGTCGGTGTCTATTATTTCATGTTTGTTGTGGCAGGCAGCTTTGCCATTCCCAGGACGGTCATCTACATTATGGTATTTTTAGTATCTTTGGCGGTAGGGGTGGCTATAGCCATTTTTGTGAGCTTCTCCAGTGTAGAATTCATGAAACATGTCCAGGGGGACTATATAGCACGGGCCTCATCCATATTCAGCGCTACCTGCGTAGCCTCGATTCCTGTAGTATCATTTGTGGTAAGTATACTTGCAGGATTTACTCCAACTGTAGTATTATTCTTAATAGCGGGAATAGTGGATGTCATAGTCTGTATTGGATTATGCAGCAGAAAACGTTTTATCGCTATAGAGATGAGCGAAACGGAGGTTATTAAGGATGGAGAAGAAATTACGGATAGCGCAGCATACTAATCTGGTGGATGAGGTGTTTGTCCTTCTGTTTTTCTGGGCAAATAAGGATGATATGGAAGAGCAGATCCAGAGCTATGCGGACCATTTTCGTCCCGCTGAGGCGGAGTATATGACGAAATCCCAGATTCTTTTGCGGATCTACAATGATATCAAGGAGCATTTCACTGACAGGAAGGAGCGCATTCATTATTTATTTAAAGGCCGGTATGCGGATCTTTTCAACTATGCGACGCTTGCGGTTTTCTGGGATCACTTTGGGGAAGATAGCCAGATTCAGACCTATGAGGAACGATTTGGCAAAATGGACGAAGAGGAGAAGGTGAAGACATACGCGCGTTTGACCGATCTGGAAGAAAGTCTTAACACAGCTCCCGAGCAGCTGTGCAGCCTGGCGGATCTGATTCGCTTTTTAGAGGGCACCTCTTATGAACAGGATGTAAAATGGGAGATATTGAAAATATATAACAATCAGGAAACCTATTATAATGAGGTTCAGTCCATCCTGGCTGAGACAGTGGAGCTGCTGAAGAGCAGGCACTCAGAAGATATTGCAATGATGGAGGAAGGCTTCTTAGAGTATTGGAGTGATTACCAGCAGAAGAATGATATTATTGAAACCATCAAGGAGAAGACCGGCGTCTCATGGAAGGAAAGTGCCGCGGGAGCGGTTATCCTGCCTCAGCTGTTCCCACCCTTTGGCGTGGGGCTGTCTACGGATGAGGAGAATCCGTTAAAACAGGATATTATCCGTATCGGAATTATGTTGGATGAGAACTTCGTACTTACCGTAAAGCGGATCAAGACAGAGGATATTGTAAATATCGGAAAAATCTTCAGCGATAAAAGCAAGGTGGATATCCTGGAGCTTTCCGGTAAAAAGCCCTACTATGGAAAAGAGCTGGCGGAGGAATTGAAGCTGTCGACCGCAACTATTTCCTATCATGTGAGTGTCTTGCTAAAGCAGGGCTTCCTGAAAGCAGAGGTGGACTCCAATAAGGTTTATTACAGTCTGAACAGGAACAAGCTGGCGGCTTGTCTGGAGGATATGAAAAATTACTTCATGAATTTCTGAGAGTATTCCTGGGAGACTCCTTAGAATATTCACACAAGCATCCCGCAATGGATGGTTTGATCGAAGTTTGACAGATCAAATCCTTTATTGCGGGATATTTGTGCTTATTTTAACGCAGGGATTCCTTCTGCATTATTTCCTGTCCGGATACCTTTACAGCATGGTATTGTCCTTGAGGATTTCCACCAGCTCCAGCCGGTATATCCTTCGGGCCCCCAGATAATAGGCTAAGCCCACGGATATCAAAATTACCAGGGCAAAGGCTGAAACCGGAAGCAGCGGCATCTGTGCCAGATATTCCTTCGGATGGATCAGGCTTGTGTTAAAACCGAAGATCAGCAAGGGGATATTCAGTATCAGACTGACCAGGATCGGTTTCAGTCCAAGAAGCAGGGCTTCGTAGAATAACACCTTCTTCATTCCTCCCGGCGTCAGGCCAATGGAAATATAGCGTGCAAATTCCTTCTTTCGCTGATGGATATGCCCCAGAGCATTGGAGAAGACATTGGCGATACCGATGCATACCAAAAGTCCGGCAAGGCTGCCGATGATCAGCTTATATGTCCGGCGGAAGGTCCGGTTATTCTCCTGGCTTGTCAGTCTGTTCTCCAAGGTATATTCGTAGCGGTCGGTCAGAAGTATGAGGATTTGGCTTTGGATTACTCCGCAGTCAGTCTCGGACCTGGCTTTCACAGAATACTTATGCTCCCCGGCCTCTGTGGGCAGGGAGGGGATATAGCAGTTTCCCGCAGGCAGGACCAGCAATAATGAAAAGTCCGGAAATTCTTCCCTGATGCGGGGAGCCGTGTCGGTGACCGTTGTGATGGCTACAGATGAACCGGAGCCTGCTTCTATGTCCTCGGAAGAAGGAGCGGACAGCTCCAGCATTTGTCCCTCCCGGATACGAAGAAAGGGAATCATCTTCCGATACCTTCGGTTGCTGTTGGTGTTATCCCATATGGTATTGACTAAAACTGCACGATTCTGTAAGGAAGAATTCGCATCCTCCGGCGCAGAAAGCTGGGAATAATAGGATAAAAAGCTTTCCTCATCCAGAATAAGAATAGGAACCTCAATCAGGTACTGGTCACCGCGGTAATGGACAGGAGCATCCTTTAAACCCTCCAAGCCCCCCAGGGAAAGGAGCTGGTCGCTCAGCAGGCCGGCAGGTATGTCGGCGGACATGGTTAGAATCTGATATCCGGTGCAGTCTTCCACCTTGGGCAATGCTCTGATGTCCCGGAGCAGGTCCGCCGGAGGTTCACTGTCTTTTTGGAAGACCAGCATCAGATCCCAGCGGTCCTGATACTGCTGAAAAAAGGTCAGCTTCGTACTGATATCCGAAAGGGTCTCCATATTCAAAAAGGCGCTGAACACAAAGAAGGATACGGTCAGGGAAAAGGCGGAGGTACGGAAGGCTTTCCTTCTGTGGTAGAGGGATTTTGCAGCTAACTCTCCTTCGATTCCCAATGCCTTCGACAGTAATTGGAAAGATTTTATTTTTTTAACCGGAGGTTCGATTCCGTATCGTATTGCCTCCAGGGGATTTTGCCTGCTCAGCCTGGCTGCGGGGATTCTGGCGGAGAACCAGACCGTAAGCAATGAGACGGCCAGGGCAGCCAATAGCAGCAGGGGGTGGTATTCAGACACTAATTCTGCTTTTCTTACGGGTCCTACAATTGCTTTTACATACAGCATGAAGAGATGGCACAGTCCGATGCCCGAAGCAGTTCCGGCAAGAACAGGCAGCAGACACAGGAGGAGCGCTTCTCCCATTAGCACCCTGCGAAGCTGCCTCGGACCTGCACCGATGCTTTGCAGTAAGCCCAACTGATGGATTCTGGCATTCATGGATATGCCAAAGGCATTATGGATAATCAGGATTAAAGAGAGGCAGGCCAGCAGCATCGTAAACAAATAGATAAAGAGAATGATGGGAGGATGGGAGCCTTCCTCCGGTGAAAAGATAAAGTTATGATTCAGCAGAGAAGTGTGATATTGGACTTCAAGTGAAGAGGCTGCGGGATCAAGACCCATCTGCCTGGCAATCTTCGGCAGGTCACGATATATCCTTTCCGGGTGATAGAAGTATAGATCTATGTAAGAGGGGTCTGGGGAGACGGCACCAATCCGGACGGCTAGTTTTACATTGTAGAAGCCTTCTATGATTCGGATATCTTCCTGCGTAAACTCACCTACCAGTCTTCCTTCCCAGTCTCCTTCAAACAGCCGGATCATCCGTACTTCGTCTGCCCAGATATTATAGAATACGCCGCAGGTGAGAGAGAGCAGCAGGGAGGAGACCAGGGCTGCCACAATCATGGAGATACCGGCTGCTTTATTATTCTTAATATAGTTCAGGGAATATTCATACCAGAGCTTCATTCTTTCACCGCCTTATCCGAGCAGATGCTTCCGTCTCCGATTGTAATGATCCGGTCTGCTTCCAGGGCAATCCGCTCGTCATGGGTTACCAGAAGAACGGTCTGTTTCATGCTGCGGTTGGATAATTTGAGCAATTCTATAATTTCTTCGGAGTTCTTCCGGTCCAGATTGCCGGTGGGTTCATCTGCAAGCAAAAGAGCCGGACGGTATAATAAGGATCTGGCGATGGCGGCCCGCTGCTGCTGTCCTCCGGATAATTGGCCGGGCAGACAGTCCAGCTTATCCGCAAGACCCAGAGTCCGGATGAGCTGATCGAAATAATCCTTCTCCGGTCTGCGTTTATCCAGCAGCATCGGCAGCATAATATTTTTACGTACATCCAGAGTGGGAATTAAATTATAGAACTGGTAGACCAGGCCGACCTTTCTGCGCCGGAAGATGGCCGCCTGCTCTGCATTTAAGCGAGAAATATCCGTTCCTTCAATTAAAATCCTGCCCTGGGTGGGGGTATCCACACCTCCGATCAGATGAAGAAGGGTGGATTTGCCCGAACCGGAGGCCCCGGTAATGGCGACGAATTCACCTCGGCCGACACACAAATCAAGCTGCTTTAAAGCGGTCACCTGATTGGCGGAGGTGCCGTATATTTTTGTCACTGCTTCGCATCTTAATAATTCCATAGCTATTTCTCCTATAATCCCATAATAGTGATGTTCCAAAGGATATCGTAACAGAATTAAGTGACATCTCAGTGACGGTAGAAGCGAATGAGAAAACAAGCCCCGCCCTCAGGCAGATTATGGACCCGGACAAAGCCGTTCTGCAGTTCAATCAATGATTTGGCAAGGGACAGGCCGATACCCGTCCCCCCCTGGGCAGCACCTTCGCCTCGGTAGAAGCGTTCAAAAATACGCGGAAGCTCCTTTTCAGGGATTCCCGCTCCGCTGTCGCAGACCGAAATCTCGGTATAGAGGGGATTTTGTTGATAATCCAGCCGGATCAGCCCATATTCCGGGGTATGCCTTATGCTGTTCCTTATGATATTGGATACTGCCTCCATGCTCCATTCCAGATCTCCGGTATACTGGATTGCTCCCCGGTCGGGAAGAGATATCTGAAGCTGCTTCTGGAGGAGATCCACCTCCAGAGTCTCAACACAGAGCTGCAGAAGGGTGTATACATCCACCGGCTGCTGCTCCAGCGGCAATACACCGGCATCGATACGGGACAGCGTCAGAAGTGCATCTGTCAAATACTCCAAATGGGCTGCCTGGTTTCTAATACGCCTAAGAAGCGGGCTGTTTTGGTCATTGTCCGGAAGCTGTGCCAGCAGTGAGATTGAGGTAAGGGGTGTTTTTAACTGATGGGAGATATGGGCCAGATTATCAGCCAGGTTCTGCCTTGCTGAAATAGCGGCTTCCCTGGTCTGTTTAAGCTCGGTTACGGTTTTATAGATCTCATCCTCCAGCGGTGAGAAATCATCCTCCTCTCTTGCAAGAACGGCAGTATCTCCACCGGAGTGAAACTGCTCCAGGTACTCTGTCAGGCGATGGATTCTGCGCCGGTATCCCGCCCGGTACAGCTTTAGGGCCAGCAGCAGAAGCAGCAGTGCCGACAAAGCTGCAAAGAGGGTAAAACCAAGAAGCTCCCTGCGGTAGCTGCCGGCAACGGCCTCAGGAGTATAACCGTAGGAAGATAAGACAGAAGTCTCGGAAGAAAGCGGTTCGTTACTACCGTAAAGGCTTGCTTTTACTGCTGCCATCAGCTCCTGTTCAATCTCAGGATGACCGGAAAGCAATTGCTGTGTCAGTATGGACAGAGTATGATATTGGCTTAAGGCATAGTTATGCCATAGGAGAAAGCTGACAGGAATGCTGGCGGCCAGGCAGCAGGTAGCGATAACCAGAAAACATAAGAATTTTTTCTTCAGCATATTTCCTCCTCCAGACGGTAGCCAAGGCTGCGTATTGTCTTCAGGCAGGAAGGGTTGTGAAGCTTCTCCCGAAGCCGCTTCATGGTTACGGTGAGTGTATTATCATTAACAAAATTACCGTTGGAATCCCAGATCTGCTCCAGCAGTCTGCTGCGGGTGAGGGTGTGGTTTTTATTCTCCAGCAGCAGGAGCAGCAATTGGTATTCCATGGCACTCAGTACAATCTCCTCCTCTCCGCAAAAAACCTGAAGGCGGTTTTTATCCAATGTGATGGGGCCGCAAAACAGAAGGTGGGTGCTGATATCCCCGGTGCGCCTGAGGATGGCACAAATTCTGGAATACAGGATCTCCAATTCGAAGGGCTTTGTAATATAGTCGTCGGCTCCGATAGAAAATCCGTGTACCATATCCTTTGTATCGCTGCGGACAGTGAGGAAGAGGAAGGGAAGCACAGGCCATTTTATCCTGACCCAGCGGCACAGTTCATCTCCGGTACCGTCAGGCAGGTTCCAGTCCACAATCAAAAGGGAGTACAACTGCTTTCCAAGGCAGGCTTTGGCTTCCTCCAGGCTGGGAGCAATATGGACGGTACAATTTCTGCATTCCAGGTAACTACGGATGGCAGAGGAAATATTAAAATCATCTTCAATCAGCAAAATGTGATATCCCATTATCATAAACCTGTCTTTCTTATGTAATTACAATTATTTTACAATAGCTGATTAAATTATACAAATATTTTTCCGGCAGGCAGAGATAGCAATGTTACAGGCATATTTCAACAGGAGCTCCTAAGAGGATTTCATCTTCTGTGATAATAGAATCATAAGCCAGAACAGTTACTCCTTTAGTCCGGGCAAGAGATAGTGCTTCGGCAAAGTCGGGATCTTGCAGCCGGTTGGGCATGAACCGGGTTACACCCTTCAATTGGATGAGAAAGAACAGATAGCCCGCATAGCCTTCCTCTACCGCATGAATCATCTCATAGATGTGCCGGGTGCCCCTCTGGGTCGGCGCATCCGGAAACAAGGCAGTCCCTTCGGCCTCCAGAGTCACTCCTTTTACTTCGATGAATCCTTTTTGCTCCCCGGCTTCAAAGTAAAGGTCAAATCTGGAGCTGCCGTAGGTCACTTCCCGGGAGAGTTTTGTCACGTCAGGCAATTCGGCAATGCCCCTTTCCAGAATGCTTTGATATACGACAGCATTGGGCACCTGGGAATCAATATTGATTAAGACGTCACCTTTGTAGGCGCAGATCAATGAATATCTGGTCTTGCGTCCGGTTCTCTCGGCCTCCTCCAGAATTACTCCGGTCCCCTCGGTAAGGATTTCCCTGCACCTGCCGGTATTCTTCACATGTACGACCTCTTCTTTTTCGTCCATCATCACATGGGCCAGGAAACGGTTGGGACGGCTTATAAAGTTTGCTGTCTTAACAGATTTGTATTTCAAGAATTATCCTCCTATCTACTACAATAAACTTGCTTATGCGTGCGCCCGGTGGGCATATAAAGTTCTTATTTAATGTAACATCGGGGTATCGAAATGTAAAGTCCGGAATTATGGAAAGCAGATAGGGCAGTCAATCCCATTTCTGAGAAATAAATAGTCTGTCCCTGCCATTTTGTGCTATAATCAAAACGTAGGTGAATTGTGCGAGAAAGACACTCGCACAGGGAGCTTTCTGAAAGTAATCAGAGTTGATGATGGGAGGATAAGGGAATGATACACCTGGATGATGAGAAGAAGTGGATGCCGGTGCTTCAAAAGAATGCACACCGCTATCTGAGTGAGGATGAATATGGGGAATATGACAGGCTTTCCGGGACAGAGCTGGAAAGCGGGTTGAAAGCTTTGCTGGAACGACCCATTGCGAGTTTTTCAGTTTTGAACGAGCTTTACTTCAGGGCCAGATGGGATGAGGTACTTGGTATAGTACAACATGGCAGCAATTTAAAACTGCTGGAGGTTGCAACGGGGGATGCGGATATGATACCGCAGGTAATGGGGAGAACCCGGCCGGGCAGTCATTACATAACAGCCAATATGAATAAGCTTCTGAATCAGAGCCTGCTGGAGAAGACAAAGGATCTGCCGCTGGTAATGGAATTAATAGCGGATGATGCCGCATTCATTGACCGCCATATCGGGGAAGGGACAGTGGATGTGATTGCCTTTCAGCATGCTGTAAATGATGTAATACAGGCGATCTTGTGTGAGAGGGAAGGAATAGATACCATATATTCCGACTGGATGGAAACTCTTCCGAAGATGATTTCCATATTGCAGAGGGAAATGAAGGACAACACCCTGGAGCAGCATGTCAGGGACAGCTTTCTGGGATTAATCAGAACCTTGGTCAGGGTACTGAAGAAGGACGGTGTGATTGCCATGAATCATTATATGTTCCAATTGGATCTGGATTGGGGCTATCCGGCGGATCTGTTCGAGAATATGCTTCCCATGGTAAGAGAATGGCTGCGCGAGGTGGAAGAATGCCAGGAGATTTTCTTTGAAGGCTTCCATTCCAACTGGTGGATTTTTTTAAAGAAGAAATAGGCGGACCGCCGGAAGGACCGCTTGACAAAGGACCATTCATAAATTACACTGTATGTAAGGTTAACATTACATGTACATTATTTATGGACGGAGAATAATCGTGAAGAACAGAATCAGAGAGTTGAGAGAAAAAAAGGGAATCACCCAGGAACAGCTGGGTGAGATGGTAGGAACCTCGAGACAGGCCATCAACGCTATTGAGACGGGGAAATATGAGCCCTCCATATGGATCGCTTACAGTGTGTCCAAGGTGTTCGGGCTTTCCATTGAGGAGGTTTTTCAGTTTGAGGAAAGCAGGAAGAAACTAAGGTCTGACAGCAGCAGGAGGGGCAGAGATGGCATTAAGACAGCTTAGATATGACAAGGATGAAATTCTGCGGAAAAAGTGCAGGGAAGTAAAAGACGTGGATGACAGAATACGCGCGCTGCTGGAGGATATGATGGATACGCTGCACCACACGGAAAACGGCGCGGCTCTGGCAGCGAACCAGATCGGGATCCTCAAAAGGCTGATTGTGATTGATTATGAAGGTAATACCCTGAAGCTGGTAAATCCCGTCATAATCGATTCCAGCGGAGAGCAGGAGTGTATCGAGGGATGCTTGAGCTTTCCTGGACAGATAGGAAAGACGCTTCGGCCCCAGAAGGTGACGGTGAAGGCTTTGAATGAGATGGGGGAAGAGATGGTCGTAACCGGCGAGGGTGAGATGGCCAAATGCTTATGCCATGAAATAGATCACCTGAATGGTGAAGTATTTATTGATAAAATCATTGAATAACGCAGTGGTGGAGCCAAGGGCTTTGCATTCTCTGTAAGGAAAGAGAAACATTGCCAATATGAATTCACGATAGGCTTTCTATGATAATATAATAAAACATAGAAAGCCTATTATGCTTATACCGGTGCTTTCACCGCCCCTGCCGGGCGCAAAGCAGGCTTTACGGTCCAAGCGGCGGATGAGCGGCACCAGGCATATGCAAAGAAATGAGGTCATTATGAAATATGAGAAAATAATGGTATATCTTTTAGCATCATATGGGTTCAGTTGGATGGTCTGGCTTCCGTTTCTGATCAACCACCGGTGGAATGAACGTATTCCCACTTTCCAAAGCCAATTTTATCTGGCCTCCTTCGGCCCACTAATCGGAGCGGTACTTGCATCCCTTGCTTCCGGAGGATGGAAAGAGTTAAAGGACTGGTTCAGAAGAACTTATTCGCTGCGGTTTCCCATGCGGTGGCTGATCATGGCAGTCCTTATGCCAGTGCTGTATGCAGCCGCTGCAATTGTGATACAGCGCTTTATAACCGGCGAATGGACCGAATGGAGCCGCTTTGGACTTACCGGCAGCCTTCCCGGCCTGAAGATAATGCAGACTGCCCTGGTATGGATTGTAACCTTCGGGCTGGGTGAGGAGTCGGGCTGGAGGGGCTTTCTTTTGCCGGAGCTGAGCAAACGATTCTCTCTTCGTGTGAGCGCCCTGATCGTGGCAGTTATCTGGATGCTCTGGCACCTGCCGGCATTCCTGTTTCATGAGACTTACATGAATATGGGACCGGGTGTGATTGGTTGGGCAGTGAGCCTGTGCTTTGGCTCCATCCTGCTGGCATGGCTTTGCAAAAAAAGCCGTTTCAGTGTTCTGCCTGCATTGGTCTGGCATGGGGGCTTTAACCTGATTACCGCGGGCGATACTTCTGCAGAGATGGTGGCTGCAATCTGCAGTGTGCTGGTGATTGTGCAGGGAGCCGTTCTCATAGGCAGGCTGGGACGAAATAGGGCATGATTTGGTGCCGGAAGCTGTGAAGCGGCGGGACTTCATTACCTGAACCTGTCCTGCCGGGACAGCGGGAGAGGCTTGACAAAGGCGGGAAATTATTCAATAATAAACACATACCCCTTATGGTATTAGGAGGCACAGACATGAAAAAATGTATGGATTCGGAGAACCTGCACCGGCGGTTGAAAAAGATTATCGGGCAGGTACAGGCGATTGACCGGATGGTGGACGAAGATGTTCCCTGCGAGGATGTCATAGCGCAGATTAACGCGGCGAAATCAGCATTGCATAGAGCGGGTCAGGTTGTTCTGGAAGGGCATATCAGGCACTGTGTCAGGGATGGCATAGAGCATGGGGATGCCGACAAGACAATTGAAAGCTTTACAAAGGCAGTGGAACGGTTTGCCAATATGAACTAGCTTATGAAAAGGGCGGGGCAAGAGCTTTTATTTCGGAATAAAAAGTTCTTACCCCGCCTTTTATTATATTTCTTGACAAACCCATACCCCTATATGTATATTATAAGAGCGGATACATATACCCCCATGGGTATTATGAATGATATAATAAGGAGGAGATTATGCATAAACTGGAGGAGATTTTAGAATGGGGAGGCAGTAAAAAGAAGATTGCCTTCCTGGCTGTTTCTGCAGCCGCCCTGGTGATCAGTATGCTGGAGCCGGTGCAGCTTCCCTTTTCTTTGGCATGGATTGCTATCGTGCTGTGTGGGATCCCTATTGTGCTGGAAGCAACCATGGGATTGATCACCGCTTTTGACATTAAAGCGGACGTTCTGGTATCCATAGCGTTAATTGCTTCGGTGATTACCGGTGAGATTTTTGCTGCCGGAGAGGTGGCTTTTATTATGCAATTGGGTGCCCTGCTGGAGGAGCTGACGGTTGCCAGAGCCAGAGCAGGAATTGAAAAGCTGGTTCACCTCACACCCCGTACAGCCCGCAGATTGTCCGGTACGGCGGAACAGATTATTCCTGCCTCAGAGGTGAAGGTCGGTGATATTCTGCGTGTGCTGCCCGGAGAAACTATTCCCGTGGATGGAGTGATCCGTTCCGGTTCCACCTCCGTGAATCAGGCGGTAATGACGGGGGAATCCCTTCCGGTGGATAAGAGTGCGGGAGACTCTGTGTCCAGCGGAACGGTAAACCAGTTCGGTTCTTTCGATATGGAGGCAGTTAGGGTTGGGGAGGACAGCCTGGTTCAGAGGATGATTCGGCTGGTACAGTCAGCGGATGCGGATAAGGCAAGAATTGTCGGTATTGCTGACCGGTGGGCAACCTGGATTGTTATTACCGCGGTAAGTGCCGCGGTACTGACCTGGCTGGTTACAGGAGAGATGGTACGGGCGGTGACAATCCTGGTTGTATTCTGTCCCTGTGCTTTGGTACTGGCTACGCCGACGGCTATTATGGCGGCGATTGGCAATGCTGCCAGGCACGGGGTTCTGGTGAAGGAAGGAGACGCCTTGGAGAGGCTCTCCGCCGTCAGAAAGATCATCTTTGATAAAACCGGGACCCTCACCCACGGAACACCCCGGGTGGCGGCGGTTCAAAGCTTTCTCCCCGATGTCTCGGGGGAAGAAATCTATGCTTACGCCGCCGGTGCCGAAGCCAGATCGGAGCACCCTCTGGGAAAGGCAGTGGTAAGCTGTTACCGTGCCTCGCATACCGTGGAGGCAATTCCAGCCCGGAGCTTTAAGATGCTCCCCGGCCTGGGGATATGGGCGGATTGTGATGGAAAAGAAGTGATAGCCGGGAATGAAAGCCTATTGTGCCGGCAGCAGATACCCATAGGAGAGAAGGAAATCTCTGCGGTCAGGGATTATACGGAGGAAGGCTGCACTATCATCTATATTTCCATAGATCAGAGGCTGGCAGGATTTATTGCTCTGTCGGACACCCTGCGCAAGGATGCCGGGGATATGATAGCAGGAGTAAAGGCGGCAGGCATCAGGCCGGTTCTGTTAACAGGGGATCATGAGAAGGCGGCAAAGAATATTGCGGAGCAGCTGCACATGGATGAGGTATATGCAAATTGCCTGCCCGAGGATAAGCTGAAATGGATTGATACCGATCAGGATGACCGGAAGCAGGTTTGCATGATTGGGGACGGAATCAATGATGCTCCGGCTTTAAAGAAGGCTTTTGTAGGCATTGCCATGGGCGGAATCGGCAGTGATATTGCGGTGGATGCGGCAGATATCGTTTTAGTCAAAGATGATATTAAGGAGCTTGTGCACCTGCTTTCTCTTTCCAGAAGGATGATAGTGACCATAAGATATAATATTGTGTTTTCTATGAGTTTAAATTTTGCTGCCGTATTTTTGGCCATGACCGGGAGCTTAAATCCGGTATTAGGAGCATTGGTACATAATGCAGGTTCGGTAATAGTAA
>JAFAGA010000028.1 GCA_023423045.1 Bacillota bacterium | reverse complement strand
AAGTAATGTTTGATTAAATCGTTGGGAGGTCTTGATTTTCAAGGCTTCCCAGTTTTGCTTTTGGTTGGTTCCCTTAATGTAGATCCTTTTATATTATAAAACAAATAATATTACAGAAACTGAATGCGATATTGAAATTCTTGATGGATAAAAAATACAATGTTATAATAGAGAAATGAACTTTACAAAGATTAATTAATCTACATATTATTTACATAAAGGAGATTGTAATGAATACCGGACTAAAAAATTATATAGAAAATATAAACTCACCATGGGGAACGATGATGTATCGAATTATATGGGCACAAATTGGTGATTTAAAAGATTTGAAAATATTAGATTTTGGTAGTGGTTTTGGTTTGACTGCCAATCACTTTTCACAGCACAACGAAGTCGTTTCGATTGAACCAAATACTGAGATGGCAGAAAACAGAATTACCAATTTTGAATATATACAGCTTGTTGGCAGTCTTGACAAGTTAAAATCCCTTGAAGACAATTCGTATGACTGTATCATTTGTCATAATGTTCTGGAATATGTTTCAGATACTGATTCTATACTGAAAGAGTTTGAGCGAGTTTTGAAGACGGGGGGAAGTATTTCTATTGTTAAACATAATCATTCTGGACGAATTATGCAAAAGGTAGTTTTTGAAAATAACATTGAAGAAGCTCTGGACCTGCTTGATGGAGGGACCTCTCAAGCTCAAAACTTCGGAACAATTCATTATTATGATATTGAAAACATATTAGAAAAAAGTAAATCTTTACATATTGAAAAGATTAATGGCGTACGTACCTTTTTCGGTCTCCAACAGAAGAACGAGATAAAATATGAAGATCATTGGGCTGATAGAATGTTTAAAGCTGAAATGAGGGTCTGTGATGATGATGTATTTAAAGCCATATCATTTTATCATCACATAATCCTGGTAAAAATTAATTAACAAAAGAACTAATTAATCAGGGTTTTTTACTACAAAATGTGACCATCGATGATTTAGGTATATACATAGATGTTAAAAGAGCTTGTTATAAGAAATATGTTGACGAATTTTACGGCGAATGGGTCGATCATATTCAAATCAAAATGAATACTGACATCTTTAATAATATGCTGAAAGAAACGTGCTTTCAGAAAATACGGTTTATATTGAAAGGGTGGTGCTTGATATGAATTTGGGAGAACCAATTGCAAAAGGCAATACCGCAACGGTATACTTACATAACAATAAAATAATAAAAGTTTTTAATGATAATCTGCCTGAGGCAAAAGCAGAATATGAAGCAAAAAAGCAAATATATGCCTACTCTTGCGGGTTACCAGTACCGTATATCTATGAAGTGACAAAAGTAAACGGCAGACAAGCCATTATAATGGAGCGGGTTGAGGGCAGAACGATTGGAGAACTGATCTTCAATGATATGACAAAAGCCGAGCCATACATGAGGTTATCCGTCGATATTCAATTGAAAATACATGCAGTTAAAGCACTTGATTTTGAATTGATGACTGATAAACTGAATCGTCAAATATTATCCGCGCATTTGCTTAATGATAAACAAAAAAATGCACTATCAGAAAAGCTACTCGGTATAAACCATGACAAATATCTTTGTCATGGAGATTATCACGTATTTAACCTAATTATTAACGAAAATCAGGTTACTATTATTGACTGGGTTGATGCAAGTGCAGGCGATGTAAGGGCTGATGTATACCGGACCTATTTGCTGTATTCACATTTTTCTATGGATTTGGCTAATTTATATTTACAGCTTTATTGTGATAAAAGTGGAATCTCTCAAAGCGAAATATTTATATGGGCCCCTATTATTGCCGGAGCAAGGCTTTCAGAAAATGTCCCTTCCGAAAAGGCCGGCCGCCTCATTGAAATAGTCAATCAATATTGTCCAGTATAAAATATCAAAAGAAGTACACCTTAATATATGTGTATATGGTATATTCTCCCACCATAGATTGACTTCTTCTATCAGGAAAAGTATAATTAAATATGCAGAAATTTGAGCAGAAACTATAATCAATGGTGGTAAAAATTATGTTAATAAATAATTTTATTAATGCTTGCGAGAATGATGGCAGCGTTGGAATAACACATTTTATTTGTGTTTCCCAAAATAATATTTTGGCTCATTATTGCAGAAAGCCCTATAGAATGGACAGCCTAAAACTGTTTTTTTCGATGACAAAGTCCATTTCTTCTTTGGCAGTCGGTATTGCAAGTGACCTAAATTTATTGAATATCGATGATTTTATCTATACTTATTTTGAAGATGATTTACCACCAGCTCCTCATAATAATTTATTCAAAATCAAGATACGCCACCTTCTAACAATGTCAAGCGGCATACATGACAATACCTATGATGATTTGGTCAAGCAAAAAAACTGGATAAAAGCCTTCTTAAAACAGGATTTCCCTCATGACCCAGGTACTTTTTACAGATACAGCACACATAGCTCACATATGCTGTCCGCTCTTATTACAAAGGTATCCGGTTTATCACTTGAGGATTTTTTGAATAAGTATTTATTTTATCCATTGAATATTTATGAAGCACAATGGGAATTATCACCTGAGGGGCTTACTGCCGGTGGTATGGGCTTAAGTCTTTATCCAACTTCATTGGCTAAAATAGCTCAGATGTTATTGAATCATGGCATTTACTGCGGGAAAAGAATTATTTCACAGGATTATCTGCAATATGCTGCGACTCCAAATATAGCCAAGCAAGATACCAGAATTGATGAAGATATAGAATATTCCGGAACTGAATACGGATTTCAATTTCATATTGGTAAGGATGGATTTTATAGAGCTGATGGCGCTTTTGGACAGCTTTGCCTGATTTGTCCGAGCAAGAATCTGGCTTTTATCGTATTCTCACAATATTCGAAAATGGAAAATCTATTAAAGTTACTTTATAAACATTTTCTTGAGAATGATAAACAAATAGAAATACAGAAGCAAAAGACTTCAGATCGCATTCCATCACAGGCAGTTATAGTGCAGGAAGCAAAATATGAAATAGAAGAAAATATTTTAGGTATTAAATCACTTGAATTTTCAAGAACTGATAATGTAAATCTAATGAAAATAATAAAAGAATGTGGCAGAGAAGATTACATATATTATAATTTCTCGGCGGAAACACAAGGTAATATGTATTTTGTAAAGGACCTTCAAGAACATTATCAGCAATATGTATGCTATGCGAACTATTCCGATTTACTTGAACTCAACATTTTCTTTATAGAAACTCCCTATGTCGTTAAATATCGCATATCATTTATGGATTCTAAAATCGAACTGAATTTTTCAATTAATGTGAGTTTTACTTTAAAAGATTTTTCAGTACAAGGAGTCCCGTGCTCCCTTACAGAGGTAAAACATATTCCTTAGGAACACGACGCATCCGATATGGACATACAGCATTGCCTGATGGTTATACCTTTGCCGACGGCAATACTGTTCCTGACTTCTACCTTTCCAATACCCATCGATTATCTTTTAGCTATGGCGAAGATTATCATGCCTGTGAACATGGAGAACAGGCTTTTCATGATTTACGAAAGATGAAGCATTATAGAAAGAATCTGGACTTATGTATTCTTGATCAACAAAAGAGACCCATAGCAATGGCTATCATCTGGTATGATGAAAGTATGCCCTATTGTGAACTCGAACCCCTGGGTGTCGTTTGGTGGGAACGAAGGAAGGGAATTGCAACGGCAGTTTTACAGGAAGCCGCCAATAGAGTTCAGCTGATGTTTCCTGAATGTACTGGTATGCTGGGTGGAAATCAGGCCTTTTATAAGAAAATTGGTTATGAGCAGAAAGCCATTGTTCCATCGTATCACTGGGAACTAGAAGTCTTTATTTCCTGGGAGAAGGAATCCTATGATAAAGATTATGCAAAAGAAGTATAGGCAACTCCGTATTTAAACCAAAATTTGAGTGGAGGTAAAGCAAATGCAGGAACTGAATTTTGTTGATTTATCGAATGAAATTGAAGAAATGCTTCGATCCCAGGAAAATATTGTCCTTGCTACTTGTGCAAACAACCAGGTTACAGCAAGAATGATGTGTCACATTAATGATGGTTTGACGATTATGTTTTCTACCAGCAGGAATAGTGAGAAGGCTGAGCAAATAAAGCAGAATCCTAATGTAGCTTTGGCAATTGGCAATTTAAAAATCGAAGCAGTTGCAGAGCACTTCGGTCATCCAAGAGGCCACTCTTTTTTTCTAAAAGAGTATCCTCAAAAATATCCTCATTTAGGCGAAATCTATCCGGAAAACCCGAATGATTTATTGATTATTGCAAGACCTGTAAAAATATCGCTTTTTAAGTTTCTGGGCAAACCCTGTGAGGATGTCTTAGAGGTAGAAACCAAAAGTGCTTATCGTAAAGAACTCAATTAGCAACGTCAGTGCTCTATTGCAGAGGATGAGTGGAGGGAAGAAAATGATTTATTATAATCAAAATGAAATAGTTGTTCGGGATATGATAAAATCAGATCCACAAAGTATGTACGAGGCTGAGTTAGAACAGGGATGGCATCCGTCATTGGAAGCTTACCAAAAAAGATACGATGAGATGGATGAGGATATAATGGTTACGCTTACTGCAGAATATAAAGGCAATGTAGCAGGCCATATTAATCTTATCTGGAATCCTGCCGACGGAGCATTTGCGGGAATGGGAATACCGGAAGTATTTGATTTCGGTGTATTTGAAAAATACCGGAGACATGGGATAGGGAATATTATGATGGATGTTGTTGAAAGTCTTGCAAGAAGAAAAGGCAACAAAATCTGCCTTGGTGTAGGTGTTTCCCATGCATATGGAAGTGCACAAAGAATGTATGTTAAAAGAGGATATATACCTGATGGGACCGGCGTATGGTATCAAAATCAAATATGTCCCCAGTATACTCCATGCAACAATGATGATGACCTTGTATTATTTTTTTCAAAGAACCTATGAGTACAGTTTAGTGTATTTAAATAGCTTCCAATTTATCTGCCCGGTTCCCCTGTCTCGTGCTTAACATGAAAAGGTGCCGCGCAAAATGAATCCATAATAACAGCTTGGATTATATAAATATCTATTGCATAAAAGGCTCTTAAAAATGGTGATTTACAGTAACCCCCTAGGATTAGGCAAAATCTAATCTTAGGGGGTTACTGCACTCATCGGAAGTGCTTTTTATTTCTGGTCTTATATAAAGCGATATTAACATTACCGCCCTACAGAGTTTTTAAATTGCCGGCATTACTCTTCCGCCGGCTACCGGTATATAAGTCCCGGTTGTAAAAGCCGCCAGATCCGATGCCAGGAAACAAACCATGTTGGCAATATCCTGATCGGTCCCGCGATGTCCCAGGGGAACGGTTTTATCATAATCCGGCTGAATTTCCTGATGCTCCGAACGATCTCTTTCACTGATTGTCCACCCCGGTGCCACCTGATTTACGGTTATGTTATATTTTCCTATTTCCCGGGCAAGACAACGTACCAGGCCGTCTAACCCTCTTTTTCCTGCAACATAGGCGGAGCTGCCTCCGTCGGCAAGGGCCGCGCACTCCGTATTCATCACCACGATCCGCCCATAACGCTGTTCTATCATATGGGGAATAAATGCCTTGTTCATATATACGTTGTGCAGTACACAGCTTTCAAACTGACTGATGTAATCGGCCGGGTCCTGTTCCAGTACATTTTTCCAGGTATATTGGATTACGGCATTATTAATTACAATATCCGGCTTTCCAAATTCCTCATACACCTTGTCCCTCATGGAAAAGATACTTGTTTCACTGGTTATATCCGCCTGAAATGCGGCGGAATTTCTTCCCATGGCTTTCAGTTCGCTCACAAGCTCCTCCGCTTTTTCATAGTTCTTATGATAATGAATCGCCACATCCGCACCGCACTCTGCCAGGGAACGTACAATACAGCGGCCTAATTGTCCTGAACCGCCTGTAATAATTGCTTTCTTACCTTTTAAGTTAATTTCCACTATACCAACCTCCATAAATTTTAAGGATATACTCCGCCTACTCTGCCTTTCTCCTCCCAGCCTGTCTTCCTAAAAATATATTACCACGAACTGTAAATCACATCAAGCCGTTCGTACTTCCATAAAACCACTTTTCGTTAGCTTACCTGCCATAAAGAACTCACTTAGCAACTTCCCTGACAGGCGCAGCGCATAGGATATAAGTATTTGATGTTGAAACATATGTAAGAAATCAGGCCTGCGAATTAGGTTATAAAGCATTGATCACTGACGGAGCTTTAAGTTGTGATGAAGTATTTCAAATTGCTATGGACGTTTATTCACTAACTATTTCACCGCCGTCTGTAAAACGGAAAGGGATCATAGATGTAAATGCATATCTTTCCGCATAGGATCCACTTGAACAATAGATTGTCAGATTATCGGATGCATAAAATGCAAAATTACTGATATACCTTACGCTGTCAGGGATAGATATGCTCTCCAAACTGGGACAATTATAAAACGCATCATCCCCAATACTCTTTGTTCCCTCTTCGATTACCACCTTGGTCAAGCCCGTACAGTCAGCAAATGCGTATCCTCCAATACTTGTAACACTCTTTGGAATTGTCACTGTTTTTAAATTACTGCAGGACCGGAATACTCCCCAGCCTATTTCTGTCAGGCTGCCGGGAAAAGTGATGCCTGTCAAAGCTTCATTATCACGAAACGCTCCGTCACTGATTTTCTTCACGTTGCTCGGGATGGTTACATTGCCTCCCTTCCCTTTGTAACGGACTAATATGCCGTCTCCTGCCATAACAAAATCACCCGGATACTTCTCCTGCCAAAAGGTAGTATCAAAAGCTCCCCAGCCGATCTCCTGTACGCTCTTGGGGATCGATATTTTCTTTAAGTATACGCAGCCGGAAAACGCCTCATCCCCAATGGAAATTACACTGTCGGGGATGGTTAAGCTTTCTATTTCGAAGCCATGTTCAAATGCCTTCATATAAATTCTTTTTACTCCCTTGGGTATGGATACGGAGCTTTGGTAGCCGTTATAATCCAGCAGAATATGATCGCCCACAATGACAAACTCATCCTTATTATAAACCAGCCATGGAACTTCTCTAAATGCTTCATAGCCAATGTATGTAACACTCTTTGGAATGGATATGTTTTTTAATTTTGGGCTATAGTTAAAAGCCATATCTCCAATCCGTTCCACGCCGTTTTGGATGGTAACACTGGTCAGATTCGGACAACCGGAAAAAGCCATATCTCCAATTTCGGTCACATTCTTTGGAATCACTACCTTTTTCAGGCCGCTGCCGGAAAATGCCTGGTTTCCGATCCTCTCAAGACCGTCCGGAAGCTTTATACTTGTCAATTTCTCACAGTCGGCAAAAGCAATCGTATCAATGGATGTAACGCTGCTTGGAATGTTTACACTTTTCAGATTGGTGCATACATGAAACGCATCCTCACCTATGGTTTTCACACCGTCCGGGATGGTTATACTCTTCAGGCTTGTGCAGCGGTAGAACATATATCTGCCTATATTAACGAGATTCTTAGACAGCTTTACACTGCTTAATTTTTTGCATCCATAAAAGACACAATCTCCTATATTTGTGACGCTATCCGGCATTGTGACGCTCTTTAAGCTGCTGCATTCGGAAAACGCTCCATAAGCAATAAATTTTATTCCTTCCGGTATGGTTACTGACTCCCCTTTGCCGTTATATTGCACTAAAATATTGCCGTTTGCTATCGTAAAATCACCTGTGTCTTTAATTAGCGGGGTATCCTCGAACGCATAAATCCCGATGTTTAAAACGCTGTCCGGTATATTTACGCTGGTCAGATTGGTACACCCAGAAAATGCGCCCTGGCGGATATTTGTGACACTGTCCGGAATCGTGATACTGGTCACTTCTGTGTTTTTACGGAATACATAGATATCAATGCAGGTAACACCATCGGGTATCACTACGGTGCTGCTTGAGCCATAATAATATTTTAGAACACCGTCTTCGATAAAAAAATCATCATCACTGCCTTCCACATTTGCTTGTGCGGAATAGGTAGGTATTATGGCCAGTAGGAGCAGTAAGAAGGAAGTGATCATAATTTTTATCGCAGCTGATAATTTCATTGTTTTTGCCCTTTCTTAGGTAACAGTCAAGATTTTATTGTCTATTGATCCGTATTACTTATTACCATATTATATAAAACCATGAAAATAATGTCAAACCTTATCAATTATACAACTTCCATTTATTTTGACATAACAAAAATAAATATAATCATTTATGGAATTAACATATGCCGGTAAAAGTAGTAGAATTATTATATTGCTAATCTTCAAAAATGTGGCCTTTGTTCAAATTTTAGAAATCAAGAATGGTTGGGTTTTATGGCGTATATTGGTACATAGCAAAAAAGAGGGGGAATGTTTATGCGAGTAATCGATTGGTTATTGGAGGGAGATGTTGTTATTCAGCATTTGACGAATAACTACTTGCTGGATTGTTCTTTTGACCACAACAACGGAGGATATATCGCTGAATATTTGGATTTATATGATAGTGCAAGGCAGGAATGGGGCGGCAGTATTTATTCCGGCAAATGGATATCAAGCACCTACACCTTGTTGGAATTAAAGTATATGGATATTCATTCTGATATTTCATCTTACCAAAATGCCACGAAAAAAGTGCTGAACGGTCTTTGGAATAATCATGGTAAAACTTCTAAAACCAGATATCAGGATATGTGTATGTCCGCAATGCTGCTAAGCCTTGTATGCTATGGAAGAATCCATGATTTCAGGACAAATGAAATTGTTGATTATATCTTGGCACATCAAATGAATGATGGCGGCTGGAATTGTGCATGGGATTCCGTTCATAACCGTTCCGCTGTTGGTTCTATTCATACTACCATCTCTGTATTGGAAGCATTGGCGGATTACAAAAAATATGGCTATGATTACCGGTTGGCCGAAATAGGGCAGCAGGCAGCTCTGGGACAGGAATATTTGCTGAGGAGAGAATTATTCAAGTCCTTAAAAACCGGAGAGGTCATTCACCCGGACATGATTGGCTTTCATTATCCCTGCCGCTGGAAATATGACTGTTTTCGGGCAATGGAGTATTTTGCGCACATTGGATACCCTTATGACAGCCGAATGCTGGATGCCTTAAACCTGGTGAAGGCTGCCCTAAAAAAGGGTTATATCAACCGGGGAAAGAGTTATTCAGGCAAAATTCACTTGCCTCTTGAATCAGGTACAAAAGGAAGGTTTAATACATACAGAGGGCTGCTCATCCTGAAGCATTATGATGAGGAAGCTTATCAGGAAGTCATATATACGAATTTTGCATACTAATTGGAGGAGAAAACCAAATGGAGTTTAAGAACCTATTAATTGTTGGCTGGAGCAAGTCAGATAGTATGAATAGAAACTGACAATCTGCATTGGAACTTATTTGGAGGAAATTATGATATTCGATATAATCGAAGGCGGAACCTGGTACCATGGTTCAAATAAACTCTTTAGTATATTAGAGATAGGAAGCACTATAACACAATGGAAGGAATTAGCCGAAGCATTTTCACATAAACCGCCAATGCTTTGTTATGATGATAACGGTGATATTCTTCACAACGGTCAGGAAACGGGATATTTATATATCATCGATGAACCTGTTGTAATGGAGCTTGATGTCTATCAGCATCCAAGATCGACCATGGACAAGAAGGTTGAATTTCTTACAAATCGTTTACTTAGAGTTAAATTAATCAAAAAATTAGATGCATTGAATGATGACGAGCTGAGGTATGCAAATGAAGAATTCGCAAAAATGCTGTCTCATAATGCAGCGCAACAAAAAGGTTAAAGTTTTATTTCATTGCAGATATCTTTACGAAGAAACGGAGGATAAATTTATCATGCTGGATGGTTATAATATGGACATTCATACCCAAATCAAAATGCTGGAAGCTATTATTATGTCAAGTGAAATTATAAGTACCGCTTTAAAACGGGCAAAGCAGTTAAACATAGATCATTATTACATCGGAGCAGGCTGCATAACCCAAACTATTTGGAATTATCTATTTGATTATCCGCCGGATTATGGTATAAAAGATATAGATTTTGTTTATTTTGATCACATAAATTTAGACTATGACTCTGAAAATAAAGTGATCACACAGGTGAAATAGCTATATTCTGATCTAAAAATTGAACTGGATGTAAAAAATCAAGCGAGGGTCCATCTATGGTATAACGAACATTTTGGTTATTCGATTGAGCCATATAAATCTATTGAAGCTGCTATAAACACATGGCCAACTACTGCTACTGCAATCGGAGTCCGGCTTGAAGAAAATAATGAATTTAAGGTATATGCTCCATTTGGTTTAAATGATCTGTTTGGCAAAATTGTTCGGGCAAATAAAACACAAATTACAAAGCCGATTTATGAAAAAAAGGTATCAAGCTGGTTAAGCAAATGGCCGGATTTAATAATCATACCCTGGGAATAATCACATCAATTTTTATTTAGGAGGCTGCCTCATATGAACATTCCAACCTTAGAAACGGAACGGTTAATTTTAAGACCCCTGGCATTAGAAGATGCTGATGCGGTGTTTCAATGGGTCAGTGACGGGAGAGTTACAAAATATATGCCCTATAACACATATCAGTCAATAGACGATGTAACATCATGGCTCTCCACTGTAGTGAAGGAGGAAGATACATATCATTTCGGTTTTGTTTTAAAAAGCAATCATCTTCTTATCGGCAGCGGTGATATCGGATATAATTCAGAGAACGAGACATGGGATTTCGGATATAATATCCGATACGACCATTGGAATCAGGGCTACACCACAGAAGCAGCAAAAGCCATGATCCGCTTTGCATATGAGACATTCGATGCCAGGTATTTTAGCGCAAATCATGCTGCGGATAATCCGGCATCCGGTAAAGTCCTTGAAAAATGCGGACTAAAGTTTGACCATTATGGTGAGTATAGCAAGTTCGACGGTACGCAGACATTTAAAGCAAAGTTCTATAAGGGATATATTAATGCTATTTGATTGCATCTCGCTTCATAACACCCTTGCAGTAAAATTTTTCTCCTCACCGCTCTTTCTCCTCGCCCCGATATTCAGTACCAAACCAACCGCGGCCATTGAGCTGATTAACGAGGTAAGTCCATAGCTGATGAAGGGCAGAGGAAGTCCTGTATTGGGCAGCAGCTTCGCCGCCACACCGATATTAACAAAGATCTGAAACATCAAATACGCAGATACTCCCATGCAGATCAGCCTTCCCATGTAATCAGGGGCACGCAGGGAGATGATCAGGCAGCGGGCCACTAAAATCGCATAGAGGACAATTATATTGAAGCTCCCAACAAAACCGAATTCCTCACCGATAATAGCAAAGACAAAATCGCTCTCCTTCGCATAGATCTTAATGTATTTACGGTCAACTCCGCTGTCAGTCGAAATCATCTTTCCATGAAGCCCTCCTGAACCGATTGCTTCTATTGATTGGAGCTGTTGGAAATCTTCATCCTGCTCTTCACTTTCGTCGGTGGACATAAAAGATAATACTCTTTTAATCTGGTAGCCCTCTATAAATGGCAACTTAACATTGAATAAAGTTACGGCGACAAGAATACCGGCAACTCCCGGCAGGAGCAATGCCATCGCCGCACCGATAACCTTGTACTTAATTCCGGAACAGTAGACCATGATACAGAAGATAAACAGGATGGAGATACTGGAGCTCAGATGAGGCTCCAGCATAATCAGTCCCATCGGCAATACCACAACCGCTCCAAGCAGGAACAACACATATAATTTGTCCAGTTTCTTCTTAAAGTGGTTGCACAGCCATGCCAAAAAGAGAATCAGGACAATTTTGGCCAGCTCCGACGGTTGAAAGGGGATGCCAAATATCTCAATCCATCTCTTTACGTTATTTAAATCCTCTCCGATTACGAGGGTAAGTGCTAAAACAGCCACAATGGCGAAATACATGACAAAGGACATGGCACATATGATATGGTAATCGATCAGTACAATCGCAACAATCATGACGCAGCCTATGAGCAGGCCTGCAAGCTGTTTTATATCCACGGCGCCCTGTTCATCACTTGTCATAAATGCCTGCTGTTTACAGTAGAGCCCAATACCTATCAATATGACCATGATAATTATGACTATAAAATCAATCCTTTTATAAGATATTTTATCCTTCACAGCAGCACTTTCCTTCCAAGCTTTATTTATTGCCCATCTCATATTTTTCGGAAGCCAAAGGTCTTCCTTTGCTATTATTCCCATTATATTCTATATCCCTGCAATGCTCAAGTCTATTTATTGCACATTGCAGCAATGCCGTCATTTGATACGTTAATTATTAATTGTCAATTTCTCCATTGACTTTGACGTCGTGTCGTACCTTATAATTCTCAGTAAAGAAGGAGGTCACTATGGAAGAACTAAAAACCATTACCCAGGTAACAAAAATATTCAGCGTATCTACAAGGATGCTCCGGTACTATGAGCAAATCGGATTATTACAGAGTCAGCGGATGGCCGGCTATTCCTACCGGGTATACAGCGAGGCTGCCTGTTTACGTCTAAGACAGATTATCATTCTGCGGAAGCTGCGCATCCCCTTAAAGCAAATTGCGATCCTGCTAGGCGACCACAATGCCCTGAATGCCATCGAGGTATTTATGGAAAACATCCGGGAATTGGATGATGAAATCGCATCCCTTTCGACGATCCGGGATGTTCTGAAAAGATTTGTGGATGAATTGCGCTTCAAGTCCGGGATAAGCCTAAAATCTGATTTGTTAAACGATATGGCCATTCTTTCCATGATCACTCCTCTTTCTTTAACAAAGATTAATTTTAAGGAGGATAACACAATGGAGGAGTTAAACAAAGCAAACGAGCAGCTGAACAGATTAACCGACAGGGATATACGCATTGTATACCTGCCCCCGGCAACGGTAGCCGCATACCAGTATATCGGTGATGACCCCGAAATGCATGTAAATCAGGTGATGGACAAGTTTGTCCGGGATAATGATCTGGTTCATGTAAAACCTGATCTCCGGCATTATGGGTTTAATTCGCCCAACCCCGTTGATGAAACTCAATACCATGGTTACGAGATGTGGGTGACAGTACCCGACGATATGATTATTCCGGAACCACTGATGAGGAAGCACTTTGCAGGAGGCTTATATGCGGCATATATGATTCCCTTCGGAGCTTTCGAAGAGTGGGGACGCTTTGCCGAATGGCTTCAGAACAGCCAGACCTATGAATACAATGGGAACTGGGATTCGGCAAATATGTTTGGTTGGCTGGAAGAGCATCTGAATTATGTTAATCATGCTGCGCTGGAAAACACAGAACCGGAAGGATTGCAGCTGGATTTGCTGATCCCTGTAAAGGAAAAGCATACATCGGCCAACTCAAATTAATCCTTCCATACATGCATGGACTTGTGCCTGTTCCCTGGGTACAAGTCCATCTCTATTTAGTGAAATCTGTTTAAAAGAGACCGGGCTTTGAACCTTCTCTCTTGGCAGTTCTATTCCGGTCATAGCCGGCATCTGAATGTCTGTTATCATAATATCCGGCTCTATTTTCTCGTCCTCCACCAATAAAATACTGTACATTGTATCCCTCCCCATCCGGGCAGATGGTAAATGTATCTTAATCATGATAAAATTATTCTTTCTTGTCTCTATCCGCAAAAATCTTATTTTTATCCGCACATATTATGCCATATCATCGTTATACCTAGTGAAAGGAGGGCTCTTATGTCTTTAGAACTCAAAGACCAATACGAGAAAATATATCGGTATTGCTATTTCAAAGTAAAAAATCAGGCAATTGCGGAGGATTTGACACAGGAGACCTTCCTCAGGTATTTCAGCCAAAGCACCTACATAAACAGAGGAAAACCGCTGGCTTATCTTTATGTTACCGCGAAAAACCTGTGTACAGATTATTTTCGGCGCACCCCTGCCCTCCCCCTAAAGGAGGAGCTTTCCTCTTCCGATGAATTTACGCCCAGGGAGAACAGGCTTGCCATTGGACAAGCCATGTCCTCCCTGCCGAAGGAATTGCAGGAGCTGTTATTGCTCCGCTACTCCAATGAATTGGGGGTTGGGGAAATTGCCGGCATTTTAAACATTTCACGTTTTTCGGTCTACCGGAAGCTGAATACTGCATTAAAGCAAATAAAAGAGCTGCTTAGAGAGGAGGATTTTTATTGAACAGGTATTTAAAGCAGGAAATCAAGGCCGTATTTTTTGCACCGGCGCCCATCCGTAAGCAAGAATTCTTGAACAGCCTTTCTCATCCGGGAATAAGCCGGCTTACATTTTTCCGGCAGCAGGCAGGATATATCCGAAGAAGCTTCTGGTTGCTGTCCTTTCTCTTTCTTGCCGGTGCACTTCTTATATTGAGATGGGATATAATACCCGTTATAGGACTTTCGGCAATCTCAGCCCTGCTGCCTTTCCTGTCCCTTATGGGAATAAGCGAAATTAATCGAAGCCGGTCCTTCCATATGGCTGAGCTGGAGATGAGCTGTAAATATAATTTAGGGGAGGTAACCCTGGTAAGGCTGTTTATTTCAGGCTTTGTTCACCTAATTATTCTGCTCATGGTTTTGCTGTTTGCGAAAGATCATTTGGAATACGGCATAATAAGAGCTGCCCTCTATCTGGTTGTTCCCTTCCTGGCAACCTCGGGGCTCTCCCTGTTTGCCGTAAACCGGCTGCATACCAGGGATACTTTCTATGTATGCGGCTGCATCGCTGGATTTACCGGTATCGGCAGCAGCTTTCTTCTCGGCACGGGAAGCATATTTTACAAACAGGAACTTCTTCTGATTTGGGTGCTTGCGTTCGTCTTATTCACAGTCTTGCTTTTTATGGAAACCGTAAAGTTAATCAAAAGAACGGAGGATATGCAATGGAACTTGTCATTGACCGACTAACAAAGCATTATAAAAACAAAATTGCAGTGGATCGGCTTTCCCTGACCCTGCAGGAGGGAATCTACGGGTTATTGGGCGCAAACGGGGCAGGTAAAACCACATTAATGCGTATGATGTGCGGGGTGCTGAAGCCGACAAGCGGAGAGGTCAGATTCAATGGAATGGATGTCAGCGAGGAGGGCTACCGGGAACTGCTCGGTTATCTCCCCCAGGATTTTGGTTATTACCCGGAATTTTCGGCCTGCGATTTTCTTCTTTATATTGCAAGTCTTAAGGGGCTTACCAAACCTCGAGCCAAGGAAAAAGCGGTAGAATTATTAGCGCTTGTATCTCTCGCCGATGTTGCGAAAAAGAAAATAAAGACTTTTTCCGGCGGTATGAAGCAGCGCCTGGGAATTGCCCAGGCAATGCTGAATAATCCAAAAATTCTTATTTTAGATGAGCCAACGGCCGGTCTTGATCCAAAAGAGCGGGTCCGTTTCCGTAATCTGATTTCACAGTTGGGCAAGGACAGAATTGTTCTATTATCCACACATATTGTTTCGGATGTGGAGAGCATCGCCACCCGCATTCTGATGATGAAGGACGGGCAGCTTATCCATTCGGGAAGCTTAAGTGAGATTATCAAGGAGATCGAGCACAAGATATACGAATGCACCGTCGATCCAAAAACAGCCGAAAAGCTCCTTGCCGCACATCCGATTATTAACCTTCGGCCGGAAGGCGCGAACCTCTTTCTGCGGCTGGCCGCCGAGGAAAAGCCCTGTGAAGCTGCCCGATCCGTTCCTGCCACCCTGGAGGATTTATATCTGTATCACTTCAATGAGGCAATTTAAAGCTTGAACGAAACTTGAAGCCTGAACAAAACAAAAAGAACAGGAGTTAAAATGAATAATTTGATGAATTTAATAGGTTTTGAATACAAGAAGATCTTTGTTCGCAAAAGCTTTGGTATCTCCTTTATCCTTGCCCTGTCGGTGATTATTTTAACCTGCGCCGCCTCTGTGCTCGGGAACTCCGGACCGGATAACGAGAGCAATTACGAAGGGATGAAAAAGGACCGTGCCTATGTCAGAGCTTTGTCCGGCAGGGAATTGGATGCGGATCTGATCTTGGAAGCTGCCTCTGCTTATGCAGCCATACCTGCTTCTTCCAAAAGATATACCGATACAGAGGAATACCAGTTATATGCCAGGCACTACAGCAGCATCTATGGATTAATGAGTATTTATAACTCTGCCGGACATGATTTCGAATTGACCGATATGCAGCATATGACCAGAGAGCAGGCGCTCTCCTACTATGATATCCGGCAAAAGAAACTGGAACAGGTACTGGAAGGCCTGACTATGAATGAGCGCTCGAAGCAAAAGCTGCTGCAGATGGAGCAAAGGGTTCAAAAGCCTTTTATCCTGGAAGCAGTGACCGGCTATGAAAAATATTTGTCCCTCATGTATACCGCAGGCCTCATTACCGCCTTTATCATTGCTGTCTGCCTTGCCCCTATCTTTGCCGGGGAATATACCAGCGGAGCTGACCAGCTCATCCTTCCGTCCAAAAACGGGAAAAGGTCCTTAATAACTGCAAAAATCCTGGTTGGACTTTCCTCGGCCTTTTTTCTGTGTGTGATTTTTTCCCTTATGGTATATTTAGGCTCTATGATAATTTATGGCTTTGACGGCTTCACAGCACAGCATCAAGTTTCTCTGCCATTATCTCCTTACCCTCTTACCATGGGAGAATTGTCCTTCCTTTCCTTTGGCTGTGTATTATTCGGGAACCTGCTTGTCTCTGCGATCACCATGCTCGCCTCCGCCTATCTTAATTCCCCGTTTCGTGTCATCGTTGCGACGAGCATATTAATTATTGCACCCATGTTTATTCATATTCCCGCCGCCTATGATACCCTGGTTCAGCTTAACAATCTTCTGCCCACAAATATGATGGCGATATGGAATATTACTTCTCCCAACCTTTATGAAATGCCCGGGGTATCCATGGAACCCTACATATTCATGCCGATGTTTGCCATAACAGCAATTGCCATGCTCATTCCGTTTACTTACACAGGGTTTAAAAGGCATCAGGTGAAATAAACAATCTCAATTCAAACTTAGATTCAATCATATCAAACATAGAATTTCAAAAAATTTTTGATTATACTTGACTTTGAGCGAAACAAGTAATATATTACATATAATATGTAATATATTACTTGTTTAATTTAAGGAGGATATTGATGAAGAGAGCAGGAAAATTCTTAGGTGGAATACTGGCAGCAATACTGACGCTTCTCATTGCGATGTTTGTATTTATGGCCTCAACCGCTGATCGTGAAAGAAAGAATCTGTACTATTCCGGATTAGAGCCCTCAAAGATAGCCGATGGAGCGTTCCAAGGCGGCGCAGATACAACTTTTGTTAAAGCAGAGGTAGAAGTTACGGTTAAGGATCATACAATTATAGAAATTGATTTACTTAAGCACGAGAACGGAAAGGGTGCCAAGGCAGAGGCCATAATAATGGATATGATAAATCAAAATACCTATCAGGTCGATTCCATAAGCGGCGCCACTCTTTCCAGTGAAGTAATTAAAAGTGCGGTAAGCATCGCACTGGAATAGGGAAAGGAGCAATAATCATGGACAGAAGCAACATGCTGACCGGGCTAAATGACAAAACCATTCTCTTCGGTCTCTTTTTCGCATTTGATAATCAATTACAGGCGGCCGGCGATACCTTCTACGAAGGCATCACCAGCAAGCAATTTTTTCTTACCATCTGCCTGTCATTGTTTCACGACCATTATCCTACAATCAATGAATTGTCCGAAGTAATGGGAAGCTCTCATCAAAATGTGAAGCAAATCGCGAATAAACTTGAGAGAAACGGATTTCTTACGCTCTTTCCGGATGAGCAGGATAAGAGAAAAGTACGAATTGCTCCGACAGATCAGTTAATGCAGCTTGAAATAAAGCATAGAGAGAGGGGACAGGAGTTTATGGAACGGCTGTATGACGGACTTTCGGACGAAGAAATAACAATTACCTTGAAAGCAATGACTAAGATTGAGAGCAATCTCATCTCAATACGGGAGGGACAATAATGAAAACAGTTGTCGTATATCAAAGCAATACCGGCTTTACAAAGAAATATGCCCAATGGATCTCCGAAGAACTATCCTGCGATCTTGCTGCCTATGAAGATGCTGCAAAGAAAATCAGCGATTATGATGTGATCGTTTACGGCGGAGGCATCATGGCTGGCCGGATTACCGGTTTAGACAAATTGAAGAAGAATTCACTTATCTCCGGCAAGAAGCTTATTTTATTCGCTACAGGGGCCACAAACAAAAATGCCGCTGAACTCATTAACAATATCCGGGATAATAATTTGTCGACAGAAGAACAAAAAAGCATTCCCTTTTATTATTTTGAAAGCGGAATCAATTATGAAAATATGGGGTTCCTTTCCAAAACCGTTTTGAAAAGTATGTGCAAATCACTTCAAAAAAAGAAAAACCGGACAGAGGAAGAAACGGGCATGATGCATGCTCTTATGAAGTCGAATGACCACTCAGATAAAGCCCTGATCAAACCTTTGATAACATATGTAAAGAGCTTATAAATAGTATATTCCCCCCTTCCATGCTGCCGGACGAATACTGTAATGAAACAGTACCTCTTTCTCGTTTCTGCATAGAAATACGCAGAGTATTCTAAACCGCTGTAATCTAATTTGCGCGGATTCATGTGTATGATATGAATCTGCGCCATTTCTTATTTCTGGTACTTTCTCCTTCAATTCACCTGGCTAGTATCCCAAAAAATTTTTATGTCATTAATCACCCGATCTCCACTATACTAACCCGGAAATTTATTCTTGTCATTATCCTTTAATAAGTTATAATATTCATAGAACTATTGTTTGGCAAAAATGATCACAGGAGAAAAAATGTTACCCAACAGAGAAAAGACCGGACAGGATTTTGATTGTCTAATCATCACGTAAAAGCAGGCTGAATTCAACAAGGAGAGAGCACATGGACAAAAAAGAAACCATAATAAAAAAATATTTCACGGCTTGGTTGAATAACGACCCCTCCCGCCTGGATGAGATATTTCATGAAAAAATTGTTTACAGCGAGTGTTATGGTCCGGAATATCACGGCCTTCCTCAGATACTGCAGTGATTTAACGAATGGAACCAGCATGGCAGGGTTTTAGCCTGGGACATAAAGCAATTTCTGCACCAGGGACACAAGGTCGCGGTCGAATGGTATTTTCGCTGTATTTATGATGGCGTAACTGACGGCTTTGACGGAGTCTCCATCATTGAGTTTGATCCCGCCGATAGAATAATTCTCTTAAAAGAATTTCAATCAAAGTCAGAACATGAATATCCTTACGGGGAATAAAATCATAAATCAAGGACAGTGCAATTTTGTCTGAAGAAAATTAATGTGAGGTAACGAATGAAACTTGCCGTACTAAGCGATATACACAGTAATCATCTCGCCCTGGAAGCCTGTGTCAGGCATATCAACCAGCAAAAGATAGAGAACCTTTTGTTCTTAGGTGATTATGTCAGTGATTGTGCATACCCCCAATTAACCATGAATCTGCTTTATGATTTAAGACTTCACAAAAACTGCTGGTTTATTAAAGGCAACCGCGAAGAATATCTTCTGAGGCATCGGCAAAGCAGCAATGACGGTTGGAACTCCCCCTCTTCTGCCAGCGGGAGTTTATGCTATACCTATGAAAATCTAAGAGATATGGATTTTCAATTCTTTGAAAGTCTGGATATCAAGGGGCATATGGCAAACTCAGGATATCCCGAGTTTGAATATTGCCACGGCTCTTTATCCGAGTCTCGCGGAGATCTATCCATTGGCAGTGAAGGGGCAAGAAATGCATTAAGCTCCATTCATACAGATCTAATTGTCTGCGGCCATACCCATGAGCAGGGAACCTATCAATACGGCGGCAAGAAAATCGTCAATACCGGGTCCGTCGGTATCCCCTGGTCTAAGGGAGCAAAAACACAATTTGTTATATTGCACAGTGAAGGGTCCACCTGGGAAGAAGAATATATATCTTTGGATTATGACCGAAAAGGTGCTGTTCAGGAGCTATATGACAGTGGTTTAACCAAACAGGCCAATATATGGGCAAAGCTGGTTGAAGGAACATTGCTTACAGGTATTGATCGCTGCATGGATTGTCTAAAGCTTGCATATCAGATCAGCTTGGAGAGCTCCGGCAATGCGGATTGGAACAGCATGAAGGAAGAATACTGGGAAGAAGCGGCGAGGAGAATGGGTATTCTATGAAGCCATCCTGATCTATAACTCACTGACTGTCCCAGCTCTGCTTAACGAAGATATGAATAGTAAGGAAACGAGGTCTATTATGATGCCGCAAATTGCACTATCCATCGCTCAGAGGGCATGTCCCTCAATCGCATATCGAATTTACAAGGAAATCTTAAAGGAAGACTGTTCCAGCCCGAATCTGCAGGAATTGCAGGAAAAGCTTCTTCAGGAGGTGGAGATTCTCCGTATTTTTTCTCTGAAGAAGGAGGATGGCTGGCTTGGCGGTACATTTCATGGCGTGGACGAACCGGAGTGCTGTATACGCTACCTGATGGAAAAGGGGATTGAACCGGGACATCATGTTATCCAGGAAGCCTTGGAGGCGCTTCTTCGCCGAGGGGATAAATTTGATGTGGGTAGCATGGAGAGAGTAGGCAAGCCTTTGGATGATAAGCATCTCGGTGGTACCAAATTAATAAAGGCTTGTGTATTTGCCTATACGGGCAGAGAACAGGATGCGTTTATAGCGGAGCAAATCAGGGATACCCTGGAGGTCTTTCACTATGTATGCCAGCTTGGGTCAGTTACAGAGATATACAAAGAATATAAGAATAAGCTGGTATTCAGGGATGGTGCCATGTGGCCAAGTATCTACCACTTACGTCTGCTGGCTTATACGAAAAGCTGGAGAAGCCCGAAAAATCTGGCAATGCTGGCAGCCGCTTTCACAAGGCTTGCTGAATTCTCACCGATTCCGGAGATAAAATTATTATACCGGAGTCAGATCATCGGACCTGCCTCTGTATTTATGAACAGTTTTAATGATAACATGGAAGCACTGAGCGCAAGGGAATGGATGATGTGGTTTCACAGAACAGAGCTGATTGCAAGATTGGGCATTTCAGACCAGATCCCATCCGTCAACAGTCAGATAGAATATGTCAACCGCCTTCTTGAGCTTAACGGCGGATTTTTTACAACGAATTTAAGGCATTATTATTTCACCAAATGGACCCAGTATATCGGCCTGGCTCTGGAGGATGACTGGCGGTCTGCCAATCGGATGATAAATGACTTGACCTTTCGATGTTTATTAATTAACTCATTCAGGAGAAATCAGCATGAAATTTATAAAAGCAATTGAAGCGTATCTTCCTGTGAATAGACAGGAGGAGCAGGATAAGCAAGTTATCCTTAACTTTATAAAGGAATATGGCAGTCAGGCTTTACTTAGAGATAATGAAATCGCGCATATCACAAGCTCCGGCTTTATCATGAATCCTACTTTTGATAAAGTATTGCTGGTTCATCATAATATCCGTAATTCCTGGTCCTGGACCGGCGGACATGCAGATGGTGACGAAGATCTTCTCCGGGTGGCTCTGAAGGAAGCAGCTGAAGAGACCGGTGTTGAAGACATCCTTGTGCTAACCAATCAAATTGCTTCCCTTGACATCCTTCCGGTATTCGGTCACATCCGAAAGTCCATCTATGTGAATGCCCATCTGCATCTGTCTGCCGCCTATCTTCTTATCGCAGATGAAAACAGCACAGTAAGGATCTGCTTTGATGAAAACAGCGGTGTGGAGTGGTTTCCTCTGGATCGTTTCACCGAGGAGTTCTTTGACCAAAGAGATGTTTACTTATATGGCAAACTAATCTCCTTTGCGCAGAATTTTAAGAGACAACATTAGGCAGTGCAATTTTAGAAAATATGCAAGAAAAAGAATGATAACAAAAGCTATCATTCTTTTTCTATTCCCCGCACATCTTGTGCTATATTATATCATGAACAAAAAGCATGTTCATGCTCTTATTATCCAGGTAATTTACAACATCAACTAAAGTAAACATACCAACTCATCTTAAGCATACTATAATACGCTTGTCTTAATTCTACTTGTCTGATACTCCAGTCTCCCTCTATCTCCCACCCAAGCTCCTATTGGTAACTTGTTAATTATATGATAGCGAATTTACAAGAAAAAGACCATGTCGTATTTGGAAAATCTGATATAAATTTTCCAAATACGACATGGTCTTTCTAATTTCCCGATAATATAATTATATTAATATCAAAATTAAAAACATGTGTTACATGTTTTTAATTCAAAAGTCACTCAAAAACCCATATCACCCAACCATAGGAGGTCAATTATGAACAACAAAAAACGTATTCTTGCTCTCTCTCTGTTACTTTTATTCATGAGTTTGACTGCAGTGTTTGCAAAGACACAGTTAAACAATGGTGACGGACAAACCTTCGCCAGTGATGCTCCCCCTATCATTTCCGCTTGTGAAGAGAACATCCTGACTCTCGCCAGTGACATGCCTCCCATTATTTCTCCGTAAGATTTATTCTATTGAGATATTATAGTTTTTACTTATATGCTTTTTTACAAATTGTTCAGCAAAAGTTAATCTCATTGAAGCTGCAATATAATAGGCTTGCTTTAAATACACGAGACATTCCTTTTTATTGCTTTGCGGTAATGCTCCTATTTTTATAAGCTGCTCCATATTCCATGCAAGGCCATATAGGAGATTCGGCAAAGCATTGCCCAATTTATTTTTCTTACATATGGTAATCCCTTCATTTGCCATGTTAATCGCAGCTTCATGGTTTCCGATTAATCCATGCCACTTTGACAGATTATTAACAATTGTGACTTGAAGAATAGCTCTTTGTTCTTCATCCATGTAACTATGACGCATTGCATTATAGACTTCTGTTAACATATCTATTGCCTGGTGATATTGAGATTTTTCAGCACAGGCAATAGATATGTTAACTATGATTTTAGCCTCGCCAAAACTCAACGGCCAGTTTTCCATGGAGATTAATCCATACTTGGGAATGGTCAGGCGTATTGCTCTCTTTGACTCCTCCAGATATTCTTCTGCGGAAATATTGTTCAAGTAATAGTTTACAATCCCTTCCGCTCTGATTAAAAATTGCCGGTCAAGCACTGAGTTGCCTATGGATTTCTTTATTTCTCTAAGGATTTTATCTGCCTTTCGAAAGTCATATTGCTTAATATAATCCTCAAACAGCTTCATTTGCTCCAATACCTTCAGGTCTGATACGGAAAGCATGGAATATGCCCTATCCCTGATACGGCCCATGCGCTCCATCAACAACTCGTAGACATCCCTGCTTGGATTCTGGCTTCCATTCTCAATCCGAGACAGTGTCTCTACGGAACAGATTTCATCACTCAGCTGTTCCTGTGTGATTGACAAGGATTTTCTTGTCATCCGTACAATGTCACCTAATCGATATCTACCCATTGATATACCTCCTGCAGATGCTCCCTTATCTTCTCTGCCTCAGAATGCTCCTCACAGAAATCATACACATAATATGCCTGTAGGTATGCTTTCACACATTTCATCCTGGCTTCTTTCTGTCCCCTATCTTCTTCAAGCAGTGCTTCCATCGATTTTGCCTTGATTATATATAAATCACCCAGATAATCCATCTTACGGATTCCCTTGCTTTTTTCCAGGCCGAGCTCGCACATCTTACCGGCACGGAGCATATCACCTTCTTCCATATACAGTTTACTGGCCATGACAGCTACTTTCGTGTAGACAGAGTTATTCTCTTCGGTAACAGCTTGACGCTCCAGATACTCTATCACCTGGTTCAGAATATCTTTAGCCTTATCCCTGGCCCCAGCTAGAACCATGTGCTGGATCATGTCGATAATAATATTGATTTCTGGATTGCTTAAATAATAATTCTTTATATTGTAGGTTTTGAAATCAGGCACCGTGCAGACGATTGCTTCCATAAGCAATTCAATTGTCTTTTCTACAGCTCCTCCCTCTGCGTCATTGAGCCAGGCCCTGCTGTTCATAATAAACTGCCGGTGGGGCGTCCCCTTGGAGCCGGCACTTTTCTCATATTCCCTCAAAAGCTCATGTGCTTTTTCACAGTTTTGTTCTTCTATCTGCCTTTTAATTTCCTCACGCTTCAGATATAGCATATAATCAAAATCCGTCAATATTAACTCAAATTGATTCGGCATTCTTCCCAGGCGTTCCAAAAGAGTCTCCAGCAGCAAGGAATCAACATCCCTTTCTCCTGTCTCAATGCGCGATAAAGTAGCCACAGAACACAGGCCTTTACATAAATTCCCCTGTGTTATCCGGTATGATTCCCGAAAATACTGTATCGCTGTTCCTATGTTGTTATTCGTTACCGTACTTCCCTTTTCCATGTACTCATCCTATTCATCTTACTTTGTTGCTCGAACAGACTATTTTGAATCTGTTTGTTGTTATCTGTCGCTTCTTATCTATAGGGTAGCACAATCCATTTTCTTGTTCAATGAATAATTAGTGTGTATACGCATTTCTCTACTTATAAACATGCTATGGAATGTAAATATGATATTATCTATATACTAATTTTTCTAATAATAGATCTGATCCCCTCCTTCAATCGCATCATTCACCTTTTTCTCCGACCAGTCAATGGCCCCCTCCACATCCCGTCCGGCAATGAACGGCCATAGCGTATCCGTATTGGCATATAGCTTTTCCTTTCCGTGGAGTATGCAAAATCTCTCCCAGAGCATGATCACTGCTTCACGAAAGGAGTAATAGATCAAGGGCATAAGCATGTTTCCGGAAAGAATGGCAAGCTCATGATGAAAATCAAATGCCTTTTCACCTGCCTCCTTTGCTCCGGATGCTTTCGCAATGCCATCCGCATGACTACGCAAAACATCAATGTCCTCCTGCTTCATTCCTGGAATAGAAAGGCGCAGGGCCAGAATACTCAGTGCCTGACGTATCTCCAAAATAGAGCGTATTTCTTCGGATCGGAGCACTCCGCCATTATAATTCAAAATCGATATCAGGGTTTCCATGGTTCCTGTTTTGCGATAATCAGCAATAAAGGTCCCAACCCTCGGCCTGATGGTCAGAAATCCCTTTCTTGCCAGTTCCAAAATTCCGCTGTTTACCACCCCTCTGCTCACCTGCATGGACTTGGCAAGCTCCCGCTCCGGCGGAAGCTTCTCTCCCACTTTCAATCTTCCTGATAAAATCATACCCTCCAGCTCCTGAATAAACAGCTCCTTCAGAGAGGGTGCCGATAATTTAGTAAATTCCATAGTAATCTCCCTTCTACCATTACTCTATGAATTTGATTAACACATAAATCTGTCCTTTAGGAAAACTTATTTCTTCAAATCACTCACCATTGAAAAGCTAATTTGATTAAAAATTTCAGGCTCAAACTGCTACTGGTCTGACCAGATACCAGATATAAATTATATTGTATTATATGCTTAAAAACAAGTATATTTTATATCTAAATTGCCGAATAATCCATGCGTTATTGACTTTGTTAAAAAAAAGACGATAATATAATTATGGGATACTTCTGGCCAGACCAGAGATATCTACATTATGTATGCTTCATATTTTATTATTCTATTAGGGTAAGGAGAGAAAATTATGTTTACATTCAATTATGATGCCGGAGCGAATGCTATCTCCGTATGGCTTGTCTGGATTTTGGTATTTGCGCTCCTCTTCACAGCCAATGAATTGACAAGACGTTCCACTGTTATCGGATTTTTATGTTTTATTGTCCTGCCGACTGTTTTATCGGTTCTATGGTTTACTGTATTAAAAGACACCACCTACACGGATTGGTTCCATCTGGCAAAGGTATATTCCTCAACTGCCGGCTGCATCGGCTTCTGGTGTATCCGCCATCTTCACGGCACAAGTAAAAAGACAGGGAAGGCCTGGAGGCTCTCCGATAAAAAATGGGCCCTCTGCTTCCCTCCTGCAATCCTGGCAATCAATATTCTTGAGGCAGTAGTTAGGGATATTGAAGTTGGTATAAGGTATCCCCAGGGCGGTATTTTGGTGGATGATGCCATGTATGTGCTGGGCGGTCCCTGGAACTTTATGAATGCTCTCGCAGGTATCCTGAACATTATTGCCATCACCGGCTGGTTTGGCATCTGCGTCCGCAAGGTTACCAGGAAGGACGGCAGCAAGGATATGCTCTGGCCGGATATGCTTTGGTTCTGGATCATCGCATATGATCTATGGAACTTTGCTTATACCTATAATTGCCTGCCCGCTCACGCCTGGTATTGCGGCTTTGCACTGCTCCTCGCTCCCACCCTCTGCGCCTTTACTCTCGGCAAGGGTGCCTGGCTGCAGCATCGCGCACAGACACTTGCCCTTTGGTGTATGTTTGCCCAGACCTTCCCGGCCTTCATCGACACCGGTGCCTTCGCCGTAGCTTCTACATATAACAGATCATATCTCTTCTTCTGGAGCTTTGCGGCCTTGGCAGTCAATATTGCCGTAATAGTCTACATGATCTATAAGGTAAGAAAGACGAAAAGAAACCCTTACGCCGCAGAGCTATATACCGATTTGAAGGAGTACCGCGATATAAAGGCTCTGGCTGAATAATCCGCCGTACAATACCAAGCATCCTGTAAAAGGATGCTGCCTATGATACTGATATGGAAAGGAATAAGGATAGAATATGAAAGATTTTAAAATACTTGAAATTAAACAAAATGTTTTTGATGACAACAACCGCCAGGCCAACCAGCTCAGAGCGCAGCTTAAGAAGGAAAAAACCTTTCTTCTGAACCTGATGTCCTCCCCTGGTGCGGGCAAAACCACTACCCTCACCCAAACCATCCGGGCTCTGAAAGAGGACCTCCGAATCGGTGTTATGGAGGCCGACATTGATTCTGATGTGGATGCCAGAACCATCTCCGAAACCGGAGTAAAGGTGATTCAGCTTCATACCGGCGGCATGTGCCATCTAGATGCAGATATGACCAAACAGGGTCTGGAAGGCTTGGGGACCCGGGATATGGACCTGGTGATTCTGGAAAATGTGGGCAACCTGGTATGTCCTGCCGAATTTGATACGGGCGCCATTGGGAATGCAATGATATTAAGCATCCCCGAGGGCGATGATAAACCGCTGAAATATCCCCTGATGTTCTCCATCGTTGATATCCTTCTGATTAATAAGATCGATACCCTGGAATATTTCGACTTTGATCTGGAGGCATGTATCCAGCGGGTTAAAAATATAAATCCCAAGGTTAAAATCATCACAATCTCTGCAAAAACCGGAGAAGGTATCGAGGAATGGGCCCATTGGCTGCGTAATACCGTTAAGGAATGGAAAGAGAAGGGGGATTAATCAATGACCAGAATGAAGATCTTAGAGCTTGCCAATCATATCAGCAGAAAGAAGATGGGTTCCAAGGATGAGATCACCGCAAAGGATCCGGAATACCTGATACTGGAGCCCGTAGTGACCGATGAAATGGCTGAAGTGGCATTGCATTTGAAGATTCGTGAGAAAGCAACCGCCAGGCAGCTGGCTCCCCTCTGCGGCAAAACCGAGGAAGAGACCGCCAGATTATTATGGGAACTGGCTGTTGCCGGAGTATTCTTCGTGAACAACATTGACGGAGAAGACACCTATTGGTATGACACCTGGGTTCCCGGCATTATGGAGATGATGACGAACAATAAAGAGAATGTAAAAAAGTATCCCCAGATCGCAGAAGCCTTCGAGGCTTACGGCAGGGTCAGGGGACCCAAGAGCACCGGCGCCTTCCCGGTAGGAGTCGGCCTGATGCGCGTCATTCCCATTGAAAAAGCCATTGACGGCGAGACCAGAAGAGCTTCCTATGAAGAGGTATCCAAATACCTGAATGATAATAGCATCTTCTCCGTATCCGATTGCTCCTGCCGTACTGCCAGAGAATCCATGGGCGAGGGCTGTGGTCACCTGAAGGAGGATATGTGTATTCAAATGGGCCATGCCGCCGAATACTACATTCGAACCGGAAGAGGCCGGCAGATCACCCGGGAGGAAGCCTTTGATATTATTCTCCGTGCGGAAGAAAACGGTCTGATGCATCAGATTCCGAATCTGGACGGCTCCGGCAAGACCCATGCGATCTGCAACTGCTGCGGCTGCTCCTGTCTATCCTTAAGAACTGCTGAGATGTTCAAGAATGTGGACATGGTACGTTCTAATTATGTATCCCAGGTAGATAAGGATAAATGCGTGGCCTGCGGGGAATGTGTGGAGAACTGCCCGGTAAACGCTCTTCAGTTAGGTCAGAAGCTTTGCACCCCTAAGCCCCTCCCTCAGAAAAAACAAGAGACCCCCAGGGACACCGAATGGGGTCCGGAAAGGTGGAATCCGGAGTACCGCACCAACCGTAAGGATGTTGTGGACACCGGAACCAGCCCCTGCAAGACGGAATGCCCCGCACACATCTCCATCCAGGGTTATATAAAGCTGGCATCCCAGGGAAGATATCAGGATGCTCTGGAGCTGATTAAGCATGAGAATCCCTTCCCCGCCGTATGCGGGCGCATTTGCCCCAGAAAATGCGAATCAGCCTGTACCAGGGGAGACATCGATGATCCCATTGCCATTGACGAGATCAAAAAATTCATTGCAGAACAGGATCTGAATAATGAAAATCGCTACATACCGAAGAAGCGCCATGATTACGGCAAGAAAATCGCAGTAATCGGAGCCGGGCCCGCCGGACTTTCTTGCGCATATTATCTCGCCATCGACGGTTATCGGGTAACTGTTTTTGAGAAGCAGAAGGCCCTCGGCGGAATGCTGTCACTGGGAATTCCCTCCTTCCGCCTGGAGAAGGATGTGGTAAATGCCGAGATAGCCATTCTAAAGGAGCTGGGCGTAGAATTTAAGACAGGAATCGAAGTAGGCAAGGATATCAGCCTCAAAAAGTTGAGAGCCCAGGGATATGAGGCTTTCTATCTTGCAATCGGAGCACAGGCCGGAAGAAAACTGAATATAGAGGGTGAAAACGCAGAAGGTGTTATTGCCGGCGTGGATTTCCTGCGGGAGGTTAATCTGGGCAATGAACTTCAGCTTAAGGGAACCACAGTTATAATCGGCGGCGGAAATGTTGCCATCGATGTGGCACGCACTGCTGCCAGAGTAGGTGCAGATAAGGTAGCCATGTTCTGTCTCGAGTCGCGGGAACAGATGCCGGCGCTGGAGGAAGAAGTTGAGGAGACGCTATCCGAAGGCATTGACATTAACAATTCCTGGGGCCCGAAGCGCATCCTTACCGCCGGAGGCAGAGTAACCGGAGTGGAATTCAGAAAGTGCACCTCTGTATTTGATGCAAACGGACGCTTTAACCCGGTGTATGATGAGAATAATACTATCCTTGTGGAGGCAGACCATGTACTTCTGTCCATCGGCCAATCCATAGACTGGGGTAATCTTGCGGCAGACAGCAAGCTGGAGTTCCATCCGGGCGGTACCGTGAAAACGGATTCGTTTACCTACCAGACAGCAGAACCCGATGTATTTGCCGGAGGGGATGCGGTAACCGGACCGAAATTTGCCATTGACGCAATTGCTGCCGGCAAACAGGGCGCCATCTCTATCCATCGTTATGTTCATCCGGGCCAGAGTCTTGTAATCGGACGGGATCGCAGAGAATACCATTCCCTGGACAAGGATAACCTGGACCTGGATAGCTATGACCGCCAGCCAAGACAACATGCACCCCATGTCAGCGGAAGCGTCTCCAGGGAAAGCTGGGGAGATCTGCGCAAGACCTTTACCCTGGAGCAGATAACGCTGGAAACACAGCGCTGCTTGAGCTGCGGTGCCACCGTTGTGGATGAATTCCTGTGCGTGGGCTGCGGTGCCTGCACCACCAAGTGCAAGTTCGATGCCATCTCTCTCTCAAGAAAATATGACGGCGAGGGTGTTTCCCTGGAAGACCTGAAGCCCGTGGTTGTAAAGCAGGTTCTTAAGCGGAAGGGAAAAATCGCAATCAAGAAGGCTGTCAATATTTTTAGCAGGCAGTAAATTTCTTGATTCTGGTACACGGAAGGTAAGGTAATTATGCATGAATTAGGTGTTATTATCGAGATTGTCAAGCAAGTGGAGCAGGTCGCAAAGGAAAATGAGATCGAAACAATCGATACTCTGGTTCTTCAGATCGGTGAGCTTTCCTCCATGATCCCTCATTATATGAAGAAACTCTATCCTGCTGCCGTCGAAGGTACTCTGCTGGAGAATTCAGCCTTAGAGATTGAAATTATTCCGGGTAACGGACTATGCCGGGAATGCGGTCAGGTCTTCAACCTAATAAAGGAAAAGGGTACCTGCCCCGTATGCCGAAGCAAAAGCTTTGAATTACTCAGCGGCAAAGAGTTTATGATTAAGGAGATTTTGTGCAGCTAAGAGAAACCTCCTCTTAATTCATAAGGCATAGGCCAATAAGAATGACAAGACGAAAGCAACACATAAAAGACAGCGTAGATAATATAGTATAATCAAGATAGTATAGCAAAAAAGCGCGATGTCCCCGAAGCATATTCCATTAAAATGGAAAGCTTGCGGCATCGCGCTTTGATATACCTCTACTATTTCACAGCCTTAACCAGGAATCGGTTGCCTCCGCATAATACCAACTTCTGGCCCACCGGTACCTTGATCAGCCATCTCATATCCTCCGGACTTAAGCTAAAGAGAGGTTTTAAGAGCTCCATAACCTCCTCCGAGTGCGCAAAGATCTCAAAATACCCGGAAATCTTGCGGAAGCTCAGTCTCTTCGAAAGGAAGACTGCGGTGTCCTCAATCACTGAAGTAATAACAAAGTCCTGGGATTTGGACACCTTATACATCATCGCCATATATTTATCATAACGCATGAAAATCTGATCCGCATCATCAATCAGGAGCCTCGCCCCGGTAATTGCAGCCTTGCCGTTCAATCTGGTCCAGACATCCTCAATCGCCATAAGGCTGTATTTATCCACATTCTCGGCAGGAACCCCGGCAACATCATAGATAATCAGACGGTGCCCTCCGATGGAGATCTGTTCCTTCCCCTGTGCAAATGTATTCAGTTCTGTTACTGCGCGAGCCAGAGCCTGAAGCTCCTCCAGAAAGGTATCCTTAAGCAGCAGGTTATCCGTGCTTGCCGGCGACAGATTCAGCTCCTTTGCCACCATCTCCAGATTTGCTTTAATATCCTCCAGCTTCCGGTCTATTTTGCGGCTCTTATAATCCTCAATCATACTTCCAAATGCAAGCGCATACTGGTTCCAATCCAATTCTCCGCATTCTATGCAGAGCTTCAGCATAACCTGCTCAATCAGGTATTTCTGGAGATTGGTCAATTTGGGAATTCTGGTTTCAATCAATAATTTGGCCAGTCCAAATTTTATTTTGCTTAGAAATACCACATCTTCTTCGTTGATTTCACTTGCATCCTGAATAATCAGAGGATTCAGAGGCTGTTTTGCCAGATCGATAATCAGCCCGTCATATTTTTCCGCAAGCTCGTTGAACTCCCCTCGTTTGCTGATTACGAATACAGTCCCCTCCGTATTCTCAAGAACATGTTCAATCTCACTCTTTAATGCATGGGTCTTTCCCGTTCCGGCAGGTCCGAAGTAAAAACCGCTGCCGCCCTTAATCATATCCCTTCGCTGTTGATAAATTGATACTGCCATGCCTGTTCCTCCTTAATAATTATTACTTAAAGCAGCTTATATGCTTATTCCACGTACTATGTAAGAGCAGCAGATACCCTGCTTATCATACTTATCAAATATAAGTATGCCAGATTTTTCCCGGCTTGTATAGTATTGAAATCAAAAAACGTTCCATTTTTCAAACAATTTTTATAAATATTCGGAATCTAACGTTCATTTTCTGATTTTTCTCCGGCAGGTTCCGGCTTATTTTTTATTTAGATATTTTCTTTTATAGAAAGATTAGGTATACTGGTGAGGAAGCGTTTTATAATTTACATAATCCTGAAAGGACTTAAGAAAATGAGAAACGAACTTTTTACAATAGGACCTGTGACCGTCTACGGATACGGTCTGATGATTGCGATCGGTGCCCTGTCTGCCTATCTTGTGACAGAATATCGTGCTAAGAAGAAAGGAATGAGGTACGATCTGGTCTTCAATCTTTTTATATGGTGTCTGGCCGGCGGCATTATCGGTGCAAAGCTTCTCTACCTCATCACCCAGATACCGGCCATTCTTGCCGACCCTGCTCTGCTGCTGGATGTATCCCACGGCTTTGTAGTATACGGCGGCATTATCGGAGGTATTCTTTCCGGTTTTCTGTATACCAGGAAGCATAAGGTTAACTTTTTACAGTTCTTTGACCTTGTGATGCCCTCAATTGCTCTTGCACAGGGCTTTGGCAGATTGGGATGTATTTTTGCCGGCTGCTGTTACGGTTTGGAAACAGCGGGCGACTTCCATATTATCTTCCGCGAATCAGACTTTGCACCGAATAATGTACCCCTTATACCAACCCAGCCACTCTCCAGCGCGCTCAACTTTCTGCATTTTATCGTGCTTGTGCTGATCTCGAAAAGAACGAAGGCACACGGTCAGGTTGCAGGCTTCTACCTCGTCTTTTACAGCGCCGGACGTTTCCTGATAGAATTCTTCCGGGGCGATCTGGAACGCGGAACTGTGGGAAGCTTATCCACCTCTCAATTCATTGCCATCTTTCTCTTCCTGATTGGCTTAGCCATGGTGATCATCTGCGGTCTGTTTTCCGGCAGAGCTGCCTTTAAGGCTGCTTCCAATCTTGGAACAGATGATGTTTCGGATGAAGAGAATGCTGAGATTTCAGCTCATGCCTCGGACATGACTTCCGATACCTCTTCGGACCGCTTAGCAGACAGCTCCGCTTTTGGGGAAGCTTTGGACGAAAAATCCGATGCGGATTCCAGTCCTTCTTCAGATGAATCAGAAAAGTCAGACGAATAGCTCTTTCTACTGCCAATTCATAACGTGCTACATGCGTAAGTCAAAGGGAGGAAGTAATTATGTGTAATAAAACTTTTTCACAAATAGGATTGGATCGTTCCTTACCTCATATTGGCGTGATAATGGAGAAATATGATACAGAAAGTTATCCTAAATTTGACCTTCCAGATGGCTATTTCTTTGCAAAATATAAACAAGGCTATGAACAGCAATGGGCTAAATTACAATACGAAGTGGGAGAAACAGATTCCCTTGAGGAAGCAGAACTCGCATTCAAATGTGGGTTTTTAGATGGAACAGGGATGGATTGGATTAATAAAGAAAATAATCATCCAAATCCTTATATTTCAGATCCTTATAATTCGGGTCCTTGTAATATTGAATCTTCTTCCTTTTTTACTCAAATGTGCGAAAGAATGTTGTTTATCGTTGATGACAGAGATAATGTAATTGGAACAGGCTGTGTATGGGGCGGTAAAATGTTCGGAAAAGAACTTCAAAGATTACACTGGATTGCGGTTTCACCTAAACATCAAGGGAAGGGGATCGCAAAAGCACTTGTGTCAAAGCTTTTCGATCTCTATAACGAACTCGGTTATAGCGGATATATCTATTTAACCTCACAGACCTGGAGCTATAAAGCATTAAATATCTATATGAAATTTGGTTTCAAGCCATACCTTGGTGAAAAACCTCAAAATTGGAATTCCGTAAATTTGACTTCAGGAAATTTTGAACCTTGGGACTATAAAGAAAAAAACATTGAGGCATGGGATATGATTTATGGAAAAATTAATTCATATCATAATAATAGCATACATCAATCATAACTGGCGATTGAGTCTAAAAATCCATAAAACAGGATGCTGCAGAACTGATACCTGGGCTTCCCGATACTGATATTTCTCCAATTTCAGTACCGGAGGCTCTGGCTACAGCAATACAGTATCCTGTTTTATTGAAGCAGACAAAATTTCAACTAAAAGCAACGGAAGAAAAAGATTCTTCTCAAACTGATACGATCAAATTCCCAGCGGTTTCCTCTCCAACGGAATCCCTGTACGAAATCCCGGTCGATAAAGGTGGGGTAAAACCAGAATTCATTTCCATTAATAAGCCAGATATAGGTAAAACGGAACAAGCATCCTCTCATTCCTCTTTGGATATCCTGCCAATTTCCCGGTCCCGGCCTTCCCGGACCTCCCGGACCTCCTGGCCTTCCTGGACCTCCTGGCCTTCCTGGCCTCCCTGGACCTCCCGGACCTCCTGGCCTTCCTGGACCTCCTGGCCTTCCCGGACCTCCCGGACCTCCTGGCCTTCCCGGACCTCCCGGCCTCCCTGGACCTCCCGGTCCTCCTGGTCTTCCCGGACCTCCGAATCTCTCCTGGCCGCCCGGTGCGCCCGTCTGACCCCGCTCCATATCGGGCCGCTCAGGTACAAAATCCGGCGGAGCGGATCTTGGCTGCCCATCCATCTGCTGCATCTGCGGTATCTCATCCGACGGCGGCGGTACAAACTCTCCCGCTCCCATCGGCTGCCTTTGTACGTATTCATATTTACTTGTATTCTCTCTATCTTGATTGCAATTATCCCTATACAAGCTGTCTGCCCCTTTCTGCACAATAATTCATACATTATACTATGAAGACCGCCTGTAAAAGGTTATACAAAAAAGAGCTTCTTCGCCGTCAGAATTCTTTTTTACAATAGATACCGGACGATATCGTATAGGATACTGCAAGAGCAAAGAGCAGAAACAGTGGCAGCAGCACATTGATATTATCCATCAGCCTTATGCCGATATTAATCAGGCTTTCCGGTATCATGATGCCCTTCTCCTTCACTGCCTGGTTGAGTAAATAAAATATTACAAAGGGAATGATATAAATTGCAAGAATGATTATCCTTGCCTTTTCAACCCCTGCCTTGGTGATAAATGGCAGAGCGATACTATAGAACAGAATAACAATGGCCGCACCGATCCAGCAGTTCGTTACTCCCTTCATAAGTTCTTCACTCCCAATAATCATATTCAAAACTATGGTAAACGCCATACTTACTATGGAACCAAGAAAGGTTAAGGAAAGCATTATTGCATACTTACCGCGGACAACGTCCTCTCTTGTTACCGGAAGGGTAAGGGCATAGATATCCCATTTAGCCATTTCATCATAAGAGTAGGCGCTCAGCGTCAGCATTGCTATCAGCATCGTAAAGATACTGGAGAAAAAGCTGGCATCTCTCGAGCTATAGGCCATAAATCCATATACTATCGTTACCAGCAAAAACATCCTGATATTCTTCTTCAAATTCACAAAATCCTTAATCATTAATCCAATCATCGATGCAGCTCCTTTCCTTTGCTGATAAACAGCATGATCTCCTCGATGGAGGTTCTTTCTATCTGATATTGATGGTAACGCTTCACAAATTCATCCTTCTGTCTTATCATAACCTCCGCTCCAAAGCTGTTCTCACGAATCCCCACCACATAATTCCTGTCAATTCCCGGGACATCTTCTCTGCGGCAGCGGATCATTCCATATTGATAGATCAGCTCATCCTTGCTCTCACTGAATACAATGCGTCCCTTATGGATAAACGTTACATAATCTGCAATCTTCTCAATATCACTGATGATATGGGAGGACAATAATATGGTATGATCCTCCTCCTGAATGAATTCAAGAAAGATGTCCAAAATCTCATCCCTGACCATTGGATCAAGCCCGCTGGTCGCCTCGTCCAGGATCAACAGCTTAGAGTTGTGGGACAGGGCAATTGCAATGGAGAGCTTCATCTTCATTCCTCTGGAGAAGGTCTTGATCGTCTTCTTCTCAGGCAGTTCAAAGCGCTGGACATATTGTCTGAACAGCTTAGAATCCCAGTTCGGATAAATACTTCCCATAATCAAATCCGTACTGGCTATATTCAGGTTATCATGAAGGCTGCTTCCGTCAAATACAACGCTAAGAGATGCTTTCACCTCCTTGGGAAGCTTTGCCGCCGGGTGACCGAGAATTGTAACCTCCCCTTCCTCAATATGGATTAAATCCAGGATTGCCTTAATGGTTGTAGTCTTCCCTGCTCCGTTCTCCCCTACAAATCCCATAATCGTTCCTTTTGGCACACGGAAGCTTATCTTATCCAGAGTAAAATCCTGATAATGTTTGGTAAGCCCATTTATTACAATTGCATCCGATGCATCTCTATCTCTTGCCATCCCTATTCCTCCTCATATATCATTCTGGTTATCTCTTGAAGCTCATCCAGGCCGATTCCTCCGGCCTTTGCTCCGCTCACCGCTTTCGTAAGGTGCTCCTCTACAATCCTAAGCTGCTCCTCCCGGACAAACTCCATATTCTTCTCCGCTACAAAGCTCCCTTTCCCCACTACGGTGTAGATAAAGCCGTCGCGCTCCAAATCTTCATAAGCCCGTTTTGTGGTTATTACGCTGATGCGAAGCTCCTTTGCCAGCATCCGCATGGAAGGCAGTAAACTTCCCGCCTCCAGCTCACCGCTGATAATCATCTGCTTCATCTGTGATGTGATCTGTTCATAGATCGGTCTGTCATTGGAATTACTGATCAGTATGTTCATTCAAAACCTCCATTATGGTATCCGGCACCACCATTCCTTCTCATAAATGGAACTGGCTGAGAATTCATTTTTTTGTTAAAGCTTTTTCCTTCAATATAGTGTATATATTCACTATATACACTATACCATCAGAAATATGCTCTGTCAACTACACTTTTTTCATTTTTAAAAATTATATCTCCGTAAAAGATATATCCTGACTCATGGCTTTTGTTCAAAAAGAAGACGACCCAGTATGAAAATGCGGGAAATTAAAAGGATAGAAAAGGATACAAAAACATCCCGAATATATTCATTAAGAATACATTCGGGATGTAATATATATAAATCAATTATACAATGAACTTCTGAACCTCTCTTACCAGATAGTCGGCATTGCTGTTCAGCTTCGTCGCTGACTTGTTCAGGGATTCTACTGCATTTAGCTGCTCGGAAGAAGTCTGGTTTACATTATTGGAGGATGCTGCAATCTCCTCAAGCACAGCTGAGATATTCTCGATTGCCGCCAGCGTACTAACTCTCGCTTCCTCGATATTAGCAACATTATCCGTAATGTAACGAAGGAATACAACCAGTCTTTCCACGCTCTCATTAATATTCTGATAGGAATCCGTCGTATTCTTAACCGCATTCTCCTGGAACTGCAATACCTGCTCCGCCTTACGCGCTGTTTCAGCTACATACTTGGTATCCTCCTGAATGCTGCCAATAATCTTCTTAATGTCATTGACGGAATTCTTGGACTGCTCCGCAAGGGTTCTGATCTCACTGGCAACTACCGCGAAGCCCTTACCATGTTCTCCGGCCCTTGCCGCCTCAATGGAAGCATTCAGGGACAATAGATTCGTCTGGTTCGCAATATCATTAATTACATTGATAATCTTATGAATAGAGGAGGATTTCTCCGCTAGCTTCTCGATATCATTGATAATTCCTGTCGTGATCTCGATCGTAGATCTTGTCTGGGCATTCAGCTCCTGTGAGACTACCGTGCCTTCTTCAACACTCTTTCTGGTAACCTCGGCAACCTGACCGATCTCCCTGGTGTTCTCACTCACAACCTCTATCTTCTGGGAGAGGCTGTCCATCTGAACCAGACATTCCTCCGCATCCTTTGCCTGCTGGTTAATACCCTGCTCAATCTCATTCATTGCCGAAGAGATATCTTCCGAGGATTTCAGGAATCTCTCCGAGGTCTCGGATACATTGGCTGAGGACTCTGATACCTCGCTGCTCAGCTCCTTTACCTGCTGAATCAAACTCTTCATGTTGGCAAAGGTCAATTGAATCTCATCAATCAGGATACGGAATTCATCCTTGCGTCTGGAATCAAACTGAACTGTAAGGTCACCCCTTGCCGCAAGTCTGAGCTTGTCAATGATTCTCTTAATAGTCAGATCAATTCCGGTGGTCAGCCATGCGACGATGAGAATCGCCAGAATAAGTGCAATAATCACAATGATAATTGTAACATTCTTAATACTGTCCGCCTGGCTGGTAATTGTAGATTGGGGCATTAAACCGCATAAAATGGCTCCGGTGTTGCCAATCTTGGAATACATAAATAAATAGGTATCCCCTTTATAATCTACATATTTTGATCCGTTCTTTTCCTCCGACTCCTTTGCCTCCTGATAAAAACTCTCATTGGCAAACACGGGCTCCGCCAGCATCGCTTCCATATCAAACCCCGGTTCCTGCTGCTTTAAAGAAACATCTATGATCTCTCTGCCGTCAGGAGTAACCAGGCCAAGGAAGCCGGTCTTATCAAATTGCAGGCTGGATAAAATATCGGTAATCACATTTGTTTTTGTCTCAATAACCAAAACTGCATCCACACCGGCAAAGGTACGGGCCAAACGCATGGAGTAATCTTTTCCGGTGGAACCCAGCAACTCGTCAATTGCCGCATCCTCTCCATCCCAAAGATTCTTGGTCCTGTTACTGGCCAGGAAGGCTCCCACCTCCGTCTCTTTGAAGCTGGCGAGTACACCGCTGTCATAACGCTTACCCGCAGTTGTTATGGACTCTGCCTGATCCGACAGCAGGTATATATTCTTAATAAATTCATCGGTTGTCTGCTTGGCCATCAGGACACTGGTAATGGATCTGCGTGAATCATTCTTCTCTATAATACTGCTCAGATTTAGGAAATACTTGATGATCGTGTTGTCATTGACATATTGTATCGCGGTTGCCTCCACCGATTCAAAGCCAAAACGCATGTACTCTCCGGTCATATTAATTGCGTCAGCAGTTGCCTTTTCATAATTCGTCCGAATTCCTTCCGATGCCTTGGAGAAGGATACGATACCCAGAATAATAATGAATGCGATGGGTACCAGGAAGGAGGCTACCAATTTGAAGCGAATTGTTGAGAAAAAGTTCAGCTTGACTGCATTCTCCAGCATCTCCTTTTTATCACTTACATATCTATCCTTCGCCTCTTTTGCCTTTTTTCTTGTTTCCTTTGCTTTTTTCTTTACTTCCTCTTTCTTCTGTTCCACATTCTCCAGAGAAGCCCTCATGCTCTCCGCATGGCCTTCACCGGTTTTTCGATGCTTCCCTGTTAGATTCCTCAATCCCATTCGTAACTTTTCCCAATAGCTGTCATTTGTCCTTTTCATATTTTCCTCCAGAGTTCTTATCTTTGTTCGATTAGCTTATGAAGTTCTTTGTATAAGTTCTGTGCGAAATAGTATATCCGAACGTATTATATCACTTTATGCCACTTTTTGCTAGTCTTTCCCTGTACGAAATAAGTTTTCGTTAAAATTCTTCCCCCTTTCCCTTGTAACAGCTTTCCATATTCATGGAACGGAAGGCCCTCCTCCATTTCAGATCAGGTTCAATATCCGTCACAACTAAATTAATCCCACTCAGCTCATCAATTTTGGTAAAAGATATCTTGTCAAATTTGGAGCTGTCCGCTGCCAGAATCCTCATATTGGCTGAATCCAACATCAACTTCTTAATATGAGCCTCCATTTCATTAGAATCCGTCATTCCTTTATCCAGGTCAACCCCCTTACAGGAAATGATGGTCTTATCCACATGGAAGGAACGGATCATCCTCTCCGCCTGATGCCCCACCAGCGAAAGGGAGCCTTCCTTCATTACCCCGCCGGTGGACAGAACCTTCCAGCCTGTGACATCGGACAACTCCAGCAATATCTCAATAGAATTGGTAATCAGGGTCAAATTCTTCTTATTCTTCAGACGCTTCGCTATATAAACTGCTGTTGAACTGGCATCCAGCATAATATGGTCCCCATCCTGAACGAGATTTCCCACAAGCTCAGCAATATCCTGCTTATTCCGGACATTAGCCTTTTTTCTGACCGTATAGGGAAGGTCCATATGAAAACTTTCATTAATGATTGCCCCTCCATAGGCTTTTTTTGCAAAGCCCTCCCTCTCAAGCTTTTCCAGATCCCTGCGAATCGTTTCTTCCGTAACCTGAAAGGCTTTGGCCAGGTCAGCGACCACCACCCGGCTCTCCTTCTGGAGCAATGCCAATATCTGATTTCTTCTTTCAATCGCGAGCATGCTTATACCTACTTTCATCAGTTTTCAATTCTAAAAATTCCCTATATCCAAACGATAAAATAATCTGCTCAGCAGCATGAAATGCCAACAGCCAGGCAGACTATTTTATCAGTTATATATAGGGACGGAAATTAGAAGTAAGCTATATTTATGTTCCTTATTGTAACGTTGTTTTTACTCCTTGTCAATAAGCGACAGAAAAGATGTTACTGTTCACTCCACTGCAAAATACAGCAGTTCCGCGACCAGTACACGCTTCACGATGCACACAAAACGCAAAAGAAGCGTTTTGGCGCTGCAATTCTCCGGTTTTCTGTGACTTTCGCTTCGCTTCACTCACAAAAAACACGTCGCGTTTGTGGCCTATGAACAGTAACAAAAGCATTACACTTCGGGGGAATCCGCCTTATATTCCCTGATATCAAAGGAACGATAAATACATCCCCGCACCTGTGACAAGTTTTCAAATACCCCCTGACTAAGCAGCTGCACGGCTATATTGCCGATTGCCGTAGCTTCCGCGGGACCGGCATACACGGTCTTGCCGGTCTTACCGGCCGTCAGCCGGTTCAGATAATCCGCATTGGAGCCTCCTCCTACAATATGTATCCCCGGATAAACCTTTCCCGTAATCTCTTCCAGCTCCTTTACTGTCCCGGCATAACACTCCGCCAGACTCTGATAGATACAGGCGGACAACTGCCCCAGATCCTCCGGAAGAGGCTGCCCGGTTTTGGCCAGATATTCCCTGATCGCCTGAATCATACTGTCCGGAGACAGGAAAGAAGCATCATTTACATCAACGCGGCCGGGAAAATCACTGTTTGCTTCAGCCATGGTACAAAGCTCTGCAAATGAAAGCTCCGTCTTGCGGCTTTCATCTCCGGAACATTCCCTGCCGGAGCGTCCGTCCTTTACTTCATTGCGGACGGATTGTATCATCCATAGCCCCATGATATTCTTCAGATAACGGAAGCGGTAATCATAACCGCCTTCATTGGTAAAGTTATGTTCCTGGCTCTTACTGCTAAGATCCGCCTTACTGCGCTCCACTCCCATCAGGGACCAGGTGCCCGAACTGATATAGAGCACATCCTCTCCCTCCGCCGGAACAGAAACCACCGCGGATGCCGTATCATGACTTCCTGCCAGAACCACCTTAAGATCATATCCGATCTCCTCGATCAGTTCCGGTCTAAGATTCCCCACCGTCCTTCCGGGCATATGAATGGGCATGAAAATGTCCCTGGGAAATCCCAGCCGATCCATAAGCTCATAATCCCAATCCCTGGTTCTCGCATCGACTAGTTGAGATGTCGTTGCTATGGTATATTCCGCCATCTTCACTCCTGTTAAGAGGAAGTTAAAGTACTCCGGTGTCATAAGATAAGCTTTTGCCTTCTCCAAATGTTCCGGCTTCTCCTCTTTAATGGCATACAGTTGATAGATGCTGTTAAAAATCGCCTTCTGTATCCCATTCCTGCCGTATAGCTCTTTCTCAGGAATAATCTGATAAACCTTATCATCGATTCCTTCAGTTCTACGGTCACGATAGCCAACCGTATCCCCTAAAAGCTGATCCTTGTCATCCAGCAGTACAAAATCAACTCCCCAGGTATCGATAGCGACACTGATCGGACATTTTCCGATTTCCTTACAATATTTCATTCCGGCTACAATTTCCCGAAACAGCTGGTCAAAATTCCAGCACAGATGTCCGTTTCGTTTTGTCAGGCCGTTACTAAAGCGGTACACCTCTTCCGTTTTCAGCTTTCCTTCTTCCAGCCATCCCAGAATATGGCGTCCGCTGGAGGCACCGATATCTACTGCCAGATAATACCTGCTCATACTGCACCCCATTTATTTCTTTCCTAATCGCTCAATTACCTTGCTTGCAATCTTCTCTGCCAGTTCCTCCTCTGCATCCTTACCGCTGTATTTTCCTTCGTTGCCGCAGCCACTGACACTGCTGTAACTCGCATCCTCACTAAAATCAGCAGGATGCTTGCCTGTCAGCCCAAACTGCCTTCGAATCTCATACAGCTTCTGAACCTGGTCCTCCGATAACTCCTTCGGCCCACCCAGCTGTTTGGAAATATACAGCAGCTGCGCATAGAACTCAACCGACTCCATCTTATGATATGCATTCAGCAGGGAAGCACCATAGGTTAATGCTCCGTGATTCTCAAGCAGAACGGCATCATAGTAAGGGAGATACCTGGACACCGCATCGGGAATCTCCTCGGTGGAAGGAGTGCCATATTCCGCGATGGGCACACTGCCAAGAGTAATCACCGCCTCAGGCATAATCGGCTGGGTAAGCGGTATTCCTGCGATGGCAAAGGCGGTAGCATAAATCGGATGGGCGTGTACTACCGATTCCACATCCGGCCTCTCCTTATATACTCTCAGATGCATCTTAATCTCAGAGGAAGGCTTGTAGCCGGGGTTTGCCTGGATTACCCTGCCTTCTCCATCCACCTTGCAGATATATTCCGGTGTCATAAATCCTTTACTTACGCCGGTCGGGGTGCAGAGAAATTCATTCTCCCCAATTTTAACAGAAATGTTACCGTCATTGGCAGCAACCATTCCCTTGTTATAGATCCTTCTTCCAATCTCACAGATTTCTTCCTTGATTTCATATTCAGATTTCATCCTGTATAGCCTCCCGCTTATGTTGTTTTTATTTGTATTTGTGTTATTTGCTTGAATTTTAACATCAAAACAGGCGATAGTCAATATGATAATCCGATATTTATGTGGTTTTTATTTGTATTTGCTTGTTTTACGATTTTCTGTAATTATAGAACCCCGATATATGCCTTCAGCAGCTTCAAGGTATTCTCCAGCCCCAGCCGGTGGGTACGCTCCATACCATGGGAGGCGTGAACCCCCTGACCGATCAGAGCTCCCCGGATGTCATTTCCTGAACGGAGGGCGCAGGATACATCGGAGGCATAATGAGGGAAAATATCTACCACGTAATCGATCTCGTGCTCCTTTGCCAGGGCAATCAGGCGATTCGTCATCTCATAGTCGTAGGGTCCTGCGGAATCCTTTGCGCAAATAGTGACAGAGTACTCGCTTCCGTTCAGATCATCTCCCACGGCTCCCATATCAACCGCCAGTAATTCGGTGATTTCATCCGGCAGACAGCTGGCGCCATAGCCTACCTCTTCGTAATTGCTGATCAACAGCTTCAAGGAATTCTCCGGTACCATTTTCTGCTGGCTCATCTCCCTAAGCATGCCCAGCAATACCGCTACGGAAGCCTTGTCATCCAGATGTCTGGATTTGATAAAGCCCTTCTCCGTATATTGGAATTTGGCATCAAAACTGATATAATCCCCGCTGTTAATTCCCAGTTCAAGCACATCCTCTTTGGATTTCACCGACTCGTCAATCCGGATCAGCATGTTCCGGTCAGTGCGTTCTATCGTTCTGGCATCATCATAGCTGTGAACCGAGGAGCTTTTAATCAATATGGTCCCCGTATAGGTTCTTCCATCCCTGGTATGAATGCTGCAATACGCTCCCTCCACACTGTGCATGGTATATCCGCCGATCAAGGTGAATCGCAGGGTTCCTTCGGAATCGACGGAGCGGACCATGGCTCCCAGAGTATCGACATGGGCGGACAGCCCAATGGTCTCCTGTTTCTTTCCTGCCACTGAGATGATTAAGCCTCCTCTTTGGTTATACTGGCTCGAATATCCAAAGTTATCTGCTTCCTTTTTTACAAATTCCATAACCTCACGGGTATACCCGGAGGGGCTGGGGATATTGACCAGCTTCTCCAGCGTTTCAATAATATAATCCGTTGTATTCATAATTAAGCTCCTTGTAATATTAATTAGTGATCCGTTAAAAACTGGCAACGCCAGTTTTATTCTATTATTATATTGCAGACAGGAGAAGAAAACAAGCATCCTCCAAAAGTATCGGGCATCAGGCTCCGCATATCATATATCATAATTCTATCACAGGATGGGCACAAAGAATTCATAATAACAGATTATCATGAGACCTGGGAACATTTTATTATTAAGAAATGGAATAACGAATTTACACCAGATTACAGATGAAGAGAGGAACCATTATGAAACAAAACAGCAAAAAATTATTTTTCTATTCTATCAAGGTAAAAGTCGCTCTTTTATGCACTTGCTCCATCATTCTGGCAGTTGCCATTAATGCCGCCTATCTGATTAACGTATGCAAAGATACCATAACAAGAAATACCGAGGTTACCATGCAGGATCTCGCTGCCTCCTACAGCGGTAATCTGTCCGAAGTAATCCGGCAAATCAGTGAATCTGCTAATTTTATGATGAGCTCCAAAGCAATCTCCGCATATGTAGATTCGGAGGGTACCGAAGGCTCTGAGGAAATAGAAAACCTGGTTACCATGTTTCTAAGAGCCAATACCTCCCACGAAGATATCAGCCTGACCGATAAAAATGGTATTATCCTCTACAGCTCCAACAGTAGTTTGATTGGCAGGGATCTATCATCCCTGCTCCGAATGCTGCGAAGATGCGCAATCAATCGATGCCTGTGGAGGAATTTACAGGTGCTCTCATTACCTCTGTTCATGTATCCCAATTTGGAAGTCTTCTGTCGGATATCTCAATTGCAGATTATAAGACAGGCTATGCTTTTATAGTTGATGCCACGGGAACTTATATTTATCACCCTGACGAGGCGCTGATTGGAACCAAAGCAGAGGCGCCGGAAATCCAAAGTGCTGTCACCGATACTCAAAGCAGTGAGGAATCCGACCATAATATAATTACCTTTCAGGAAAATGGAGTAACAAAATATGCCGGTTACAGTATCATCAGTGATAATCATTGGGCTCTCTTTATCGCAGCAGATCAGTCCGAGATATTGTCAACTCTCAACTCGGTATCAGAAAACTCCATCAAGGTCAGCCTCCTGCTAACCCTGCTTTTGACGCTGATCGCTTATCTGGCCGCCGGCAAAATAACAAAATCTATCCGCCGCATCACCCGGCTGATCCATAAAACAGCGGAGCTGGACCTCACCGAAACCGTTTCCATGGATACTTTGACTTTAAGCAAGGATGAAACAGGAGAGATGGGCCGTGCCATCTATCAAATGCGGACCTCACTGAATGAAATGCTTCAGCGGATCAGTCAGATCTCCGGAGAGATTAATAAATCCTCGGAAAATCTCAGCCAAATCTCCTATTCCGTCAACGAACATACTTCGGATAATTCAGCTACAGCTGAAGAGTTGTCGGCAAGTATGGAGGAGACCGCCGCCACCACGGAACAAATCCATGACTCCATTGAACAGATGGGGGTATCTTCGAAGGAAATCACCGAAAGGGCGGCTCTCGGAGCAAACCTGTCTTTTGAAATCATTAAACGTGCCGAGCAGCTAAAAACGGCAACCGAACTTTCCACTCAGGCTGCAAGGAGAGTCTATGAAGAGGTCAAAGAACGGACTGACACCGCTCTTGAACAGTCAAAGGCAGTACAAAAAATCAATGTTCTGACCAATACAATTAAGAATATCGCAGATCAGACAAACCTGCTGGCTCTGAATGCCTCAATTGAAGCCGCCAGAGCCGGAGAGGCAGGTACCGGTTTTGCTGTTGTTGCCAGTGAGATCGGTTCTCTGGCACAGCAGTCCTCCGCTGCAGTCCACAACATCACTGAGACTGTGGAGGAGGTATACCAGGCCGTCGGGACTATGGCAAAGAGCATGGAACAGACCCTTCATTTTCTGGAACAAAATGTTCTCGTAAATTATAACGATTTCTTGACCAGCAGCGAAAAATACCATTCCGATGCCAGACTTATGAGCAGTACCATGGACAGCATCCATCAGCAGATTGAGCTTCTCAATGCCAATCTTATGGGTATCTCGAATTCCATTTCCGAAATTAACCTCATGGTGGGAGAAGCCTCCAAGGGGGTCAATGATGTGGCCGTCAAGAACTCCAACATCGTCGCACTGACTAACCGTACCCAAACCATGGCCAAAGACAATACGGATCATGCGGGCGGATTAAAGTCTATTGTCAATCAGTTCCGTCTATAATTGGAAGAAAAACAGCGCTTATTGGTCCTGCCCAGAATCGCTCATCCGATGGGCAGCCAGAAAGCTTTTGACCTTCTCCAGCAATACCGGCTGTATCAGCGGATAGGTGCATTCCTCCGGCATCTGATCCATAAGCTCCACCCGTTCCATCTCATAGGCCGCAGGCAGCGGGCCAAGGCTGTGAATCTTTGCAAAACAAAGCAAACCAAAGCTCTCATCCTGCGGCTTATCATCCTCCGTTCTTGTGACGCTGTAAACAGATACCGGAGTCAACTCATACTCCAGTGCACCGGTTTCCTCCTTTAATTCCCGGTGCGCTGCATCCATGATGTTTTCTCCTGGCTCCCGATGGCCTCCGGGAAGCTCGTAAGTATTTCTCTTTTTATGCTTGCAGAACACCCATTTCTCATTCATTTTGGATACGATCACTGCAAATTTGAGCAGCTCATCCTCCACCTGGTCATAGAACTTTACTTCCAGCATTTTATCACCATTCCTTATGTACTAGATTCCGTTTTTCTTTTTTTAATCTAGCATAATACTCCGGAAAGCGCAAGAGAACTCCGAATCAACAGCTATTGTCCGTTTTCCCGGAATGTATTATGATAAAATGGATATAACAATTAATGTAAAGAAATGGTTTCTACTATTTTTATTTATTTTGAAGATAAAAATACGGATTCCTCGTTTTCATGAATCGAACGGGCTTGTTAGACAGTGTGAACAGCCGGACAGCTAATTTGTTTTCGATGCCTGATACGGCATCATGAATGGAGGGAACCCATGAAGAAGCTTTTCAAATTAATTCTAATCGCTGTTTTATTTTTATTATCCTTGCTTTTATTCAACCAGACCGCCTCTTTTTTTCGGCGGGGCTCTAAAAGGTGTATGGCCAAACTGGGGTGACATACCACAGCTTCTCTGTACAGGCATCGGACGGATGCTATGTGTTACCGTTCAGAATTTCGCAGGCTGAACGGTGACATGCTGATAGGCCCTATGTCAGAAGACCGGAAAAATCTTTTTCAACGAAACGAAAAATATTGAAGATATTTTGAGGAGGCTTTCGTTATTATATTTGCAGGGTGAAGGGAGGCGGAAGTAATTAATACCGAGCAATATTATGGGTATCTCATCGATACCTATCAAAACTTAATATTCTCGATCTGTTATAAGATCGTGAAAAATTATTTTGATGCAGAGGACCTCGCCCAGGAAACCTTCCTTTCCGCCTATAAGCATTTGCCCACCTTCGACCGGCAATATGAGAAAGCCTGGCTTTGCCGTATTGCCACCAACAAATGCCTGGATTTTATCAAACGGGCCGAGCACCGCAGCATCCCCACAGAGGAAGATTATTTCCTCACACAGAAGGATAAGGAACCTTCTCCCGAGGATAGTGTTCTCGCGCTTGAGGTAAAGCGGCAATTATCCGAGCGATGTAACAGCTTGAAATCACCGTATCGAGAAATAGCATTCGATTATTTTTACCGGGAGCTGACGGCTGCTGAGATAGCGGCCAACACCGGCAAGAATTTGAAAACCGTCCAGACCCAGATTTACCGGGCCAGGGCAATGTTACAAAAAACATACCGGAAAGGGGAATTGATCAATGAGTAGCAAGCCAGATGTGACCTACGGAACACACTTGTCCAACGCGAGACATGTCTCACAGGAAGAACTCACCGCATTTTCCAGGGACTCCATGACTGCCGGGGAACAGGAAGCTTTTTTAGAGCATTTATGCTCCTGCAATTATTGCTCCGAGTTACTGGCAACCTGTATGGCCGATGAAATCATCCCTGCTCCGCGCAATATGAAAGAAAACATCCTGAAGGCTGCCAAAAGGCCCGAGGTACAAATTGCCATAAAATCAAGAGAGGCGTCAAAACAGCTGCAACTGTTCCTTTACAGTCTCAAGGTAGGAACCGCTGCCATCGCTGCCATCGCCTTATTGCTCATGAGTATGAATTTCTCCAGCATCATCTCCGATCCGGAGAATTACAGACCGTCAAAAACAGTAAAAGAAGACCGTGTTTCCTTAACGGATACCATCAGGGACAGAATGAATAACATCAGTAGGAATATGTTGGACTTCTCCAATAACATTATCAAAATGGAGGTAACTGATTATGATCAGAAAGAAAAGTAGCTTTTTAACCTTTTGTTTTTCCCTGCTGCCGGGCGCGGGCCAGATGTATATGGGCTTTATGAGGCGGGGCAGCAGTTTAATGGCCCTCTTCTTCCTAACCATATTTTTATCCAGTTGGTTAGGGCTTGGCCCGCTGATGTTCCTGATGCCGATCATCTGGTTCTATGCATTTTTTGATACTCATAATCTGAGGTCCATGCCGGATGACGAGTTCTATGCCCAGGAGGACGATTTCATCATTCTTCCCGAATATGCCAAGGAAAAAGCAAAGGAGATCCAGACAAAATACCGCTATGTTTTGGCCATCGCATTAATTATCATCGGGCTCGGTATCCTGTGGAATAACTTTATTGACCTCATTACCACGATATTCCCTTCCGTCTCCTTCTCCATCCTGTATCGGCTCGGCCAACTCATTCCTCAGCTTTTTGTGGCATGTGCCATCATCGCCTTCGGTGTCTATCTTATCCGCGGCAAAAAGCAGGACCTGGATTCCCTCGACAAGGATAATTTTCTTGAAGATAAAGGAGGGCTGCAATAATGACAAAGACTCATCGAGTAGGTACCATCACCCTGGGCGGCATGCTGATTATCTTCGGCGTTCTCTTTCTGCTTCGGTTATTCATACCGGGAATGACCTACGACCTGATATTCCGGCTCTGGCCCCTTCTCTTTCTCTTCCTTGGAGGAGAGATCCTGATTGCGAACTTCAGACAACAGGATAAATTAGTTTATGACAAAACGGCCTTCGTATTGATTATCCTGCTGACCTTCTTTGCCATGGGTATGGCAATCGTGGATTTCTGCATCAATACAGCCTACCGTCATATCAACTTTTATTAACATAAGAGGAGCAGCTTACCGCTTCTCGTTGTTTAATCAGCCAACTACCCCACATTTGTAACAGAACCTTCGCCGTATTGTGCGAAGGTTCTGTTTTTTATTAATATTTCCCATTGAAAATCCCCTCAAACGAGGGGATTTGACCAATATAATTCAATCTATTTCAGCCTCGGGATATCAATGTTTACTCCCTAAAATACGCCACACCGGATTCAAAGATATACTGATTCTGATTACCAATAATATTAACGGCCACAGAGGAGCCACGGCGCTCGGAGTGCGCCATCTTGCCCAGCACCCTTCCGTCCGGGCTGGTGATGCCTTCAATGGCATAGTAGGAGCCGTTGGGATTGTAGTCCTCCTCCATCGTAGGGTTTCCGTTCAAATCCACATACTGGGTCGCCACCTGCCCCTTCTCGAACAGTGTCCTGATCCATTCCTCGCTCGCTACAAAACGCCCCTCTCCGTGGGAAGCCGGTATCGCATATACATCCCCCAGCTCCGCTTTCATCAGCCAGGGGGATTTGTTTGAGACCACCTTGGTATAAACTGATTTTGAGATATGCCGCCCGATATGATTGGTCGTCAGAGTAGGGGAAGTCTCCTGCTGCGGAGTGATCTCCCCGTAAGGCACCAGGCCCAGCTTAATCAGAGCCTGAAAACCATTACAGATACCAAGCACCAGTCCATCCCGCGTATTCAGCAGATGATCCACCGCATCCTTCAGCCTCTCATTGCGAAAAGCCGTAGCAATGAATTTGCCCGAACCGTCGGGCTCATCTCCGGCAGAGAAGCCGCCGGGAAACATCAGTATCTGCGCCTGCTGAATTCCCCTGGCAAATGCCTCTATGGATTCCCGGATCGTATCCTCCGACAAATTCCTGAATACGGCGGTGGTCACTTCTGCTCCCGCAGCCTCAAAGGCCCTCAGGGAATCGTACTCACAATTGGTTCCTGGAAATACAGGAATAAACACCCTCGGCTTTGCCACCTTGTTCCGGGACAGATATATCTTCTTCCCATCATATAAACTACTCTCCAGCTTTTGCTGCACCACCCGGGAACGGGTGGGATACACCTTCTCCAGAGTGCCGGTCCAGGCCTCCAGTGCTTCCGATAAGGTAATCTTCGTATCACCGTAACTAAATTCCTGTTCCTGTGTTACCGTTCCCAGACACCTGAATTCCTCCTGCGTGAATCCCAGACTTTCCAGCGCTTTTGCAGTTTCTTCCGAAACCTCGGCTATGATATGTCCATAGCCCGGGCGGAACAATTCCTCTTCGGAAAGCTGCTCCCTAAGCTGTACTCCCAGCATATTGCCAAAGGCCATCTTGCTGAGGGCCTCCGCAATGCCGCCAAAGCCCGTAGCATAAGCGGAATATATCTTGCCGGTTCTCATCAGCTTCGTGATTCTACCATAGAGCCCTGCTGTCTGAACATAATCCGGAAGCTCATACCCATCCCTCCGGATCTCAAATTGAACTAATACATTTCCCGCTTCCTTCAGCTCTGTTGTAATAACATCCCCACTTTTTGCAATATCCACCGCAAACGAAACCAGGGTCGGAGGCACATCGATTTCATTAAAGCTGCCGGACATACTATCCTTGCCGCCGATGGAGGGAAGCCCCAGCTTAACTTGAGCATCATAGGCACCCAAAAGCGCTGCCAGCGGTTCTCCCCAACGCTTCGGATCCTCTCCCAGCCTCCGAAAGAACTCCTGAAAGGTAAAACGAATACCCGTATGATCCCCTCCTGCCGCCACTATCTTAGCTACCGAGGAGATTACCGCATATACGGATCCGTGAAACGGCGACCAGCTGGACAGATAGGGATCAAAGCCATAGCTCATCATGGACAGGGTATCACAATTTCCCTGAAGCACCGGCAGCTTTGCTGTCATGGTCTGAATCGGAGACAGCTGATATTTTCCGCCATAGGGCATCGTTACGGTCCCTGCTCCGATAGAGCTGTCGAACATCTCCACCAGTCCTTTTCTGGAGCAGACATTCAAATCCGACAGAGTATGCAGCCAATCTTCCCTGACATTCCCCGTCAAATCTAAGGTGCCCTTGGATAAATAACTGCCCTCCCTGGAAGGAATGCTCACAGAAGCACTGGCCTCCTGGTGCGCACCATTGGTATCCAAAAATGCTCTGGAGATATTCACAATCTCCCTGCCCCTCCAGCTCATAACCAGACGCGGGCTTTCCGTCACCGTTGCAACTACCACCGCCTCCAGATTCTCTTCCTCCGCAAAGGCAAGCATCTTGTCAATGTCCTTAGGATCAACCACAACCGCCATTCTTTCCTGGGACTCGGAAATGGCCAATTCCGTTCCGTCCAGTCCGGTATATTTTTTGGGTACCCTGTCCAGCTCAATCCGCAGTCCGGCCGCCAGCTCTCCGATGGCAACCGACACACCGCCTGCTCCGAAATCATTGCATTTTTTAATCAGCCTGCTCACCTCTTCCCTGCGAAACAGACGCTGAAGCTTACGCTCCGTCGGAGCATTCCCTTTTTGAACCTCCGCTCCGCAGGTCTCAATCGATTCGGTGGTGTGGCTTTTGGAGGAACCGGTAGCGCCGCCGCAGCCGTCACGCCCTGTTCTTCCTCCCATCAATATGATAGCGTCCCCGGGATCGGAATTTTCGCGGATCACATTCCTGCGCGGTGCCGCACCCATCACGGCACCAATTTCCAGCCGTTTGGCCACATAATTCGGATGATAGACCTCATCCACAAGACCGGTTGCAAGACCAATCTGATTGCCGTAAGAGCTATAGCCTGCCGCCGCACCGGTGCAAATCTTCCTCTGGGCCAGCTTACCCTTCATAGTATCCTTAACCGGAATCGTGGGGTCCGCCGCTCCTGTCACACGCATTGCCTGATAGACATATCCCCTGCCGGATAAAGGATCCCGGATCGCGCCGCCCAGACAGGTTGCCGCGCCGCCGAAAGGTTCAATTTCCGTCGGATGGTTATGGGTTTCATTCTTAAAGAATACCAGCCATTCCTCCGTCCTTCCGTCAATTTCTACCGGAACGATGATGGAGCAGGCGTTGATTTCGTCGGATATCTCCATATCCTCCAATTTGCCGTCCGCCCTCAGCTTTTTCATCGCCACCAGTGCCAGATCCATCAGGGAGATGTATTTGTCCTCCCTGCCGGCATACAGCTTCTCTCTTTCTCCAAGATAGCTGAGATAGGCCGCCCGGATCGGCTCCGTGTAATATCCTTCCTCAATATGAATTTCCTTCAGTTCCGTCAAAAAGGTAGTATGGCGGCAGTGATCGGACCAATAGGTGTCCAGCACACGTATCTCCGTCATAGAGGGATCCCTCATTTCATCCCCACGAAAATAATTCTGTATATGCTTAAAATCCCGGAAAGTCATAGCTAAATTCAGGCTTTCGTACAGTTCCTGCAACTTCTCTTCTTCCAGCTGCGCAAAGCCCTCCAAAATTATGACGTCCTCCGGCTCCATAAACTGTACTACCAGGGTCTCAGGCTTGCTTTCCTCCGCCTCCCTGGAATCCACCGGATTGATGCAATAGCCCTTAATGCGCTCAAACTCTTCCTGGGACAATTCACCGGACAGGACATAGGTGGTGGCCGAACGAATTACCGGTTCCTCCTTCTCATTCAGCAGCTTCACACACTGCTGCGCAGAATCCGCCCTTTGATCAAATTGCCCCGGAAGATATTCCACGGTAAAAATCCGGTCCCCACCACCGGAAGGGAAACGTTCCTCATACAGCATATCCAAGGGAGGCTCACAGAAAACCGTTCCCAGGGAACCCCGGTAAGTCCCTTCGCTGACATTTTCTATATCATAGCGGATTAAAACACGGACCGCCAGGGGCTCTCTGATCCCCAGATAGCTCCGCAGCTCCGTTCTCAATTCTTCTGCTCTTACCGCATATGGTGTCTTTTTTTCCACATAAATTCTTCTTACGTTATTCATAAAAACCCCCATTCTATCGCAATCCTATCGGGATGACTCCCTATGGCTAATCATTCTCTTGCATTATAGCATAACATGACTTATAATCAAAATTAATATATGTTAATCCTTTTATTAGGTTTGCTAATGAAGCTGACTGCCGAAAGCATTCAAAATACTAACACGGAACACCCTAATTCGGAGGAAAAAACCATGGATATTAATTATGAACTGTACAAGGTATTTTATCAAGTAGCAAAGAGCCTGAGCTTTTCTGAGGCCGCGGAAACCCTCTATATCTCCCAGTCCGCTGTAAGCCAGTCCATCAAGACCCTGGAGAAGCGCCTGAACCAAACCCTCTTTATCCGCAGTACCAAGCGGGTAGCGTTAACCAAGGAGGGGGAACTGTTATTAAAGCATGTCGAGCCTGCCATTAATCTCATCAGCCGTGGGGAGAACCAGCTCTGTACCGATCCCAAGAGCGGTGTCCAGCTAAGAATCGGAGCAAGCGATACCATCTGCCGCTACTATCTGGTACCCTACCTGAATAATTTCCATAAGAAATATCCGAATATTCATATCAAGGTCACCAATGCCACCTCTTTGCAGTGCGCCAAGCTGCTGGAGCGTAATGATGTGGATGTCATCGTAACCAACTCCCCCAACTCCGCTCTGAATAATATGATGCAAATCCTTCCTGTGAAGGAATTTCGTGATATTTTTATCGCCAACCCGGAGGCTTTTCCTTTGACCGACCGACCCATCGGGCTGGCAGAGCTGCAGCAGTATCCGATTCTGATGCTGGATAAGCGTTCCACCACCAGTATGTTCCTGCATAATCTCTTCTTAGAGAATTCTCTGGATCTGGTTCCCGCCATTGAACTCAGCAGCAATGATCTGCTCATTGACCTTGCAAAAATAGGTCTTGGAATCGCCTTTCTTCCTGATTTCTGTGTTAAGGAACTCAGCGAGCTGGCTGTGATTCATACGGATCGGGAGATCCCTTCCCGCAGACTGGTAGCTGCTCATAATACGGATATTCCGTTATCCGATGCCGCCCAGTATTTTATCGACAGCCTGACAGAGCTTTCTTTTCCAGCATGACTTGAGTACGCTAAATAATGAAGTGCTGAAGCAAACAGCCCGAATCGCCGCAAGGTGCACCATCTGCGGGGATTCGGGCTGTATCTTTTATTGCTGTATAAATACTCTTATTGACTTAATTCCTTAATGCGGCGCTGAATTATGGCATTATAGTTGAGCACCTTTCGTTCATATTCCTCATTCATGTATCTGGAAGTGATCATGAAATCTGCCGTCGCCTTGTTATTGGCTACAGGAATATCATATACCGCACAGATACGCAGCAGGGCCTTCACATCCGGATCATGGGGCTGGGATTCTAAGGGATCCCAGAAGAAGACTACAAAATCGATATTACCCTCCACAATTCTGGAGCCAATCTGCTGATCTCCGCCCAGAGGACCGCTGTTGTACCCTTTTACCGGCAGCTCCGTTTTATCTGCAATCATACGCGCAGTGGTGCCGGTACCGCATAGAAAATGATTTTTTAAGATATCCTTATTCGATTCCACCCACTCCACTAACTCCATCTTCTTACTGTCGTGGGCAATCAGTGCGATATGCTTTTGTCTCTCAATGGTAAAGCTGATATATTCATCCTGAAGCATATACTTTCCTCTCTTCCATTCCATAGTATCGTATCCATCGTATCTAATAATAGTCATCGGAAATACTTCCTTCTACTTAATCATATAGGAAAATCGCATCCGATGCAAGCGCTATTACGTTAATAATAAGTTATATATAAGTTACAGGAACAGGATCCTGCTCCTCCCTCCTATTCCTGCTCTACCTCTATTTTACTCTTTTCTGTACGAAACATCTCTATTACCGGAAGCATAACCGCTGCTACAATCCCTGCTGAAAAGCCTGTATTATATAAATTCATTCCTCCGTGCAAGATCCCTGAATTAAGAACCACGGAGGAATTGATAAATCCGGCAATCACTCCGTAAATCCATCCATAATACCCGCCGATTGGTGCCAATCCGGTACCAAACAGAGCAGCAAGAAGAATATGCGGATCATTGATATGCCATATCTTAGTGATACTGCCGATAATCACACCGATCAAGATGGGAAAGATATTCCTTACATGCTTTCCATAAGCGCCAAAGCTCATTACGGTCAGGATGCCTCCGATGGTAGGACCGTTCAAAGCACCTCCGACCAGCAGTACATAGCCCAATGCAAGAAGGCCGTTCAGCCCCATATTGAACAAGGCGGTTCCAAAACTCGTCATGGCAACAAAATCACTTGCCGCCACTCCCGAATACACGAACAGCTCTCTGACCGCCCTAAGGCTTCGTCCATTTAAGAGAAACCCAAGAATTATCATCGATAAAAACACAGCAAAGAGCAGAAGCCCAAAGATCCGATTATTTCCCTCACTCCAGATCAGACGGCTGTACGAGACAAAACCATAAGAACGGAAGATGGATACATAAATTGTACCGATCAGCCCTGCCGTAAAACCCACATTATACAAATCAAATCCCCTATGTATCTGGAATAGATTTGCAGCCAGGGGAGGCAGTATGAAGCCTATGCTTAACCCAACTCCAATTCCCAGCAGTATTTTCATCAGCACCGGAATATCCAGTCCAAAAAATATTTCCGACAGAATCGGAGCCAGGCTGGTTCCGAAAAAAGCTGTGTGGATATGTCTGGAGAGTTTCTCCCTTTTAAATGCAGCATAGCAGGCCACACCAAGGATGATAAGCCAGATATTCAATAAATTCTTCCCAAATAATGCGAAGCCGCCCATCAGATAAATCGCTGCGACAGAGATGCCGCTGAGTTCAACCTTTAAGAAGTATAGAATAAAAATCGTAAGAAGCATAATGACCCCGGCATTGACAAAGGCAGCTCCTATGCCGCCGATTTCAACATAATCCGTAATCAATACACCCGGCTCTACCAGAATCCGGTAAATCCCATGAATTATTTCCTTGGGAGTATCAACTGCCAATCCGAACAGCACGAATATCAGCGAGTAAATTGTGAAAATACCGTATTTCATCCTGTTCGAGACAGGCGGTATCCCATTTTTCTTTGAAAGTATTTGTTTTCCTTTAACAAAATGCTCTCTTTGTCTTCGCCCCATAAATTCTCCTGTTATTTGTAGTTTCGCTTTTCTGCCTCTTTCTGCCGCTAAGTTCCAATCTCTTATGCAACATACTAAAATTATAACATACCTCTCCTATCGGTTCAATTCAGAATAATAATAAAGTCCACAAAATTATCAGGAGAGGGGCATCTTTACCCCTCTCCTGATAATCAGCTTCTCCTGCAGCCGGGCAAAAGGTCTCCGCTCCTGCCGCAGATATTATATCATGAGCAAAAAACATGCTCATGATCTTGTTGCTCCAATCGCATGCTTACGAGCAAGCTCGCATCATGCTCACTACGCTTTCATTATATCATGAACATAAACCATATTCATGATCTCCAGCTCCGATCGCATGCTTACGAGCAGGCTCGCATCATGCTCACTACGCTTTCATTATTATATAATCTCCTGTCTTAGCGCATCTATAATATTTTCCTTTCGCACCTTGCTGCTGGAATACAGCATGGCAGAGCCTACGATCAGAAAAACCGACACAATCACAATCCCGATACTGGTGAGCGGAAGGCTAAAGGCAAAATCAAAGTTTTCCATCAGCGATCTATAGATGAGATACATTACGGCAATGCTGGTTGGAATCCCATAGATCAAAGCCTTGATACCATAAAAAATACTCTCATAATTCAGCATCCGATTAAAGCTTCCCGGAGTAATCCCCACGGATTTCAGCATGGCAAACTCTCTTTTACGAAGCGTAATGCTGGTGGAAATGGTATTAATGATATTGGCAATGCAAATCACCGTTATCAACGCTAAAAAGGCATAGGTAAATACGGAGATTAACAGCATCAACTGCTCCTCCCGCTGCCGGTAAGTATACAAATTATAAAGGCCGAACCTACTGGCTCCCACACTATCCTGGAGCTTCTCCATCGCCTCCTGAAGCTTCACCGGATTTCTGCTTCGAAAGAAAACATCGGTGTCCCGAAACTCCTTCTCCGCCGGAGAGGTATTCTCCATCAGCCTGTCCAGAGCTTCTATGGACATTATAATGTGAAAAGCAGCTCCGCTGCCGGAGGACTGAATTCCCATGGGCAGCTCATCTGTGGTACCAGCCACCCGGAACCCGCCGATGTCATTCATACGGGAATTCTCATCCGAAAGCATCAGAACATATTCCATTCCCGGTTCCGTCCTTATTGCTTTCGTTTCAACATATTTGTCCTTCACAACGTCCTTAAATGATACCTTATTTACTACAATTGCCGCCGGCTGCTTCGAATCGGCAAGAAGTCCGTAATCCACTCCCGCCTTCTTCGCATATTCCTTCAGCTCCTTATCCTCTAATGCATTGACAATAACATGATACTGATACCTTCCGTCCTCTTTCAGGGCCCCCTCGTCCTCCTTCAGGTAATCGGGGGTGTCCTCTTCCTCAACCCAGGTAAACATGGAGATACTGTCTACCCTGGAATATTCACTGATATTCTCCAGGGAATTCAGCTTACGGATAGTATCTTCCCTTTCTGAAACTGTCCCGCTGACCGAGACAGTAATATCAAAATCAATTCCATCCTGTGTCATCGTATAGGATTTTCTGATCATATCCGTAAATTGGGTTACCACTAGAAACAGCAGCATACTGATGACCAAAGAGAAAATTGTCGCCTGATACCTTCCCCTGCTTCTCTTAAGATTTTTCAACCCCAGCTCACCCTCTATACCGAAGATTTTGCGGGTAATCCCCCAGGTTCTAACCTGCCTTCGGGTGATTTTTATCTCTGAGGATTGCCGAATTGCATCAATGGCGGATATGTTGGACGCCTTTCTGGCCGGCAGATAGGTGGATATCAATATTGTCAATCCAGAGATAACTGCCGATGCAATCAGGGAGGAGGGATATACCTTTAAACGAAAGCCGGAGGCTATTCCCAGTGCCCCCTTCACCGCCGGATTGATGCACAGATAGGTTATCCCCAGCCCAAGATATCCGGATACAATCCCGGCCGGTATACTGACCGCTCCAATGACCGCTCCTTCAAAGAATACGGAATTCCTCTTCTGCCGCCTTGTTGCTCCGACGCTGGACAGCATCCCCAGATATCTGGACCGTTCCGCTACAGATATGGCGAAGGCATTATAGATCAGGGCAACAGAACCAAGCACAATGATGACCATGATAATCGCAGACAGAGTATAGATCATTCTCTGTACGTCACTGCTGGCATATATTCCGTGATACCGAAGCAGGTCATTATTAAACATGATTGTTGCCCCGGGCAGAATTTCTTTTGCATTATTAAAAAGCTTATTGTTTATCCTGTGGAATAATGCTAAAGCATTGCACCTTTCCTCCTGAGCAAGAGTATTTTCATCCAGGTAAGATATGACAGTATATCCCGGCGCCCAGGCATACTCCCATTCAGGGCTCTTAATCGTCCCCACTATCGTATAATTCTTCTCTTCCTCTTTGGTCAGATACTCACAAACCTCGTCCCCTTCCCTGACGATGCTGTCCATCTGCCGCAGTTCCCTGTTCTCCTCTTCTTTGCCGGTCACTCTATGACCGATGGCAAGATTGATTCGGTCCCCGATACCGTAGTGAGCGCCGGCATTCGAAGAAATCGCTTCCGATATCACCAGCTCCCCGGGAGCTGCCGGTAATCTTCCCTCGGTCAGCTCGATGGGAAGGTGCTCAAATCCAGCCCGGTTATATTCCATCACATAGAGGTAGGGTTTATTGCTGTTACCGCTGCCTTCCAGATATGCATAACCTCGAACCTTCTCCAAAATGGTGGCCTTAACTCTTGAATCCGCCTGAAGCGTTCCCACTTCTTCCTTGGATATCTCCATGTATTTGGCATGCCATTCCCCATTTTGGCGTATGCTCTCCCGGATCATGCTATCCAGAAAGGATAGGCCCAATGTAGCCACTGCAGTAATCATTGCCGCGGATATTATGGTTCCGACGACGGTTATAAGGGTTCTCTTCTTGTTCAGCATAAGCTGGCGAAGTGTCAGTTTATTCACAATATTCATGAGCGAATCACCTCATTTTTCACGATCCGCCCATCCTCAATAGCTATGATACGGTCCGCCTGCAGCGCAATACGCTCATCATGGGTAATAACCAGCAGAGTCTGTTGGTAGGTCCGGTTGAACAGCTTCAGCAGCTCGATAATCTCATTACTGTTTTTGCTGTCCAGATTCCCCGTGGGCTCATCAGCCAGCATGATCGCCGGGTTATTGATCAGAGCCCTGCCGATGGACACTCTCTGCTGCTGGCCCCCGGACAGCTGATTCGGCAGATGCTTCAACCGATCCTCCAGATTCAGGGCCTTCACGATGTTGTCCAGCTGTTCCCTATCCACCTTCTGCTCGTCCAGCAGCAGAGGCAGGGTAATATTCTCCTCCACACTAAGCACCGGAATTAAATTATAGAATTGATATACCAATCCGATCTGTCTGCGGCGAAAGATCGCCAGCTGTGTCTCATTCAATTGATAGATATCCGTGCCGTCCACAGATACCTTTCCTCCGGTGGGACGGTCCACACCGCCCAGCATATGAAGCAGGGTTGATTTGCCGGAGCCTGAAGGGCCAATAATAGCAACAAATTCACCCTTTCTGATATGAAAGCTCACATCATCTAAGGCTTTCACTGCCGTTTCACCAAAACCGTATTGTTTGGATAAATGTTCAACCTTTAATATTTCCATAATTGACCTCCCTGAGTTCCGCCGATTTCTACCCGCTGACTGTAAAAGTTCCTGCCCGTACCGGCGTACTTTAACAATATCAAGTCTAACTCCCCAATATGACGATCCGATGACTTTAATATGACAATTCTGTCACATTCATGCAGCTCACTGACTTAGCATTCACTTGGTATTCATATAATGAAGGCCTGGAGGTATTTTAAGAAACATATCAGATGATTTGCTTATTAAATGATTTGTTTATAGAACTTGATCACAAAGCTGGTTCCCCGCTCCGGCAGGCTGCTTACACTGATATCACCGTTTTGTCCCCTGATGATACTGTGTGCCATGGCCAGTCCGATGCCCACACTCTCTTCAGATGCATTCTTTCCTTTGTAGAACCTCTTAAAGATATGGGGCAAATCCTCCTTCGCTATTCCTTTGCCGCTATCCATTATAATGATCCCGGTATAGATAGGATTATCCTCGGTCCGGATCGTGATACTTCCTCCAACCGGAGTATGCTCAATACAGTTCTTCAGGATATTAATCAAGGCTTCTGCCGTCCAATTTTGATCTCCCGGAAAAGATACTTTTTCATTATCCTCCAATACCAGTCTCTGTTCCTTCAGCTCCATGGGTATCCATAAGGGCCTCATGGCTTTTTCCACCAGAGCCTCCGCCCTCACCGGCTCCTTCTTAAAACGAACAGTTCCTGCATCAATTTTGGATAATTTCAACAGGGAGGTGAGCAGCCATTCCATCCGTTCCAGCTGGATATTCAGACTTCTGATGAATTCCCTCCTTTTATTCGGCTCCAGCTCGCCGCTTAAGACATCCGCTAATACCATCATAGAGGTCATCGGTGTCTTCAACTGGTGGGAGATATCGGAGATTGCGTCAGCTAATTGCTTCTTCTCTGTCTGCAGCTGCTCTGCCTGCCTGGACAGGATCAGGGTCATCTTATAGATCTCATTCTTTAGTACGCTGAGCTCCCCTTCCTCATTGTCACGGATATCCAGGGAATAATCGCCGCTGTAAATCCGGCGCAGATACCCTGAAAGCTCTTTGATATCCCCAAATCTCCTTCTCGTACCCCATAGAAAAACCAGGCCAAGCAGCAGCGCCGTCAGCAGCAGACAGACACCGGCAAGAGGATGGATAAAGAAAGCGGCGGCGCTGCCGGCGCTTGTGATACCGACCATCGCAAATAACATATGATGATAATATTTATTCCGCAGCATATTAATCCCCCACCTTGTATCCCAAGCCCCGAACCGTCTTAATGATTGCTGGATTCTGGGGATCCTCCTCCAGCTTCTCTCTGAGCCGCTTGATATAAACCGTTAAAGTGTTGTCATTGACAAAATCCCCGTCCACATCCCATATCCCTTCCAGGAGCTGATTTCGGGACAGGACTCTGCCCTCATTGTTGGCGAAGGTTAATAACAGGCGGTATTCCAACGCGGTTAATAAAATCTCCTGCCCATGCTTGTATACCTTGGCATCCATGGTGTTGATTTGGATATGCTCCAGCTCAATGATATTCCTGGCTCCCGCCTCCCTCCGGTATCGGCGGAGCACCGTCTTAATTCTGGCCTGCAACTCCCGCAGACGGAAGGGTTTAGTGATATAGTCATCCGCACCAAGCTCAAGCCCCATCACCACATTCACCTCATCGTCACAGGCCGTCAGGATAAGGATGGGAATATCCCACCGCTCCCTCGCCATTTTGCACAGCTCATAGCCGCTGCCATCGGGCAGGGCCAGGTCAAGTAAGCATAAATCGAATTTCTCCTCCCGCAGCGCCTTGGCTCCTGTTGCCATATCCTGGCACAGAGTGACGGAGTAGCCTTCCTGCCGGAGGGCATATTCCAGACCGAGAGCTATGGTATTGTCATCTTCCACCAGCAATATCTTCAACATTCCCTGCTATGCTTCCTTCCATTTGATATTCTTATTATCTTTACTAAATGTACCTGCTATGCAAAGTCCGCAGGCTCCTCCAGGATTTGGCCCAATGCCGCGTTGCCCAGCCGGTGACATTCCCGAACCTCATGCAGCAGACTTTGATAAAATGCCACCGCACTGGCCTGCCTCTCCTTCGCAAGCTGCGTTGCCCTCACCGTATAGAATTTATCGTACATTTTCTCCAGTTTAAACTTATATTCATCAAAAAAAGAATCCTGTGTATTCCCGCTTCCGTCCCGCACACACCGATTTTCATCCACGGTATATAACGGCTCCGACACCTGCCCTTTATACAGTATGGTTCTGGCAATTCCCAAATTCCCTGTTGCATCCAGCTTGTCCGCATCAAATAGTATCCTTGCTTCCGGACTTGCCGGCGGGTTATCGCTTCGATACCTGTGAGTAGATATGCACTCTTTGATATGGGAGGCCTTCTCCTCACTGAAACCTTCCCTGAGCAGATATTGGTATGCCATCTCACTCCCGACCTGGGCATGACATAGCCCCGGATTCTTAAATTGCTCCTCTCTGCCAATATCATGCAGCAGGCAGGCGATAGCCAGAACCTCCTTATCTACATCCTCTTCATATCCTGCGATATCCAGAGCCAGGTATAACACCCGGTATATGTGCTCCTTATCATGTGCGCTGTCCTTCATGTAGCTCAACATATGATTTTCAATTTTATGATATAATTCTGCCTTCATCCTGGCCTTCCTCCGCTGTTTTATTCGTAATATTTAAATAATAGTCATATCCTTCTTCTTATTTAACCCGCGGATACATCGGGTGATTTTCTTCAAATTGTACCAGATCCCACAGGTTCCCGTACAAATCCCTGAATACCGCTACAATCCCATAGGGCTGTTCCTTGGGCTCCCGGATAAATTCAATTCCATCTGCCTTCATCTGATGATAATCTCTCCAAAAGTCATCCGTGCCAAGGAACAGAAATATTCTTCCTCCTGCCTGATTGCCAATAAAGGGCTCCTGCTCCGGCTTCGAAGCTCTTGCCAGCAATATCGTTGTCCCTGAGGTTCCCGGCGGTGCCACTACAACCCATCGCTTATCCTGTTCCGGCTGATAGGTATCCTCAACTAAAGTAAATTTTAATTTTTTGGTGTAAAATTCGATGGCCTCGTCATAATCTTGTACCACTAATGCAATATGAACAATGGATTGCGTCATTTGTACTGCTCCTTCCATAACATACAATTTATTCCTTATTATACTGGATAGTGAAGAAGAAAACCACATTTATCTTTCATCTAATGGGATACTAACAAAAGACAGAAAATCTCTAAAATTTAGAGACTTAACAGAAAAGGCATTATAAAACGTATGTCAGTATATGCAAAAAGGCGATTTCGACTCATTACACATTTTGAAATACATTTTACAATGCCTCCATGTTTCTAATTGACTACTTACTTAAATACTCCAGGCGTTCTGCTACCTGCTTCATCATATCGGTATACTTATCAAGCTTCGCCCGTTCCTCAGCCAGCTTGCTTTCCGGTGCCTTATTCACAAAGTTCGGATTGGCAAGCATGCCGTTAACACGCTTTAACTCCCCGGCCAGACGCTCCTTTTCCTTATTCAGGCGTTCAATCTCTTTATCAATATCAACCAGATCGGCAAACGGAATATAGATCAATGCACCCGGAATAACAATGGATACTGCATCCTCCGGAATCCCTGTCTTATCGCCCTGAACCTGAACCTCGCTGGCATAGCCAAGGGTTGCAAAGAAGACCTTGCTTTCATTGAAGATAGCCCGAATCTTCTCACTATCGGAAACCACAATTACCGTAGCCTTTCTGCTGGGCGGAACATTCATCTCCGTGCGAAGATTACGGATTCCCTTCACCGCTTCTTTGATTAGTTCCACCGCTTCGGTTTCCCTGGTATAGTTAAATCTCTCCTGATATACCGGCCAACTGGAAATCATGATGGAATCTGTCTCCTTCTGACCCGACATCTCTTGAAGGGTGCAGAAAATCTCTTCGGTTACAAACGGCATATAAGGATGCAGCAGCTTGAGGGAAGCAGTCAGTACATGCTTCAGGGTCCAAAGAGCCGCAGCCTTGGTCTCATCGGTCTCGCTGTACAGTCTCGGTTTTACCATTTCAACATACCAGTCACAGAATTCCTCCCAGATAAAGTCATTGATTTTCTGAGCAGCAATACCCAGATCATAATTCTCCAGACCTTCTGTTGCCTCTGCAACCAGAGTATTCATCTTGGAGAGAATCCATCGGTCCGCAATCGTTAATAGGCTCTCATCCATATCCTCTTCAATTCTTGCCTTCTCCAGGTTCATCATGATGAAACGGGAAGCATTCCATACCTTGTTGGCAAAGTTACGGCTTGCCTCCACCCTCTCCCAGTAAAAGCGCATATCATTGCCGGGTGCATTGCCTGTGATCAGGGAGAAACGAAGGGCATCCGCACCGTATTTATCAATTACCTCCAGCGGATCGATTCCGTTGCCCAGAGATTTACTCATCTTGCGCCCCTGGGAATCCCGGACCAGACCGTGGATCAATACCTTGCTAAAAGGTTTCTCACCCATATGGGCATAGCCTGAGAATACCATTCGAAGCACCCAGAAGAAGATAATATCGTATCCGGTTACCAATACATCCGTCGGATAGAAGTAATCCAGCTCTTCGTTCTTCTCCGGCCAGCCAAGGGTAGAGAAGGGCCATAATGCGGAGCTAAACCAGGTATCCAGGGTATCCTCATCCTGTCTTAAGTGGGTTGAGCCACATTTGGGACATCTGGAAGGCTCCTCCTTAGCTACCATCAGCTCGCCGCAGCCATCGCAATAATAAGCCGGAATACGATGCCCCCACCAAAGCTGTCTGGAGATGCACCAGTCTCTGATGTTCTCCGCCCAGTTAAAATAAATCTTATCAAAACGTTCGGGAACAAACTTAATCTCACCGGACTTAACCGCTTCAATAGCGGGCCTAATCAGCTCATCCATCTTGACAAACCACTGCTGCTTGATGAGAGGCTCCACAGTTGTCCTGCAGCGGTCATGGGTTCCTACGTTATGGGAATGGTCTTCCACCTTAACCAGAAGACCTAACTCCTTCAGCTCAGTTACAATTAACTTGCGGGCTTCGTAGCGGTCCATTCCCACATACTTGCCGCCGCTAGAGTTAATGGTGGCATCGTCATTCATAACATTGATCTCCGGCAGATTATGCCTCTTTCCTACCTCAAAATCATTCGGGTCATGAGCCGGAGTGATCTTAACAACACCTGTACCGAATTCCTTATCCACATAGTGGTCTGCAACCACCGGTATCTCACGGTTCATCAGAGGAAGAAGAACCATCTTGCCGATCAGGTGCTTGTATCTCTCATCCTCCGGGTGAACGGCTACCGCAGTATCTCCCAGCATCGTCTCCGGTCTGGTCGTGGCTATTTCAACATAGCCCTCCTCGCCGGCAATCGGATACTTGATGTGCCAGAAATGGCCTGCCTGTTCCTCATGCTCAACCTCGGCATCGGAGATGGAGGTCTGGCACACCGGACACCAATTGATGATTCTGGAGCCCTTATATATCTTTCCCTCGTTATAGAGCTTGACAAAGACTTCATTTACGGCGTCGGAGCAGCCTTCGTCCATGGTGAATCGCTCTCTGTCCCAGTCGCAGGAGGAGCCTAGTTTCTTAAGCTGGGAGATGATACGGCCGCCGTACTCCCTCTTCCAGTCCCAAGCTCTGTCCAGGAAGGCTTCCCTTCCGATGTCCTCCTTATTGGCAATACCTTCCTTACGCATCTGCTCGATAATCTTAACCTCGGTAGCAATGCTGGCATGGTCGGTTCCCGGCTGCCAGAGGGCATTATAGCCCTGCATTCTCTTAAAACGAATCAGGATATCCTGCATGGTATTGTCCAGTGCATGCCCCATGTGGAGCTGTCCTGTGATGTTCGGCGGGGGGATCACAATCGTGAAGGGCTTTTTGCTCCTGTCAACCTCGGCATGGAAGTATTTCTTCACTTCCCAATTATGGTATAGTTTTTCTTCAATGGCTTTTGGGTCATAAGTTTTTGCTAATTCTCTTTCCATTTTGATCTTCCTTTCAGGATGTATTGTTTAAAATTAGACTGTCATTTCGAAAGTGGGCAGAGGCTTATAGATGCGGCTTTGGCTCCACCCTATTGAATTACATAAAAAAGGTCCTTCGTCAAAAAGGACGAAGAACCGTGGTACCACCTTTATTCATGATATTACGGCTCTGTTTTGTATCTTTGCCCTGCCGATATTATCAACTCATTCGTCTATAACGGGACTTCCCGGCAACTCTTACACACCTTGAGCAGGATTCATATAACACATTCTCGGTGCATGCATCACGTGATACCCATCCTGTGCATTTAAATTCAATGGCTTCTGAGCTGCTGTTCCGGAGCTACCTTCAATAAGCTTGCCTTGGACCACCTTTCAGCCGGTGAGCGGTCCTCTCTGATAAGCTTCCTTATCTAATCCTCTCCATCCTTACATTTCACAATATAAGTTCTATTCAATGGCGTTATTCTTACGCCGTGCCTCGTGAGCGGGTGCCCACCCAATTCCCGTTTATCGGAATATGATTTTGTTCCGGCAATAGGAATTATTAGTTCTATCATATGTGAGGGATGCGGTAATGTCAAGTATTTTTACGTTTTCGAACAAAGATACTATAGATAATATTCCTATAAGAAAAACATATCATGCAAGTATTGACCCGAGTATTCTCCATATTGAAGAAGAAGCGGAGCAACAAAGCTGAATAAGCAGCAAGGTTGTTCCGCTTCACTATTAAAATTCGCTTCCTTCTATACGATAAACCGCAGCTTCTTATTTAACGCCCAAGTCTTCACATAGCTTATTATAATTAGTTGTCAGATATTCATTAACTTCCTGAAGTCCAATTTTTTCTGCTTCTTTCACCATATCATCATATAAAGCATTGAATTCTTCATCTGATTTTGCCGTGCAAATTTTTGTAAATGACTCACTTGATAAGGTGGAAATATCATCAAATTTAATACGAATGTCCGTACCTGCCTTTGGATATGCCAGATCTAAGGCATTGGACCAATTTGCACGTTTTACCGCATCATCATAGATGACACGTGTCTCCGGTGTTGCCACAGCATAAAATCCATTGGAAATAGTAATATAGTCATCTGCGGAGAAGACAAATCCATCCCCCTTATAGTCTGCATCTTTTGTACCGGCATCCACTGACTTCTGACGACGCTCTAATAATATGATATTTCCTATCTCATCATAATCCCAGTCAATTCCTTTATATCCGGTACTTAATGCAATGGAATTGTCTTTCTGTTTTGCCCAATGCAAGAACTTGATTGCCGTTTCCGGATCTTTGCAATTCTTTGTAATAAACATGGCTGACCAACCGGAAACAGGCATCGTATAATTCCAATCTTTCATAAGAGGTACTTGAACATATTTTGCACCGGGAACCTCTTCTTTTACCCTGGCTGTAAAGTTCTGTTCATCGTTTCCTGCAAAATGTGTTATCATAAATGCTTTTCCGGTACCAATATTTTGGAAGGTCTGCTCATCTGAAGTAAATGTGAAGTTTTCCTCCGTAATATAACCTTTCCGGTATAATTCATTGATTACCTTACATAACTCACGATATTTAGGATCGGAGATATCACTGACATAATCTCCATTTTCATTCACCGGTTTTACAGGATCATAGCCTACCAGCTGTGCTAAACCGCCAAATTGCCTCATATTGATCGTCAATGGTACCATGTCCGGATATTTCTCTTTTACCATCTCCATCAATGCAAAAAAATCATCTTTTGTCTGCAACGCCGGTGAACCTAATTCCTTGTAGATATCTTCCCGCATAATTAATTGTCCAAAGTTCGGACCTATATTCTTTGCATTCTGAATTTCATCAATTGTATTAAACTCATTTTTTAACATATAATACTTGCCGTCTTCTGAACTCAATGCATTTAACTTCTGTTCAATTTCAGGAATCTTGAAATCCGGAGTATATTTATCGATCAGTTCCTGTAAAGGCCAACAGCGATCTTCACTGGATAATTTGTTAAGCTTTGAAGAACTTGATGCCATAACCAGGTCCGGTAAATCACCCGATGCAATCAACAAATTCAACTGTTCCGCATCCGTGGCTTTCACTATATTGATTTTAATTCCGGTTTGTTCTTCTAATAATTGTTCAATAATTCCATCTTCCATTGTATCATATGGCAACCAGGTACAATCAACAAACATATCGAAGGTCACTTTGTTTTCCGGGTTTGGAAATTGGCTCTCACTGTCCTTGGCCTCCATTAACACAGCATCGCTTCCTGTGTTTGTTTTTTTACCACATGCGGTACATGAGATTACAAGTATACCAATACACAAAATACTAACCAGTTTCTTCATTGTTCTCATAAATTCCTCTCCTCCAACTTTTTTATTTAACCTTTTACTGCTCCTAACATAATTCCCTTTACAAAATGTTTCTGAAGAAATGGATACACCAAAACAATCGGTAAAATAGTAATTATCATTGCAGCCATCTGAACGGATGTTGTGGTTACCTGACCATAGCGGGACGCTTGCATCATCGCCGCTTTTGATGTAACATCCACCTGATTTTTCGTAATGACATCTCTCATCAGGAATGCTAATGTACGAAGTGATTTCTTTCCTGCTGCAAAGAATGCCGTATCACTCCATGCATTCCATTGACCAACCGCTGCAAATAATCCCAGGGTAGCAATTAACGGCTTAGACAAAGGCAATACAATCGTTGTGTAGATGCGCATTTCTCTTGCACCGTCCAATCGTGCCGATTCATATAGCTCAATTGGTATTTCCCGAAAGAACGATATTGCCAAAATGCAGTAATATGTACTAAACATTGTCGGTATAACATAAACCCAGAACGTATTCAAAAGCCCATAAGAATTCAAAATCAAATAATACGGAATGAGTCCCCCGCTAAAATACATACAGATCAGTAACACTATATTGTAAAACTTCCGAAACATTAAATTCGGCGCCGACAGCCCATACCCTACCATACAGGTGAATAAAATTGTAAGTGTGGTTCCTACCGACGTCTTTAAAAATGAAATCCATAGCGCATGCAACCATTTTGCATCACTTAAAAACTGTTGATAGTTGGCTAACGTAAATTTTCGAGGCCAGAAATAAATGCCTCCGTTCAATGCATCCACGCCATCATTAAAAGAAATTATAATAATATAATAAAACGGGTATAACGTTACAAGTAAGATCAATGTCATTATGATAAAAATTACGGTGTCCATTACCTTGTCTTCTGTCGTTCTTCTGATTTTTTTTCGTTGATACTTCATCACAATTGCCCCTTTCCGGTTTTCTATCTGCGTAGTAAAGCTCAGCTTATTAATGAATTAGAATAAGGACGATCCTGATACTTTCTTGGATACTGCATTTGCACTCAACACTAATAGAAAGGAAATCACCGACTGGAATAAACCGGCAGCTGCGGCAAATGAATATCTTCCCTGTCCTAAACCTATCTTATAAATAAATACTTCTAAAATTTCTGACCGTGAAAGGTTCATTGTATTTCCTAACAGCATTGCCTGGTCGAAGTTAGACCCGAATAAACCACCAATTGCTAAAATCAAAAGAATGGATACCGTTCCTTTGATGGAAGGAAGTGTAATATGCCGAATACATTGCATTCTTCCGGCTCCATCAATTTTCGCACTTTCATATAGAGTGGGACTGATACCTGCAATAGCAGCCAAATAAATGATAGCTCCCCAACCTGTCTCTTTCCATATCTCACTGAATACTGCCAGACCATAATAGTATTTTGGATCCATTAAGATAGGAATTGGTTTATCCACAGCTCCGATTTTCAGCAGGATTTCATTAACCACACCTGTATTCGCCGAGAAGAATGTAAACAAAATTCCCGATACAATAATCCATGAGAAAAAGTGCGGCAAATAACTTACCGTTTGTACTAACCTCTTATAAACTTTTCCTTTCATCTCCGATATCATAATTGCGAAAATAATAGGAAGCGGAAATGAAAAAATAAGTTTCCATACACTGATGCACAATGTATTTCGCATTAGTACCGGAAACTTACGATCCGTCAAAAATGCCTTAAAATGCTTTAATCCTACAAAAGGGCTTGTAAATATCCCGGCAAATCCTGTTTTAATATCATAATCTTCAAATGCAATGATTACGCCGGCCATAGGGATAAGCGAGAATAGCAGTAAAAAAATCAGCCCTGCTAAAACAAAACCATGTAGAGGCAACTGTTTTTTAAGAGTACGCATTGTTTGATTGTTTTTAATTTTTGTCATGAATTAATCTCCTACCATGTATAAAGTGGGCTTCTCAAATGTTTTGTATATACATTTTATTTTTCTGCGCAGAATGTACATATTAACCAATCACTTTGATTTATTCTCATCCTTTTCATACATTATAAATAATCGACTTTATCCTGTAAATGCAGAAAAGCCGAAAAACTTATAGTTTTCCGACTTTTACATATTGATATTTATATGTTTTTTATATGTTTTATAGAGTTTTTCTGTTAGATTTTTCTTTTTAAGGCTCTCTGTTATTTTTCCGGCTTACTCATTCCTGATTATTTTATATTATATTCTGCTACTTTATTTCTAATTATTTTGATCAAAATCATTATGCCAACCTTAAGCAGATCCCTCTTCTTTACCTTATTTATCTTCCAGGATCAACAATTCTATCAATGATTCTCTTAGCTTTGCCGGGGTTTTACCTTCATACCGCTTAATTACCGTACTTAAATAATTTTCATTTTTAAATCCAACCATTTCTGCAATATCTGCAAAATTCAAATCACGGTCAATCATTAATCTTTTGGCTTGTTCCACACGATATCCATTCAAATATTCCTTTAACTTTTTTCCTGTCATTTTATAAAAAAACCGACTTGCGTAATCCACATTGAAGCCCGTCACATTACAAATATCCAGAACAGAAATAGGTTTATAATAATTCTTGGCAATATACGATTTCATCCTATTCACCTCATACACCTTCGAAAGATCTCGCTTCTTTGTATCTCCCATCTGACGAAAAATCAAATAAAGTAACTCATAACAATATCCGCGAACAAGGAGCTGCCAGTTTTTCTCTTCATACGTATAGGCTTTATACATTTTGCGAAACAGATACTCCGTAGTCTCTTGATCCTTCACCGCCATATATTCCGAAAATCTTATATCATTTTCAAACACCGGGTCCATTCGTATATGTTCCTTATACTGTAATTCATTTCCGAATAGTGTTATGTATGTTTCAGTGGTATTATAAAACTTATAGTGCCATTCCCTATCCTCGTATGGAAACAAATCACAATGGAACCAATAAAGGTCTCCCCTGGATGTCTCATCTAACCATAGCTTATGAGGAACATTCGGTTTAATAATAACCAGATCCCCTTGTTTCAATTCATAACTGCGCTCTTCAATTTGAACATGTATGATACCGCAAAAACAATATAAAAACTGATGATCATAGATTCTCCGATAAATTTTCCATGAATCACTTTTTTGCATTCCGACTTCGCGAATATAAGGAACAATCTCCTCGATACCATGGTTCATATCCTTCCCCCCTGTTTTCCAACGCTTTAACCATATACAATATGAGCTTAGGCATAATTATTCTGCTATTCTCACAATTATACATTAGGGCGTATTAACAAAAACGCTTCTTACCTGTTCATAAAATGTGTTTTACATAACTTTGTATTGGCATACCAACATTTTACCATAGACACCATATTCCTCAAAGTCCGGGATTTACTTTTTTGTATCCAAAAGGGGAGCTGCTCACTTAGTGCAACAGCCCCCCTTTTCCACAGAAATCTATCGATTTATAGATATACTATTTTCTATTTACTATCTTAACTGAATAGTTTCCATTTGTATTTTTATCATCTTTTGTAAATTTAAGATAATAGGTTCCTTTTGGAATTGTCTCTGAAGTCCAGGTTTTTAACGGAATTTCTTTTTTCTCTGTTTCTCCGTAATAGGAATATAAGCTTCCTGTTACATTTCCGCTGATCGCGCTGCTGGTTAATTCATATTTGATCTTTCCGGAAGGAACATTATAATCAATTTGAATATCAATCTTACTAGCCTTTGTCAGAGTGAATTTATACCAATCCGCTTTACTCGTTTTATCTTCTGAAAATACTAAACCTTTCTGCGCTTTACCAATCTTTAATGCCGATGCCTTTGCCTTGGAGGTTCCGCTTGTCTCAGAGATTGCTTTCTCGGTATACCGTATTTTTATTACATCAGAATATGTAGTAACTCTTATATAGTAAGTTCCTTTTTTAACTGCAAATACCCGGTAGTCTCCTTTTCTAACAGATGTTTCCTCTGTTAAGGCCTTTTTATCACTGGAATATAAAGATACCTTATAGCTAAGATATTCATCCTCTCCGTCCGCTTCTACTTTGATTGTTCCTGGCTTTGTAACCTTAATCTCAAAATCAGTTGCTATTTTGGAGTCAATAAATCCGGTATACTTCCATGTTTTGTTCTTAAGTCCGGTATCTGCTCCGCTTATAAAGTTGGAAAGAACATGTATCTGCGCAAATCCATCCACCGAAGGGGTATGGCTATATATCTCTATAATTAAATAATAGGTTCCACCTTTGGATAGCTTTGCACTTTGACTGGAATAAGCAATTCTCTCTTTGCCTTCCTGATCGGAATAAAGCGCCATCGATAATCTATCCTTCGAGTTATTGGTATCTACCCCGCTAAAACGCATAATTCCCCTTGAAGGAATTTCCACCGGAATCACTATTTTCTTTTCCTCGGTAGAAACATATACATCATACTCCGAATAAACCTCTAAATCTTCTTCTTTTCCACTGGTTATTGCAAATGGGATAATCGACTCTACCTTTGCTCCTCCTTGATCAGCAACATAGCTTTCTGCCGCTTCTGCCATTTTCTTGTTCGTGGCAGTTCCCAATAGTAGAATCCCCAAAATTAATACTGCCTGCAATACCGTCTTAAATCTAAATATTTTCATTTGCGTTTCCTCCATGTATTTTTTTAGTGCAGCATTCCGTTATTTTTTAATTCAAACAAAGTTTAGCATAAAACTAATAAATATGCTATTAAAAAATGAATATACTGGAAAATTATTTTGCCGTGGTATTCATTACATAATAAAAAATGCCAAAATCACAATTCCGTTAAAATCATTGATAACATAATATACCTGCTCCCATGAAATGGTCTGCAAACATAAAAGAATGTTATTCTTAATTCAACGGTTATACGAAAATTGTAACTTACAGTTTGCTGACATCTTATGAAATCATTCCTTTTCATATAATGCTAAAACTATATTTTACATTGTCCCCCGGTCCTTAAAACTATAAGATTACAATTCGTATAAAGTGATTTTGGCATAATCAATAATATATTAATCAGAAGCCTGGGCACGCTTTTTTATTAATAAATCTATTTTCCCAAGCAATAACAGCACTGCATTTAAAGCAAAGGCCATCAGAACAGAGAGAGCAAATTGATATTGATTTATCACCAAAAAAAGAGCCAATACCACCGCCAATGCCAATGTTATGCCTAATGCTCTCTTTCTAAATACTCTCTTTTCCTCTTCATCAAGGGGCTTATTATGACTTTCCATGGGCGACAGCAAAACAATCACCAGGACTGATAAAATCAACACTGCCGCAGCGAAGTACCCATTGATCAACTGATACTTGATCACCGCCAGCACAACCGATAAGGATATAACGGAAAACAGATAGCATCTCAGAGGAGTTTTACAGTGATATCCCCCTGAGTAGGATCTCAGAGGGATATAACATGTAATGAGCAATGCACTTTGCACGAGGCTTCCAAAAATTATTCCTAACATAATACTGCTGACTATATTGATTGCTAGCAGGAAGCTTTGGTACAAGCCACAGGCATACAACTGCCTGTCCTCTGTAGGGATTACCTTTTTCTCGATCATAGATGCCACAATTCTTTCAATAACAGGCTGCACCACTAAAATTTGCGGAGCTTGCGTGCCTTTTCAGGCAGCTCAGGCTGATGAGCTATATACAGACAAGTTGAATTAACATTCAATTTAACTGCCGACATAGCAATATTCGCCAAGGTACTGCTAATGCTTACTGTGAGTTTTTTCATGCTGCTCTACCTCCTTTCCATAGGGAATATAATAAAATCCATTATCGGTTGAATAAACAAGTTGTGTTGTGCCGCATTCAGAAAACATGATTTTTAGATTTTTAGATATATTCATTATAATGCATTTTGTAGAATTCTTACGTTCTATGTAACGAAATGTATCATTATATGTAATGAAATGTAATATACATACGAAAAAAGTCCGTTCACAATATTGAAACAGACTTTTTGGATGATTTTTGTATTATTAATTCACCGGCAGCGAAACTGTCACTTTAAAGAATTGGCTGCTATGGCTGATCTTTATTATCCCATCATACTTATCTATTACACTCTTCACATTCCGAATTCCCAATCCATGGTCACCCTGCACCTTCTTAGTAGTTCTCAATATCCCGTCAGCTTCATTAAGAAGCCCGGAGAACGAGTTTTTTATTGTAATTATCATGTTGCTTTTACTGTATTTAATATGTATGGAGAAGCTTCTTTCTGCGTCTTTCGCCAGCAGGGAAAGAGCGTCAATTGCATTATCCATCAGATTTCCCAATACTACGGTTATATCCTGAGGCGAAATGTCTCCTATCTGTGAAACCTCTGTTCTTACCTCCGGCATAATCCCCAGATCAGTGATTTGCTGCAGCTTGAAATTAAGAATGCTGTCAATCACAAAATTCCCTGTTTCCACTTTGCTTCCCGAGATTTTTAACTGCTCCAGAATTCCGCTGATATATTCCTCCGCCTTCTCTGCTTCCCGATGGGCACACATATTTTTAAGAACAAGAAGGTGGTTCTTCATATCATGGCGAAGCGCTTTTACGGATGACAAAGACTGCTGCATCAGGGTTAATTGCTTCAAGTAAGCCTGATTTTGCTGCTCCAGCAGCAAATACTCCGTTCTCATGCGAAATGCCTTATGTAAATTATCATACAGGATAACAATCAGAAAGTTAATCGTCATTATAACAAGAATTATGATTATCCTGTGCAGCCTCCGAATATCATTCACCGTCATGAACATCATCTGCAAATAAAGCGAGGATACGGAGACAGAAATAATTACTCCCCAATACAAAATAGGAACTCGGATATCTTTTTTTAGATTTTTAAAATTGCTTAGTAAAAGAACCACAAAAAGTGAAACAATTCGAATCACCGGAAAAATCACTTCCGCATTCAAAACCGCATATTGAAATATCGGCATATCAATATTTTCAAATAAAACCGTCACTAATATCTCAATCGTCATTAAAATCATGTATGCACTGAAACAGGACAAAAGCCTTTTTCCCATTCTGGAACGGTAATTCAGCGATACAAGAAAGAAAAGGAGAAGATTGGCCGACATCATAATAAAAGGAATACGCAAGAAAATAAATACAATCAGATTAATCAAGTAGTACAATATATAAGATATCAGCTCAATAATCCAACTCGTTCTTCCCTCTTCAAAGAATACCCGCATCAACCGATAGATAATATACGTCCCAAAGATATTAGACAATATGTACCATAACTCATAGGTGCCCATCATAAAAACCTTCCTCCTCAAAAAACAGCTGCTTCTCTTTCACCTCTTTCTTCTTTAGCCTGCTGAGAGGAATCTTGTCATTATTACAGGTGATAATCTCATCCTTTCCAATCTTGAGTATGTTATCATAATTTACGACAAAGGACCGATGGGGCGACAAAAACCGATATATCTTTATTCTGTCCATAACACTCTCAAGCTTATCATAAAAGAAAACGGTTTGTTTCAACGACACCAGCTTTACTTTTCTGCCGATGCTTTCAAAATAAATAATATCATGGACCGGGACCTTAAAGAATCCCTCTTCATTCTTAAAAGTAAAAAGCCTGCTGTTGATTTCCATTATTCTTTTCGCTAAAAGAATATCCTTAATTATCATTTCTTTTGCTACCGGCTTGAGCAGAAAATGAAGCGGCTGAACCTCCAATAACTCCTGGCAGTAATCACTCCGGGATGAAATATACACTAATTGGGTTCTGTAATCATTCTGCCCGCTTCGTATGACTTTTCCAACCTCGATACCACTGATTTTTTCCATTTGGATGTCCAGAAAGACAATATCAAATTTATTGCAATTCATAGATTGCAGTAAGGATTCCCCTGTATAGAAAATCTCGATGACGATTTCTTCCCGAGCCTGCTTTGAATAATCCAGAATAATTTCTTCTATCTCAGAACAAAATCTGCAATCATCATCGCAAACAGCTATGCGCAGCATAATCTTATCTCTCCTTCTGAAGGGGCCAGTTTCATCTTATGTTTGCTCTACCATCTTATGTAAAGTATACACTAATATTAGGAATTCATCAATACTTGCGAAAAGAGCCTGTTCACAATATTGAAACAGACTCTTTTCGCAAAACTTTTGCATTCTGTAATTTACCGGTTATAAGCAAAGCGTGTGCCCGCCAACGATTTCCACACTTCGTCACACGCCGTCAGCACACCCTCGCCAAGTGCCTCTCCTTGGATGGAAGCAATGTTTTCTCCCATCTGCGAAAGTTTGCTTACGCCGCTGATGATGCTGGTAACGCCCGGGCGGCTTACGCACCACTTCATAGCAAGCTGGAGAATGCTCATGCCATGATCCTCGGCAATCTTCATCAACTTTTCCACTGCGGTAAAGTTTTCATCCGACCAGTAGCGGTCATAGTACATTGCATTGTTGGCAAAACGTGTATTTTCGGCGGGTTTACCCGGCTTATGCTTCCCGGCAAGAAGTCCGCCTGCGATTGGATTATACACAGCCATACCCAAATCATGCGCCCGCAAAAATGGAATTAGCTCGGTTTCCACCCCGCGTGTAATGACGTTGTATACATTTTGAGAAATTACCGGCATGATGTATCCCCGCCTATCGCAAACGGCCAGCATATCCGCAACCTGCCACGCGGCAAAATTGCTGACACCGACATAGCGTATTTTTCCCATCCGGATCAGATTGGTCATCGTTTCCAGTGTTTCCTCAATTTTTGTCTCGTAATCCGGAGAATGCATGTAGTATAGGTCGATATAATCGGTATCCAGCCTCTTGAGACTGGCATCCACAGAGGCAACGATATTTCGGCGGGATAGTCCCTTGTCATTGAGCCCCGGACCCATCTGGCCGGTAACTTTTGTGGCAAGTATGATGTCGTCACGCCGGTTCTTCAATGCTTTTCCGACGATGCGCTCGCTCTCACCCTGATTGTATACATTGGCAGTATCCCAGAAGTTAATACCATGCTCATAAGCATAATCCATAATGGAAAGGCTGTCCGCCTCGTTTGTCTGCGCACCGAACATCATGGTGCCAAGGCTCAGAGCCGACACCTTCAGGCTTGTACCTGGCAGGTTGTTATATTGCATATTGCTCCTCCTTTCGGATGCGGGGTCTGTTGGACCATGGTTCCCATCATTATTTCACAAGCTTATATATCGCCAGCACATCCTGCCAGTACAGTTTTTTCAGACCGCCAATGGGTGCCTCTTCTCCAAAGGCTTCACCGGTTGCCTTCTTCGCCATTTCTTCCAGCTTGTCTTCGCCTATCCCCAATCCTGACAGGGTGGCGGACAATCCCATTTTGGCGAAAAACTCCCGCAGCCGTGCGATACCCTCCTGAACAATCGCATCAGGATTGCGATAACTGCCCTCCACGCCCATAACATTGACCGCGAACTGAACAAACATATTGATATTATCCTTGTACACGTATTGCATCCATCCAGGGGTTAGAACAGCCAGACCTGCGCCATGGGCAACATCATAAATGGCAGAAAGCTCATGCTCCATGCCATGGCAGGCCCAATCCTGCTGGCGGCCCATGCCCACAAGACCATTATGTGCAACGGTACCGGCAAAACCCAACTCGCTCCATGCGTCATAATCCTGCATATTATCTTTGACGATCAGCGCGTTCTTCATCAGGGTTTTTAATGTCACCTCACAGAGCCCGTCGGTCAGGTCTGTATTGGTGGTATTGGTAAAATAGCGCTCGAACACATGGCTCATCATATCAGCAACGCCGTAGGCAAGCTGCTCTTTGGGAAGTGTGAAAAACAGCTCCGGATTCATGATGCTGAGCAGGGGACGAAGACGAGGGCTGCCATAACCGTATTTGAGCTGTTTATCCTCATTGGTGATTACTGTATCCCCGCTGGACTCACTTCCGGCTGCAGGGATGGTGAGAATGGTGGCTACCGGAAGCGCTTTCTCAACCCCCTTACCCTGTTCATAGACCTCCCAGATATCGCCGTCATAATACCTTCCCATTGCGATGGCTTTGGCCGAGTCGATCACGCTGCCTCCGCCCACTGCCAATATCAGGTCTATCCCTTCCTTCTTACACAGAGCAATTCCCTCGTGCACCAGAGAGAGCCGGGGATTGGGTTTGACGCCCCCCAGTTCCACGAAAGCAAGACCGTTCGCTTTCAGGGAAGCTGTTACGGTATCATAAAGACCGCTTTTCTTGATGCTTCCGCCGCCATAATGAAGCAATATCTTTGTTGCATGGGGCTTAAGAAGATCTCCTATACGGCTTTCTTCCCCTTTCCCAAACAGGATACGGGCAGGTGAATAAAAATCAAAATTAAGCATAGCAATACTCCTTTCTATTGTTTACCATGTGATAGTATCCGGGTCCGCGGAATATCCAACCACGCCCTTCAGATCTGCGATTAATTGCACATCGGCGTCCTCAAGCTCAAAATCAAACACTTGCGTATTCTCTTTGATCCGCTCCGGCGTTACCGACTTCGGCAACGGCAGGTAACCTCTTTGCAGACTCCAGCGTATGCATATTTGCGCGATGGATTTGCCATATTTCCCGGCGAGTGCCTTCATCTCCGGAACCTCAAAAATTTTACCCACGCCAAGAGGGCTATATGCCTCCAACAGGATGTTTTGTGAACGGCAGTAATCAACGACCTCATCCTGTGTGTCGCCGGGGCAAAGCCGGATCTGGTTGACCATCGGGGCGATTGTCGCCGTCTTCATCAGTTCCTTGATGTGGTGGGGATGGAAATTGCTGATACCGATAGAGCGAATTCGCCCGGCGTTGTACAATTCCTCGAATGCCTTCCACGTACCCGCATTTGCTTCCTGCCAATTGCTGCGGGAGGCAATGGGATTGGGCCAGTGAATCAGGAACAGATCAAGATACTCCATATCCAGTTTTTTCATCGTCCCTTCAAAGGCGGCAAGGGTTTTTTCATAGCCATGTTCACTGTTGGTCAGCTTAGAGGTGATGAAGAGCTCCTTTCGCAAAACGCCGCTTTTTTTCACGGCAATACCCACGCTTTCTTCATTCCCGTAACCCTGTGCTGTATCAATATGGCGGTACCCTGATTCAATGGCGCTAAGAACGGAAGAAACGGCCACCTCACCATCCGGGGTCTGCCAGGTTCCAAAGCCAATGCAGGGGATTTCCACTCCATTGGATAATTTGTAACAATCGGTTAATGCGTTCATTATCATACCTCCTCGATTTTCCTTTCCATGTGGGAAATGTATACAATAACCTAAGTATAAACCTTAACGTTAACTTTAAGTCAATAGGAAAATAAAATTATCATGTAAAATGAATAGTTAAATTCTTGATTGCAAGGGTAAATTCATGTTTGTCCTAATCCCTTTGCAAGACATAGCAGCAATTCTCACCTTCTACCACAAATCCTAATTGAAGATATAAGGAGATAGCATTCTCATTATCACCATCTACTATCAGATCAACACGATCCGTTCCGTGCTTCTTAAAGGCCTCCTCAATGAGATGAGACAAAATCGCACGGCCATAGCCTTTGTGCCGGCAATCCTCTCTGACGCCTACTATCTCAGCTGTCACCCTCTTTTCCCCATTCAGCCGCAAGACACTATAAGCGGTCATCCCTGTCTCATCCAGCATTCCATATACAATATGCCCCTTGCCAATGTCATCAATAATTTCTCTTCCCGAGATATAAATCCCGGGAAAGATACTGTCATGCAGCTTGACAAACTGCCCGTAATACTCCGGGAGCAGTTCCTTAATGGAAAAAGAACTGACAGCAAGCTTCTCCCTGCCTCGGTGCAATACAAGAGCATATTCATTCACTTCCCGACGGGCTCCTGCCTGATCAAGAAAAGCGCTGCAGCGGGTATTTTCCTTCGGAAAGAAAAAGGTATATTTCATAGACGGAGAAAGCCCCCTTTGAAGCGCATCAAACAGCTTTGCCGCAATATCTACATAGACTTCCTGCGGCTCGATAAGCAGACTGCAATCCGTATTGTTCTTATCATAATCAATATAACCGCTCAGAACACCCATCAATTGACCGTCCCTGCGGCAGAGAAAAGCGCTCTCAGAGGCTATCCCTTGCTCAAAATCCCTATGGATTGCTTCCAGACTGCGGGAACAAAAGGCGGAGGAATGCTCCTGCATCCCGTTGATCCGGTAGGCAAACCGGGCCAGCTCCTCTATCTCTCCCTGCTCACATTCCCTGATCATTATACTGTCGTTCTTCATTGTTATAATCCACCTTTCTGCGAAAGGCACCGATGGGGTTATGAAACCCTTCAACTCCCATCTTCCTTTCGTTCTTTTTTGTGCTATTCTCCTCTTGTAGGTCGCTGGCACACTACAGAACCT
>JAFAGA010000045.1 GCA_023423045.1 Bacillota bacterium | reverse complement strand
CGGGTCTTTGACACTTTAATAAAGAAAAAATCGCTGAAAGCCTTGAAATAGGCTTATTTTTTTGTCAAATTTGCCACTTTATAGTAGCGCATTTTATCGCATTGTGTTATAATTAGGATGTTAGGAGGTGTTTCTACCATGAGACTAAATGTAACTAAATCAAAAAATGCAGCATCACTCTATGTGGTTAAATCTGTTTACAATCCTAAAACCCAATCTAATTCTTCGAAGATAGTTGAAAAACTTGGAACTGAAGAAGAACTTAGAAAAAAGCTAAATGGTGCTGACCCCTATGAGTGGGCTAAATCGTATATCGAAGAACTAAATAAAAAAGAAAAAGAAGCCTCACGAAAAGTACTTATTCCTTTCAAACAGTCCGAATTAATTTCCAAGAATGAATCACATCTTTTTAATGGTGGTTACCTTTTCCTCCAACAGCTTTATCATCAGCTAAAGCTTGATCAGATATGTAAAGATATTTCTGCTAAATATAAATTTACGTTCAATCTCGACTCGATCCTTTCCAGGCTGATTTACGGAAGAATCCTCTTCCCTTCCTCTAAGCTTAATACCTTCCAGCTTTCAAGCACGCTTCTAGAACAACCTGAGTTTGATCTTCAACACATTTACCGTGCTTTAGAGGTTATTTCTAAGGAATCAGATTTTATTCAGTCTGAGCTCTATAAAAACACCCTTGCTGTTTCCAAGCGCAACGATAAGATCCTTTACTACGACTGCACCAACTACTTTTTCGAGATTGAGCAGGAGGATGGGATCAAACAGTATGGTCCATCCAAGGAGCACAGACCCAATCCAATCGTGGAAATGGGCCTTTTCATGGACGGTGACGGAATACCTCTTGCTTTCAGCATTCATGAAGGCAACACGAATGAACAGCAGACGCTGCAGCCTTTGGAAAAAAAGATAATTAAAGACTTTTCACTTGCTAAGTTTGTTGTGTGTACCGATGCCGGACTTTCCTCTACGGATAACCGTAAATTCAACAACCTAGAAGAGCGAGCTTTCATCACCACACAGTCAATCAAGAAGCTCAAAAAGCACTTAAAGGAATGGGCACTAGCGAAAGATGGCTGGCGCCTTGAAGGAGTGGCTGGGACATTTGATATCAGTGGAATTGAGGAATCATTAGAGGTAATGGACAGATACAGAAACTTTACTTTCTACAAAGAACGATGGATAAAAGAGGATGGTCTGGAGCAGAAGCTAATCGTTACTTTTTCTCTGAAGTACAAGGAGTATCAGAAAAATATCCGCAACAGACAGATCGAACGCGCTGCAAAGCTTCTCGGAGCAATCCCTTCTAATCTTAAGAAGTATCGTTCGAACGACTATAAACGATTTATCGCCAAGACTAATGTAACGGCAGATGGCGAAATCGCTAAGAAGGAAGTGTACAGCCTTGATCAGGAAATAATTACAAACGAAGAGGCTTTCGATGGTTATTACGCAGTCTGTACCAACCTGGAAGATGATGCTCCTGCTATTGCTAAGATAAACCATAAACGATGGGAAATTGAAGAATGTTTCCGTTTGTTAAAGACAGACTTTAAAGCGAGACCAGTATATCTAAGTCGTGACGATCGGATAAAAGCGCATTTCACAACCTGCTTCCTGTCACTGACCCTCTACAGATACCTAGAAAAACGTCTTAAAGAACAATTCACAAGCACAGAAATCATCAGTCAACTTAGGGATATGAATTTCTACTCCATCCCTGGTGAGGGATATATTCCGACCTATACTAGAACAGATTTCACAGATGCACTACATGAAGCATTTGGTTTTAGAACGGATTATCAGATAGTAACAAACAAACAGATGAAAAAAATTTATAAGGATACAAAAATGTAAAAACATTGCGCTAAAATTTACAAAAACAAAAAGTCTGGATTGCCCTGTTTATTAGGGTTCCCAGACTTTTTTACTCATACAACTGTCAAACGTGAGATTATACACAGTAAATTTACGTTTTCAAAGCCGTATTTAGCGCACCGTTTTATCGTCTTCCTTATATTTCGACACAACTTCACTTTTTGTGTAAACAAATAGGAAAAAGCCAATATTCTCCTTCGTTTTCATGGATAAATTTTACATTAAGATGCAAAAATAGTACAAAAGTCCTTACCCTCATATTCACTTCCTTTTTATGGGGTTTTATGGCTTCGGCGGAAATTAGAGCTTTATTTCAACGCACTTCTTTGATATAATGATAGCGTAGTGGGAAATGCAAACTTGTTTGACATTTCCGATCGGAGCAACAAAATCATGAACACGATTTACTTTCATGATATAATGATAGCGTAGTGAGCATGATGCGAGCTTGCAGACATGCTCCGTTTATCATCTGCGGAAGATTATAATTCAGAATACAATCTACAATATATAAATCAACAATCGCAATCGGTATTGTTTTGGCAGAATGGAGATTTTTATGGATTACAGTAAAAGAGGTATTGAAACAAAGCAACAATATATAAAGTCGACTTCCAGGCGCCTTATTTCCAAGACAAGAATCACATTGTTCCGCCTATGCATCGTATTATTCATATTTTTGGCAATTGTCGGAACCTTTGCCGGCTTTGGATTTGCTAAGGGTCTGATTGACAGCGCACCTGACATTTCCCAGATCAACGTAGTTCCTACCGGCTTCACTACAACCATCTATGACCGGGAGGGCAATCCCATCGAAACCCTGATCGGAGCCCAGGCCAACCGCGTGTATGTGCCTTTGTCGGAGCTGCCGGAGTATGTAAAATATGCCTTTATCAGCATTGAAGATGAACGTTTCTATGAGCATGAAGGAATTGACGTGAAGGGTATCTTCCGTGCGGCATTCGTTGCGCTGAAGTCAGGTAATTTCAGCGAAGGAGCCAGTACTATCACCCAGCAGCTTCTGAAGAACCAGGTATTTGACGGAGGCCGGGAGACCTCCATGATGGCTAAGGTAGAACGAAAGGTTCAGGAGCAGTATCTGGCCATACAGCTGGAAGACAAGCTGGATAAGGAAACGATCCTGGAATATTATCTGAACACCATCAACCTTGGTTCCGGGACTTATGGAATTCAAACCGCGGCACGGCGTTACTTCAACAAGGATGCACAGGAACTGACCCTGGCGGAGGCCGCTACTATTGCCGCCATCGCCCAGCTTCCGGTGTATCACAATCCGATTAATCATCCGGATCGGAACAAGGTGCGCCGTGATGAAATCCTGAATGAAATGCTGAAGCAGGGCTACTGTTCTCAAGAGGAGTATGACTTCGCCATGGCGGATGATGTGTATTTCCGGATTCAGACCGTGAATGAGGAGATGGATACCACCTCCTACTACAGTTATTATGTGGATGAGCTGATTGAGCAGGTTATGGAGGATCTGCAGTCAGAACTGGGATATACCCAGACTCAGGCTGCTACTCTGCTATACAGCGGGGGCCTTAGCATCTATACACCACAGGACTCCGTAATACAAGGGATCTGTGACGATGTCTTCTCGGATGAAGCAAACTTTCCGGAGATCGGCATCTCCTATTGGGAGTTGACTTATGCCCTTTCCATTCAGAAGAATGACCGGGAAAAGACACAAAAGCATTACCACGGCAAGGATTTACTGGAATTTTATAAGGACTATGACGATCCCGAGGGCCTGTATGTCAACGATAATGGCAGCAAATTCTCCCTGCTTTTTATCGATAAGGAGGATATGCAGGAGAAGATAGACGCCTTTCGTGAGGCCATGGTAGAGGAAGGAGATACGATCCTCGGTGAAAAGATAACCATGACAATACAGCCCCAGACCTCCTTCGTAGTGATGGATCAGCATACCGGAGAGGTTGTTGCCATCGAAGGGGGACGCGGTGAGAAGACCGGCAACCGAACCCTAAATCGTGCAACCAATACCGTACGTCAGCCAGGTTCCACCTTCAAGGTCCTTTCCACCTATCTTCCTGCACTCGACAGCGCAGGCCTTACACTGGCAAGCGTCCAGGATGATTCCGGCCCTTACTATTACCCCGGTTCCAAAAAAGAGGTAAACAACTGGTCCTCTACCAAGAAATACGAGGGTCTCAGCACCCTTCGCAAGGGGATCTATGATTCCATGAATATCGTCACAGTTAAGACCTTCGTGGACATCACCCCGGAGCTGGGCTATGATTACCTTCAGAAATTGGGCTTTACCTCCCTGGTAGAGTCCCGTAAAGAAGCCGACGGCCGTGTCGTATCCGATATTAACTACCCTATGGCACTGGGAGGCCTTACGGACGGTGTCAGCAATCTGGAATTGACCGCCGCCTACGCTGCCATCGCAAATGGCGGGATCTATACCAAGCCTATCTTCTATACCAAGATATTGGACCACAACGGCAAGGTTCTTCTCAGCAAGTCTCCGGAGCAGGAGCAGGTTATGAAGGAATCCACTGCCTTCCTGCTGACCAATGCAATGGAGGATGTGGTTAAGCTGGGAACCGGTAAGAACCTTCGCCTTACTGCTATTGATATGCCTGTTGCAGGTAAGACAGGTTCCACCTCAGACTATAATGACCTTTGGTTTTCCGGCTTTTCTCCTTACTATACCGCTACCGTCTGGTCCGGATTTGACAATAACCGAAGTCAGACAGACAAGACCTATAACCGCAAGATCTGGAAGACGATCATGGAGCAGATACACATACAAAAGAACCTGGAGACCAAATCCTTTACCGTTCCAGAATCTGTTGTGACTGCCAAAGTATGCACGAAGTCCGGCAAGCTTGCCGTGGAGGGAGTATGCGATCATTATCTGGGCGGGGACACCACGAAGGTCGAATATTTTGCAAAAGGGACCCAGCCCACAGAATATTGCGATATCCATGTTAAAGCTTCCGTATGTACGGAATCCGGCGCACTGGCAACGGAATACTGCCCTCAGGTCAAAGAAGTTGTATACTTAAATAAGACTGAAACCGGCGTCACTGCTGATACGCCTTATCTCTACCCCAGCGTATCCTGCCTCATTCATAAAGAAGCAGGCCAGACCCCGCCTCCGGTTACTCCGACCCAGCCCGGTGAGGAGCCTGATATCTTCCCGGATGATGATGATTTGTTTGAGGATGGATACGAGGATGAAGTCTATGAAGATGAGATGCTGCTTCAGGGCCTCAATGGCAGAATGCTGCAGAACCGCATGCAGCCGCCCCGCAGATAGTTCAGAATAATAATTGCCTTTGAAACTTTTTCAAAAAAGAGTCCGCTGGTGATCCGCCCCCCAAAAGTTAGACCTCAAATCTAACGATTGGATGCGGTTCACCAGCGGACTCTTTTTAAAAAATATTATGATCTTATGATTTCATCTTTGGCCCAAAGAACCAGGATGCGATGTAGGAAAGGATAAGTGCCGCTGAAATTCCAACGGAGGAGGAGGTAAACCCTCCTTTAAAGATACCGATAAAACCCTCCTTATCCACCGCTTCCTTTACTCCCTTAAAAAGTACGTTTCCGAAACCGGTCAGGGGCACTCCTGCTCCTGCTCCAGCCCATTTGGCAAAGGGTTCATAGATACCCACAGCTCCCAGAAAAGCTCCGGTGCATACCAGAATCACCATAACTCTTCCGGGCAGCAGCTTCGTTTTATCAAGCAATATCTGGACCACTGCGCAGATTGCGCCTCCCACCAGGAATGCTTTTAAATAATCCATACGTCAGCTCCTTTCTACAACAACGGCATGAGCAATACCGGGAACAGTATTCCCTTCGTTAAAGCTCACTTGCGACAATAAAGCTCCGGTAGGAATAAACAGCACTCTCTTCCACTGACCCTCCCTCAACTGCTTAAGTACATAGGAGGTAAAGGTTATAGCGGAACAGCCGCAGCCGCTCCCTCCCGCATGGGTATCCTGCTGTTCCTTGTCAAAGATTTCTATGCCGCAGTCCATGTGGTTTGCGGAGATATCATAATTTTTCTCCTTCAGTAAATCGATCAAAATATTCTTTCCTACATATCCCAAGTCTCCGGTAATGATCCTGTCATAGTAGGAAGGCTCCACACCAAAATCCTCAAAGTTCTGTTTTATTGTCTCGTAGGCAGACGGCGCCATAGCCGCGCCCATATTCATGGAATCCTTTAATCCAAAATCCACGATCTTACCGATGGTCGCTCCCTTAACCACGACTGGAGCTCCCTTATCCCGGGGTGCCATGCTCTGGTCCGCCAAAATAACGGCTCCGCTTCCGGTTACCGTCCAGGATGCGGAATAAGGTCTTTGATTACCGTAATCCAGAGGAAAGCGGAATTGCTTTTCTGCACCTGCAAAATGACTTGATGTAATAGCCATAACCCTGTCTGCGAAGCCCCCATCTACCAGAATTGCTCCGATGGTCATCGCTTCACCCATGGTAGAGCAGGCTCCGTAGACGCCCAGCATCGGTATCTCCAGCTCTGCTATGCCGAAAGATGTGGCTATGAGCTGCCCCAGAAGATCGCCTCCAATCAGGTAGCGAATATCCTTGCTGGCCAGCCCGGCCTTCTCAAGAACTTTCAGGGCTGCTCTCTTCATCAGCTCACTTTCTGCTTCCTCCCAGGTCTTCTTGCCAAGCAGCGGATCTTCATCCGCCGCATCAAAAAGAGCTCCTAACGGCCCTTCGCTTTCCTTCTTTCCCGCAATGGAAGATGCGGACAGGATGCATGGAGGATTTCTGAATTGGATACTTTGCTTACCAATCATTTTTGTTTTATTACTTTCCTGCAAAGACATATATCATTCCTCTTTTCTATGGCATATTTCCATTGTTTCTATATTTGATCCAATCTTTAAACTATTTTCATTAGTTTCAAGATATAATAGATTAGCCCCAGCAACCAGGTAGAGAAAATACCGTAGAGTATTACCGGACCTGCAATCGTGAATATCTTGCAGCCTATACCAAAAACCTGGCCTTCTTTTTTATATTCCACTGCCGGCGCCGCAACCGAGTTGGCAAAACCTGTGATTGGTACCAAGGTCCCCGCGCCGCCGAATTTGGCCAGCTTCTGATAGAACCCCAGGGCAGTCAGCAGGACAGACAGAAATACCAGTGTAACCGTGTTATAGGATTTGGCCAGCTCTTCCTCCGCCCCCAGATATTGATAATAAGCGACGAAGGCCTGCCCCAGTGTGCAGATCAAGCCTCCCACAATATACGCCTTTATCAGATTCTTAATTACACTGAATTTAGGGGTGGTCTGCTTCACATACTCATTATAAAGCTCATCTCTCTTCTGTTTATTCTGCTCCCTTACAACCTTGGATACAGTTTCATTCTTTTGATTTGCCATGGTTATTGCTCCTTTCCTTCGGTCCTTAAGCCGGCTGCTATAGTAAGCAAGGAAAGCTCAGACCCGCAAGTGTCAGAAGCTCACCCGCCTTCTTCACCAGCGTCCCGTCAAATTTTGTCTCTCGCGCTGTACCAAACAATTCCACACACAGTACAATAGCTACCGCGGTGAAGATAATAAACGCAGTGATCCAGAATAATTTTCTTTTTACCGACATAGCGATCCTCACACTCCAATTCTTATGACTGTTTCCGATAAAGAAACAGCATCAGTAAAAAGGATTTTTATTATCCTTAATTACTGATGCTTCTACTATTGATATTATGTGATTTTTAACTTTTGCTATACTGGTAAGATTTGGTCCGAAAGCGTCAAAACCCTATGCACCCAGTCTTTCTCGCATTATTTTTAATATTCTTTTTTCCATACGGGATACCTGTACCTGGGAGATTCCCAGTTCCTTGGCAATGTCCGTCTGCGTTCTATCTTTAAAGTATCTAAGCTTGATAATCTCCTGTTCCTTCTCATCCAGAGAATCAATAATCTCCTTTAAAGCAAGCCTATCCACTAAATTTTCACTTTCATCCTTTGTTTCCGTCAGCTTATCAATCAAGAATATGGGACTTCCGTCTCCCTGGTAAATTGTCTTGTATAACGACTCAACCTCTGCACCGGTTTCCAGTGCCATAATGATTTCTTCTCTATCAATATTCAGTTCCTCTTCAATTTCCTCCAGGGTTGGTTCCCTGCCATAGATATTGGCATATCGTTCTCTTACCCCCCGGATTCTCGCCGCACTTTCCTTCAGTGATCTGCTCACTTTAATCATACCGTCATCACGTAAAAACCTCTTAATCTCTCCGGTAATCATGGGGACGGCATAGGTCGAAAATTTAACCTCGTAGGAAGAGTCAAATTTATCGATTGCCTTGATCAATCCGATGCTTCCTATCTGGAACAAATCCTCCATCTCATGCCCCCGGTTTGCAAATCTTCGGACAATGCTCCATACCAATCCCACATTCTCTGTTACAACACGGTCCCTCGCTTCCCTGTCACCTTCCTTAGACCGTCTTATCAGTTCAAGCGTATCCACATTAAACCTCTCTCCTTCCTCTGCAGCCTGGTAAACAACGAGTGGCACGCTTTGCAAACCACTCTTATGTTCAATAATGCTGGGCTACCAGTATTCCATGCTGGTATGTACTAACTGCAACTGTCAAAAGTTTGTGGCCTATGAACAGTAACTGTCAAAGTACTTTCTCTTCGGCTTCCTGCGTATACTCCTTGACCCGTTCCGGTTTTCCCACCTTCTTTCTCATTCTCACCATTGTCCCCTCGCCTAATACTGATTCCACCTCCAGATCATCCATAAAGGCCTCCATAAAGGAGAACCCCATACCGGAACGCTCCAGTTCGGGCCGGGTGGTATAGAGAGGCTCCATCGCTTTCTCAATGTTTTCAATCCCTGCCCCTTCATCACTGATTTCCACAATAATCTCATTATTGCAGATAACGCAGTGCATGATAATCTTACCGATGGCATTTGCATAACCATGGATGATGGAATTTGTCACTGCCTCTGATACGGCTGTCTTGATATCCGCCAGCTCCTCGATGGTGGGATCCAACTGAGCCGCAAAAGCTGCAACTACCGTTCTGGCAAAGCTCTCATTCTGGGATTTACTCTCAAACTCCAATGTCATTTCATTCTTATCCTTCATAACGCTGATCGTCCCCTTTCTTTTCCTTGAAAATTTGGCCGGAATACCGGATATACCTCCAGCCGCGCTCTATTCTATGCCTTTTGTATGATATTTAATGCGGCCTCAACCGTATCATATTTCTCAATGATTTTATACAATCCGGATAAACGGAAAATCCGGTCCACCGATGAACTCACATTTGCCACCGCAGTTTTACCACCGATGAATATCACTTTGCGATATCTTCCCATAATCACTCCAATCCCCGCACTGTCCATAAAGGTTGCCCCTGTAAAATCAAATATAATATGCTTGATATTATTGCGATCAATGAGCTTGTCCGCCTTCTCCCGGATTTTAAGCGCATTGTGATGATCCAGCTCTTCGTTCAGATGAATTACCAGACATCTCTGGTAAATATCGTAGGTCGTCCCTCCCTCTTTCGGCTTTGTACCAGTCATATTTTTTCTCGCTTCCTGCATAGTCCTGTTCCCTCCTGACTCTATGAAATTTTTTGTTTCCTTTTGAAGCAATATGTCTTCTCCTTTCAGAAAACGAAAAAAAGACCTTTTATGGAATGGTTTCCCATTCTGCATGAAACGTCTTTTTTCGTAAACTTTTATCCTAAAGTTAATTATTATATTTATCTAATCCTGCACTTGCCTCAGATAGCTTTTGGCATCCCTGGCCCGGTTCGTGTTCGGATAATCCGTAATTACCATATTGTAATAAAGGGCAGCATTCTCCTTGTCTTTCAGGCGGTGATATGACCGTCCAAGGAAATAAATCGCATTCACATCGGTGGGGTCAAAGGTCAGCACCTTCTTCAATTCCTCGATGGCTTCCTCATATTTGCCGTCGCCGTACATATCATGTCCCTTATCATAACCGCTCTTTGCTGCCTCAGGATAAGCTTTCTCACGGAGCAAGGCCAGAAGGCCTGCCGCACTTTCACTCTCCACGCTGGAAAGATCAATCACTGCCAATTGTTCTGCCAAATCTGCATATTCCCTGTCATTCTCCGGCTTCTCCAGTTCCGCCAGGTAAAGCTGCATTACTTCAAGCAGCGGCTGGTATTCCTTCGCCGGGTCTTCCGGCTCGGCCATACTGTCAAGCTGTGCATTAAGCTCTTCTATCTTCTCCTCCAGCTGGCTCTTATCCTTCTGAAGGGCGGCTATGGTCTCATCCTTCTTCTCCATCTCGGCAAGGCTGGTGCCAAGAGATACATAATCGGCGTTCTGCTCCGAGGTACGGCGCTTTTCTATGGTAGGTACAATCAAAATTGCTGTAACCGCAATTCCTACAATCACACCAATTACCAGATTGACAAAAGCCATAATATTGGGCTTGTCCTCACGATAGGAGGATATGGGCATGATGGTACTTGTCGGGGTATGCTCCGCTTCGGGATTGGCATCCAGATCCCTGGCCGCTCCGTCCGGAGCCTCCATCTCCTTAAGATACCGGAGGGTGGTTGTATTGGACACATCGATCTTCGCAGCCCTGTATAAGTATTTCTTTGCCTTCTCATTCTCCTTCTGTTTCATATGGAGAAGAGCCAGAAGATGGTATGCCCGAATAAAATTGGGATTTAAGCTTACCACCTTCTTTAGCTGAATTATAGATAAATCATCGCTTCCCTGCTTCGCCAGGGTAAGAGCCGTATTATATCTCTTGATCGCCTGATTTAGGGAATCCAGCTTCGTAGGATTGCTCTGTACCTTATTAATGTATTCCTCCGCATCATTATCCGCCGGCTGAAAATGCCGGCTGATTACCCATTCACTCAGGGCTGCCACGGTTTCTCCCATCTCATAATAGACCAGGCCCAGAAGATTCCTGGCATTTGTATTCAATTTATTAAGCTGAAGGCTGCTCTTTAAAGCGGTAACCGCACCGGATAAATCACGCACCTTAACCCTTGACAGGCCGTTATTATAGTGTTGGTTGGAAGTCCGGTAAACCCTCCCGTAGATGATCATATCGGTTCCGCAGCGTTCACAGCGTTTTTTCTTATCTGACATGTTACTTCCGCAATTTGGGCAAATCATAGTATCCCACCTGTCCGTTTTAATCTTTGTTATTTGTCCTTGTTTCCCTTCAGTATTTCCTTCATAATGTCCGTTACATCGGTCAGATCGTTATTGTTGATGACATCCTCTGCCTGTTCAATCTCCAGACTGGGCTGGAATTTCTTGATTTCCTCATCAAAATTAATCATATTCGGTCCTCCGCTATATTAAGGTAGATTGTCCACTCTCATCATATCTATCAATATCATACTATAACAGTCAGAAAAATCAAGGTTTTCTGGCATTTATTAAAAAAATTTCACTCATATTATAACTTATTATGCCTGATTAATCAATTATATTTAAACTATTCCGTTCGACAATCGGTGATCAGCGTAACAGTTCAGCCTGCAAAATTCGGACGCCCGAATTTTGCAGGCTGAACTGTTACGGATATTATATCCTATCCCCTCATATAATAAAATGAAAGGCATCCCACAAAAATGAGACCCTTTCATTCTGCTCCAATTTCCATATAATTTGACAAAAGACGAGGAACATGTTAATAGTTAATTATAAATTTAAAACGCTTTTTATAGATTGGAGAAATGCCATGATAAAATCAACGTTTCGCTTAATCGGCCTGTTATCCAAAAAGGTGAGAGATGATCATGTTGCAGCCTTCTCGGCGCAAGCTGCATTTTTTATCATTATCTCCTTTTTCCCCTTTATTATGCTGCTGCTGAGTATCGTGAAATACTTTCCTATCGAGCAGAGCAACATGCTGCTGTTATTGAGCCAGGTCTTCCCTCCTACGGTGAATTCGCTGATCGATTCCATCATATCGGAAATCTATGCAACTGCCGCTTCCACTACTCTGATTTCCGCAACCGTAATTACTACTCTCTGGTCCGCCGGGAAAGGATTTCTGGCAATCATGAAAGGGCTGAACTCCGTATATGAGATTAATGAGACAAGGCACGGCCTGCTCCTGCGGGCAATTGCGGCTTTATACACCCTCATTTTCGCAGTCATGGTTATTGCCACCATGATACTTTTTGTTTTCGGAAATCGGCTCTATTTCTGGATCGGGCAGAAGTTTCCGGTGATTGAAGATACTGCATTTTTAATCATAAGCTTGCGGACCATCGTAGGCTTAATCACTCTGCTGATCTTCTTCTTGCTGATTTATATCGTAATTCCTGACCGGAAGACCACTATCATGCACGCTCTTCCGGGTGCCATGCTGTGCTCCGCGGGCTGGATGGGTTTTTCCTATGCCTTTTCCTATTATATTGACAATTTCTCCAATTTCGCCTACACCTACGGGAGCCTTACGGCAGTTGTATTATTCATGCTGTGGCTGTACTTTTGTATGTACCTTCTGTTTTTGGGAGCGGAGTTCAACCTTATGTTCGAGAACAAGACCTTTGTCGAGAAGATTAAATTACTATATCGGCGGTCCGATCATTCATAGATAAAGCCCAGCTGTGTCCCTTCGTAGAAGTAGGTAAGAATATCTTCATAGCTCTTTCCCGAATCTGCCAGCGCTTTTACTCCGTTTTGGCTCATGCCGACTCCATGTCCGTAGCCTCCCCCTGTCAGGGTAATGCTTTGGAGTTCTCCGTCTCCCTCATCCTTATCGATAAAAAAGAATGCGCTGGGCAGCAGGCTTAAATTATTCACCTTGCTCTCGTCCTGGCGGATCACAGTGTCATAGGCGGGCGCCAGTAGTGATCTGATATTATATTCGGTTTTTACCTTGATTGTATTTTTACTTCCTCGTATGATCAATTCGTTGATAATTCCACTGCTCCCTCTTTTTTGGACAGAGATATCCACAACATTGCCTACCGTATCCACCGGTTTGCTTTCGTAAACCACATTCCCGTCCGCATCCTTACCTGTTTCTGTTAAAATCAACTCCGGATTGGCCGTGTATCTTTTCGATAATTTCTCGTTAATCACCTTGGTAAGCTCCGCCGTATTTATTGTCACCTTCCAGCGATACCAGTTAAAGCTGCTGTCATAGGTGGTCAGCGCTTCATCTTTAATAAAGCTTCGGAAGGAATCCTCCGAGGACAAATCTTCATATGCTCTCGCCAGCTCTCCCTGGCCTTCCGCTCCTTCCCCTTCTTCTCCTGAATATAACAGCTTTCCTACCAAATAGGGGTAGTCTGTGTTGCCGGACCATACATCGGATGCCTGTGTGGTATGTCCGCAGGAAGTGGAAAAATAATAGGCCGTGATTACCTCACCATCATATTCTATCACTTTTCCGTAAGTATCCTTTACAGCCAATACGGAAGCCTCGTTTTCTGCAATATTATTATAGACCTGATAGGAAACGCTGTCGTCCACATGGGCGCCGTATTTGCTGAGGCTATTAGCCAGGAGATGCTTATATGCATAGCTTCTGGCGCATACGGCCTGGACCTGCAGCGGTTCCAGCCCATAATAAGTAGGCATTTCACTGGGGATCACGGCATATAGATATTCCTCCATGGGAAGCTCATTCACCAACAGCAGCCCCTGATCCCCTTCCGAGACCTCAATGGTTCCCCGGTACTTTGGATGTCCGTCGGAGCGTTCTATAGAAAGCAGCTCCACCCGGGCATCTTCCTCGTCAGGCTTTATGGATAATCTGCCGTCTTCCAGAAGCTTGTCTCCGGGCTTTAAGGTCAAAGTCTCCCCTTTATCAAAGCTTTTCTCCGAGTTCTTGCTGCTGACGGTGAATGCGCTGGAGGCGGTCAGCTGCACCTCATCATGATTGTAGCCTTGATAGCCCGATGTCATAAGAAGCACCCGGATATTCTCCGCCTTAATGCTTTCCGTTATCAGAGCCGCACTGATTTTCCCAAGGGATACGACAAAATCAGTATTCTCATAACCGACCAGAATACTGCTTGTGGGCTCCTGCGTAAGCTTGCCGTATAGTTTGTATATTTTAAAACCTTCTTCCAGAGGTATCTTCCCATAGCCCTCCACCTCAATAAAATCCTCACCGGTCTGCAAAACCTTCCCTTGAATCATCTCCGGCTTTTGAAGTATTTTGACCACCTTTTGATTTTCTATGGTAATATCACCGACTACTTTTTCAATAGAAACCGACAGCTTGTACTGTGCGGAAAAGCTTTTTTCCAGCCCGTCCACAAAGGTATCAATTTGCAGTCCTTCTCCCTGCTTAATCCAAACATTATGTAACACTATTTTTTCTGTGGTGACGGCCTTGATGCAGATCAGTTCCTGATCACAGACCAGCGCCTTGATCCCTTTGTCCAAATATTTCGTAACAAGCTCCGTTCCTCCGAAAGCAGCAGAATCGAAAGAAGATTTTGTTTTACTTCCTTCGGAAGCGGCCGGCGTCTGCTCCCCGGGGTCTGCTTCCTTTTTCTCCTGCTCAGGCGTGCCTTGCTTCTCCTGTGTCATGGACTTGTTCTGCTTCCTGATCTCCAGCTCGGAATAAGCTTCCTCATAGCTTCTTGCTAAAGAGTATTCATATTTCCCCTGATCCGTCACCATGCGGTCAGGACCATCCGCCCTGGTTTCATTTCCAAGGACCAGCAGGGTAGCTTCACTGACCCCACGTTTCTCCGGCGGAGTCTTGGCAAGAATGGCTTCGTATAGCTCCAAAAACTCCCATGGCTGCATTGCCTCTCCGGCCTTGGTAAAATCAAAGGATAAGCCTTCATAGATACTCTGATAATCCGGATTCTTAAGCAGCAGCTTATCCATGATGTCCTTACAGGCACCATAGGTTAACGCCTCCACAGGGGATACGGATACCTCACGCTCTATGAGTCCCATCTTCCATACGGCATTCACGTAGCTGTCGTACCAACCGGACATGTTTCTGTCTGCATAGATAATTTCTGCCGGCAGGCTCTCTCTGGCCAATTTATTATATTCGAGGAAGCTGAGCAGGCGAAAGGCCTCTGCTGCCATAATTCCATCCACCTGGACAACCGTGTCCTCCTGCTTATCCTCTTTTTCTTCCTTCATTCCCCGGATGACATTTACCGTAAAAACAATAATTACGATCCCGATACATATTCCCATCAATATTAGTTTTCTCTTTATACTCATCGCTGCTCCTATTCCAGGCTCTGGTTTACCTACTGTCCGATGACATTATATCATGAACATAGACCATGTTCACGATCTTGTTGCTCCAATCGGAAATTGCAAGCAAGCTTGCTGTGCGAGTGCTTTTCTCGCACTCCTCATCTCCGCTTTCATTATATCATGAATAAAACCATGTTCATGATAGGGCCCTTCGTGCCAAGATACGCACTCCCTTTGGCCGATGCTGATATGATCTTATTGCCCCAATGGAAAATTGTAAGCTTGCATCATGCTCACCGGGCTTCCATTGTCTCATATTCAAATATATTATGTCAATGGAAGTTATATTCGTACAAGTTTCAGGATTTGTACAAAACCGGAATAGTTTATAAAACAAAAAAATAAGTTCCTCACTCTGTGTATTCGTGGGGAACTTATCTACTATGGCTATTCTTTTGTCTTGAATTCAACAACCGCCTTCACGATATCATCAATGCTCCGCTTATCGGCGAAGAAGCGTTTCTCCCTTCCATTTTGAATAATATAAAAGCTGTCATTATAAGGCAGATAGGAGGCGGTGAGAACCGTTTTTCCGGCATCACTCAGATAGAAGCTTACCGTAAGATACGGCTTACTGCTGTCCGTATTGATCTCCTCCTTGATCTCGGCATCATATCTGGCAGAAATGAGTCCTTGGTATACCGTCTTAAAAGCGTCCTCTTCCACCTCCGCTCCGTTATAGAAATATGCTGTCTTAACCTCATCCTCACCCTTCTCATTTTTCACCGAGGTACGTTCCATGTTCATGGTATATACGGTACCGCCGATATCGGCTTCAATTTTATCCACCTGTTCAATGTTCGGTATGGCAACAAATTTATTCAGGAGGGAGAAGGTGTCTACCGTTATCATCTTATCCACGGTATCCTTGCTCAAGGTATAGACCGCATTGTCACCGTCAGTCTTAACATAATAATTGCCGCTCTCATCCTGATTGCCGATGAACAGCTTGAATTCCTTATCATCGTAATAGGTTTTCTCCGATATCTCTTCCCCGGTCTCCGGATTTTTCTCCGGCTCCTCCAACTTCTCAGTCCTCTCCTCAAGATAGCCCAGCACAATGGTTGCCATCGGCTGGCCCAGACCGTAGAGCTCCAGATCCTTCACACTATACTCCACACATTTAATATAATTAAAGGAAGTGTAGTTTCCCTGAAGACTTGTTACCGCGGAGCTTTCTGCGGTGTAGACTTGGGGATAAGGCTTCAGGATGACCCAGGGGAACATGGAAACCTTACTGTTATCCAGATCATTATCCTCCTGGTACAGCAATTCAAAATCTTCACCGTCACGCATGTCGATATTAATATGCCGGATGTTGGCAGCTTCTATCTTCGGTGACGTTGCAACCGCAGTCATATCCGAATCTGTATACTTTAATCCGGAGCCATAGGAGGAGGCAAGCAGATATACCTTGTTGTCCTCATTCACTAACGCATAATAGCCATCTCCGGCAGCTGATTTGTCACCTATCTTCAAGGTGACTGCAGATGCATCGCCAAGCGTCGCCTGAAGATAGGCTTCCGGCTGATCCAGCCCAAAATCAGCAAGCCTGTCCGCTGATTCCGCAATCAATCTTGTTGCACTGATCTCATCGATGACACCCAGCAGGCTTTTCACGCGATCCTGATTAATGGGACGGTTTTTATCCGTTTCGGACACCCAGGTGTCTCCCTCCTTAACCAGGGTCAAATCCGTATCCCCGTACACATAGTGCAGGGCTGTGACATCATCGGTATTAATAGAGGAAAGGGCGATATCGCTATCCTCTCCCTCTCCGGGCGAGGTCTTCTCCCGGTTGGTGTACCAGAGATAGAACCCCATCAGAGCTGCCAATGTCAAAAGAAGAGAGATCAGCGTAAGCGCATTTCTTTTCTTTCTTTTTGCCATTATTTTCTCCTCCTTCTTACACTGATGACAATACCGGTGATCAGAATAGCCACCGGAACGATAACTATAATAATTCCGCCCCAGGCAAGCGCTTCTGCTTGGGAAGGATAAATCAATTCTGCTTCCACACTCTTGGTAGGAATGGACAGAGTGGATGCACCCTCACCTGCAAGATAACCGATGGTTCCGCTTAGCAGGTCACGATTTCCGTATGACATGGTTGCGTCTGCGAAGGTAAAATCGGTTGAAAATACAGCCACCTTCGTCTCCATTCCCTGGTAGGTATCCGTTGACAACAATCCGACGTAAAAAGGTCCCTCCATATCCCCATCCTGTTTCTCTGCCGTTGTTATATTCTGCGGGTCCTTGGCATAGGAGGAGGCGGAGGTGGTCAAAAGCTCGCTGAAGGTCAGTGAGCTCCTTGTCGTATCCGCTTCCTTCAACGCCACACTCTGGGGCATAATTACAGGAATATTGGAGCCCTTCACAAGGGTTGTGATCTCATGGCTTTTGATTTCGGGCAGCAGATACATGGGATTATTGGAATAGAGCCTGTTTAGGTCACCTTCAAATACGATCCCGTTCACCACCTGCATTCCGTAGTGCTCCAGAATTGAGAGAAAATTCTTCAGTCCCGCAGTCTTATAATTAACGGTCGCGATCATATTCCCGCCGCCGGCCAGGTAGTCCCTGATCATCACCGTCTCTTCCTCGGTAAAATCCGCGATGGGCGAATTGATATACAAGAGCCCGCAATCCTCCGGTATGCTTGCCGCAGAGATGGTCTTCAGAGCTTCTATGGTAACATTCATCTTATCGACGGCTTCCTGGAAGGCGGTTCCGTTCTCCGCTTCTCCATGACCCTCTACCACATACATCACGGGCAGATCTTCGCTGGTAACAAATTGAATTGCCGAGGTCAGTTCCCCTTCCACATCGATCCCGGTGGTTCGGGTAGAGTAGGTATTATAATCCATCTCCTGAACCAGCATATCGCTAAAGTCGATATACTTCGAACGACCGGTAGCGTTATTCACAACAATGAGGCTGTTTTCGCTGATATCCTCCTCCACATATTCCTTTGCAAAGGCAGGATACAGCACAGGGTCCTTATATTCCAGGGATATCCGGTCGGACAGGCCGTCATATTTCTCCACAATCTTCTTAAAGATCTCCTGTTCATTTCCCGTTCTCACAAGATAATAGATGGTAACATCATCGGACAGGCCGGACACCAGCTTTTTTGTATCCTCTGTAAGAGTGTACATCTTGCGGGAGCTTAGGTCAAACTGGATATTCAGCTGGGAAACCAGCATATTTACAATCAGTACAATTACAAATACTACAGCGGTTACCGCGGTAATATATACTCTTCCTCGAAATTTTCTTCCGGAAAAGGATGCTTTCAGCTTCCCAAAAAAGTTAGTTTTATTCTTCATGGCTTCGTTCCCCTTTCCCTAGTTAAATCTTTTCTTATTAATCATCTGCACCGTCAGGAAAATGAACAAGAAGGTGATGCTCAGATAATAAACAACCGATGCAACATCGAAGGTACCGTAGGCAAAGGAATCATAGCGTTTTAACACCGAGAACCAGCCGAATACCTTAATCACCGAGCCATCCAGCAGAGAGGGCTTCAGATAATAGATTGCTCCAAGGGCGCCGGCGCACAGTATTCCGGTTCCGACAGCAACGGTTTCATTACGGACCATATGATATATCAGCGCGCATACTGCCAGCAAAAGAACCGCAAATATAACTACTGCTGCGCGGTTGCTTGTCGGAAGAATCCCGGCAATCGCGTCCATAAAAACAGTAAATATAAATACAATAAAGGTAATTACTGCCGCTACCACCTGGCTCTCCGTCAGGGAGGAGATGAACAATCCGATGCTTAAATAAGCCGCTCCTAAAAGCGCAAAGCCCAGAATACCCGCATATGCACCGGCAAAGGGCACACTGCCGTACAGCTTCATAATCAGCGGGAAGGTGCATACCATCAGGAGCACAGAACCGAAGACAGTAAATACCGCAAGGAACTTACCCACAACGATAGAAGCAGCCGTAACCGGAGAAGTATAAAGCAGCTGATCCGTCTTCTGCTTATTTTCTTCCGCCATCAGCCTCATGGTCAGCAGCGGTATCAGCAGGGCCACTAAAAAGGTGAAGGAAGACAGGGTCTGTTCCAGATTTGCCGAAGCATATAATAAATTTTGAATCAAAAAGTAAATTCCGATAATTACAAGAAAAATGGCAATGAATACATATCCTATCATTGACGTAAAATAGGCTCTCAGCTCTTTTTTATAAATTGCCAGCATCCCCGTCTACCTCCTCCTGATTTATGATTATTTCCTCTGTTCCATCCTCTTCTTCCTCCTCGAGAACAGGCGGTGCATTAAGCTCTATGGGCGTTGGCTTCTCCTTATTAGTCACCTTCAGGAAGATATCCTCCAGGCTCATACGAAGCGACTGCATCTCAAGGATCGGAGTTTTGGCATTGCTCAGCGCATGGAATACTTCTTCCCGGATATCCTCCTTCTCGCCGCAGAACAGGGTAAGCTCCATCACACCTTCGCTTACCATCTTTTGCTCCTTGATCTTTTTAATTCTTTTGATCTGTTTAAGGGCGTTCACGATAGCGGCTTTCTCTCCCTTGACCGATAAACGGAGCCCGCCGGTGGCACCGAGACGATCGCTTAGATTCTCCGGACGGTCACTGAGGATCAGCTTTCCACGGTCAATAATCATCACCGTATCGCATACTGCGCTGACTTCCTGCATGATATGGGAGCTGAGAATAATGGTATGCTTTTTACTTAATTCTTTGATCAGCTCTCTGATTTCAATGATCTGCTTCGGGTCAAGTCCTACCGTGGGCTCATCCAGAATAATTAATTCCGGATATCCCATAATAGCCTGTGCCAGCCCGACTCTCTGTTTATAGCCCTTGGATAAATGCTTGATGAGTCGGTCCGCCATGGGTGTAATCTTTGTCGCCTCCATAACCTCTAAAATCATCGGCTTTCGATCTGCTTTTTTTATCTTTTTGAGTTCTGCCACAAAGGTCAGATACTCCCGAACCGTCATATCCGTATACAGAGGCGGAAACTCCGGCAGATAGCCGATCATTTTCTTGACCTCCTCCGGCTCCTCGGACACATCTACTTCATTGACTGTGACCGTTCCCTCCGTAGCCGTTATATAGCCGGTAATGATATTCATGGTTGTTGTCTTACCGGCACCGTTCGGACCCAAAAAGCCCAGTATCTGCCCCCTCTCGACAGTAAAGGACAGATGATCCACTGCGGTATGATTTCCGTAACGCTTTACTAAATTTTTTACCTCAATCAAAATCGTTTCCTCCTTACATTTAATTTAATGCTCCAGCTTAACCATATGTCCAAGCTGTAATCAGCCTTATGGCCGGACTGCACCATTTATCCCTACAAATAAATCAGTCCTTAATACCAACAATCATACACAATAATTACGAAAATTTTGTGAACAAAAATTATAATTTTATCCAATTTCTTGCCGGCGGCAAGATACGCTTTTGCCTCTGCAACACAAAAAAGCCTATCACCTTCTTTCTGCACAAAAATACATGCAAAAAGAAAATAATAGACCTTATTCACTGCTTTGTGGTTGACTAGTTTATCAAATCGCTCATTTTATACATTCCAGCAGGCTTACCAGGAAGATACTTTGCTGCCTGAACAGCACCATTGGCAAAAATGGCTCTGGAATATGCGGTATGTTTTATTTCAATCACCTCGTCCGTTCCGGCAAAGAGAACTTCATGCTCTCCCACGATGGTTCCCCCGCGCACCGCAGAGATTCCAATCTCTTTCCTGGCTCTGGGAACACGTTCCGCTGAACGGTCATAATTATATTCAAATTCGTTGTTCAGCACCTCATTCATTGCATCCGCCAAGGCCAGCGCCGTGCCGGACGGTGCGTCAACCTTTCTGTTATGATGCTTTTCTACAATCTCAATATCAAAACCGGCACCGGAGAGAATAGCTGCCGCCTCCTGAACCAGCTTCATCATCAGGTTAACCCCCATGGACATGTTTGCCGAGCGCAGAATGGGGATCTTCTTTGAGGCTTCTTCAATCGCTTCCAGCTGCTCCTTGCTAAAACCCGTAGTGCACAACACAATTCCAAAGTTCCTGCTGACGGCATAATCCAGCATTTCCTCCAAATTTATAGGGGCAGAAAAGTCAATGATTACATCCGCTTTCACATTGCAGCTGTTAAAGCTTTGATATACCGGATATTTGTTATTGCGGCCCTGGGAAATATCGATTCCCGCCATGATCACCGCATCTTCGTCCTTCTCTACAATATCCGTGATAACCTGCCCCATTTTACCGTTACAGCCCCGTAGAATAATATTCGTCATGTTTATGCCCATGCCTTTTACCGCACAAATCTCCATGAAAATGCTGGCATGGACCCGGTCCCCCCTTCATTTATATATTCTATTTTTATCAACCTTAACTCTCCATTCTATACGGTTTTAATTCCAATCGCATTCATCTCACTTTGCAGACGCGCTGCATTCGCCGGCTCCATCTCCGTTAAGGGCATTCTTAAGGAAGGACCACATAAGCCCATCAGATTGGCGGCCTTCTTAACCGGAATCGGATTCACCTCGCAGAACAGCGCATTAATCAGGGGAAGAAACTGAAGCTGCAGGTCACGGCTGCCGGCTACATCGCCTTCCAGGTACTTTATTACCATATCATGGGTCTGCCGGGGTGCGATATTGGACAATACGGAGATTACACCTGATCCGCCCAGACTGAGCACCGGAACAATCATCTCATCACAGCCGGAATACAGGTCTATCTTTCCCTGGGTCAGCTGCATGATCTCCGCAACCTGCGCTATATTGGCGCTGGCTTCCTTGATTCCTACGATATTATCCACCTTGTGGAATAGTTCAGCCACTGTCTGCGGCAGGAGATTGCAGCCGGTTCTTCCGGGCACATTATATAAGATTACCGGTATCTTCACGGAATTGGCAACCTGGGTGAAATGAGAGATTAATCCCTTCTGTGTGGCCTTATTATAATAAGGTGTTACCAGCAGCAGCGCATCTGCACCATAGCTCTGCGCTTCCTGGGAGAGATAGATTGCCGTATCCGTCGCATTGGAGCCTGTTCCTGCAATTACCGGTACTCTCTTCGCTACCTTCTCCACCGTATAGCGGATGCATTCCAGATGCTCCTCATGTGATAAGGTTGAAGCTTCCCCAGTCGTTCCGCAGATGACAATGCTATCTGTGCCTTCGGCAATCTGATACTCAATCAGCTCGCCAAGCTTCTCATAATCCACCTCATTTGTCGATGTAAACGGTGTTATAATCGCTACACCTGCTCCTTTAAATACAGCCATTTTCCATTCCTCCTAATTTTATTGACTTATACGATTTCAATTTGCAATGCGTGATGGTATAATAATTTCATAGGATGCAATCTTCTATGAAACAAAAAAGCCGACCTGAGAGTCGACTCTAAAGAATAAGCTAAGGGAATCATGACAGTATTCTTCCTCTCATGAATCTTTTGTTCTTAATATTCTTCAGGCAGCGCTCCATCAAGCTATTGATGACAGTCATATGGTTCTTCACCATATGCCCAGCGATAATAATTCAGGTTATTATCACTTCGGCACTGTTTCCTTTCACTGCGTTCTTCTATGCCTGACATATCCAGCAGTATACTCCTAAACAATGCACCTCTACCATATGTAATGATTAAAATGTCAAAAGGTGCTGCGCACATTTCCGGATACAAGATATTGCTATTGCAATCAAGCTTGCATATCAACATCTTGTATCCAGAAAGCACCTTCGGTGCTTTTGACGCTTTAATCATGTAATATATAAATCATTTACAATTTAATACGTAAACACATATTAACACTAACAAATTTTATTGTCAATAGCTTATTTCAAACCCCATTTTATAAGAGCATAGGCTGCCGCTGGACTTCTATTTTCCCGGTTCCTACCTCCAGCGTTACCGTTCTGCTCTGCGTTCCCCGCAGTTCTGACTTACATACGGTAACCCCCAACTCCACCAGCTTTTTTCGGACGGCTTCAATGTTTCTTAATCCCACATTATAGATATCCTTTTGAAAAATAGAATCGGCTCCTCCATACATCTGCACTTGAAGTTCTTCCCTTTGACAGCCGTAAGTACTATACATTTTTTGAAATAGCAATGGAAGCCCGGATTCGGCAAAATATCCCGGACGCTCTTTATAATCCCTGTGGTCAAAAGAATGAGGCAATACAATATGTATCATTCCTGCCACTTTCTTTAACGGGCTGTATGCGGTGACAGCCACACAGGATGCCAGTGCAAAGGTCTTAATCTTATCTTCTTCCCTGCCCGACACAACAATTTCTCCCAAACCTACAACAAGCTCCATCGCATTCCTTCCTTAAAACTTTAATATATTACACTATACCTTAGTTTTTCTATAATGCAAGTAGTTTTTTGTAATATTTTGTGGGTTTATATTACTCTGTGGATTTATATTACTTTCTGGGTTTATAATACTTTGTATCTTTCATAATACTTGTATTTTTAAACATCCCGAATATATAGATCCAATATTTTGTATTTTTCCCAAAAAAAGAGACATAAAAAGAGTTTTGGGCTCATTCTATGTCTCCTATTTATATCTCTATGTTATATTTTCTATTTAAATTTATATCTCTATTAATCTCTTTATGTCATTTCTCACAGATGCAACTTCTTCTATAACAATACCCCTTCATCCGGAGTCTTAATATTCTTCCAGGTATTCCAGCTTGCTTACGGATACCTCATACGCAATCCGCTTCTCAAAATCGACCTCATTGATCTTCTTCTGATATTCCCGGCTTTGAATTCTTCCCCATATCTGAACATGCCCGCCAACGGCAAAGGTCTCGGCAAATCTGGCATTTCTCCCCCAGCAGATGCAGGGAATATAGTCGGATTTTCCGTAAGGACGGTTCACCGCAAGAAGCACATCGGCAATTTCCCTTCCCAGGGGTGTTTTACGGTAAATCGGCGGTTTACATACAAATCCATCTAAGAAAATGTGATTCGGCTTTGCGTTTTCCGAGAGCTCATCTACCATTTTAATCTCTCTGGCAAAAACCGAAAGCACTAACTTGTTTTTGCTCTCTTCATGACGGTTATAGGAACGAAATTGTCCCAATACCTCAACGAACTTTCCTTTAAAATCCTGCTTTACATCAATGAGCCGCTCCGAAACCATGACAGGAATCATATCATAGGAATTGCTTAGCCTGCTGACTACTACCTCCAATACATAGAAGCCTTCTCCAAATACATCATGGCTGAACGTAAAATCACTGATTACCTCTCCTGCAATACTTACTTGATTGTTATCAAATACTTTATCTGTCATAACCGTACCTCTCCTTCCTTCCGGCGTATTTTTACGCCATTCTGCTCTAAAATGTGGGGTGAATATCTTCCTCCATACGATTCTCCATTTGGAGATCCGTATTTATTTACAGAAGCAGTTCACATTCACCTATGATTAAATATATGCAATTTTCCAAATTTTAGAAGTAAAAAATTCAATCCATTTATAGAATTAACAATTTTTGTTAATTTATACAAAAATACTTGTACATTTTTTATGAATTATTTTTTGAACATACATTGATTTTTAATTAGACGATATGCTACAATAATAAGGTTGCAAAATTGTAGTTAAAACGGATAAACTAAGAGTGAATTCAGATCATTGTTTTCACCAGGCAGGTTTGTGTCTGCGCTGCCCACACAAGCCTGATTATGCGTATGGATCGTATATGCTCCAGGAAAGCGGCGCAGAAATGAGGTTACAGATGAAACGAGAAGATATTCGAAATATTGCCATCATTGCACATGTTGATCATGGTAAAACAACACTTGTGGACGAGCTGTTGAAGCAAAGCGGTGTATTTCGATCAAACCAGACCGTAGTGGAGAGAGTTATGGATTCCAATGCTCTGGAACGGGAGCGCGGTATCACAATCCTGTCTAAAAATACCGCTGTCCAATACAATGGTTTCAAGATAAATATTATAGATACCCCGGGACACGCCGACTTTGGCGGCGAGGTGGAACGGGTGCTGAAGATGGTGAACGGTGTTATCCTGGTGGTGGATGCCTTCGAAGGGCCCATGCCTCAGACAAAATTCGTTCTTAAGAAAGCCTTAGAGCTATCTCTTCCGGTAATTGTATGTGTTAATAAAATTGACCGCCCGGAAGCAAGACCGGCTGAGGTCGTAGATGAGGTGCTGGAATTATTGCTGGATCTGGATGCCAGCGATGAACAGCTGGATTGTCCCTTTGTATTTGCCTCCGCCAAGCAGGGCCTTGCATCCCTGTCCTACACGGATGCACCAGGGGATATGATACCGCTGTTTGAAACCATCATCAACTATATTCCTGCTCCGGAGGGCGATCCGGATAAGAATACCCAGATTCTCATCAGTACTATCGATTATAATGAATACGTGGGCCGGATCGGAGTTGGGAAGGTCGAAAATGGTATTATTCGGGTCAATCAGGATGTGGTCCTGGTCAATGCCCATGACCCTAATATGAATGTTAAGGTCAAGATAAACAAGCTCTATGAGTTTGACGGATTAAAACGAGTGGAAGTAGCCGAAGCAACCATCGGGGCAATTGTTGCCATCTCAGGAATTTCAGATATTCACATTGGAGACACCATTTGTTCTCCTGAGAATCCGGAGTCTATTCCCTTCCAGAGGATTTCCGAGCCCACCATCGCGATGTATTTTAATGTAAATGACAGCCCTTTGGCCGGAACCGAAGGAAAGTTTGTCACCTCAAGACATCTGCGTGAGCGCCTGATGCGGGAATTAAATACGGATGTAAGCCTGCGGGTGGAGGAAACGGACACTACGGAAAGCTATAAGGTCTCCGGTCGGGGTGAGCTCCATCTCTCTGTACTCATTGAAACTATGAGAAGAGAGGGTTATGAGTTCTCCGTAAGCAAGGCGGAGGTTCTATATAAGACAGATGAAAACGGTAAAAGGCTGGAACCCATGGAGCACGCCATGATTGATGTTCCCGACGAATTCACCGGCGTTATCATCGATAAGATGGGACAGCGCAAAGGTGAGATGATCAATATGCATACTTCGGGCAACGGCCATACACGCATTGAGTTCTCCATACCGGCGCGGGGCCTGATCGGTTACCGGGGTGAATTCCTGACGGACACCAAGGGCACCGGAATATTGAACACTCTATTCGATGGCTACGGTCCCTATAAGGGCGATATCCAGTACCGCAAAACCGGCAGTCTGATTGCATATGAGAGCGGTGAAAGCATTACCTACGGGCTTTTTAACGCCCAGGAGCGCGGTTACCTGTTTATCGGTCCCGGTGTCAAGGTGTATGCCGGCATGGTTGTGGGACAGAATCCGAAGGCAGAGGATATTGAAGTAAATGTATGCAAGAGAAAGCAGCTCACCAATACACGTTCCTCCAGTGCCGACGAAGCCCTTCGCCTGACGCCTCCCAAGGTGCTCAGTCTGGAACAGGCCCTGGAATTCATTGAAACGGATGAGTTATTGGAGGTTACACCGGTGAGCCTTCGTATTCGAAAGAAAATTCTGGATTCTACCATGAGAATGAGGGATCGCAGAAATAAACAGAACAGCTAGCCGTATGCCGGCGGGATAGAAGCGATAAATATTTTCTTCTTAAGAGCCGGAAAACATCGGAAATAGAAATAAGATCAAAGGGCTGTCACAAAATGAATTTTACCTACTTTATATACGGTCTTTTAAAACCATATTGCTATATATTGTAGAAAATTTTCATTTTGCGACAGCCTCTTTTTTGATTGAATTAGTTTAATACTTATTTTGAATTTAAGTTTATTGATATTTTTTTAACATATTGTGTTAAAAAAATATTTATCTCCCTAATTCTTTAATGTCAAGAAATCTATGATCCGGATATTTTCCAATCTCTTTACAATTCTTAATCTGGTAGTGCTCCAGAATGTCCTTAAAATATGACTTTAACGTTTCTTTTGAAACAATCTTATTATTATATTTATCCCGGGATATCTTTAACATGGATTTTTCATAAGAGGTCATCGCATTTAGAGCCTTAGGCCCATACCAAGTGAAGGCATCCATCACTGCATCTACCAGTTCAATCTCTTCCGGAGTAAGAAATTCCTCTCCGCTCTCCAAAATATGAATACCACAACGCTTCATACCTTCATATAACTTTAAAAACGGCATATGTTCATTATTTACTCCGCATTCTTCCTGGAACAGCTCTTTCTCATACAATGCCAGGGAGAAGACCTGAGCATAATAGAGCAAGAATTGGATGTAGGTGGGACAAATTTCTGCATTGCAGCGATTTACAATGTGGTATGCCACCGCATAGATCTTGGAAGATAATATCTTCTCCATAACGGCCTTCTTACTCTTCTTAAAAGCTACCCCGGTCAGACATTCCTTTCTCCGGCAAAGAAGATCATAATAGAACTCGGGGTCCTCCAATATAGCCTTTAGCTTAATGGAATACTCGTTGGTGGGGATATCACCCTCGATATATCGGATAATTGTGGTTTCTCCCCAGCCCAGAAGCTTTGCTAACGGCTTCTTACCGATTCGGTAACAATCAAGAATCAATTTAATCTCGTCGACTGTGATGATTGTGCCGATATCAGTTTCATTTCTGTTAACTTTCATATATGTGCTCCTTAAATTAAAATTTTCTAAACTCGTTTAAATCCCTTGCAATGATTTTGAAACCCCGGATCATACGGTCAAACATGCCGATACGATACAGCTTCACTAAGACCATACCGATGGGAATACCTATCATCATTCCGAACACCCCATAAAACCGGTAGCCGACAAACATAAAGAGCAAGGTTGCCAGGGGATGCAACCCTATGCTGTCTCCAACCATCTTCGGCTGCAGCACCTGCTTCACCACCTGACAGATCAGATAAATAATAACCAGCCCGACCGCTCTGAGGTAATTGCCGGTAATCACATCAATTAAAGCCCAGGGCCATAGCACCGCTCCGGTCCCAAAGACAGGGAGGACATCCAGAAATGCAATTCCTAACGCCAGAAGGAAGGAATATCCCACCCTAAGCACCTCAAATCCAATAAACATAATAAAAGTCAGAATAATCATAATTTTAAACTGCGCCTTGAAATAGCCTCCAAAAGCCGCTTTAAAATTGTCAGTGATCAGGCGCCAGTAATTGGTTAAGGATTCCGGCAGATACTTCCTCAGCCGCGCTGTGAGCTCATCCCTCCCGGCTGCAAAAAAGTAAGCGGAAAGTATAATCACAATCAATCCCAGGAAGCCCTCCGCAATATTTTTTGCAAAATCCCCCGCCGTACTCATGGTCGGAAGTTCAATCTGTTCGGAGAAATTCGAAGTATAGTTAGCGATCCCATCCATCAGCTTGTTGATGATATCCTGTATGTTTGACGGCAGTGTTCTTGAGAATCTGCGGACTGCCTCCTCCACCTCATAAAACTGGCTCCTGATGTTAATGATAATCTCGGGCATATCCTTCATCAGGCTCCTGGTTTCTTTCACAAGAAGGGAAATAATGAATGCCGCAGCTCCAATAATTATGCCGATTACAAGAATTAAAAATATGACGGAACTGTGCTTGCGATGTATTTTTACTCTTTTCTCAAGAAAACGAACCAGCGGATTGGCTATCATTGCAATGAGCCAGCCAATGACAAAGGGCATAAAAAATCGAAGTAGCTTCGGCAGCACTAAAATCAGCAGTAAAGCGCCTATAAAGAAAATCAGAAAATTAATGACGATTTTTAAATATAATAAAAATCGGTTCATACGCTGTCCCTCCGCCCAGGTTCTATTCATAAAAAGATTATATCAAATGATTACAACGGATGCAATACCGAGGACTGGTCAGAATTTCGCAGATTGACCAGTAAGTTTGTGACCTTTGAACAGTAATAACTGTATGTTACAACGTCCTTCCGCAATGAATAATTTCTTGTAAAAGCAATAAAATCATGCTATGATACCTCATAATTGATGATAGGCTGTGTCGTTTTGTCAAAAATAGTATTTGATATTAATTTCCTTAGGAGGCGATTGTTTATGAAATCGAAAAATATCTACCAATTAGTCGCTGCCGCATTAATGGCAGCCATGACTTGCGTTGCAACTTTGGTAATCGCTGTTCCCTCTCCCATGGGCGGCTTCATCCATCCGGGTGACGGCTTCGTTATCCTGTCCGGTATTGTACTTGGCCCCCTCTTTGGCGGTCTCGCCGCCGGAATCGGTTCCATGATTGCAGATTTGGCTCTTGGCTACAGCGCCTATGCTCCTGCTACATTAATAATAAAGGGCTTGGCGGCCATTACCGCAGTGTACATTTATCGCGCGCTGCACAGGCATCCCCATAAGAAGCTGCATGATAATAAGAAGTTATTTATTCTACCGGTACTGGCTGCGAGCTTATTGGGCGGAATTCTGGTGACAATCGGATATTTTTTATTTGAAAGCACACTCCTGGGCCTTGGCTTCGCTTCCGCATCGGTAAATATTCCTTTTAATTTAATTCAGAATGGATTTGGTGTCATCATATCAACCCTATTGTTCCCTTTGATTATCAGGGTTCCTCAGATTAGAGGAATGATGGAGGAATAGGGCGAGCAGAGAGATTGAATCAATATACCGTTGTATATTGCTGTATATAGGTGTATATTACTGTCTATCAATGTATATTACAGGATCTTACACGATTGAATCCACCCTGTATATGGTGTATAATAGAGCCTATGGACTAACAATAAAGGAGTAAAGCAATGGCGAATCAAAAGGTAAAGCAAGCTAACCATACAAATAATCGTCCCACAGGACAACAAAGCAACCGCAATACAATGAAGTATAAGAGAGAGTCTCAAAACGCTTCCACAGATAAGAAAATCACCCTCCTGCTTCCCATTATGTTTGCAGTTGCCATCCTTCCGCTGATCGTAAAGCTGCATCCATACTCAACAAGGTTTGCGCAGTTTAACTGGTATCCTGATAACGATACTACGGTTGACGTCTTTCTATATTACAGGCAGATTTTTCTGATCCTTACCGCAAGCATCATGGGTATTATTCTGCTATACAAGTTCCGGACGGAGAGGGGCCGCCTCACTTTTCCGAAGATATTCATTCCTCTGGGAATCTACGCCTTACTGGCATTGCTGTCTTCCCTGTTTTCCAAGTACCGCAGTTTTAGCTTTACAGGCACCTTTGAGCAGTTTGAATCCATCTTTGCTCTGCTATCCTATTGTATCCTCGCTTACTACTCCTATTCCATCGTTAAATCGGAACGGGATCTAAAGCTTATTATTTATGCCCTTCTGGCCGGTGCGTTCGTATTGAGCCTGATCGGTTTGACACAGGTCAGCGGACATGACTTTTATACTACCTATTTGGGCAAGCTCCTGATTGCTAATTCAGAGTATGCGAAGGATCCGGACAGCCTCCGGATGATGGTTGGTAAAAATACCGTATATATGTCATTATTTAATCCGAACTATGTGGGTGTATATGTATCTCTTTTATTCCCTATTACGCTCTATATGGCTTTATTTACAAAAAAACTATGGCTCAGGCTTGCCTTTTGGCTCCTCTGCGCAGGCTTGCTTGTGGGTCTGTATGGTTCCGGATCTACCACCGGATTGGTCAGCGTTGTTCTTACTGTGATTTTCTCCGTCCTTCTGCTATGGAGATATCTGGTTAAGTACTTCTATATCTTCATACCGGCTATCATTGCTGTCATCCTGGGAAGCTTCCTCATTAATTCGTACACCAACAATTATTTAGGAAGACAGATCAATAAGCTTACGAACATTCAAAAATCCACCCCCTTATTGGCGGATATACAGACCAATGATGATAATCTGGTGATCCAATATGGCGGCAACACCTTAAAGGTAGTATTTAGCGTGGATGAGTACGGAATCTGTAACTTTATATTACAGGATCAGAATGATAGCTATGTTGCCTCAACCCTGGATACGGTCAATGGCCCCGTTACCGTAACAGATGAACGTTTCCCTGGCTTCGTGTTTACTCCTGCGATGAATCCAGACCAGACCTTAGGGTTTGACGCGACAATTGATAATAGACTTTGGTTCTTTACAAACCAACGGGGAGATAACACCTATTATTATATCAATATCTATGGCAAATACGATAAGATCATTCTGGCACCCTCTGCTGTCTTCACCGGATATGAGCGCTATGCCTCCGGACGCGGGTATATATGGTCCAGAACCATTCCCCTATTGAAGAATAATCTTATTCTGGGGTCCGGTGCGGATACCTTCACCATGGTATTTCCCCAAAATGATTATGTACAGTATAGAAACAATGGATATGAGGGTCAGATTATGTCAAAGCCCCATAACCTCTATCTACAGATCGGCGTACAGACCGGCGTGGTTTCATTGCTGGCCTTCCTGGCATTCTGCGGATACTATATTATCTCCAGCGCAAAGATATACTTCAGACGCAGGTTTGATCATCCCTATGTTATCACCGGGGCCGCTATCTTCGTCAGCATCATTGGTTATCTTATCAGTGGCATCTCCAATGATTCCAGCATAACTGTTGCTCCTATCTTCTGGATACTGATCGGAGTTGGAATTGGAATTAACACAAAGCTCAATAAGGAGCCCCTGAAGCAATCTTCTCTTTAAATACAATTCGGACAATAGAAAGCGGATGGCTTGCGCCATCCGCTTTCTACATAAACACCTCTGTTTATCATCTGTCCCTTTGAACGGGAAACTTTTTAATCTCTGTCTTTTATTTCTCTTTATTCTTTTTCCTTCTGGTGATGGAGACAGAAGCTCCAATTAAGGAACATACCATACCAACTCCATAAAGGATATCCATAGGTGACTCTCCCGTCTTAGGTAAGCCGGCCGCTCCTCTCGGAGTCTTGTTCTCATTGATAACCAACGTATCCCCTTCCGTATTCTTATTCTTTGACGGAAGCTGGGCATCCTGCTTTGTCACCTTTGTAGAAGGCTTTGTCGTACCCTGAGGAGTCTCGTTATCTGAAATCTCCAGCTCTTCTTCCTCATCCGTACCAGGTCCTGCCGGAGGTGTGACTTCCGGTATGATTACCTCTGGTATCGGAGTAGGTGTCACTGTCGGAGAAGTTGTAGGCCCTCCCGGGTTACTGGGATTAAGATTGTTTACCACTGAGGTATATTCTGCCGTTATGGTCATATCCTCATTTACCTCGGAATAGTCCTTATTCCAACCACTGAAGGTAAATACTGTTCTCGTCGTACTGGTATATACATCTGCTCTTCCGGGATTTGCCGGTGCAGTTGCACCTTCGCCGTACGGAATATTCTCCTGAGTCTTTAGTACCTTGCCATCCCAATCTACGAAAGTAACCGTAAAGGTCTTAATTCCTCTTTCAAATACAGGATAGAGAACGAGATCAGACTGTAATGCACTTAATAATTCATCATTGCTGTTTAACTCAAAGCTCTCTTCTCCAAAGTCAGCAAATACTCTCCAATTAGTAAAGATATATCTATGGCTTTCGGATACCTTTGACGGTCCTTCCTTGCGGATAAGATAGGTATTCTCTTCCTCTGAATCGTCAAAGCTCACCTTCGTTCCGCCAATTGCGGTATCTGTTGCAAAGATATTATTGCTCTCTGAGCCATATTCATCACTCATATAGGTGATGGCATATTCATTGGTAGTATCTGCATTCATTGCATATACATTCAGATTGCCTGTAATTCTGGTTAAGTCCGCTACCTGTCTCTCTGACTCTGATCCTACCGGCTCTGTACTCCAATATAAGAAGGTCACTCTCTTGCTCAATGTAGACTGATCATCTGCATACTGTATTGCTTTTGATTCCGCCATGTTTCTTGCGGTAGTTCCTACGGTAGTTCCTTCATACAGTACGGATGCCACATAGGGAGCTTCTCCTCCAAAGTAACCGCCGTGCTCATCAAGGAAGGTAACCGTATAGTAACGATCTGACTGTTCAAACTGAGCATACAATTTGATTCCGGGTCCATCTACGATCCGAGCGCTAAGATCTACCAGTTCCCCTGAGCTGTTGGGCTGTGTACCCCAGCCAACAAAGGTGAAATTATGGGTAGGAGTGCTATCCTTTCCCTGGTTAGCAGGGCTTGATGTGATCGGATCACCATAGGTGAATACATAAATACCTGCTTCTGTTTCGTTGGTAAACTTCTGTGTTCCATCCTCTGAGTAAAATTCTACTTCGTAGCGAGCAGGAGCCGAGGGACGAATCAGGGTGATGGTGATTACTCTGTCATTATTATATTGTCCATTAGCACCTACATTCATCCATGCATCTGAATTCCAGTAGGGATCTCCGTAAATCGTGCTATCCGTATCCGGATCCTTGAAAAATTCTGATCCTAATAATGGCTCAACTGCTGTGCCGCCATAAGGAAGAAGCTGTTGTCCTACCGGCTCACCGTCAATCGTTACGGTAAGCACCGCATTTCCATGAGCAACATCATCCACATCCATAAAGACAACGGTATAATAGAGAAGCTCTCTGGTATAAGAAGCATAGACCGTCATATCACCTGTAACACCTGTTAAATTCGCCGCTACTTCTCCACCCGGGGCTGTAACCCAGCCGGCAAAGGTATAAAGATATTTTGCTGTATCCTTGGCACTTACATCAATCATGGCTCTTGCTCGACCTGCGGCTTCAGTCGCGTTACCATTATGATCAATCGGTTCACTCGACAGTTGTGTACCCTCAGATACAATCTCCGAGTCATCCGTCATGATTACATCAATAAACCTAACCTGATATTGATTAATCCGACCCGTATAGTACGCACGGTAAGTCTTATCACCTGTTACAGTAACTTCATCGGCGATATTATCTTCCCATCCGGTGAAGGTGTAGGTATAACCATCCAGTACAAAGGATTGCGGTGCTGTGGGAACAGTCACCTTATCACCATGATGTTTGCCAGGGGCACTGCCAAGGTTCTCCTTTGTTACATCATTTATAAAGTTAATAGTATATTCCCTTTGTGTAGAGGTATACTCCGCTGTTACCGTTGTGGGCTCTGTAATATTGTTAAAGGTTTTGTCCCAACCAGCAAATGTGTAGGTATATATTGCATCCTGGCTTTTATCTGTATTCGTAGGAGCGGTAGCATAACCGTTCTCCGGTACATATTGTATTTCGCTCTGATTATCTCCGTAGATAAAGGTTACCGCATAGGTCATCGCTGCTGTGGCCGTAGCACTGCCATTCTTTTTGACGCTGTTATAGTCGTCACCTGCCCAGTTGTTAAACTCTTTGATAATTCCGGAGCCACTAACCGTTGTCACTGCGGGAGGTACAACGGAGGCACCCCAGGAAATATTGGTAAACTCTGCGCTGGTATCATTACCGTTCTCATCCCAGTAATAGAAGGCAAAGGTAAATTTATTCTCGGTTTTATTAAATCCGGCATATACCTTCAGGTTCGATGTTACTGAGTTCAATTTACTTGATGCATCGGAACCATCTCCCAGCTTCCAGGTGTCATTGAAGGTATAGGTATATTGATTTGTGGAGTCAACCTTTGTCGGAGTCGCACCTGAATAAGAGCTTGCCTTCATATATTCCACTTCGGGATCCGTGTAAAGCGGCGTTGTATCTCCATCCGCTCCATAGTATTCAACCGTATAATATTGGGCAACTGTTCGATACTGTGCGTATACATGCAACTCCGGTGTAGTGACAGCGTCAAAGCTTTTATCCCATGTATCGTTAAAGATACGAACTTCATTCTCCAGTATCACTTCTTTATCGAAGGCTGTCGGTGCTGTTGCCGACGTACGATATGGAATAATTTGCGGTTCCCCTATCTGCTTCCTTTCCAGATCATAGAAATAGACCTTGGCATTTTTTAATGTTGATTTAAAGGATCCAATGACATCAACGTTGCTGTTTATATTCTGCCACTCTGACGGTTCCTTATCCCAACGATCAAATGTATAATCGTAATCCGAATTAGGATTCGTCGGAGCTGACGGGGAAGCAGGAGCCGCAACATTGTTTGTTCCATAATTAACTGTGTGAACTGCCAGTGCTTGACCTGCATTAAATGCATCCTGATCTCTATAGAATTTTATCGTGTAATCTTGAAGTGTATTCCCAAAGCCAGGATATACGTCAAGATTACTAGTGACATTACTAAGTGTAGCTTCGTTAGCACTCCAACCAGAAAATTGGTAGGTGTACTGCGCATCTGCTGGCTTCTGTGGGGTAGCTGCCGGCCTAGTTGCTTTTGTTCCATAGACAATTGTCTGAGCTGTTTCAAAAGGCGTGTTCCCTTGTGAACCTGATTCCTTGCTATAGAAGGTAACAATATAACGATTCAGGTTTACTGTTACAGTTGCCGTATTTGCTGCATTATCACTGCCTACGGTCAGGTATTGACTGCCATCCACTGTGGTTGTACCGATAAATGTAGGGTTTTGATATTGGTCAGAACTTAAATTCAGGTTTCCAAGGGTTGTTTTAACAAATATCCTCTCGCCTAAGAAAGCCTTTCCACTTACAGTCGTGGATGACCCGTCAATAGTGCCCCCCAATGATTTATTGCCTTCGATAGTATAATGAATCGAATAATCATAGGTCGTCAGCGGAAGAGCCGGATTAGCCGTTGCTCCGCTTGCTGACTTGGTATCAACTACCATAGGCGTTGATTCGCTATCAGTATAATTTAAGGTGCAGCCTGCATTGGTTTCAACAAAGTCGCCTGCAGCAGCTACTACATTCGCATCTAACTGAGACTGATCCAAATTCATATAGATACTTACTGTTCTTCTAATAGACTCCTGATCCTCAGGAACTATTAAATCACCCAGATTCCAGGTAAGGGTTCGAGTCACACTGTCATAGCTTACACCTGACGGAAGTGTGCTTTCATCGACGATAAACCCAGCCGGGATCTTATCAACAATCTTAGCTCCGTTGGCCGTATCAATGATTTCCTGAACCTCTTCACTAATGTCATTCAGAATTTCTTGTATTGAAGTGGAGGAGCTGCTGGATGAAGCTCTCTTGAATTTATCGGGAGAAGAGGCCACACCCTGCATTACTGTAGAAGCATTATTGGTTCCAGTTGCGATATCATAGCCGATGGCATATATTGTAGTTCCCCCATCCTTGATCGCTGCTGCTTCATCTATCGTTGGAACACCGTTATCCCCAACAGTGATGCTTCTTTCTTCAGGTACAAAGTAGGAATTCGCATGTTGGATTGTAATTTCTCCTGTTGTCTTATTGCCATTCGGATTGTCAATGTTCCCATCATTCTGATTTGCTGAAAATCTAATGCTATTGTATGGTGATGTCGCTCCACGCCAGCCATAAGAACCATTTACTCTGTTATAGACCACATTGATCGTGGATGTAGTTGGCGATTGTAGTGACTGTACATTACTAATTGAATTGCCGCTCATATTAAAATATTTGTCTGCTTTTACAAATCTGACAATCTGCCCTGATTTCTGTACAGGAACAGTGTAAGCAACATCATACCGTTTATATTGTTCACGACTTAATAAACTAGTACTTAATGTATAATCATCCCCATTTCCTCTCAGCGTCTTATCGGTACCAAAGCGTAATCTTGGAATGCCAGGATCATAACCATTAGCTTTATAGCTATAGGTAGGTTCACCATCGGATAGTAGGACAATATATTGCTTCACTTCCTCATTCCTGCTTGTATGAACTGTTTTGCTGGCCGCAAGAATTTCGTTGGCTTTTCTCAGACCCGCTTGAATATTGGTTCCTCCATTAGGATTTCCAATGGCAGTAATCATATCATTGATTGTTCCTGCATTGCTGGATAAACCAGTACCGGACAGAAGGCTGCTGGCCCCTTCTGAATAGGTTACTACCCCCATCTGCACAGAGTTTTTATAATCTCCCGCTAACAGGCCATTGACAAACTCTTTTGCCGCTGTCTTTACATTGCTCATTTTTGAATTGTCTTTCATACTGCCGGAGCGATCAAGCACCAGCACAATATCTGTCTTAATCACTTGTTTCACAGTATTAATGGCCTTCTTGGCAGTAATATCAAAGGTAATTTGAGCCCTCTCTCCTACTTTACCTGTCACCCATTCCGCTTTCTTTGTTCCGTACACATCATCGTTGGATGTACCAAAATATACGGTAGAACGGTCCTCGGCTGCCGATGCTGTCATGATATTCATATTCCCCATGACTAAGGAAACAATCAGCACCAGGCTTAACATTTGTGAAAAAAACTTTTTCTTAATTTTCATACGCATTCTCCTTTAAGACTTATTTTCGGTTATCATCTACCAGAGGTAGATGCTTGCTTACATTACTATGAGGTAAGCTCCCTATTCTCAGCCTCGCTTTTCTAGGATAACGTGGTTAACCTGCCACACATTCTAGGGTATGGCTCCTGTTTTCAGGACCTCTGATCAGATCCCTAATCCCCGCCTTATGTTATATTATTTTTTCCCTTTTTAGATCCGACGAAGAAACTAATGCTCTTGAATTATCAAAGCAGCTATCCAAAAGCATGATCAGTTCTAGCGCACTGCGGAAATTAGCTTTACTTCCTTCCTCCACCCACTTAATATTTCCCTGCCAGGTTGCATTCTGCCGGAATAATACTCTTATCCAAAAAGTACCCTTCTTACCTCGCATCATATTCCTATTATATTGAGTCGGTGTATGGATTACTACTTTCTCTGTGAGATAATCTTTTGGGACAATATCCTGTGGTTTGAAGCTCCCGGATTTCATGCTGACCTGCGGAAAATCATAACTGTCAAATAAGCTTCCCAGCAGCTTCAGCAAAGCAACAACATTATGAAATACCAGCGGCTCTTCCAGGTAAGCATGATATAATCTACCCTGCATCTCACCCCCATTATAATCATCAACACAGATCCTTGCAGAACTTGTGACGTTGGTCATAATTTGCATCTTATTTTCCAACATATTGAAGGGTCCCTTTCCTATAAATTTTTAATCATGCCTTATTTAACCATATAAAAGTTACAATAAGGATACATTTTAATACTATTCTGGATTATATTTCTTATTCTTATACATGATAAAAGCGTCAAAAGGTGCTTCGCACATTTCCAGATCCAATATATTGCCATTGCAAGCAGGCTTATATATCAATCTATTGGATCCGAAAAGCACCTCCGGTGCTTTTGACGCTTTCATCATACTTTTATTACCAAATTATGATTTGATTTACGGCTTGATCTTGAGTTGGTCTTGACTAAAACATTCTTTATTGACAACTACTACCATTATTTAGTATGATACTGATATCAAATTAATTGTGTTAGCCGTTCCCTGATTTTATCATTGTTGAATAATTTATGACATCTTACATGTAATATGACAGAACTCTATCCAAGATTGGCATCTATGACAGACTATACTTTTGCCTCTTGTGATCATAGATTATATGGTCTAGTTATAATAATAGTAAAATACGAAAGGGATTTTCTATGGAAGATAAACTCTATATAAAGACCCTGGGGGAATTCTCCATCTCCTACCAGGATAGAATAATATCAAATCAATTGAACCGCTCCAAAAAGATCTGGACATTATTGGCTTATATTATTGTCTATCATTCTAAAGAAATATCACAATCTGCCTTAATTGATCTTCTTTGGCCAGAAGAAAGCACCAGTATTGATTCTGAGAATGCATTAAAGACTTCTCTCCATCGAATTCGCAAAATACTGGAACAACTGGAATACCCGATTAAGAACCTGATCATCTATAAGCGTAATACCTTTCGTTTCAATCCGGAGGTTCCGATTGAAATTGATGCTGAACAGTTCGAGCATTGCTGCTTGCATGCAGCGAATGCAGAAGCCGATGAAGAACAGCGAATTTACTATTATAAGAAAGCTTATGAATTATATAAAGGAGATTTTATTCCAAAATGCTCCGAAGATGACTGGGCTGTTCCCATTGTCATCTATTATCACTCCAGGTACATCAATATGATACAGGAGTACCTGCATCTTCTGCTGAACAGAAAACAATATGAAGATATGATCAGCATATGCCACACCGCCGCCGCTCTTGACCCTTACGATGAGCTTATTCAGTATTACTTTATCCTTAGCTTATATCATTCCGGCAAGCAACAGGCAGCAATCGCACAGTATAATACCTGCATTCATATGTTCTATAGTAATTTTGGGGTTGATCCTTCCAAGCAGCTGACTGATTTATATAATGAGATTATTAAACAGGAAAAGAGTACCCAGGTAGATCTTGGTCTTATTCAGGAGCATCTGACAGAAAAAGAAGGGGAAAGAAAAGCCTATCTATGCGATTACTCTATCTTCCAGCATTTGTATCAGATACAGGCCAGATCCGTGGAGAGAAATGGTCTATCCTTTTACTTATGTTTATTTACACTGGATTCCTTAAATAAAGAGAGCAAAAAATCATTATCTGCTGCTATGCACCGCCTGGAAGAGGTGATTGGAAATTCCCTTCGCTCAGGTGATATCTATGCTCGTTATAGCGTCAACCAATATATTGTGCTCATTCCTTCCGATAGCTATGAAAAGAGCGTTATTGTAGGAGATCGAATTCTACGGAATTTCGCTAACTCCAGACCCAGATTATCAGCACGGGTCTCCTACAGCTTAAAGCATATGGATTCGCAAAACTTTGAGGTAGACCGGGTAGGGGTGCTAAATAACTAATCGTACTACGCGAAGGAATACATACTATATCACAAAACAGCCATCCGTCACGGATGGCTGTTTTTGTGGGCACTTCTCTTGAACGAAGCTCCTGAATATCTTTGTTGTCCTATCTCTCAGCTTCCGCTTTCCAGATAGCGGCACTCTTTCTTCCTGCTTTATATCTCATATCCTTTTAGATCTAGGATCAACTTATCAACCTTATCCTTAAAAGCAAATTGCTCCTCATCCTGGTAGCCAAGAGCAAATACTTTCTCCACCTGATCATTATTAAAGAGAAATGATTTGTCTGGACCCATATATCCCTCCGGGTAGTAGCAACCGGTATAATCCCATATACGTTCCTCCGTATCATTGATTTCTTTTTGGCATACTCCAATAATCATAACTCTTTTTGTACTATTTTTAAGAAGCACCACCGTTCCAATCGGTAACAATCCCTTAAACACCATCTGAAATTCCTCCTTTATAAAAATAAACCTAATAGGCACAATGCCGCTGCTATCATAAAACAAACTATTGAAATAGTCACAAAAACCCTTCCTAACCTATCCTCTGCAATCGGGCTCTTACCCTCCTCATTAAGGTGAACCTCATACAGACTAATTCCCACGATCTTTTTAGGTGCATACAGCACTCTCACAATCGTTCCGGCTGGATAGTCCGCTTTATTTATTTTCCTGCTTGCACAAACATAATATTTATCTGTATCCACTTCCTGCAATTTTACCTTCAAGCTATACCAAGTGGAATCATTCAATCTATCATAGCCAACCACTTCCGCCAGACCCGATTTCATATTTCTTTCAAAATATTCATGAGATCTGTCCATAAGTTTTCCGGTTATAAAGAAAATGATGACGATCAATAACAAAAAGCCTGCAATTATATAATAGACCACTTTCCTTCACCTCTCTCAAAATATTCGATCCCATACACTTTTGGCCGTACCGACTACAGTATCAATCGCATCACCAAGCATAGCAACTGAACCACCTACATCAACCTCAAATCCCACACTTACTCCAATTCCTACGGATGCTCCAACATCAACTTTAAACTTTCCGTCAACCACGCCTGCCTTTGCATGAGCTCCTATACCGATGTTTAGGCTGCCTGATACCCCAATATCAGTTCCCAATGCGGAAATACCTGCAGTCCCTTTCGCTTCCGCTGCTACCGCCTCAAGCTTCACCTCACCATAAGCTTGAGGATTTACCTTTCCATCCTTCCCATAGAGTGATGCGGTTACCTTCCCCGCCGCTGCTGCTTTGCCAACATTGATCTCTCCGTCTCCGTATAGGCCAAGCATATTATTATCTTGCCCAAAACCAATCCTTCCTTCAGTTTCCACTGCAAATACCGCAATGCTGGCGCCAAGCTCCGCCTCTACACCAGGAGCCAATTTCCTAATCACTTTTCCATCTGTATCACGTTCATAAAGGTAAAGTCCGGCAGATGCCTTGGCATGTGCCTCAACCGTTCCAACCCTGGCTTCAATTGATGCATTCCCCGCCTTGCCTTTGGCAGCTGCCATCATCTCTATGGCATTGCCCTCATAAATGCTCTCCGCTTCTACTTGAAAAACTGTCCCTTTTTTGTCGTACCAGTCTTCTTCAGAATCTTTTTTATGATCTCCCAACTTTTCCTTTTTCAGAAGCTCCTCTGCTTCTTCATCCTTGTATTCTCCATACTGGGGTTTCAAAGATGATGAATGGCTTCCTGTAAAAAAATCAATTGCGGCTCCTGCCCCATCCCGTTTCGTACCCAGACCTGACAGCAGATCCTCCTCTGTCTCCAAGTCCCCTTTCCAGAACTTCTCCCACAAGGTGTCTTCTTCCTGGTGCGTCTGTTGTCCCGGCTGCCCTGATTCCGCTCTCCCAGGTACATCCTTTATACTTTCACATGCAGCTCCTATGGCCCCAACAAACCACTTGTCATTTCCATATCCTGAAGTGTTATGTCTATCCCCGCTGTCCTTACCGATACTCTGCCCCCATGCTTTCACGGACATATCAGTATGGTAATAATTATTTGCTCCATTTTCGACTGTCGATTTTATTCTCGTCAACTGGTTTTCAACCAAAGTGATTTTTGAATAAATCGACTGCATTCTATTACTGATATTACAACGGCTTTGAATACTGCTGTCAACATGATTTTTAGTAGAATAAAACGAAGCGCTTATATTTGATACCGTATTTTTTGCAGAAAATACATGAGTGCTTGACCCGATTACCGCTTCAACATCAATTTTAGTTGTACTCATATTATCACCTCACCCATATAAAATCCCCATTATATTATAGTAATCCCGGTTTCAAGTCATCGTTACTGTTCACAGTTCTGCAAAAATCAGCCGTTCTTTGAACAATAACAAGTCATCACCACAGATTAGATTACCGTGGTGTTTTGCATGTCGGACAGCACCGCATTGTTATATCATATTCTGTTGCACACTTCTTGCAGAATACCACATCGCCAGAGATAACAGCCGACGGTTTTCCATCGGTCCGATTGCTTCCTGATACAGAGCTCCCTGTATTATTCCTCTTTAATAATATAATCAGCAGCACAATTACAGCAGCAAGCATCAATGTGATAATTCCCAATCCAATATAAATTGCTATAAATTCCGGATACATTATTATTCTCCTTTATTGATCACCATCTCTTGTCCCTGTATAGAAAGTAAAATCTTCGTCAGCAAGACGAATCTCTGTCCCTGAGTATATTTCAATTTCTGTTTCTGCAGGAATTGGCTCTCCATTCATATACGTCTTATTTGTTGAATTGAGATCTACAATATAATATTTATTATCCTTTGTAATAATATCGGCATGACTTCTGCTTACTGCCTTATTATCTAAAACAAGGTAATCGATGTTCTGTCTTCCCTTTCCAATGCGAAACGCAGATTTGTCAACAAAAATTTTCTCATTGTTTTTCATTCGGATCAAATAAGGATCAGGATATGTAATTGCCTCAGGTACTGACTTATCCTTGCCTGTCTCAGCCATTGGTTCTGAGGGCTTACTATGAAATCCTACAGATGCAGTCCAAGGATCATAGATTTTGTCAGATGGTATCCCGGTGTCTCCTGACATTCTAGTCCCGCACATCGGACAATAATTCTTTCCGAATTGTATCATGGAATGGCATTTAGGACATTCCACATTCTGTGAAGAAGCTGTAATCCGGCTGCCTGATAAACTTTTTATATACTCCTCCAGCTCAAATACAGAGAAATTAACACCACTATTTAAAATACTTATGTATTCCCTAACATAGCTCGTATCCTCTCCGGAAGTAAACGAACCAAACCGGATAATTCCCAGCAGGAAATCCCTAAGAGTAATACTGCAATCGTATGACGGAATCGGGACATAGACAAAATAGATTTTTCGGTTCTCCGGATCCATCATCACATAATTAAAATCCATAATTATTCCTTGCTGATTAAAGAATGACTCCTGCATGGATTTCAGATTTGATAAAATATTATTCAATATCCCGGCAAACGTTTCCTTATCAAGCGGGCTCTTCAGGAAATCACGCAAGGTTATCAGCCCGGTTATGTTATAAATAAGACTAAAAGAATGCGGCTTTTTCACAGTCTCAAGCTTAAGCATTCCCATCACCTCATTGTTGTTGATGGCATGAACTTCTCTTTCACTCAGTTGTTGACCTTTTTGACTTTTTATAAGAAATTGCATTACTCCCGATTTCTTCACCGTCCTGCATTTATTCATACCAATCTACCTTCTTACCATCTATTATTCTTGTCGACAGTTTCACACCTGCAGGCATAGCGCTGCAAGAGGGTATCACATACTGCAATCATCACCCTGCCGGATCATAAGCCTGCTCCCGCTACGGATTTCTTCAGTTCTTCTTCCCTGGCACGCGCCGCCGCTTCTGCAGCTTCAGCAGCTTCCTCTTCCCTTCGTATTGCCATAGCCGTACTCTTGATATCACCGCTCAAGGCTTCCATCTCTCTGATGATCTGATTGATCTGAGCTATTGTCTGATCTATCCCCTGTGTAATATAGGAAACCTCCTGCGCTTGCCAGCCGGCCACAATGGAAGATTTGTATGATGATATATGTCTGTGCACTTGCTGCAATTGGCTTGCATATGATAAAATCTGGTTTGCCTGCCTGTTAGCTAATTCCACGTCGATTGCCATAATGTCATCTCTCCATTTCCTTTATCCGAGGAATAAATGCCGGATCATATCTATTTTTCAGCTCTTTCTGCCAAGTATTTAATGTATGCCATTCTTCTGAGGAGCTTGACGGGAAGTAACGTGTTATATCCCAAAACAGCGATACTATTACCATCAGCTCTAGAGACATCTCATTCTCGGCAAAGATAGTATAGATGCTTTCAAAATGCTTCGTGTGTGTATCCTTGGAGATTATGGCAGCTATTTTCCCTCTATTCCATATACAAAAATATATCCCTTTCCGACCATGTCCTACTTCATAAATCTCATATGTCTCATCGTGGTAATTTGTAGCCCAGTAATATATTCCATTAAAAAAATTACTTCCTTTTTTACCGCAATAATAGATGTGGTTGACTTCCTCCCCATCTGAGTAGGTTGCTGCCTCCCTGATATCAATACCATTCTCTTTTGTACCTTTTCCAAAAAATGTACTGATAGACATCTCAAAATTTTTCATCGAAAAATAAATATTTGCACTTATTTGTCCCTTTTTCCCGCTATTAAAATCCGCTCTGCCAATTTCCTTGGAATTTTGAAGTGCAATATATTGAAATTTACCTAAGGGCAGATTCTCTCTTTTCAAATTAATAATCATGCTAACCTCCTGACACCGTATTTATAGAGGTGTAAATTCAACCGCATATGACGCTAATACCCTGACGGCACAGTATTGAACATATTTTCCATCTATTGTCGATACTTTAATTATACTGCTTCCTTGTTTTATCGCAGTTAAATTTCCATCCTGATCTACCGATACAACGGAGGAGTCAGTTGAGCTATAAGTAATATTCTCTCTGCTATAGCTCTCCGGAATAAAATTAACCTTTAAGGTATCCTGCTGCCCCTCATCCAAAGCTACATAATAACTGGAAATGATAAGATTCTCATCCCAATTCATGATATTTTCTATCAGCTCCCTATCGATTTCAGATGCAGCATTATCATCACCTGTCTGAGCAGAATCCTTATCACCCTTGTCGTCCGTATTATCCTTGTCACTCTTGCTATCCTTGTCGCCCTTTGTACATTTGTCAACAATCTTCCCATCTTCAATATGCCATTTTTTCTTTACCGGACTTGTTGCAGATGACCAGATAATCCATGTCTTTTTTACTCCAAGCTTTCCCAACAGGGTATCATCCCCCTTCTTGGTATCCGCACCAATAAATATAGCTAATGGGATATGTGCATTCACATCAATACAGTCGATCTCTTTCTCAACTTCCGAGCTTTCTACCTTGACAGATGCCTCCACTCCGGAGTATGCACCAATACTTGCCAGAGAAGCCGGACCAATTACAAATTCCGCTTTAAACTCGGGTTTAAAATATACTTTTGCTTTTAATTCGGCGTCCCAGCCGGGATTCATGCCCTGCGCATTAAATTTGGGCATTGAGAACGGTTTATATTCCAAACTTTCAAAAGTGTCAACTGACCACACAAGTGAAACACTGCCATCCAATCCTACCTTTGCTCCCAAAACAAAATCCACACCAATAATACCATATAACTTGCATGGTATCTTTGCCAGCTTAAAGTCTTTTTCCAACTTACCCGAAGTAGAGATACGTGCTTCAATCGTATTGCTGACCGATATGTTAGCTTCCTTAACGATCGGGCCCCAAACATCTACATCAATTGTTGTTTTAATATCCTTTACCTTTACCGCTCCTGAAATTTCAATCGAAGTATCTCCTTCTTTTGCAGTAGCATTGATCTTCAGTTCAATATCACCAAAGCTATAAGTGTCTGCCACCGGAATTGCATTCAGGCTGCCCGGCTTATCCTTAACATATATCATTTGCTTCGCTTGCCCCAATCCTTTGTAAATCTGGGGCTTTACTCCAATATTATCAATCGCCTCTACTTCCACTCCATCCATCAGCGGCACCACCCCTAATATTTCCGGTGTGTATGTTCCATAAATCGTAACATGCTCCAGGATCTCTTCCAGCTCAGGCTCAACATACTCGATTTTATTTCCGTCAACGGAAGTCACCTTAGCATACTTGCCGCTCGGTATATTTGCAGAAGGCTCAACAACAATGATATCGCCCATTTTCACCTGCACATCCTTTACCACTGCCGTTTCACCATCCGCAGAAAAGGATACATTTTGGTCATTCATTTCAATCACACTTTGTGTATACTTAATATCTTGATATTGCTTCATTCCAAGGTCACGATATATTCTGCTCATATTTTGGATAATATCAGCAGCCACATCTTTGTATAACGCTGATCCGGAAATATATTTCATAGAGCTATTATCATTAAAGTATTTGATGATAGCTTCATTCGTATCCAGTTTAATACCATTCACCGATTTTTCTATTTTATCTAATCCAATCGCTTTTATGGAAGTAATTATGGCAAAATCAACATCTGCCCTCTTATCAGGGTTAAACAGGCCCTCCCCCTCAATTATCTTCCACTCGGCACAGGATTGTATTTGCTCAAAAAACTTATTGTCATTTTGCACATCACTAAAAATAGGATTAGTATCATAGCACTCTTCGAGTCCGAACGTATTGGTGATTTCATTGATCCATTCAGCCCTTGTCAATATTTGGACCTTGTTCGTATTGCTGCAACCTGATATAAAAAAAAACATAAAAACAATCGCTGTTACAAAAAGAAAGAACCCTCTTATCCGCCTCAATTTTACTTCCTCCACACCTGTTATATGCTTAGCAGCATCTTTTATCCTTTGTCTTCCATACCACAATATATGGGCGTCGGAATTCAACACCCATATATTGTGTTGTGCATTTATTTAAATGCACTGGCATTATTTTGAATCGAACTCTCTGTAGTTTCATAGTTCTGAGCCGTATTTACAAGGAATTTTGCATATGACTCTACGACATTTTTGTATTCCTCGAAGCGGGGCTTCAAAGCATTCATTGCCGCTCTGATGTCGGAAGCAGCATCGCTTTTCCATGTAGCTTCCAGATCACTCATATTTTTATTGATATCTGCCAGTTTCGTATCCATGGTTCCATTAATTGAACGAACCTTTTCTGCTGTATCCAGCAATACCTGGGTGGAAATCTGAATTCCGTCTGCCATTTTCTCTCCTCCTTAATTTACCAGCTTGCGTGCCTCTGTCACGACCGTATCCTGCGTCTCGCGATAAGCCTTTGCCGCTTTTCTTAAGAAATCAGCATAGTTGAGCATCAGAGCATGCATTTTGGTGAAATCATCCTTGAAACCTGCGATCTGATCAACAAATGCCGTATTATCCTTCCCATTCCAAGCGGAAGCCATAGCATTCGTTTCGCTGTACATCTGATCATACTGTGTTTTATAATCAGCTGCCAAACCCTCGATTCTTTGTGCAGCAGACTCCAGCTGCTCAGGGGTAACCTGAATTGTTCTCGCCATTAAAAGAACCTCCTTCATAAATTTTTAACCTATATTACAGGAACATAGTGCGTATTCCTGTAATCGGGGTATGAGAAGTAGATTTACCTTCTTCTCATAACCTATATTAACATCAGCCTTGAACCATTTCGTATCCCTAGTTCAAAAACCGACAGGTTAATATTGATAACCGTTCCATCCTCACGATGACATATTGCCGTAGCTTCATCAGCGACATACCCTCCGTCAGACAACTCCATGACTGCTCTTTTTATTAATTCCAGTACCTCATGCATCGGAGACTGTAATGGTATAAATATATCGTAAGTTTTGCTTAAAACGGGTACAAACAACTCAACTAATACCTTTTCCATTTCAATCATCCTCCTCCCTTCTTGATGACAAGAGTTTAATTAAAGTAGGACGGTTTCTTTCAAGCAGATATCCATAATCATCTCCCACTTCTTCGTACAGATCACTTGAGATTTTATTCACTCTCAAGAGATACTGATCAGCGATTCCATCACCGATCCAGATTCCCTCTGAGCCTGTAATATGGCGTTTATACCAGGCTTCATTAGAAAACAAATTGAGCTGCATAAGAGAATCCGCCACGATAAAACGAAGTTTATAGAAAGCTTCCGCCTTATCAAGAAGAGTGTTCATTTTATCCTTCCCATCACCGGAAAGCTGATCATAGAACCGCTTTAGCCCAATGACAATATAAAGCTTCTCCGGGAACCGATCAAGCATGGACTGATCCATATTCGCATCCTTATAGGAATTATTTCTCGCCACCATATCAGTAAATAACTCCCTGATACATAATTCAAAATCCTTTGTAATAACAACGCATCGGTCACTAATATCCTCTGACAGCAGCTGCTCGGCATCAATCACTACCACCTCTGCCATTCCCGAAGTCACCGTAACCAACTCTTCTGCAAAAGGAGTGATCTGATATATCTCCCGCATCGCTACCGGAAACAGCACTTTATTCAGCATATTTACCGATGCAATCTGCAGGGATTTTTTACCTATTCCAACAGGAAGTGTCTTAAGGTCCCTTATGTATTCCCTGACATGATCATACTTGACAACACTTGGAAGAAGCGGTATCTTTCTTGCAACTGTTTGGGACTGTAAACGCAAGCCGGCACAATAAGAACGCAGATATTCCAACTTGTCGGGTACATCTTTGCAATAGGCCGTCTGAAACTCGTAGACTTGATCAAGTGCCACCAGTCCGCGCCCCTTCATTCTGGAAGGAAGCAGTCCTCCCGTTTTACCTACCGCCAGGGAATAATCCGTTTCATCATTCAACTGCATTGTCAATATTATTTTAAAATTCTGGGCAACTCTATAACTTACCGTATTGGTACTGCTTGCCGTAACCGCAAAATAAATTCCATACTTAACTCCATCACGGGTAAGTACATTAAAGGCTTCCATTAAATCTTCATACTGCTCTGTAAAGCCGGAATAGTTATTCAATATGACCATAATATTCGGAATACTTTTCCCACTATTCCTGCAATAGCTCTCATGATCCCCGCCAAAATCAGAGAACAATCTCTTTCGCAATCCAAGCTCTTTCGATAACATTTTTATTAAATTGACTGTCTTTTCCTCTTCGGAAGAAATGGTGACTCCGCCCACCTGTGGTGCGTTCTCGAATACCTTCAGCGTCTCCGAACCAAAGTCCATAATATACACATTCACTTCCTGGGCGCTGTGATTCCTAATCAAGGCATAGCATAATGTTGTTAAAAATGTGGTTTTCCCGTTTCCCGTTGAACCATAGACCAAACAATTGCCTTCCTCTGTGAATGGAATCGTCAGAGCATCCTGTTTCTGATTTGATGGATCATCATATTCACCGACCACCGGATTTAATTTCATCTGCTCTACCTGTATGGAATACTTCTTCTCAATATTCTCAACAAAGATATTTGCCGGAATCGGTTCCAGCCACAAGGGCTTTATCATAATCTTTTCTTCTGCTGCCAGATCAGAGAGGTATTTGACAGCTGCAACTATTTGCGTCATTTTGTTGTCCGAAATCATTGTCTTCTTGTCAGGCTTCACATTCATGAGTACCCGCCCCAGATGGTTAATTACCTGAACACTTGAATCAATTGATTTTTCAACGGTCTCTTTCGGAGTATACTCCGCGCCGCACCAGGCTGATTGGCCCAATGCAAATAATTCATTATAACCAACCTGCAGATAGAAGCGTCCCGTTTGGGATAATTCCGCCGCATCCGAGCATTTTATCATTTCCTGGCTGTCCGCTTTTTCCTGCACCTTCAAACATACCCGGAACTTACTGTTACTCCAGATCTGATCATCAACAACACCACTTGGTTTTTGTGTCGCCAGAATCAAATGAATACCCAGACTACGTCCGATGCGTGCGGCACTAATCAGCTGCTCCATGAATTCGGGCTGCTGGGATTTCAACTCCGCAAACTCATCTGAAATAATCAATAAATGAGGAAGCGGCTCAGAAACCACCTTATCCCGATACAGTTGCTGATATTTGTAAATATCCATGGTACCTTCATTGGATATTTTCTTAGTATCTTTAAATATATTCTGTCTGCGGCGAAGTTCACTTTGAATCGAAATCAAAGAACGTTTGATTGTAACACCGCCATCCAAATTCGTTATCGTTCCAGATAAGTGGGGCAATTTTATTTTATGTTCCTCATCCATAAAGGCACCTGCAAGTCCATCACCTTTAAAATCAATTAAAATAAAGGACACCTCGTCCGGGTGATAATTGACCGCCATTGACAGGATATAGGTAATAATAAACTCTGATTTGCCTGAACCGGTCATGCCCGCAACCAAGCCATGCGGCCCATGGAATTTTTCATGTAAATCAAGATAAAAGGCTTCCCCTGCCGTGTCTATACCAATCGGTGTCTGTAAAGTAATCGTAGGATTATTCTCTTTCCATCTTGTCAAAGAATTAAGATGTTCCATCTTACTGACATGAAACATTTCAAGAAAGGTTAGCATGTTGGGAAGAGAATAATTCTGACTGCTTAGATCCAATTCAATATTCGCTATGTCTTTGGCGAGATTCTCAATCGATGCCTCGTTGACCTCGTCAGCAGAAAAAGTAGTTCCCCTGCCCATAATATCATTTTTATCAAATACTCTTGATTCTTCTTCCTCAGCAGAGATTACCAGCTTTGTTTCCTTGGGCAGATCTTTTAGTTCGTCAGCCACAGTGATGACGCTAAAGCCTACGTTACTTTTTAGTTCTAAGAGCTGTCGGAGAGCCTCACATTTTTCGCCCATCTTCTTGCTTGTTAAGAAAATAACATAATAGGGCGTATGTTCTGTATATTCCTGATTTCCCGCATCTTTACGCAATAGTATATTGCTATTTATAAAAACGGATAGTTCCTTTAGCTCATCCGTATCTGCCGCATAAAAGCGAACGGTTTTATCATTGTTCCAGAAATGGGGAATCCATCGCACAAAATCCCACTCATTATTACTGTGTTCGTCTGTGACCAGCATCAGCTTAAGCTCATCGTAGCTGTGCAGGGTAATCATTTGCAGGATTAAGGCTTTTACCATCTTGGCAGTCGAATTACCCTTTCCAAAAATCCCTATGACATTATCCTCGGTCAGAGATACGCTGATCGGTACATTAATAAGCTGCTTTACCTCCGCCCCTAATGATAACATTGCATCCTGCAAATTATCATCATCCATTGTAAACTTTTTCTCTGCATGTTTAATATCTGCTTCTAAGGGAAGGTTACCAATTCCGAGCCTGAGGCGTAAAAAATCACTCTGCCCGATCGCCCTCTCCCAAAGACTTGCTTTTTCTTCGGCAATCCTGTCCTCACAGTCTTCCAGTGAGATAAGGTTGCCTGTTAGAATATCTCTTTGCTCTTTACTTATGCGCCTGATCTCATCTCTAATCTCATCCAGATAAGCAAGATATTTTTCCTGCCGCTTCTGTTCGCTTTTTATACTCATCTTTTTTTCATATTTTTTGGTTAAAATCGGCCATAGTACCGTACCCAGCAGCATACTCCCCGACATGAGCAAAGTCGGCAATGCCTGTGCAGTGTCTCCTCCCTTGCTAATCACATTATTAAGTGTAAGCAGTCCTGTACTTAAGGAAGTCATACCCATGGTAATGGAAGGCCCCAGCATAAGCGCCATGGGAACCGTATCATTCTTCTGTCTCTGCGGAGGAGAATCAATCTTTATATTAACACTCTTCCTCTCCTTGTAGAACCTGGGCGAACGATAAAAATATCTTTTCGGTGGCAGTTCGATGTCACGCTCCGTATTCTCTGCCGCTTCTTGAGGATGATATTCCAGGAGACTGTCAGAATTATTTTTAAGCAATCCGTCCGGATTATTAACCGACAGATAATTATGGCCCACAACAATTTTCAGTCCCATGATGTAGATAAGATCACCGGCTTTCAGCTTTTGAGTCTCAACCCGGAAGCCATTTATGTAAGTGCCGTTTTTGCTGTCTGTATCTGTAACCGACCAGTCGCTCCCATCATAAGAGAGCTGAGCATGCTTTCCGGAGACAAACTTATTCCCATAGTATAAATCACTGTCACCAGCCCGTCCTATTCGAAATAAAGCCGCACTACTTGCCACATATTTTGTGAATATCTGCCGACTCAGATCAATATTTTCAACAAATAAAATTACCCTTTCATCCGAATTAGCAATTTTCAAATTGAAATAACTAAGGGGTTTTAATATTATACTCTGTAAGAAGCTGCCTTCTACATCCAGAATAGACACTAACTTGTTGCTCTTTACTACCCACTCCCCCAGAACAGCTTCGACACTAATTAAATCTCGCTGTTTCCCCATATCATCAATATCGGATATCCAATACTGACCTTTAATTTTAAGGGGTAGGGTCAAATCAAACATTTGTTTCAGTTTTATTAAACTTACTATCATATGTTCAAGCTCCTTTTATCACGTAAATTCAAGTAAAGCTTAAATCAAAGCGAGCTTCCTAATAAATCACTTCACAATCAGGCTGGCGCTCTTTCAATTGTTCTATCTGACTCTCCGGAATATCAGTATTGGTAATATCCAGCAAAATCAAGTTCTCAAGACCGTAAAGAGGGCTGATATCCCTCACTCCCGTATTGGATAATATGAGGATCTGCAGCTGTTTCATATTCTCTATAACAGAAATATCTGTTATATCATGATTCGTTGCAATTCGTAATTCTGATAATGATACTAAATTAACAAGATCATCTATACTGCTTATCTCATTCTCCGATAAAACCAGTACCTCAAGGGATGTTAACTCCTTCAGCGCACTTATATCCCGTATCTTATTATTCCGCACATTGAACACGGTCAATTTCTTCAGACCAGCCAGAGCTCCAATATCACTCAGTTCATTATCTTCGACACTGAGGTATTCCAGCCGGACAGAATCCTTCAGCGCATCTAAAGACTCTATTTGATTCGAATCTATACTTAAAAGGGTTACCCTCTCTATCTCGTCTATCTCTGATAAATCCTTTAAATTTTCATTTTTCCTTATTACTTCGTAGCTTTCGTATACTTCCGGCGTAGGTATCAGTTCCGGGGAAGATGTCAGCTCCTGCGCAGGTTCTACTTCAATATTCGAATCGCTCGCAACAGCTTTATTCGCACTACCCTCAGATAGATTAGCGGAGTCTACCGCAGCTAATTCATTGTCCGCCTTGCCTTTATTCCAAAATATAAAAGGAACTGCACAGCACAACAGCAATGCCGCACCTGCAGCAATCATAAACTTAACTTTGGATTTTGAATGGGGGGGATTTATCCCATCCGATGATATTTCATCTGGAGGGGTTAAGACGACAGTATAATCCTCTTCATCCTCAATCATTTTGTTATCTTTAATGTTATCCCCGATGTTGTTATCTTTGTTAATCAGAATTACTGTTCCATCCAAATCCTGGTCGCCCAATATTACGGTTGCATTCTCACTTTCATCCTCCGTTCTCTCTCTTGACCGATCCTCCGACTCCTGGTACCGTACGGCAGAGGAAGTTGTGGCAATAAGCTCTCCCATCTTCTCCAAATCTGAGATTTGCAATTCTTCTAATGATTTTAGGAATTCCTCCGGACTTTGGTATCTGTCCTTGGGATCAAACTCACAGGCTTTTAGTACCACTTCAGCAAGATGGTCGTTGGATGCAAAAACAGGTTTGGGCAGTTTTTCACCACCAAAGCGCCTTCGCAGACCCTCCTGACGCTCGCCATGGGTCTGAATCGTGGCAGCCGATGCCAGGAACGGAGCCCGCCTGTTGTTTAAATAATAGTATAATACCATACCAACAGAATAGATATCCACCGACTCATTGTACGGGTTCCCCAGATAGACCTCCGGTGCCATCGTTGAATAATTTCCTTTGATTGACAAACCTTCCCCGGCTCCTTCCAGCCTTCTTGCAATTCCAAAATCACCCAGCTTGAAATCTTCGTCTCTTGAAACAAAGATATTAGCCGGCTTAATATCCCGATGGATCAGACCTCTCTTCTGGCACAAGATCAATGCTCTGCACAGATCCTTCCCAAGATTAACAATCTGCTTTGTGTTAAATCCTGTGCGAAGGATGTAATCATTCAGGCTCTCCAGGAGTTCCATACGGATTAAGATATGGAACCCTACACCTTCCTGCCTTTGTACTATTTTATGGTCTTCATAGCTTACAATATTATTTTTTCCTTTTAACTCTGTCATGATAGATATTTCTTTGTACAGCTCCTCCACAATGCCCCGGAAATACTGCGTCGCGGAATTTCCATCCATACCCTCATAAAATGCCTGTTTTTCTTCCGCTTCTGTCTTTGGTACCGTAATAATCTTCAGTGCACTGTAATACCTGGTGCCGAAATCTTCCCTGTATATCTTATAAACCGAACCAAAGCTTCCCTCACCAATCAAACTGTCAATACACCACGAATCCCAGAAAGGTTCCAAACTATGTGGATTAAAAGCGCCCATTCTATCCCTCTTCCATAGTAATATATTTATTTATGATAATTAAGATATCCTGATCAACATTGCTGTCAGATTATCCCTCGCACCGCCTCGGATTGCTTCTGAAACCATAACCTGCGTCGCTTTTTTTACATTGTACTTATATTTATCTATGATTGTTGCGATTTCAGTTTCTCCTATTCCTTCTATCAATCCATCGGTGCACAGCAAAAAATACTTCTTTTCATTTTCCAATGTAACATAATGTGGTTCTATTACCATTTCTTCTGGCGAGATTCCAAGATACTGTGTCAGTATATTCTTCCCTGATCGCCCTTCTGCTTTCAGGCCGAAACTGATTAGGTCATGCGCCTGATTATGATCTACTGATAATTGTTCCAGTCTCTTCTTCTGGTACTGATAAATCCTGCTGTCTCCTACATTGGCTGCATATATCTTCTTATCGTTCATGCAGAGTAGAGCTAATGTAGAGCCGGGCGCTCTGCCTGTTATCTCTATGGAGCAGACTCCCAGATTCACTCTCTGTATAAGCTGGTCCAACTCTGTCACAGAAAGCTTATCGCCAAGCTTAACCAGCTCCCGGCCATATTCACTGAGAAGGGCTGCCGCTGTCAATGATGCCTCTTTCCCGTGACTGCTTCCGCCCATTCCATCAAATACAGCAGCCAGCAGCGGTATCTTACCTCTGCCGCCTAACGTTTTCTCATCTTTACTAATCTCCAAGCATTTCCCATTCATGAGAAAGTTATCTTCATTACTGCTTCTGACATTCCCTCTGCTCGTAGTTACACCGATCTTAATTCGAAGCATGACCCACCCTTCTTCTGACACCATCCAAGGTAAACGAGCGTGCTTGCCTGGTTGTTACGGTTCGGCCCAGTCTATTTGCTTACAATTACCGTACAGTATGCCTTTTTTCCGTTCGAGGAGGTCGCTATAATTGTAGCTTTTCCTTCCCCCAAACAATTAATTGTTCCATCTTTCACACTGACAATCTTTGAATCGGTACTCGACCATTCCACGGTCTTGTCCGTTGCATTCTCCGGGAGAATCACAGGCTTCAGCTTTTCAGCGGATCCCACTGATAGCTTTAATGTGCTGGTCATTGTAATACTTTCCACTAAAATTTTCTCTGCCTTTGTTTCCTTCGGGGGCTGTGTTGGCTTAGGGGTAGGTGTAGGTGCAGCTTTGGGTTTCTTATCAACGGGCTTAGGTGTCGGAACTGCTTTTTCCCGGACTGTAATCGTACAGGAAGCGGTTATCTTCCCCGATGATGCGGTTATCTTACAGGTGCCCTTCTTAATTGCCGTAACTTTACCGGACGAATTGACGGTAGCTATTTTAGCATCCGATGACTTCCAGGTAATCTTTGTGTTAGTAGCATTCTTAGGAGATACCACCGCCTTCAATTGAAGTGTTTCTTTCGCATATAAGGAAGCCTTCTTGAGATCAAGCGTTACTTTTGTTACCGCAACTTCTTTCACAGTCACTTTACAAGTATCCTTAATACCACCATCCGTAGTCTTAATTGTAATGGTTGCCGTTCCCTTGGATACGGCCGTTAACTTTCCAGCGGCTGATACCTTCACTACTTTGGAGTTACTTGATGAATATTTGTACTTCTCCGTCGCATTCTTGGGAGTGATTTGCGCTGTAATCGTGCTTGCTTCCCCTACTTTCATCGACTTACTGGAAGGGATCTTCACTGATGCTATACCAACATACGACCCCAAGGTCATTGTATAAGCACTGCCTTTCATGTATTCTGCATTGCGTTTCGTAACGCAGATGATATAGGTGCCTTTGGGCACTTTTCCTTCATAGGAATAGTTCGTCGTATTATAATAGTTCCATCCACTGTCAATCACATTCCCTTTACTATCCGTTATAGTAATATCAAGAGCCGTTTCATCCAGTCCGGTTACTTTTAATGCCAGTTTGGACGCCTTGCTAAACTTTATCTTGTAATAATTCTTTGTTTCATTAAATGTAATGACACCACGGCGGAACCCATTATCCTCCAGGGAGACTGCACTATCTATCGTATTATTGAGATCCTTTGCAATTGATGTTATCTTTGTGAATTTCGTCTTTATGGTAAAAGAACCCTCATTGGTCAAAATAATATTATACAGATCCAAGTAATAGGTCTTGGGAGCAACATAAATGGAATATTCGGCAACAACATAGCCCTTTTCTGCATCATATCCTTTGGTTTTGGAGATCTTGTCACTATCCCCTGTATATAAATTTATACCCAAGGTATCTTTTATGTAAGCTGTTATTGTTATATCCAATCTTCCTATTTCTGATGGCTTAATCGAAAATGACTTGGTTTCCTCACCCTTTAAATAACCCTCCACTGTTTTACCAATTGCAATACTCTCAATTTTTGTATTACCCATATCGGCATATACTCTTGCAGGTAATAAAAAGCATGAAAGCAACATGGTTAAGCAACAGATATATAGAATTCTTATCTTGTTTTTCATCATTTCGCATCTCCTGTTTTTACTTATTATAGCATTATATGAAATTTTTATCAATTATGTAATGACAATAAATCACGTCAATTTACACTCAGAAATAATGGGATAGAATACTCTGTTCCGGATGCCTAACCATGTCCATGTTTTCTGTTTCAGTTAAAAGCGCACCAGATATTCATAGATTTAACTTGATTCGCTAGAATTGTATGAATTACGATTCAGATTGCTGTACTGCATTTATCATAATGGTTAATTTTAATGTCATTCGGTTTGTCCACTTCTAGGCAAATGGCCTAGTACCCCCTAGCGTTTGTATAAGCGTACAATTTCGGGGCGTATTCAAAATATAATTCTATAAGCCTTCGCTAGCCCTCTGGAATGAAAGTATTTTACTCTACTTTATTCCTGCTAAACTCCTGGACAGTCTCACTCCATGGAGCCAGGGTCGCTAATTCATCATCTGACATGTTCCTGTCTGGCCGATGTTCCAATAAGAACTTCAGAGTCTGAAACCGTAGAATCAGTCCTTAAAGTCCGCTTCAAATACATGCTCTATTGCTATCTTGGTTGCCATCTTCACTATCCTGTCTTTGACTGTCAGAATCCCTAATGGTCTCTGGTTTCCATTTGGTTTTGGAATCATCACTCGTTTAACTGGACTTGGTTTGTAATCTCCACTTTCGCTTATACGCAACATTTTTACCTTCTGGTGGCTGGAAGGATCTCACCAGCTCCAGACCACACTTTTCATACGTGCCGCTTCCCATATGGCGGAAGATTATCAACAGTGCTTCTCCAACTTCTTCCTGTCTTTCATGGTTTTCACCACAATAGGCAAGGCTCAACCTCCCCATTCTACTCATTTCTAAGCAATTTTGTTTACGGCACGACAGAATTCACTTAACGTTACGGCCTGCATGATTGCAATTACTTCCGCTTAGTACCCTGCATTACCGCAACGCACCGGATTTAGCTACGCAGCTTGTTGGCAATTACTGCGACCGGACTTTCACCTGCTAGTGTAGTCCAGCTTTGCTGGACACGCCCCCCCATCCAACAAAAAAGGAGCTTTCGCCCCATAGCCTTTCGACCATTTTGCAAAAGCTCCTTAATCAGTTAATTACTTAGTGGTTAATATTTATTCTCCTAATGTAATTACAGCATTACTCATGTCTGCCTTATAAGCACGGCCATTTTCAAAGAGATATAAATATTCAATATAAACTCTATTACCTACTTGACGATACTTCACACCATATTGAGTAGTATCAGTATTATCATCAAAATTAGCAACATCTAAGTACTTTACATCAAAGCTAACATCATCAATACTGAAATCAAAGCAATTATTGATAGCTGACAATACAGTATTATAACCCTTTTCTGCTACTTCCCTATTCTGTGACACTTTAACTGTGGGACGTGTATCCTTAATCTCAAAGGTTACAGGACTTACAGTAGCAGTTGCACCACTTACGCTTGTAGCCTTAACAACATAAACGCCTGTTGCCTGAGGCTTTTCAGCGACAAATTGGATTGCACCACCACTTGTAGAATAATTACGATTTACAGTTGTTAAAGCAGCGGTTCCATCTGCAGCAGGAATGATAGAAGCTCCATTAGCATTCTTAATATCTAAGCCAACTACATCATTCATAGCTAATTTTTCAGCCTTGACACCACCAGAAGTATAACCATATACATTAAACTTTAATGAAGAATCATCTTTCAAATCATAAATAGAATTCTCAGGCTCAACTCTGTAATATGAAACAGCACCTTCAGGCTTCTGCACAACTACAGTAAGGTTAGCATAAAGCTTAACATTATTATCATTGTTATCTGTTATAGTGATGTTATAATAGTAAGTACCAGTGTCAACCTGGTAAGGATTAAGGTCTATTCCTGCAGTTGCATTAGCATTCTCGCTACCAATTAACTTTGTAGACATTGCAGTTGCATTAGCAGACTTAATTGAAACTGAATATGAAGGAATATTGCCTACCTTATAGTTATCACCAAGCTGATCCTTTACCTTAATTCCAACTTTCTTTGATTCATTAATAGCATTAGACAGGCTAAGGCTATTAGTATCCAATACTACTGCTGCTGCTTTTCTAGCACTAGTTACTGTAATTTCACAAGCTGCAACCTGGGCATCATTAAAGTATACAACTACTACAGATGTTCCCTCAGCTACACCAAAAAGTCCTCCATCGTTGTCTACCAATAATGCAGTTGTGTTTGAAGATGTAAATTTCCAACCCACTCTTGTCTTATTAACAGCCGAAGTCGTATTGTAATTCATAGAGTTCGTTGTGTAAAGGTCATTACCATCTGCATTCTTACCCTTTAATAAAACAAAGAGATTTGAGGCAGAACCTTTAAACAACTGATGCTTAGGATCATTAAAATTAGATACTCCTGCATTCTGTGCATTGTTAGAAACTGTATATGCCATCAATGAACCAACAGCATCTTTTGACTGTTCAACACAAGTTATCAACTCAGTAGCAGTCAAGTTGCCAACTTCCTTACCATCTATCCAGTTATAAGTATGGAATGTAGCAGTAACATTTACAGTATCGCCCACTTTGTACATGTACAGATCTTTTCCATCTAAAGTAACCAAGTTATTATCTTTTTTCTCAAGAATTACTCTAGCAGCTAAATTTGTATCTCCACCAATGTTTACTCTATCCTTATTGTAAAGAGCAACATCAATTGTCTGCTTCTTGGATAATTGTGCCGTCTTTGTTAAGATAGCGATATCAACAACATCCTCAACCTTAGTAGTAGCAGCAACAAATTCCTTGCTTCCCATATCGGGATATTCTACCACGTAAGTGGATCCCTTTGTAAAAGGTGTATACATTGCTACAGTTGCAATCTTGCCAGTAGCATCCATAGATACACTTTCAATCAGCTCTTTTACCTTAGTCTGACCAACCATGTAAGATACGGATAAGTTCTTCTTAACATCCTCAGCTTTTACTACTGTATCAAATGTTACATCAACCTTCTTCAGGTCAAACTGCTTAGCATCTACGATGGAAGCAGCAACAGTTACCTTGTATGTAGCAGTAGCTGTTACATTTGCTTCTTTGCCACCTAACCACTCGGTGTACTTAGCCTTGGACTGGAATGCGTTAGCGGTAATTGTATACTCACCAGCTTCAGAAGCTGTGAACACACCGCTATCGGTGATGGTTGCAGTAGTAGCAGCCTTACCATCCTTGTCAGTTACAACCCATCTTGTGATAGCCTGGGAACCCTTGGTTAAACCAGCAACTGTCTTGTAGCTTCTGTTGAAATCGTTAGAAGCACCAACTGCTAATTTGTCACCTTCGGGAAGGTTGGTAATTGTAAGTTCCTTGATGTTGTCTCTTACAAGTACGGATGCCTTAAGTGTAGTAACTTCTTCACCCTTCTTGTCTTTGATAACTACGGAAACAGTAGTCTTACCAGCGCCGACAGCTGTTGTAACGCCATTCTTGGCATTAACGGTAGCTACCTTCTTGTTTGCTGAAGTCCATTTGTAGCTCCAGCCAGTCTTCTTGTTAGCGATGTTGAAGTCAAACTCGTCTTTGCCGTCAACGCTAAGGAATAATGTCTTATCCTTAGAATTGAGCTTCGGCTTCGCAGCAGCGAAAACGCCGGCAGCAGGAGCGAGAGCGGTAACGATCATCGCTAATGCCAGAACGAAGGATAACTTCTTAAAGAAATTCTTCTTCATATTCTTACTTCCTCCTTAAAATATATGGTTTGGTATTATATCCTGCGCTGCCCCTTACTACCTTCACAAAGTATGTAAACCCCGCAAAACATAGAAAAGGTCACGCCTAATATAATCTTCCAACAACAAGATGATTATAACAATAAAGGAAAAAAAGGTCAAGTCTTTTTATCTGAGTAATTTGGATTTTTTACCAATTGACCATTCCCTGAATCGCCCTAATTTCCTGCGTCAGGCAGATTATACCTTAGTCAAAATGCTTTCAGGGGATACCCCCTCCTCATAGCATTCACCGCCAGATCTTTTCTTACCGCCGATGTAGAATTAGGATGTGACTTCATCCACGGTTTGATTAGGTCTTGCGGCTCATCTATTGTTGCCTTGACTATGACTATAATATGCACTTAGATTATGTCAAATTTATGTCAGGCATTTGTCATAATTAGATTATTTTCAGAATTTCTTCAACAACCGCCTGCATTTTTCCAGTATCACATATTTTTTTATGCTGTATCGGAGCAAAACGGATTTCCTCCACTGCTTTGGGGATCTCGGTCTCCGATATTTCGGAGAGCACCAACGCCTGCTCGTAATCGTCCTCCGGTATCTCCTGCGCATGGAGGGCTCTCAGAACACTTCCGCCAAATTTGTAAGGACTGGCGGTTGACACAATTATTGTCTTGGTTGTGTCCCCCGTACCTGCCGCATACTTATGGTATACGCTTGCAGCCACTGCCGTATGGGTATCAATAACATAATCATGCTTCTGATAAACCTTTTCAATTGCCTCTTTTGTCTCTGCCTCAGAGGCCCAGCCACCAAAAAAACCGGCCAACTGCTCCTTCATCCGCTGTGTAATCTCATAAGTTCCCTTCACAAACAGAGCCTTCATCAGGTCTGCTGTTCTGTCGGAATCTCCATCTGCAATATGATAGATCAAGCGCTCCAGATTGCTGGATACCAGAATATCCATGGAAGGAGATTCTGTTAACAGGAAGTCCCGGTTTCTATCGTAGCATCCGGTTTCAAAGAAATCATACAATACCTTATTCTCGTTGGACGCACAGATTAATTTATGAATCGGAAGCCCCATCTGCCCTGCGTAGTATGCCGCAAGAATATTGCCGAAGTTGCCGGTGGGAACTACAAAGTTAATCTTTTCCCCTTCCTTAATCTGCCCCTTCTTATATAATGAAGCATAGGAATAGATATAATATACGATTTGAGGCACTAATCTTCCAATATTGATCGAATTGGCAGAGGAAAAGAGATAACCCGCGGCCTTAAGACGGGCGGCCAGCTCCGTATTATTAAACATCTGCTTCACACCGGTCTGAGCATCGTCAAAATTCCCACGAATTCCGATGACATGGGTATTGGCACCCTTCTGGGTAACCATCTGCTTCTCCTGAACACTGCTGACACCCTCCTTGGGGTAAAAGACAATAATGCTTGTCCCTTCCACATCGGCAAAGCCCGACAGCGCTGCCTTTCCGGTATCTCCGGAGGTTGCGGTCAATATGACGATCTCCTCCCGGACCTGGTTCTTTTTTGCCGCCTTTGTTAATAGATGCGGCAATATGGATAAGGCCATATCCTTAAATGCAATCGTAGCCCCATGAAAAAGCTCTAAATAGCAGGCTTCTCCAACCTGTCTGAGGGGAGCAATCTCAGGGGTATCAAACTTGGTATCATAGGCCTTCGCGATACAGTCCCTCAGCTCCTCCTCCGTATAATCTGTTAAAAACAGTCTCATTACCTCATAAGCTGTCTCCCGGTAATCCAACTCCCGCAGCTCTTCCATTGATTTTTGCAGAACCGGTATTGTTTCCGGAACGAATAAGCCTCCGTCCGGGGATAAGCCCTGTAAAACAGCCTGGGATGCGGTTACCCTGTTGTTTGAATCTCTTGTGCTCCTGTACATTAGGTTCATAATCGTTTCAATCCCCTTCATTCATATTTACTTGATCCCGGTACACTCAAACTTCCTTCCCATGCCATTATCATCACCATGATTCATAACCTGCGGCATACGGATAAGATCAACGCTTTCCGGGAAGGAAGAAGTATCTGTCAAAACATCATAGGTCAAAAAGATCATACCTGACAAACACTTTCACACGTCACAAGTTTCAAGTATTATAACATGCCATTTTATCGGATACAATACGCTGCACTTTATTTTTCCTTGTAAAATTCGTGCCCGCCATGCTTGAACAGCCATTTAAGATGATTGTCAAACCACTTTGCACTGCTGGACTTCGTTCGCTTCCTTGCAATAAAATACAGTGCACCTTTGGAGTAATCCTCTCCCTCCAGTGCACGTATCACCGCCTCTTTCGTACTTTCTGATACCTTTACGGACCAATAGCGCTTATCACCGATGGGCGAAAACTGGTATTCTCCATCCCTGCTCTGGAATATGACCTTCTCTACGGAGTCCGGAAAGCTCTCATCCTCGATGCGGTTCATAATTACATTGACAACCAATATCTTTCCTATCGTATCCTCGCCCCCGGCTTCCGCCTGGACGATACGCTGAAGCATCCCGATCTCTTTTTTGGTTACGTCATATGCATAGGCCGATTTAGTGGATTTCTCACTTGCAGCCGACAGGCTGTATATTTCTTCCTTATCCGTTTTCTTATCCTTGGCGGACTTTTTCTCTTCCTCCGCCTTCTTCTCAGTCTTCACTTTCACGTCTGTCTTTACTTCTTTTTCTGCTTTTGCTTCTTTTTCTGTTTTTGTATCTTTTGCAGCAACGGCTGTCCGGATATCCTCCGGTGCCGCAACAACACTGCTTACGGACTCAAGCTCCGGAGTATGCTCCATCAGTTCCGCCATTCCCGCACCTATGAAGGTATTCTCAAGCAGCAAGCCTTTCATTTCCTCTTTTTCTTGCATCCCTCCCAAACCGGTCTCCGATAATTCTGTGATGGCAAACGGATGCAGTTTTTTCGATCGAAGGAACAACGCGGTAAGGTCCGCAGCTTGCGAAACCGGCAATTCCTTCTTGATTTCCTCTGATGCTTCTTCATCTGTTGTGCTTATCCCTGCCGCTGCCGAGTTGACGTTATAAAACACATCGGAACCCAGAAACAGCATCATTACAGATAATGCATATGCGATTAAAACCATGACAAAACCATATTGGCTTTCACGCATTTTTCTCTTTTGAAGAAACAAATTTATCAATGACATAAATTTATCCTCTTTCCTTCTTGTTGATATTTCACTGACTAATATTTTCCAATTAATGGAATGGTTGGTAATGATATCAGCATTATAGGCAACGAGTGATTTCATGTCAAGGATGCAACCTTAATTTCGTGACAAACTACGAGATCATAATTCCTCTATCTTCCAGTCAAGGAAGAATGTAACAATGTTTTCCCGGTTTTACCCATCTATTTTCATATGTTTTGCACAAGATAAATTTAACATTTTATTAAGGATATATTAAATTTTTTACCCACTTTTCAGGAAGTTTATACATATTCTACTGCTTTAGTACGATTATTGGGCAGAAAATATGTGATTCTACACAAATGGACCTTAATAATTTGTTAACATATTTCCCGCCTTGCACCGCTGCCCCATATCTGCTATATTGAGAGCAAAGAGTCAGTTTTCTGACTCTTCGCGCCCGAGCGGATTGCGTAGCAATAAATTTCCGAACGCATTCATGCGTTTGTCCGCAGAGGTGCGCATCCTGCACGTGAGTTCAAGCATAAGCAAGCTTATGCTTTTATATCATAGGAGCACTTTCTTATGATATAAAAAGAATGCCGCAAAGCGGCATGGCGGAGGAGACTATGTTACCTGGTGTCTATCAGGCTCGCACAAAAAGCGGAGCGGTATATTATCGATCCAGTATTACTTATCTGGGTAAGCACATCAGCCTCGGCAGCTACTTAACCGAAGCCGGTGCCAACCAGGCCTATCAATGGGCACAGAGAATCCTGGAAGGCAATTTTGCTGCAACAATCAACAATTACCCGGAGGATTGTCCTCTTTCCTTTCATAAATGGGTGGTACTGATCAATTTTCGGGATAACCGGATTTATTTTAAGAATCCAATCTATTTGAAGAAGAGATATTTCCTATATTATCTGGATCAGAATACCTGCCTGCGATTTGATGCCGAGGACCTCTTTTATTATGCCCATCACAAGATAATGAAGCGGGGAGGTCATCTCTTCGTATGTGATTATGGGATGCAGGTGAACATTCTTTCCCGCTATGGTATAAAAAACTACGCTGTTCCGGGAAGGGACTATATCTTCTCCAACGGCGACGACACAGATTACAGCTATCATAATATTGAAATCATCAATCCATATCACGGTGTAACCAGAATCCCGGGCAAAGGGAAAGCATGCTACCTGGCGAAGATACATATTAATGGAGATTATCTTATCGGCCGTTATCCCAGTGAAACCGAAGCCGCCATCGCATATAATAAAGCCTCTCTTTTATTAAGAAATAAGGGAATGCGAAAGAATTTTCCTCAGAACTTTATAGAAGGGATGGATGCCATTACTTATGCTTCCATCTTTCAAAAGCTCCGAATATCCAAAAAACTGATTGCTTATGCAGAGAGCATTGAGAAAGAAAAATTGTAGATTTTTGAGACAATATATTAACAATCTTTTAAATTTTTAAAAAAGACTACCTTTCTTGGAATTATGTGTTATAATAAAAGTATATTTTTTCTTCTTCCGTTTTCATAGTTTCGCAAATTGAAGCCATTGACCACTCCCACAAGTGTTATCGGTACCTTCGGAAGGTACTGTCTTGTACAGGGAGAATCAATGGCTCAATTTGTTTGTAAGTGACTTATTCCTGGTTTTTATCTAACCCTTCCGGTGTCTGAAACAGGGTAACGGTGAATACCGTTCCTTCCTCATCGCTCTGCGCCCAAATCGTTCCCCCATGCACCTCGATTATGCTCTGTGCTATGGCAAGCCCGAGACCGCTTCCGCCGGTTTCACTGGAACGGGAGGATTCGATCCGGTAAAATCGCTGAAAAATACGCTTAAGGTCTTCCTGAGGTATCACATCTCCAAAATTAGTTACGGTTATCACCACATCGGAATCGTTCTTCATCAGCCCTATTATAATCCTTCGGCCATCCTTGCCGTATTTGATGGCATTGCTGATCAGGTTGGCAAAGGCTCTGGACAGGAGATATCCATCCGCTTTAATTATGGCGGCTCCCACCGTAGTCTGGAATTCATATTCCAGATTATATTCAGAAAAGCTGGGGTAAAACTCATCCACCAGCTGACCCATCAGCTTTACCATGTCCACTTCCATGAAATCCGCTTTTACCTCACCAAAATTAAACTTCGTATAGGTAAAAAGATCCTCGATCAGCTTTTCAAGACGTTTGGATTTACTGTACGCAATACCGATATATTTCCTCCGGGTATCCTCCGGAAGCTCTTTCGAGGACACCAGGTCCAGATAACCGATAATGGAGGTTAGAGGTGTACGAAGATCATGGGCCACGCTTGTAATCAATTCGTTCTTGGCATACTCGCTTCGGCGTTCATTCTCCATAATCTCTTTGATATCATCAGCCATTTGATTTAGCTTCTCCGCTAACAGCGCAAATTCATCTTCATTATTAATTTCAATTCTGTTTCCAAAATTCCCTTGGGAAATCTGATTGATTCCCTCAATCATCTCCTTGATATAGCTGATGAATTTCTTGGTAAGAAGCAAAAAATAAGTGATAAAAAGAACAATTCCCGCCGCAACTGTCACAACTCCAACGATTGCCGCAGATGCCCCTGATAATTCCTGGACACTTTTGCGCAGCACAATATAAATACCGATATGAAGCATGGCGATTGTCAGCAGCATATACAAAAGGCTTAAAATACTGTATAGAACGATTTCAAAACGAAAGCTTTTGAAAATATTATTCTTCAATTTTATACCCTACTCCCCATACGGTTTTGATAATCTGCGCATCCCTTGAATCCATCTCGATTTTTTCTCTGATCCTGCGGATATGAACCATCACGGTATTATTGGCCTCGTACATCTTCTCGTTCCAGACACGTTCAAATATATCATCGGTGGAAAATACCCTGCCCACATTACTGGCCAGGAGATATAATATCTCAAACTCAATGGGTGTCAGTTTTACATCCTTTCCATATGCCGTGACCTTATGGTTTTCTTTATTGATCGTCAGATGATCCAGGATAATCTCCTTATCCGGCCGTTCATCATGGGAATTCGGATTGAATTTGGTATATCTTCTGAGCTGGGATTTCACTCTTGCAGTCAGCTCCAGAGGGTTAAAGGGCTTGATCACATAATCATCCGCTCCGGTTCCGAGTCCGATGATCTTATCCAGATCCGCCGAGCGTGCACTCAGCATGATAATCGGCACCGTACTTGTCTCCCTGATCTTCTTGCACATGGTAAGCCCATCCATTCCAGGCATCATGATATCCAGAATCACCAGCTTGATATCCGCAGTCTCCAGAATCTGCAGCCCTTCTCTGGCGCTGTTTGCCTTACGGACCTGATATCCCTCACTGACCAGATGAATTTCCACCAAATCAGCAATATCCTTATCGTCATCTACTACCAAAATTCTAATCTGTTCCATAATAATCTCCATTCCGCTAAAACACTGCCATTTCATAAATACTTACTCTATAATAAGACACTTTGTTCCAGTAAGAAACTAATTTCATAATATATTAATTATACCAGCTTAAAAATCAAAAATCTTTAATATTTTCTTAATTATAAGGGATCCTTCCCGTGGGCCTGTCCATATCTAATGTTTATCATTTGCTTTTTCCGGTTTCAGGTATAAGTATGATATAGTTCAAAATGTCACAAGCTGAACTGTAATATAAGCGTTTACTTTCCAGGGAATAAGTATTTACTTATTTCTTCTCCCATGGTAAAATACAACCTGTGAGCAGCACAGATGATCGCGCCTGACAAGGTGAGGAAAGTCCGGGCTTCCCAGGGCAGAGTGCCGGATAACATCCGGTGGAGGCGACTCCAAGGCTAGTGCAACAGAAATATACCGCCGGAGCAATTCTCCGGTAAGGATGGAAAGGTGGCTTAAGAGACCACCGCCTTACTGGTAACAGTAGGGGCTATGTAAACCCCACTCGAAGCAAGACCGAACATAAAGCGATACGGTTGCCCGCCGTGCTTTAGGGTAGGTCGCGTAGTGCCTGCGAATGCGCAGTAATGCGCAAGCGGTACTGGAGCTGCATGGTAACATGCGGTCAAGATAGATGATCATCCGAGACAGAACCCGGCTTACCGTGCTACTCATACATTAAATCATCTGATATTTGAAAGAACTTCAGAACGAGAATCCCAACGGCTTCTTATTCTGAAGTTCTTTTTATACCTCATATCTTACACCTTAAAACAGCTTCCTCCTACAAATTCCTTCAGGATAGAATTCTTCGGCACCGATTCACTGGGAGCTCCGATAAAGTAGTCTAAGAATTTGAGAAGTCTCTTCGCCTCCACATATTCGTCACAGTTTCTGTCAATCCCAAATAAAATCGGCTCCGCGTACTGCTTTAACACAGATAATTCATAGATCAGAGCGGAGTTGAACATCACATCCGCATCCTCCTGGAACGGAAAAATATTCTCATCCTCACCGCGCCTCACAGAAGGCCACATGGAAATGGTCTTCTGAGCAGAAGCCCCTCTGGTTCTTGCATCCCTCACCATTCTTCGAAGCAACCGCCCGTCAGTGGTGGGAATCCGGTTATGCTCATCAATATTTAATTGCGTCAGCGCACTGATGTAAATCTTGAATTTACTTTCTCTCGGAAGAGAATAGGATAATGCGTCATTCAAACCATGGATTCCTTCAATCACCAGGATATCCTCCGGTCCAAGCTTCAGAAAATTCCCTTTATATTCTCTCCTGCCTGACACAAAATTAAAATCCGGAATTTGCACTGCCTCGCCGTTTAGCAAGGCCGTCATATCCTTGTTGAACTGCTCCAGGTCAATAGCATACAGGGATTCAAAATTAAAATTGCCATATTCATCAAGAGGTGTTTTCTCCCGGTCGACAAAGTAATTATCCACGGCAATGGGATGGGGCTTTAATCCATGTGCCTTCAGCTGAATGCTGAGGCGGTGGGAAAAGGTCGTCTTGCCGGAAGAGGAAGGGCCTGCGATCATGATGAATTTCTTACCGCCCAATCGCTTAATCGTTTCGGCAATATCGCTTATCTTCTTCTCCTGGAGCGCTTCCTGTACCAGAATTAATTCATTCAGGTTTCCGCCGGAGATCACATCATTTAATGCTCCCACATTGGGAATCTCCATCATCTGTGTCCAGTGGTTTGATTCCTTCAAGGTCTCATAGAGCTTAGGCTGAGGAACAAACTGTTCTACAACAGTAGGGTTTTTCTTGTTGGGAAGCAAAAGCAGAAAACCTTCGTCGTATTGAAGCAGATCAAAGTATTTCAACATACCGGAACTGGGCGGCATATAACCGTAATAATAATCTTCAAAACCGTCCAGGCTGTAGATATTCGCCTTAGATACCCTGCGGTAGCGAAACAGCCTTTCCTTATCATACATACGATAACGGCGGAATAATTCAACAGCATCATCGGTCCCGATGCTGCGCTTCATAAATGGAATATCCTTACGGATCAGCTCCTCCATTCTTTTCTTAACCGCAAGTATTCTCTCCTTCGTCAGTGGCTCCCTCCCCTGGTAATCACAATAAAGGCCGTTACTGACCGTATATTCCACAGATACCTTGTCCACATTCTCATTGCCGAATTCGGCATAGAAGGCCTTGAGCATCACCAGAATCATTCCCCTCTGGTAGGTTTTATGTCCGGCATCCTCTGCTGTGGTTACAAAACGGATGGAGCAGTTCTCCACTACTCTCTTAAAAAGCTCCCGAAGTTTATTGTTGACAAAGGCCAGTATAATCTGGTTATCATAATCCTTCTGAAAATCCCTGCTGATCTCCATCAGCGAGGTACCCGCGGCATACTCATACTCCCTGCCGTTAATTTCTAGCCTGACCTTCTCATTCCTTTGAACATTCATAATATACCTCCATTCCTCCCCTCAGCCAAAACCTCAATTTGGGGTATCTGTACAATTTTATATACCTGTCATAATATGATTAAGACGTCAAAAGTAGCACCTCTTGACACTTTAATCATAATATCCAAGGGCTCCCTGAATCAAAGCAAGCTTTTCCTCCAGCTCTTTACTTCTGATCAGAGCATTCTCCGTCTGCCCCGTGTGTAAGCTTTGCAGGATATTCCTGCACAGGTCCCGCTCCCAGTTCAGATAGGAATATAACACCGGGTGCCGGCCTTCCAGCAAGAGCCTTCCATAATAGTAATGCTCCTTTTCTTTCAGAAAATAAACCTCCGGCGTCTCGACATGCTCTGCAGAAACCGCCTTCATCATCATATAATATTTACCATCCTCCATAAGCATATTCTCTTCTACAATCAAAAAGTGCTGGACTGACAGCATCTCACGGACCTTATTGATTTCCGATTGGGGCTGAAGTATAACTTCTCTTGCCTGCCAAAACACCTCCAGTCCTTCCTCCAGAATCTGCTTCGTTAAAGCGCCTCCCATCCCTGCGATCAGAAGGATGTCTGCCTCTCCAGGCTCCAACCTCTCCAGGCCGTTGGACTTTCTGGTTTCTATCTTATCCGCAAATCCATACTTTGCGATGTTTTCTCTGGCCCGGTCAAGGGGCCCCTGATTCACATCCATCGCAATGATGTGTTCCGCTATTTTGTTTTCCGCCAAATAAATCGAGGTATATGCATGGTCACAGCCAATATCAGCGACTCTGTAACCAGGAGTCACCAGACTCGCCACCGCATGTAAACGCTTTGAAAGCTGCATCATTATCTCCGTTCCAAGCAATGGTCTGAGTTTCAAACCAGAAATATCCGCTCATGAACTCCCTTTCCATAAGCATGCTTAATTATATTGTTATATTACTCCTATCTTAACATCTTTTTCTGGCAATTTCCATATAGATTTTATTAAGACTGCTAAACCAAGCATCAATTAGTGCGGCACACAGGCTTCCCCATCAAAACCTGATCAAGCCTCAGCAGGCCTCAATCAATATTCTCAATTAATATTACCTGTCAAATCACAACCAAAGTCTTAATATCAAAAAGACCATGGATCTCCAGACATACACTGTCGTAACAAATCCATGGCCCTTCCTATTTATCTATAGCAATTTATCAATAATATACGACTCCTCATTCTAAATATCCCAATAATTATCTATGCTTCGTTAAATACCAAAGCCTGTCCGCCCGGATGCCTCATTCCACATAGTGCCTTATTCAAGACATACTTCTTCAAGATAGTCTTATTCGAGATAGTCTTATTCAAGATAATCCTTCAGCTTGCGGCTTCTGCTGGGATGTCTCAGCTTACGAAGTGCTTTTGCCTCAATCTGACGGATTCGTTCACGTGTGACTTTAAATTCCTTGCCTACCTCCTCCAGCGTGCGGGCCCGTCCGTCATCCAAGCCAAAGCGAAGCCGAAGAACCTTTTGTTCCCGCTCCGTCAATGTCCCCAGAACCTCCACCAACTGCTCCTTCAGCAGGGTAAATGCGGCTGCATCCGCCGGAACCGGCACATTATCATCCTGAATGAAATCACCCAGATGGCTGTCCTCTTCCTCTCCAATGGGTGTCTCCAGGGATACCGGCTCCTGGGATATCTTCTGAATCTCACGCACCCTGTCCACCGGCATATTCATAACCTCGGAGATCTCCTCCGGGGAAGGCTCCCGTCCCAATTCCTGAAGAAGCTGGCGCTGAACCCGGGTCAATTTATTAATTGTTTCCACCATATGAACCGGAATTCGAATGGTTCTCGCCTGATCTGCAATGGCCCTTGTGATAGCTTGTCTGATCCACCAGGTAGCATAAGTACTGAATTTATAACCCTTGCGATAATCAAACTTCTCCACAGCCTTAATCAATCCTAAGTTTCCTTCCTGAATCAAATCCAGAAACAGCATACCCCTGCCGACATAGCGTTTTGCGATGCTGACTACCAATCGGAGATTTGCCTCGGCAAGACGCTTTTTTGCATAATCGTCTCCATCCTCCATCCTTCTGGCCAGCGTGGTTTCCTCTTCCGCATTCAGCAGCGGCACCTTACCGATCTCCTTCAGGTACATTCTTACCGGGTCTTCTATACTGATGCCCTCAGGAATTGTCAAATCCAGGGGCTCTATTTCCTCCTCGTCCTCCAGGATAATATCCTCTTCATCCTCCTCGGATATCCGCAGGACATCCACATTGTGCTTGTCCAGGAAATCGTATATCTTCTCAATCCGTTGGGGATCCAGCTCCATATCCGCAAAGAAATCGTTTACTTCCTGAAACTCCAGAACATTCTTCTTCTTTTCGGCAAAGACCAGCAGTTCCTTCAGCCTCTCCGTAAACTTTACAATACTTTCGTCCATAGATAATCCTTCCTTCTTCAACTCTTTTTATATTTTAACCATCATTTGATGAAATATGCAATTCCTGCCTGGACCCCATTCCGGTAGTTCAGCATGGTCCGGCTTGTGGGATACAAACATTCCATTTTTACTTGCCTTTCCTTCGTGCGTTCAGATCGCTCCGCTTCACAAGATACACTCAGCCGGTCAGCGCAAAAATGGAATGTTTGTATCCCACAAGCCGGACCATGCTGAACTGTTGCAGCGAACCTCCATGAACCAGTCAAGGGACGCATCCTATCCGTCCAGGAAAGTAATACTGCGCTTCTTCAACCCCGTCTTCTCATTAATAATCTTCATCAGCAATGCCGTATCATTCACTTCAATCGCTTTCTGGCTCTGCCGGTCAAGACTATTCTCCTTCAATCTCATCACCGTGTCTGTCAGGGCCTTTCTCCATCCGGCTTCATCCATATCACCGCGGATACCTGCCGAAAACAGGGCTGCCACCTCAGATTGCTCCTCCCTGCTCTCAAAGCAATTGATGATTTTCGCCGGATTGACCGCCCCTTCCTTATGAAACTGATCGAAAACAAGACGCGCAACCTCTTTATAAATTCCTTCGGTAAAATCTTCGGGACCGAGAATACCCTTTATCCTGTCAAACATCGTAGGATCCTCAATGAGCCAGGTCAGCATAAGCTTCTGGGATTTGGATATTCCGTCCTCCTGGGTCTTCCCCCTGCGGCCTCCTTCTCCCCTGGGTTCCCTTGGCTCATTTGCACCGACCAGCTGGGATCCGATCCGGTTCACCAGCCGGCGAAGCTGTTCCACATCAATCTGATACGCTTTTGCAACCGCATCAATATAGAAATTACGTTCCAGCTCCTCCCGAAAGGCCGTTAACCGCCTCGATGTCTCATGGAAGAATTTTGTCTTTTGTTCCGGGTCGGACATATCATAACCCTTCTGAAGGACATCAATTTCGAAGAAAAAGCTGCTTTTTGCCTCCTCAATTCTCCTTTGGTATTCCTCCGGCCCCAGATTTTTGATAAAATCATCAGGATCCTTATAGGGTTTCATATCAACTACTTTTATGGTCAATCCTGCTTCCTTCAGGAGCGGAATTGCACGGAGCGCCGCCTGCGTGCCCGCCTGATCGCTGTCAAAGGTCAGAAGAACTTCATTGGTATAACGCTTCAGCAGATTGGCATGGAACCCGGTAAAGGCTGTTCCCAGTGCGGCCACCGCATTGGTAAAACCCGCCTGATGCAGCGCGATTACATCCATATATCCCTCACAGATCAAAAGATAGGTCTTTCTGGAGGACTTTGCAAAATTCAATCCGTATAAATTTCTGCTTTTTTCAAATATTCTTGTCTCCGGCGAGTTCAGATACTTGGGCACCTCCGGTCCCGCATTGCTCATCACTCTTCCTCCGAAGCCAATCACTCTATGGTTTGCATCCATAATCGGAAACATCACTCTGTCACGGAACTTGTCCCTGCCGCCCAGGCGTTCATCAATGGTGACCAGCCCCGTCTGGGAGAGAAACTCATCCTCATACCCTTGTTTCTTAAGATAACGGTATAGATCATCGCTATACCGATTGGAATAGCCCAATCCAAAATGCTTGATTACCTCTTCCGCCAACCCCCGCTTTGTCAGGTAGTCATAGGCAGCCTGTCCCTCCTGGCTCTTGAATTGGTAATAAAAATACATTGCCGCCAGCTTATTCACTTCCAGCAGCTTTCCTCTGAGATCGGACTGCCTGCGCTGCTCCTCGGACATCTCCTGCTCCGGAAGAGCAATTCCCGCGCGCTCCGCCAAATAACGCAGAGCTTCCAGAAAGCTGTAATTTTCATACTCCATGATAAAGGTAAATACATTGCCTCCCACACCGCAGCCAAAGCAGTGATACATCTGCTTTGACCCGCTCACCGAAAAGGATGGAGTCTTCTCATTATGAAACGGGCATAATCCCATGTGGTTGCTGCCCTTTTTCTGCAACCTTATGTAGGAGCCGATGACACTTACGATATCATTCCTGCTTCTGATCTCTTCTACTAGCTCGTCCGAATAAAACATCGTGCTCTCCTCCCCTTCAGTCATTCATAACAGTTCAGCCTATAAAACCGATAAGTATAATATTAATACTTATTATCCTTATTGTGCTGCTACTTTGGCATTTAATATACGCTCCAGGCGGAGGGCAGCATTAATTCCTTGAATTTTGCAACGGCATAACGGTCCGTCATGCCCGCAATATAATCACATACCACCCGGTAGGGCGGCTCGTCGGGAAGCTCCATTCTCTGCCGAAATTCCTCCGGCAGCTTCTCCAGATGCTCCATGTAGTAGGAAAATAAAGTCTCCAACAGGCGTTCCGCCTGTTCCTCCTGACTCTTTGCCCGTTGATTCGTATATACGCTTCGAAACATGAACTCCCTCAGCTGCCGCATTGCTTTTTCTATATCGGGAGACATGATAATGTCATTTTTGTTTTCACTGTTGGTTATTATATCGTGCACCATGGTGTTCAAACGGTCTGCCAGACTATGCCCAAGAATATACGTATACTCTCCGGGAATCTCCTCCTCCCGGATAATCTTCCCCCGGATTGCATCGTCAATATCGTGGTTAATATATGCTATCTTATCACAGAGCCGGACAATCTTCCCCTCCAGAGTAGAGGGCTTTCCTGCTGTCTGATGATTCCGGATACCATCCCTTACCTCTGCGGTCAGATTGAGGCCCTTTCCGCGATTCTCAAGCACCTCAACCACCCGAATACTCTGCAGGTGATGTTCATATCCGATGGGGCAGATTCGGTTCAATGCCCTCTCACCGGCGTGGCCGAAAGGAGTATGTCCCAAATCATGGCTTAATGCGATGGCTTCCGTCAGCTCCTCATTCAGCAATAAGGCTTTGGCTATGGTCCTGGATATCTGAGATACCTCAAGGGTATGCGTCAGCCTGGTTCTATAATGGTCCCCTTCCGGGGCGAGAAATACCTGAGTTTTATGTTTTAATCTTCGAAATGCTTTGCAGTGCAGGATTCGGTCCCGATCCCTCTGATAAACAGGCCGGATATCACAGGGTTCCTCAAAAACTTCCCTGCCAAGAGATTGATCTGAGAATGCCGCATAAGGGCTCAGTATTTCATGCTCCCTGTGCTCCAGTCTCTGCCGGATATTTAAGCTTTGTTCCATATGAATTCCTCCCTTCTGCATCTATACTACTAATATTCTACACGTTACTTCCATTTCCTTTTTTATTTTTAAACAAAATTAAATATCGAGAGCTTTCGCATTTTTCCCTGGCTTGGCAGGAGGAACAGCCGCTGCAACAGGATTTCCCTGCTTTCATATCCTTTGTTTTTCGATATATCACGAATCCGGTGTAACCAAGAATCAACACGATAAGAATGATACCGGGCATAGTCCAATTCTCCTTTCAAATTAGAGTGTCAGGGCAAAGCGATTATACAAATAAGCTTCCGATCTGATAAACCAGGGTGGATACCAGCATGGCAATGCCAAGCTGGAATAATATCGTGAACACGGTCCATTTTGCTGAATTCATCTCCCTTTGAATTACCCCGATGGTGGCCGCACAGGGAATATACAAGAGGCTGAATACCATCATGGCATAGGCATTTAAGGGGCCGAAGCCATAGCTTCCAAGAAGACCTGCCAGCCCCTCCATCCCCTGGGGAGAAGTGATATTGCCGATTTGGAACAGCACGCTGAAGCTGGATACCACCACCTCCTTCGCCGCAATTCCGGAGATCAGCGCAACCACCACCTGCCACATGCCAAGTCCTGCCGGCCTTAGTGCCGGAGCAATTGCTTTACCGATGATAGCACCGAAGCTTTCCGACATATCACCCACCATACCCCCCGGTCCAAAGTTCAGCACAAACCAGATTACAACGGAGGCCGCAAATATTGTTGTCCCTGCCTTGGTAAGGTATTCCTTCACCTTCTCCCATACATAGATAAAGATGGTTCGCATATTCGGTGTCTTATACTCGGGCAATTCAATAAGCAGGGCATTGCCCAGACTGCGATCAGATTCATTCGTCATGGCAAAGGCCACCAGAATAGCCACCGCAATTCCAATCAGATACATGGAATACGCCACCAACATCGCATTACGCCCGAAGAACATCTGAGAAAACAGCACATAGATAGGGAGCCTTGCGCTGCAGGACATAAATGGTGTTACCAATATTGTCTTCCTCCGATCCCGCATATTCTCAAGGGAGCGGGATGCCATAATTGCAGGCACCGTGCATCCAAACCCCAGCAGCATCGGAATAAAGGCTCTTCCTGATAATCCCAGCTTGCCCATAATACCATCCATAACATAGGCCACCCTGGCCATGTATCCGCTGTCCTCCAGGTAGGCTAATGCCAGGAATAATATGAATATATTCGGAAGAAAGGTTAATATCCCTCCGACTCCGGCAATAATTCCATCAACAATAAGAGAAGTCACAAACTCCCCGGCATGAATTTGCTCAAGCCCCAGGCTTACCCCTTGGGAAAATGTCTCCAGTCCCACCTCAAAGACTCCCTTGATCAGATCACCAATTTGGAAGGTAAAGAAAAAGACCAGAGCCATAATTCCCAGAAAGATAGGTAACCCCAAAAACCGATGAGTTAAAATTTGATCAATTTTATCTGTAGCGGCCGCTTTTTGCTCCTTATTGACTAACACCTCTTCGATTATTTCTTGAATAAAATCATATTTTTGATTGATAATCTCTTCTTCATAGCATAATTCACGATTCCTGCCATGCTTCATTACTCCGGAAAGATCCAAAGGATACTTTGCCATTACCGCTTCATCCATTTCCAGAAGCTTGATGGCATGCCAGCGAAGATTCGGGATCTCACCGTAACTTCTCCTGATCAGCCTGCCAATTTCATCAATCCTATCCTCAATGTCATCACTGTAGACAATAGTATATTCCCTGTGGCGCTCATACCGCTGCTTCAGCCGGCGCCTTTGCGCATCCTCCTGCTTGTTTGCGTATTTTCCAGTTTCCCTTCTGTCATGGTGATGCTCCAGATTGGGTTCCACCTTCTTATCCTTATGGTGGGACACCGTATGCATCAATATATCCAAACCTGTCTTCTTTCTGGCGGATACGGGAATCACTGGAATTCCAAGCATCTCCGGAAGACGGTGCAAATCGATCTCCATTCCACGTTCTTCTACGATATCCATCATATTCAGCGCAAGGACCACCGGTTTCCCAAGCTCGATTAATTGCAGCGTCAGGTACAGATTTCTCTCCAGACTGGAAGCATCCACAATATTAATAATAACATCCACCTTGGAATCCAATATATATTCACGGGTGAGCCGCTCCTCCATCGTGTAGGAAGTAAGGCTGTATATTCCCGGCAGATCCACCAGCCGGAAGCGGTGCTCATGATATCGGAACGCACCCTCTTTCTTTTCAACAGTAACTCCGGGCCAGTTTGCAACCTTTAGATTAGCTCCTGTATAGGCATTAAACAGTGTCGTTTTCCCACAGTTTGGATTACCGACAAAGCCGACCTGCAATTCACTCTTCATATAGCAAGCCCCCCATTCTGCTGCCTTGCAAATTTGGACAGCAGTCCAAACTTACAAAGGAATTGTGAAACAATTCCTTTGTAAAACATTCCATGTTTATTCATGTTGTCTCCCTCATATGTATCGTCTCTGCGATTTGTCTCCCGACAGCCAGCCTGCTGCCTCTGACCATGAGAATTGTAGCTCCGCTGCGGCTTCGATTCAATATATTAATACGGGTTCCCCGGGTTAGTCCGAGAGCCTCCAACCGCCGCCTTGTCACTATATCCAGATTTAATGAACTGACAGTACCGGCAGAACCTATTTTTGCATTCACTAATGTCATAATTGTCTCATCCTTCCTTGCAGCAATATAACCCTTCCTTGTTTCAAATGATAATTATTATCATTTGTTCTTATATTATATAGCTTCTTCTCGCCTTTTGTCAATTGACGCTTAAACCTGTCATGCAAACTGATTGTTACATTTCATCCTGCTATGCTCAAACCAACGGCAACTGTAGTCACGCTGTATTTCCTACAAATTTTCTATTTATTATATTAAATTCTACAATTTTCTATCTCAGTCGACACATATTACTTTAAAATGAATATTATATAGTAGGTAGTGAAGCAATTCAAAGCCAAATACAATCTTATAGGAGGGAAATCATGGATAATTACAGACGCACCCACGCTACCGTCGTAAGTTCAGATGCTCAAGTAAGCTCCAACTGCAATAATAATGAATGTGCTGCCGCAGTACTAAACTCAGATACTTTGCCGCAGGCCGATAACTATCGCTGGTGGGGCGGCGATTTCAAGATCCCCAGAGTGCTTTCTGAATTCGTCATCCAAATTGATACAGAAGCAAAAATCAGGTTAAACGAACCTGCATACGAGATAAAGAGAATTGAAAAACAGATCTTTTTAACACAGTGCCGGTATATACCGCCCAGCAGCAAGGTATTTATTGAGGGATACATCCGAAAAAATATTGAATACGCAGCAAAGACCTGTGCCAGAGGCCAAGGAATCGGCGGAGTGATTAAAGACACCACAGTTCATATTCCGTTCAGAGCCTATACCAAGGTTGACTTCGGCTGCAATAAGCCACTGGTAACTCCCAATCCTCCTGATATGGTTGCCAGATACCTTGATAAAAAATGCATGGGAGTAAACTTCAGAGAGACCGATCGGTCCAATATCGAGATATTCAACGAGCCGGTATACTGCGAGCTGGAATGGTCCGCAATCTATGACGCAGCGATCGATGACAAGGGGACCCCGATTGATGGCTTCATCAACGAAGAAGAATTCCAGGAGTTCACCGATAAATCAGTTGCATATTTATGCATTAAGCTGTTGCAAAAACAACAGGTATGCTGGTCCGATTCTCCTCACGGCAAGGATGGACTTTCCGTTCCTCCTTATCCGATGAATACCGAATGGAAAATGCCCGGAACCGACTTAGATAAGAAATAATAAAACGTTTATACTGTGCCACTCAGAAGATTGATTAATCAAAAAGGACCTGACTCCAATGATCTATTGAAGCCAGGTCTTTCCTCCGTCGCTTTGTCAGTCCGCCGGTTCCTGCTGCCGGCGTTCTCTCATGGAGTAGACACACCCGCAATAATCCTGCCGGTACAGGGAATATTCCCTTGAGAGCTCTATGGAACGTTTATATCCGTTCTTTTTCTTAAAATCGGAAGGAAGATGTAAAACTCCGTACTCCGCTGCCAGCCTGCTGCCGATCTCATTTAGTTTATCCGCATTCTTATGGGGGCTGATGGACAGGGTCGATGTGAAATAATCATATCCTTCCTGCTTTGCCAGCTGCGCGGCTTCCCGAAGCCGAAGCTCATAACAAACGAAGCACCGGCTTCCGCCCTCCGGCTCTCCTTCCTTTCCCTTAATCGCTTCATAATAACTCTTCGGTTCATACTCTCCTGCCCGAAAATGAACCTTCCCGGCCAAAGACATAGCTTGAATCAACTGCCTCTGCTCCTCTGCCCTGCGTTCATATTCCTCGGGAGGATAGATGTTGGGATTATAATAATATATGGTGATGTCAAAATACTCCGACAGATATTCCAGCACATAGCTGCTGCAGGGGGCGCAGCAGCTATGAATTAACAAACTTGGCCTGCGTCCTTCCTGTTTCAGCTTTTCCACCAACTGTTCCAATTCCTTCTGATAATTCATGTCGGCTGATCCACCTATCCCTTCCACTCACTACTACTGCTGGTTCATTAAATCAGCTCCAGCTTTCTTAACACATTCTCAAACTTATCCTGATCAATGGGCTTTCCCGCGTATGCCGTACAGCCCAGTTCAAATGCCTTAGTAACATTCCTGCCCTCATTCAGCGCAGTTGTCATGATAATCCGAACCGACTGTTTCTCCGGAACACCTTTCTCCCTCTCGATTTCCCTGATTTTCTTCAGTGCCTGGTAGCCGTCCAAACCGGGCATCATGATATCAAGACAGATCAGGTCATAGCCCTCATTGGCTTCCAAAGCCATTGTAAAAGCTTCTACCGCTTCCACTCCGTCTACCGTTATATCACATTCACCGTATTTTGACAGGAACCTCAGCATATACTTTCTGCTTGCAAAATCATCTTCTGCAATTAACACTCTCATTCGTTTCTTCCCCCACTTAAAGACTTAAACAGATCATAGCAAGTTTATGGGTTTTCTTCAATATAAACTTTCAAAAACGCAAACAGCCGCTCCATCTCTTCTTCCGTACCAATGGTAATTCTCAGATAATTATCAATTCTGGACGTATTGAAATAGCGGACATAGATGTGCTCCTTTCTTAGAGCTTCATAAATATCCTTTGCCAAAAGCCGCTTGTGGGTCGCAAAGATAAAATTGGCCCCGGATTCCGGGAAACGGAACCCCAGCTCTCTAAGCCTTTGCTCCGCTTCTGATCTGGTCTGCAAAATCCTGCGAATTCCTTCTTTATAATAATCAACATCCTTTACCGATTCCACTCCCGCATAGATAGCTGCCTGGTTCATGGTATAGGAATTGATGGAATACTTCACATCATTCAGTGCTTTAATCAGAGCCGGGTTAGCCATTGCATAGCCGATACGCATTCCTGCCATGGATCTGGACTTGGAGAAGGTTTGAACCACTACAAGATTGTCATAGCGATGAATTAATTCCACTGCCGATGCTCCTGAGAAGTCAATATACGCCTCATCCACAATTACTATGACATCCTGATTATGCTTCAGTATATCCTCCACCAGGGATAATTCCTCATAGAGGGAGGTCGGAGCATTGGGATTGGCTATAACGATCCCGCCGTTTTCTTTGTAATAATCATCCCTTCTGATATGGAACTCCTGATCCAGCTTCGGCCTCTCATACGGGATGCGGTACAGTTCACACCAGACCGGATAGAAGGAATAAGTGATATCCGGAAATAAAATCGGCTTTCCTGAATTAAAGAAGGTTAAAAATGCCGTTGCCAGTACATCATCCGATCCCACTCCGACAAAAACCTGTTCCGGTTCCAGATGATAGTAGCCGGCCAGCTCCGAGACCAACAGCTTCACTGTCGGATCCGGATAGAGTCTCAACAGATCAGCATCCATTTTCTCAAGAACTGCTTTCACTCCGGGGGCCGGAGGGTACGGATTTTCGTTTGTATTCAGCTTCACCATATCCTTGCAGTCCGGCTGTTCTCCCGGAACATAGGGAACCACACACCGAATATTCTTTTCCCATGGTCTCATCTCATATCCTTGTATCATAAAGGATTTTCCTGTGATACATTTTCCTCTCTGTATTCTTTCATCCCTCTTTTAAGCGTCTTAACAGGAAGCGGCCGGCGGTACGGCGTATTCCTCGGCAAGCTTGCGAAACTTTGGCAGGGACCGCTCAATCATTCCATAATCAACGCAATAGGCAATCCTGCAATAGCCCGGACACCCGAAGGAGGATCCCGGCACAATCAGAAGATTGTGCCGCTTGGCAGCGGCGGAAAATGCCTTATCATCTTCTTCCAGAGCTTTAACAAAGAGGTAGAAAGCTCCCTGGGGCTTCACACATTCATAGCCGAAAGACACTAAATTATTGTACAACAGCTCCCGATTACGGTTATAGATTTCCACATCCACCTTCGCATCCAGGCATTTGGCAACCGCTCTCTGAATCAGAGACGGCGCATTCACATAGCCCAGAATGCGGTTTGCCACATTGGCTGCAGCCGCTACTTCCTGAAAATCATCCGCCTCGGAGGGGATAACCAGATACCCGATTCTTTCTCCCGGAAGAGACAGGGATTTGCTGTAGGAGTATCCAACAATGGTATTCTTATAGAATTTTGTAATATAGGGCACTTCCACTCCGTCATAAGCCAGCTCACGATAAGGCTCATCCGAAATCAGGTAGATGGAGGTATTGTATTCCTTCTGCTTCCTGTTCAAAACATCAGCCAGCTCCTGTATTGTCTCCTTTGAATAAACAACTCCGGTGGGATTATTCGGTGTATTCACAAGGACTGCCTTGGTTCTTTCAGAAATCTTTTGCTCGAATTCCGTTAAATTCGGCTGAAAATCCACTGTATTGGGACTGACGACCACAAGTTGTCCGTCAAAATTGCTGACATAATTGCGGTATTCTCCAAAAAATGGTGCAAATACCATCACCTCATCACCGGGATTTAATAAGGTCTTCAGAATTACATTCAATCCGCCGGCCGCTCCCACTGTCATCACAATATTTCCATTATGAAAATCGGTGCCATACTTGCTGTTAATCGAACCGGCAATCTTCTCCCGAACATCTTCAAAGCCGGAATTGTTCATATATCCGTGCACCAGGTTCGGAGAATCCTCCTGAATCACCTGAATAAGAGCGTCTTTAATCTCCAGCGGAGGTTCAACGCTGGGATTGCCCAGGCTGAAATCAAATACATTTTCCGCACCATAGATCCCTGCCAATCTCTTGCCCTCTTCGAACATAGCTCTGATTACGGAGCTGCTCTTTACTAACTCAACCATCTTTTCTGAAATCATCGCGTACCTCTTTCCCGGCATAGCCATTTCAAATTTTGCCCTAAAGTATAGCATACAATTGTATGTATATCAATACCCTGTTATCTTGAGTTTCCGTAGATTTATCCACAGAGTCTCGGATTCATAACTCTCTTTATAAACAACTTTCAAATAATGCCCTAAATATAAGGAATCCACTTCCTTTTTGTAGTAGAATAATGGTGTCTAAGCA
>JAFAGA010000103.1 GCA_023423045.1 Bacillota bacterium | reverse complement strand
CTTGACAATTAACATCATAAAGAAAAACGGTATGATTGGGAAGTAGGGATTTACTCTTTACTTCCCTTTTTAGTTTACATAACTAAAATTTCTTATTATCTTTGCCAACACTAATTATACACTAACCAGTAATTATTATGTACCCTTCTCCGCCGGCCGTACCGGGTATTTTGTCATTCCTCGTCCTCTCTGTTCTTTATATAAACAGCGCAGTCATAATAGGTACCGTCTCTTCGAAGACCTACTTTCTCCTCTGTCCTGATATATACCATACCCGCCTTCTGCATTACTCTTCCTGAGGCCAGGTTCAATACATCATGCTTTGCCTGAATATGCTGGTAGCCAATCTCATAGAACAGATAATGCATCACTGCACGCAGGGCTTCCGTCATCACTCCCCGGTTCCAGTATTCTCTGGAGAGACAATACCCCACCTCGCAAAGCCCGGCAATATCGTTGGCAATCTCAACGCTGATGGAGCCAATGACCTTATCCTGCTTCTTGTCCACCAGGGCCCATACATAGGAATTGTACCGGATATAATTGCTGACCCAGCCTAAGATCCTCTTTCGGGATACTTCTTCACTGGTATGCGGCCCCCAGGATAAATATTTGCATACCTCAATATCCCCGGCCCAATTCTCATACATCTCCCTGGCGTCCGTTTCCTCAAAACGCCGTAAAACAAGCCGCAATGTCTCAATCGTTATTGTACCTTTATGCTGAATACTCATATCTGTCTTAAACCTCTTACCATAGGCAGGATCAGAATCAACCCGCATCTCTTCAGAAAATGCTTATACAGGGACAAACTCAAATATTCCAGATAACTCGGAGAATTCCGGTAAGGGTTTATAATATTCTTATTTCCTTATTCTTACGCCATCCCCATCAACGGTATACCCGTCGATGGTAGTGCTCACGACACCCTCGGCAAACCGGCGCAGGATGGTAGATGCTCCGGCCCGCGTCAATCTGCCCTGCGGGTCAAACAGGCTTCCGGACTTCCCTGTGATGATGCCCGCCCACTGGACGGCCTTAACTGCCTTCTTCGCCCATGTAGATATTTTCGTATGATCAGTAAAGGCTGCGGCCTGTCGATTTATGGGAAGTGCTTGGCCTGTAGCCTTTGCGTAATTGACCATCATCAGCGCCATTTGCTCGCGGGTGATCTTTCGGCCAGGCTTGAACTTACCGCCGCTGATATCCGTCACAATCTTATTTTCGACCGCCCATTCGATATAAGGCATGGCGGGGCTTGTATCGGCTACATCGGTAAAGCTGCTGCTCGTATACCCCCTTATGTCCGCACCGGAGAGCTTGCCCAGCGCTGCAGCGAAGTCCGCACGGGTAATAGCCGTTTCAGGCAAGAATGCGCCGTCTATACCGGTAAGCAGTCCTCGGCTGACAGCAAAGGCGATGTCGTCCTTCGCCCAATGGGCCGCCGTATCCGTAAAGCTGTGGGCAATAGATTTCACGTCATATTCGCCGGGTTTATTCACCGCACCATACACCTTGCCGCCCGCGTAGAGACTATGTACGACCGCCTTCCCCGCAGCCTTGTCGTACAGGACAACCGTATTTGTGTCGGTATCTGCTTCGGGTGTGTAGGGCATATAGATAACAACCGGAGCTTCGGCAGTATTCCATGTAACAGCCTTGCCATCCTGTTCTGCCAGGAGTATAAGGCTGCCTTTACGCAGCGAAACCGTCGCAGTCCTGTTTGACACAGGGAATTTCCCGGCCAGATTATTGTTGATATGAATACCGCCAATGCCTGATTGCAGGACAAAGGTAACTCTCTCATGCCCCTCGAACCAGGACGGCGGGAAATTAACAACCGCCTCCCGTACATTGGCCTGGCCTCCCGCTTCAAGGACGACTGTCTCGTTTTCGCCCGCTGCCGCCAGTATTTTATCCAGCAGCTCGGCGGTCAGGCTGGCGGTCATAATTCCCGTGGCATTTTCGATTGTATAAGGGATGCTGACGCCAAATACAGTGATGCTTCCGGTCGTGTTTGAGGACGGAATATAGGTATATGAGCCCGAATCGGAGTTACCGCCGCTGTAATTAAAATGCGCTTTCACGATGACATCCTCCTCCGGCATGGTGAAGCGGTTCCCGCTGATGGCAAGTGCGGCCGGAGATATGCTTTCCCAGTGGCTGAAGGAATAATTACGGTCGGGTGTTGCCGTAAGTTCAATTACTGTTCCCGCTGCCGCGCTCACAGGCGCTGCCGAAGCCCTTCCGTTGCCGTCAGTCATGACGGTAACACTGTGGGTGACGGGCTGCGGATCGGTCACCGTCACGCTGACCGTCTTCCTGCTGCCGCTGCCTCCGTTATGGCTGCCGCCGGAAAAGTCGATGTAGACAAACGTGCTGCCCGCCGACACGCCGGTGACCGTAATGGCCGAGCCTGATACCACAATCGGAACGGGAGAATAGCTGACCGCAGCGATGCTGCTATCTGCGCTGGTGACGATCGCCTGTACCGCTTCATTCCCGCTTTGTCCGAGAGATACGGTAAAGGTTTTACTCCCGCCCGTTATGATAGAAAGGCCGTCCCGGTCCGCATCCGGGCCCTCCGGCTCCGCTTTGGTCGTGAAGCTGAAGCTGCTGTCCGCTATCATTGGATTGCCCGCTGCATTCCGGAAGCCCGCGATGGTGATTGTGTACTGCGTTTCCCAGGTGAGGCCGGAATAAGAAACCGCATAGACCGTCCTTGTGCTGTCCCAGCCTGCTCCTTCCGTGCCAAGCATCGTGTTGCCGCCATCCAGTGAAACCGTGCCGGCAGTGTGGATCGGCTTGCTGAAGGTGATTTCGATATTGCCGCTGACACCGACGCCTGTTGCCGCATTTGCCGGGGTAACGGCGGTAACGGTAGGTGGGTCGGTTACCTTAAACCGCACAGGCACCGTCGCGGCAGCACCATTGCTCCCATTTATGATAATCGTCTCGTCATGTATTCCCTCAGGCAAATCTGCGTTCGGCCGCACGGTAAAGGTTGCCGTTGCGCCGTTTACGAGGGTCGTTGTTGAAAGCGCAGTGACGGTACACTTAGCGGAAGCCGGCTGCGTCAGCGTAACCGAATTCTCACCCCAGTAGGTGATTGCTATCTGCTGTGCCTCCGGCTGTGAGTAAGGAATTGACTGCGAGCCAAAATCCAGTCCCGCCGGTGCCACACTCATGGGCAGCGCCCCTGCCGCATTCCCGCCAATGGTACAGTCGGACAGGTCCTTCACCGCATACGCACCCAACCCCCTGGCCGGATTGGCAGGGTTGTTCAAAATCAACTTTGCCCCGTCGTCCATCGTCAGGCTTTGCGCCCCCAGTGCGTAGCCATTTTGCGTACCCTGTACAGTTACCATACAGTTTCCGGTGATACTCACATGCGGTTTTGATCTAAATAAAGGATCTAAGAAGTCGTTATCTTCCCCTGTGCCAATGCCGTTTGCCTTTTTCCCTCCAATCGCTATCAGACTGGAGGGGGTGTCATCATATGCCTCAATGGTCAGATTGCCTCCGTTGATATTGATGCCTGCGTGTTCTCTGCTTTCCAGACAGCTGTCACCTATCAGACGTAGTCTAACTGTGCTTTCATTAGCACAATCCATTGCCGCCGGGTCAAGTCCCGGGGGATTCATATTTATTATGTTGACATTCTCCAATATAACCGTACCTCTGAAAGGTAGCCAATCTCCTAGCCGAATCCGCATTGACTTCTGGATGCCATCCCCTTTTATGCGGAAAACTGTAGTTTCGCCAACGGGCTCAAGCAACAGCTTATTCCCACTATAGCTCCAGCCGCTTCCGGAAGCGCCGTTCGTCAAAGTATTCAGATCAATAACCGTTTCTTCTCCATATGCCTGCCTGTTCCCCGGCAAGAATCCCAGAACCAGCACAAATCCCAGTACTGCCGCCGCAATCCATCTCACAATACATCTTGATTTCTGTATTCCTTGCATGTTACCATTCCTCCTTCATTATCGCTGCCTCTCCTGTCAAAACAGTGTCCTCGCCTATATGCTAAACTACATTTTACCGCTCCTTTTCTCCAGTGAGAACAGAAAATACATAACTGGTAAGAAAAACGTCGTAATCCGCAACACAGGACGAACAGCTTGACCGATCATTATCATCCCGCAAGACAAAGGGCTCCGCCTATTTGTCCTTGAGAGCAACGGTAACAGTAAAGGTGGTTTCGTCATAGTCCATATCCGCAAGCCCGTCGTAAGCGTCGGCGATACGCCGGATTATCCGCAGGCCGTAGCCGTGGCCCTCGTCCCTCTTGGTGGTCCGAAGCTCTCCGTTCTCACAGACGATCTCACCTGTCCTGCTGTTTTCGCAGGTGATAACCAGATAAGGCTCCCGCCGGACGATCGTCAGGCAGATAAACCGCTCCCGGTCCTCCGGCACGGCAGCGCAGGCTTCCAGCGCATTCTCCAGCAGGTTGGACAGCAGGCTGTACAGATCCGGATCGGCGATATGCCGGGGCTCCGCTTTTAAATCCAGCCTTACTTCGACACTACGCTCCGATGCCCTTTGCAGCAGGCGGCCCGCTACCGCGTTGATGAGGAAATGGCTATGCCAGGCCGCCCCGGTTACGGCTCCGGCCTGCCCGGCGCAGTATTCCAGATACTGCTTCGCTTCCTCGTAGCGCCCCTCGGTCAGACAGGTTTGCAGGGCGGCAAGATGATTCTTTATCTCATGCTTCAGGCCGCCCACCTCCTGAAGATGGACCAGGATCTGATCGTAGCTTTCCTTCGCCAGCCGGTTTTGCAGGGTCAGCACCGCGCTTTCCCGCCGGCTCTGGTAGTATCCGCTGAAAAACTGCTGTATGTTGTACACCAGCACGCACAGAATCAAAAGAAAATAGGTATCCTTGTACGAGTAAGGCACCACACCGCGCCTTGTGTAAAACACGGAAAAATTGTACAGCATGGAACCGTAGGCAATCATCAGAAACGGAGCGGCCAGTTGCATCATACGGTTTTTTTTCAGAGCCTCCAGAACAGCCAGCGCAACTGTATAGGCAAGACCTGTCAAAAGTATGTTATTGACATTAATCAGCCCGGGCAGATCTACAGTGCCGGTGATCTGGAGCAGAATGGCCGCGGCCGCAAAGCCGCCATGCAGGATAACCGCGGGCAGCATCCACTTTTGATAATGCCGGAAGGAAAAATAAAAGTACAGTGTCAGCGGGACCTGAAAGGTAAAATAGAGGCCCAGACTGAGCGCAGACACCCAAAACGGTGTAAAAAACTGGAACACAATATATTCCGTACAGACATAGTACAGAGACCATATAACGGCGAACACGCCGATGGCCAGGTTCTGCGGACGACGAATGCCTCCCAGCGCCAACACCAGCGTCAGTACTATGATGCCGACGCCAATCAGCAGGCACATAGCCATGAGAATGACCGAGCGCATGGAATCGGAAAGTGCATAGGCTTCCAAAGAGGAAATCGTTCCCATTAGGATGGGACTGGTGCGTCCGGAATAAAGGGGATAGGGCGAGGTCAGTTTGACTTGCAGCGCTTGGTTTAAGTAATCCTCCGGCAGCAAAATCAAATGCAGCGCCATGCCTGGATTCTCCCCCGATCCGAGCTTCGGATCCGTATAAAGCGGCTTGCCGTTCAGATACACACTGACCGTTTGATGGTTTGCGCGAATGAGAATGGCGGCTTCTTGAATCTCCGTATCCAGAGTCCGCCACAGGCTCATGGTTTCACCTGCCGCAAGCTTCGGGCCGGTGCGCAGGGTGGCAAGCTCCCTCTGACCTGTGCTTTCCGCCTCGTACCGCCAGCCTTCGGACAGGTCGATCACGTTCTTCATCAAATACGGCTGCCGATATCCCGTGAAATAAAAGTTTAAAAATACGGCGACAATGGCGGCGAAAAGCAAGAGCAGCACAACAAACAAAACGCTGCCGCGCTCCGCTTTTTTCAATTTCTCTATCAAGCCCTTTACAGGCAGCTTCTTCATAGCCATATCCTCACTCCTTCGTATTCCCGGGATAACCCCTTCCGTTATTAATTCATTATAATGGATTAACTCCCAAATAGGCAGCTTAAAAACAAAACAGGTAAAAAAACATGACACAACTCGCATCCGCTTAACAGACAGGCTTCCTTCCTCGGGCGATCAATGATATAATGAAGGTGTAGGGACATACCTGCAAGCCTGCTTGCAGGTATGTGATCGGAGCTGAAGATCATGAATACGCACTTTATTCACGATATAAATGAAAGCGTAGTGAGCATGATGCGAGCTTGCTCGTAAGCATGCGATCAGAACTGGTGATCATGAACGAAGTTCATGATCTAATAGTCATAGAAAGGTGGTGAATCCTCATGTACAGGGTCGCCTTGTGCGAGGATGAAAAAATTTTTTCCGGTGCGCAGAAAAAAGCCTGCTGCGATATCTTTGAAAAACTAAATATAGAATACCATATTTCTGTCTTTGATAACAGCGCGGATTTCCTGAAAGCCTTTCTGGAGCAAGGGGAACGCTACGATCTGCTCCTTCTGGATATTCTTATGGAAGGGACGGACGGCATGACGTTAGCCAAAAGAATACGGGAAACGGACAAGGAAACCGCGATAATTTTTATAACCTCCAGCCGCGACTACGCCCTGCTGGGCTATGACGTGAACGCCCTCCACTATTTGATGAAGCCCCTTGACATAGGAAAGCTGGAGCAGCTTATTCAGGCGGATTACCACAAACGCTTTTCAAACAGATTCTTTCTGTTTGAAACCGGCGGCGGTAAACAGCGTACGGAGCTCAAAGATATTATCTGTCTTGAAACCGCAGGACGGAGGGTAGCGGTCACGACACACGATGGCTTAATGTATGTTTCCGGCAAGCTAACCGACTTGCTGAACGAGCTTCCAAAGGAGCAATTTATCCGCTGCCATCAAGCCTATGCCGTCAATATCCGTAACATCCGGGAACTCACAAGACAGGATGCGATTGCCATAGACGGAAAGGCCATTCCTGTTAGCCGCACTTTTTCAAAGGAAGTTCAAAAAGTATTCGTGAGGCAGATGCGGAACGGTTAAGGCTGCGCCATCCGGCGAAGCTGCCGGTGTTTTCACCGGCCGTTTAACGAGCAAAGGCAGACAGCATTATCTGCTGTCTGCCTCAGGAGGAACTATGCAGTCTGCACGGGCATTTTACATTTTCAAATCTCTTTCACTGCCTACGCTATTTATATGACAGAAATTACTTTCTGATTTCAAATCCTTTCGAAGCTAACAACTCCAATATCTCATCCACCATGGCGGAGATTTCCGAGCCTTCCAGAGTCCGTTCCATGGAACCAAATTCCAGACGGACCGTTACACTCTTCTTTCCTGCAAGAAGCTTCTCATCCTCAAAGATATCTACAAGGCGTATTCCCTGAAGATACTCACAGGAATATTCCTGAATTGCGCCCGCTATATTCTCGTAGCGCTGGGCTTTGTCTGCCAGCAGACTCAAGTCAATTGTAACACCGGGATACTTGGAAACCTCCGTATAACGAAATGGCTCTCCCTCGGCTCTTTCCAGATTCTCCAGATCAATCTCTGCAAAAGCCACATTCAGCTTCTTATCAATCTTATTCTTTACCCTGGGATTCAGGATGGAGAAATATCCTACTTCCTGCTCCTTAAGATAAATTGCCGCACTGTTGACCGGGTGGACATAGTTATATTTCTCCAGCTCTTCTTTCACCCCGAAAGAAGGATGCACGTTCTTAATTGCCTGTACGATCTGCCAGATAATCTCCTTACATTTGAAATATACTTCTTTCTCAGTCAGCTTTTTGCTGGCTACAACGAAGGCCAGCTTCTTGCGCTCATTGCACAGCCCTTCCCCATTCAATCCCTCAGCCACGCGTCCGATCTCATACATCCCCATCTCCGGGAAGCTGTCCGCATTCTTATACACGAAGCCCAGGAGACTGGGAATCATCGTTGAGCGAATGGTGTCATTCTCCGCTGTTACAGAATTAATGACACGGATATTAGGTTCGGTCTGGATGCCCAGCTCCTTATTCATCTTGCTCTCATACCAGAGGTAGCTGTGAACCTCGTTCATGGCATAGCGTTCGGTCAGCAGCTCCTTCATACGGTATTCATTGCTTCTTTCCAGACTATGGCGAACCGGCACCAGATAATTCTTAACCGAGGAAACATCAAAATTATCATAGCCATAAATCCGGGCGATTTCCTCAATAATATCCGCCCTCATGCTTACATCCTTGGTCGCTCTCCAGGACGGAACCACCAGATTGAATACATCCTGATTGCAGGTCACTCCAAAGCCAAGGCCTGTCAGGGTCTCCTCGATCTGATCGGAGGAGATATCAATGCCCGTATACTTATCCACATATGCCTTGTCAAAATCTATGGTTATGGTTTCATATTTCTTCACATAACAATCGGTCAGGGATGAGGTTACCTTAACATCGGGATCGATATCCACAAGCAGTTTTATGAAACGCTCAATGGCCGGAACCGTGAGTTCCGGATCCAGAATCTTTTCATATCTGGCGCTCGCCTCGGTGCGAAGCCCGAGCCTGGTTGCGGATTTACGAACGGATACACCGTCAAAATTAGCGGATTCCAGCAGCACCGAGCTGGTTTCATCCGTTATCTCCGAGAGTTCTCCTCCCATAATTCCGGCAATGGCCACCGGCTCCTTTTCATCGCAGATTAAAAGAGTATCAGTATCCACTTTGCGCTCCACGCTGTCAAGGGTCATGAAGCTTACTGTCTCAGGATAGGTTTTTACACGAATGGCGGACACCTTGTTATGATCAAATGCATGCATCGGCTGCCCCAGCTCTATCATCAGGTAGTTGGTTAAATCAGCCAGCAGATTAATCGGCCTCATGCCGCAATAGCTGAGACGGATTCTCATATTTACAGGAGATTGTTTCCTGGTGATGTTGCCGATGGAAATACAGCTGTAACGGTATACCTTCTCCGTATTCTCAACCTTAACATCAATCGCCTCCAGGTCCTTATAAATGCTGGTATCCCTTATCTCCAGGGGCTTTAACGGCCTCTTGGTCAGAACAGATATCTCGCGGGCAATTCCATAATGTCCCCACAGGTCGGGACGGTTCGTCAGAGATTTATTGTCCACCTCGAATACTGTGTCCTCCAGCTGCATAATTTCCTTAATATCTGTTCCCAGGGGATAAATATCCTCCAGTATCATTAATCCGGAGTGATCTTCGCTGATTCCCAGCTCTTTCTCAGAACAGCACATTCCATGGCTGGTTTCTCCGGCAATCTTCGCTTCTTTAATCTCCAGCTCGCCCACCTGTCCGCCTATGGTTGCAAAGGGAACCACGGCTCCTACGAATACATTGGGCGCACCGCAGACGCAATCCACTATTTCTCTGCCGATATCAACCTTCACCAGATGAAGCTTCTTTGAATTGGGATGGTCCTGAATCTCGATGATCTTGCCCACCACAACGCCCCTTATGTCTTTTCCTTTCTCTTCAAATCCTTCCACCTCTGCTGTCGCGAGGGTGAATCTTCCAATCAATTCTTTCAAATCTATTCCGGATAAATCCGTGAATTCGGATATCCAGTTCATTGATATATACATGATATTATTCCTCCTGTCTGTTACTGTACGAATCTATGGTTCGACAACTGCTCACGCTGCGCTTATCCGTGAGAACCATGTCATTTTCTCAAGCAAGCTTGAAAAATGCCCTGTTTCCCATGGAGTAAACTTTATAGTAAGCGGATTACCGTGCAAATTGTTTTAATTGTTTTAAGTTGCCGCTGTTGAAGAGGCGGATATCTTTGATTTTATATTTCATCATGGCAAGTCGGGTGAGTCCCAGTCCGAACGCGAAGCCGGTATATTTATCAGGGTCAATTCCTCCCAGGCGGAGTACGTTGGGATGGATCATGCCGCAGGGCAGAAGCTCCACCCAGCCGGACTGCTTACAGGTGGGACAGCCGCTTCCTCCGCAGATCGCACAATTGATGTCCAGCTCAAAGCCGGGTTCCACGAAGGGGAAGAAGCCGGGACGCAGCCTGACTTTAACATCTCTTTGGAACACCTCGGACAGAAGCACCTTCATGAAATAGATCAGGTTGGAGATGGAGATATCATCACCGACCATCATGCCCTCCAGCTGGAAGAAGGTGTTCTCATGACTGGCATCGATGTTCTCATTGCGGAAGCACCTGCCGGGGAATAATACCTTCAGCGTCTCCCCTGACTTGGGAGCGCCGTATTTTCTTAAAATAGTATTCTGGGCCGCCGAGGTTTGGGTCTTCAGCAGCTGGCCGTTCTCCAGATAATAGGTATCCGTCATATCCCTGGCCGGATGATTCTTGGGAATATTAACGCCTTCAAAATTATTGAATTCCGTCTGGATCTCCAGTCCGTCCTCAACAATAAATCCCATGGTGTTAAAGATATCCTCAATCTGTTTCTGCACAATAGTGATGGGGTGCATTGAACCTACCGGCTTATCCGACGGAATGGAGAAATCATAGCGCTCCGCGCTCTCAATCTCCCTCTGGTATTCTCTCTCTTCCATCTTCCTCTGATGCTCTACAATTGCCTGTTCAATCTCATCCTTCAGCAGATTCACCTGCATACCGGCCATCTTCTTTGCCTCTGCATCCAGGTTGCGAAGATCCTTTAATGCTTCGGTAACAAGCCCCTTTTTGCCAAGAAAGGATACTCTGATTTTCTCCACTTCCTCCTTCAGGCTGGCAGCATTCAGCTCTTTTGAAAACTGCTCTTTAATTCGCTCCAAATTCTCTAACATGTTCCTACCTCCTAAATTAGTTCATTCTCATGCTATCATACAACAGGTTCATTCTTTCACGCTGATGTTCACCTGCAGGATACGGCGCCTGCAGTAACAACTTCTGCTCCATACAGAGCATACTCATAAGCAAGCTTAGTTTTTTTATGTATAAGAAAGTTAAGAGAACTTTTTTATACAATAAAAAAGCCCCCGCCCAAAAGGGACGAAAGCATCGTGGTACCACCCAAATTCAAGTCTGCATTGCAGACTCCTCAACAGCCATAACGGAGCTGTTCCGGCTTCTCTTTTATCTCACTAAAAACTCTGCAATACTCCAGCTTCTTAATGACATATCTTAAAAGCAACTCCGGTGCCGAACTTCGCAATATATCTGAACCCTGAATCTGCTCTCAGCCGGTGACAGATCCTCTCTGGCGGGAAAATATACTCTACTACACTCACCTTCAACGTTATTATCTTTTCCTAATCTTAATCGACTTTTTTACACTTGTCAAGGGGGATATGGATTTTGTTTGTGTCAAGTAAACGTTGGCAACTTTCTCATTGTTTTTCTAAAATGATATTTATGTAATTTTTTGTTTGCCAAATAAGCCTGTTATTCAGGCAATTTTATCAATATCCGAAGGCTCTTTTAAA
>JAFAGA010000027.1 GCA_023423045.1 Bacillota bacterium | reverse complement strand
CACTGCATCTTTCTTAAATTGTTCTGTGTACTGTATAGCCATGTTCATTCCTCCAATTATCTCTATTATACTTTTTTATTAGAAAAATTCCATGTCTAACTTGTACTATTTATATTCTAGCACCAACCCGCATACAATGTCCAGATCGCAGTGGAAAACTATTTTATCATCCATGGTTATGTGAGCAATGACCGTACGGATTACAACACCCTGATCCCGGTTTTGGAGAAGCACCGGAAAGCCTTTGGCGACAGCCTGGAAGAAGTAACGGCCGACAGTGGATACTGCAGCGAGAAAAATCTGTTTTATCTGAAGCAAAATAAAATAGCCAGTTATATAAAACTACAGGACCACGAAAAACGAAAAACACGTGCTTATACAGAAGATATCAGTAAGTATTACAACATGACACACCAGATCTTTGAAGATGAGCATTACTACATCTGCCATGACGGAAGGGAACTCCGTCACATCCGCACAGAAATGAAAGAACAGGATGGTTATACCCAGACATTTGAGGTATATGGATGTGCGGACTGCAGTGGCTGTGAACATAAGACCCGGTGTTTATATAAATATAATGCGGAAAAAAATGCCGAAAGAAACAAGGTCCTGAAGATCAATGAGCAATGGGAGGAACTGAAAGAAGAATCCCATGCGAATATCCAGAGTGAAAAGGGGATTCTAAAACGCCAGATCCGTTCGATCCAGACAGAAGGGCATTTTGGAGACATAAAGGAAAATGAAAATTTCCGGCGTTTTCATTACCGGTCATCGGAAAAAGTGTATAAAGAATTCATGCTGTATGCGATCGGTCGAAATGTGAATAAATATCACCGGTTCCTTCATGATGAGATCCGGAAATTCGAAGGAAAAAACGACGAGAAAACAGCTTAGAAAAAGGAGCGTTTCAAAATATAGGAACAAGGGGTTTTTGCGGCCTAAAATAAGCAGCAATAGAAAAAGCAAGAAGATCCTATGGAAGGATCCAGTGCTAAAAAGCACTGAATTCCATGGGATCTTCTTATTCTTTGGTAGGAAGCTTAAAAATCGGTATTAACCGACAGCCCCCTTTTGTTATATCCTAATATACTTTCAATCTTTCTTCCTCTCCCCTGCCCCGTCTCACCTTGCTTCGGGCAGGCAGCTTTAATCCCCTGTTTCGACAGGCTTTAATTCCAGATAATAATGTTCCTGCTCACGGTCAAGCTCTACGGTCGTGACCCCATTTTCAGGATCAAAACCAAAGTTTTGACGTATGATCTGAACATTAGCGGGAAGCCGGATGCCGGCGTACTGGTCTGTGATGTTCAGATCACTTCCTAGCTTTGTCACCATATCATAGCCAACAACACCTTGATTACCCGAAGCACCTGCGCTGTAGAAGTCATAGCTTGCACCTTTGATAAAGCTGCTGTTTAATTCAATGGTCTCCCCTGCCGGTATTGTTATTTCCCCCTTTTGATACATAATCCGCTGCATGGTATGCGCCTCACTGATCAGATCGTCCAGAGTCATCCATTGATAACGGTCCTTGGGACTGTCCCCCAGCTGGGTATATTGGAACATGGAAATGACGGCGCGGTATTGAAGCTGCCTCGTAATTAGAGAGGACATCTCCCAGTTATTCTCCAGATACCTGGAAGACTCATCCAGGCATTCGGCAATCACTTCAGAAAGAAGCTTGTTTTCTGTCCGCACGGTCCCTGTAATTTCCTTAACTTCCTTCTCATAGGACAGATTTTTATAGCCTTTTAGTGTAAACTCGGCAGGCGCTTCTCCCAGGATGATGACACGCTGGCCGCTGTTGCGGGAGAGAAAATAGCCGAACTGATAAGCATTTGTCGTGTCATCATAACTCATACCGTTCATATTATAGGTAATTACCCTGGATTCTGCCGGCAGGGTAAAAGCGATTGCTAAAGCCGCAGCATCATATTCTGCAGGATACGAGGTATCCCAAAAGGTATATACCGTAACCTCCTGATCCTTCAGTACCGGCTCGATTTGCGCCGACCGGAGATATTCTCCGTCCTCCAATAAAGCTTTATACCCCTCCCAGGATTTAATATTCATCAAATTATAAGAGGTGTTATCCTCACCATATGCTCCATCAACCCCCGTAAAGCCTCCGGAATAATTGCCAAGGAGGAGTTCTGTCTCCAAAGACTTCTCATCCACTGTAATTACAGGTGTATCGTTGAAGCTGTCCGATAGACTGCTGACAAAGGGATATAGAACAGTAACCGTTTTATCCTCGAAGGAGGCATTGGTAATGGAATATCTGTCCTGTATTCTGGCGAAACGGGCGATATTTTCCGTAAAGTCGTAATAGAGTGTTCGCTCTGCCGATAGTTCCCGAGTGTCTCCGGCAACATGTAAGGGCATAACGGGACCTGTATAATGCATGAAGGTGCTTCCCTCCGGATGACCGCTTCCTCCCCCGTTGCCGTCTCCACTGTTTCCTCCGAAACGGCCGATCTGGGATGTAAAATACCAGGCACCTCCAAGGAGGAAGATCAGACAGGCTGCCGCCGCTAAGAACCGTTTAGAGAAGCCATGTACTGATTTTAGCAGAGGCTTTTGGTCCTCTGCTTCATCAATCAGTTCTTCCTCCAGCAGACCAATAATATAAAACAACCGCTCTTCCTTCATAAAATAACCCCCTCCCTCTCAAGATGCAGCCGCAGAAGCTTCCGGGTACGAAACAGTGAGGATTTGATCTTACTATCACTGATCAAAAAACGCTCCGATATTTTGGCAATGCTGTCCCCATACCAGTATCGTCGTACGAATATCATACGGTTTTCCGGTTTCTGGTTCCTCAAAAAGCAATTGATCAATCGTGCGATTTCCTTATCCTCAACCGTTCGCTCCACATTGGCGGAGGAAGGAATGCATTCTCCCAGCTCCGAAAGGATCAGCTCCATTTCCGTGCCCCCTCTTTTTTTCGCATTTGCATGTTTATAACGGTCAAAGGAAAGATTTCTTGTAATCGTTCCAAGCCAGGCCCGAAAGGCGGACGGACGCTTGGGCGGAATGGCATTCCAGGTATGCAGATAGGTATCATTAACACATTCTGCCGCATCTTCCCTGTTATGAAGAATGTTCATGGAGATGTATCCCAAGTAATTTCCGTATTTCTCAGAGGTCGCGGCAATGGCATGCTCACAACGGCTGAAATATAATTCAATAATCTTGCTGTCTTCCATCGGTTCACTCCTTTCCACTTATCTATTCTCATCTATAATAACGAAAAAAAATTGATTTGGTTGCGCATTTTTACTCCTATATTTTAGCAGGAAACCTTTTGCTTTACCACAAGTCATTTACCACAAGTCGTTACATTTTAATCTTGCTTTTTTTGCCCCTCATCCCTTACAATAAGGCTAGGATTATCAAGCTTTCTTACGGCTTTGTATGCCGCCGGAACAGCAGATGGAGGCCAATATGAATTCCTTTCGCCGAACCTTAGATGATATATACCGTAACTGCAAGAGCCCAGCCCGGGAAAATGAGATGGCTGACCGGCTTATGCACCCGGAATATAATGATAAACATACAGAGATCAAAAGCTTTCCCCAAAAGGATTTGACGGAAATCTTCTTTATTGGCTGGGAGATAAGGGACGGACTGCTGAATGCATTTTCCCTCTCCCCAGACCATACTGCCGCCTTCCAGTACCTGCTCTCCGGAATCCACAAAACCCAGGGCCATACTCATAATTATCTTGAGATTGCGTATGTTTTGGAGGGCGACTTCTGCCAGAATATCCAGGGAAAGGATGTCTGGTTTCACAAGGGCGAATGCTGCCTCCTCGACACCAACTGCACCCACCAGGATTATCTGAAGGAGAGCGATACCCGGATCATATTTCTCGGCATTTCCAATTATGTATTTCATAAGGTACTCCGGGAGAATATTCCCGAAGGAATCCTGGCGGAATTCTTCGGCACCGCACTCCTATCCCAGAAGGAAGTAAAGCAATACCTTCATCTTAGGCCGAAGGAAGAAACGGACGAAAGGATAGAAACAATTTTAGGCGGCCTTCTAAAGGAATTGATGCATTTCGATGTGGGCTCGGAATACGTCTGCCGGGGGCTGGTTAAACGCCTTCTCTGGCATCTGTGCCTGGCTTACGACTTTAGTCTGTCCAGGGACCAGACTAAGGAAATGAATGTCTTAATCGCCGATGAGGTTCTTCGTTATATTCGGGAGCATGTCACGGATATTACTATTCAGGATTTGGTTCGCCGATTTCATTATAATGAGGATTATTTTAACCGGCTCCTGAAAAGGCGGGAGGGAGTTACCTACAGCGCATATTTGCAGCAGCTCCGTCTGGAGAAAGCCAGGGAGCTTCTGGAGGAAAGCGCCCTGGGAATTGATGAGATAATTGAACAGTGCGGCTACCGCAATAAAGGATATTTCTATAAAATTTTTGTTGAAAAATACGGCATGACGCCAGGCAGGCTCCGGGAGTCACAGCAGGCTGGCGAGCTATGAATGCTCCTGTTTTTGGGTAGAAGAAGGGTGGATTGCCTCATTTTCTCGACCAAAGGTCGGAATAGGTAACTACCTCCCCGGTTTCAGTAGGATCAAGAGATTGCCGCCCTTCTTCTTTATTGATAAGATTGAGCCAGATAAATCAACTCAATTAAAAGGAGGTATTTTGTATGCTACAAACAGGAAAAGAATATAAATTTTGGTTTTGTACCGGCTCCCAGGATCTCTACGGTGATGCCTGCCTTGCCAAGGTGGCAGACCACTCCAGAATCATCGTGGAGCAGCTGAACAAATCGGGACGGCTTCCTTTTGAGGTGGTGTGGAAGCCGACGCTGATCACCAATGAGGTAATCCGCCGGACCTTCAACGCAGCCAATGCGGATCCTGCTTGTGCCGGAGTAATTACCTGGATGCACACCTTTTCTCCTGCCAAGTCCTGGATCCTTGGATTGCAGGAATACCGCAAGCCCCTGCTCCATTTCCATACCCAGTTTAATGAGGAAATTCCCTACGACACCATTGATATGGATTTCATGAACGAAAATCAGTCCGCCCATGGTGACCGGGAGTACGGGCATATTGTGACCCGCATGGGTATCGAGCGCAAGGTTCTTGTAGGGCATTGGGCAAATGAAGCAATTCAGAAAAAGCTTGCCGCCTGGATGCTTACCGCAATTGGAGTGATCGAATCCAGCCATATCCGTGTCTGCCGTGTCGGCGACAATATGAACAATGTTGCCGTAACCGAGGGCGACAAGGTGGAAGCACAGATCAAATTCGGCTGGGAAATTGACCATTACAATATCAACGATGTAGTCACCTACGTGGACAGCGTAAGCAAAGCGGACACCGATGCCCTGGTAGAGGAATACTACAGCAAATATGACATTCTCCTGGAGGGCAGGGACGAGAAGAAATTCCGCGACCATGCTGCGGTACAGGCTGCCATTGAGATTGGTTTCGAACGTTTTCTTGAGGAACGCAATTATCACGCCATCGTAACCCATTTCGGAATGCTGGGGGGACTGGCGCAGCTTCCCGGACTTGCCATACAGCGCCTGATGGAAAAGGGCTATGGCTTCGGCGCCGAGGGTGACTGGAAAACTGCTGCCATGGTGCGGTTAATGAAGATTATGACCGCAGGCATCAAGGATGCCAAGGGAACCTCCTTCCTGGAGGACTACACCTATAACTTTGTTCCGGGCAAGGAAGGCATTCTCCAGGCTCATATGCTTGAAATCTGTCCGACCATTGCCGACGGCAGGATTGCCATCAAGGAACAGCCCCTTTCCATGGGGAACCGCCAGGATCCGGCCCGCCTGGTGTTCACCAGTAAGACCGGCATGGGCGTGGCGGCTTCCCTTGTTGACCTTGGCAACCGTTTCCGTCTGATCATCAATGAAGTAGAGTGCAAGAAGGTGGAAAAACCCATGCCGAAGCTTCCGGTTGCCACCGCTTTCTGGACCCCGATGCCGAACCTGGAGATTGGTGCCCAGGCCTGGATTCTCGCCGGCGGTGCCCATCATACCGCGTTTTCCTATGATTTAAGCGTGGAACAGATGGTGGACTGGGCGGAGGCTATGGGTATTGAGAGCATTGTAATTGATAAGAGCACCGATATCCGGGCTCTGAAGAACGAGATGCGCTGGAATGCGGTTGCTTATCGGTAAGCCGCCTTCCCCTATTTAATCATATAAAAGCGTCGGTGAATCCTGAGAGAAAAACACTCGCAGCGACTTGTGGGCGAAGCAAAAGATTATGCATATCGTTTTTATTCATGATATAATGAAGGCGTAGTGAGCATGCTGCGAGCTTGCTCGTAATCATGCGATCGGAGCCGGAGATCATGAACACGGTTCATGTTCATGATATAATGAAAGCGGAATGAGGAAATGCAAGCTTGCTTGCGATTTCCGATTGGAACAACAAGAGCATGTGCACAGGCCGGCTCATGATTTGCAAAATCATATAATGAATTGGGGTGTTAATAAAATTGAACAAGGACAGTAAGGACAATAATTTAAGAAAGCAAGAAATTGCCTCCGGCAAAACAGCTCTGGGAATTGAATTAGGCTCCACCAGAATCAAGGCCGTCCTGATTGATGAGAACTATCAACCTATCGCATCAGGCAGCTATGAATGGGAGAACCGCTTTGTCAATAATATATGGACCTATTCCCTGGATGACGTCTGGCTCGGCCTGCAAAGCAGCTACCGTAATTTATGTGAGAATGTCAAAGAGCAATATGATACGGAGCTTCAGACCGTCGGAGCCATCGGTGTAAGCGCGATGATGCATGGCTATCTGGTCTTTGATGAAGCCGGGGAGCTTCTGACCCCCTTCCGTACCTGGCGCAACACCATGACAGCACAGGCCAGCGAGGAATTAACCGGGCTCTTCGGATATCAGATCCCCCAGCGTTGGAGCATCGCCCATCTCTATCAGGCAATTTTGAATCAGGAGCCCCACGTGGCCGGGATTGCATTTCAGACCACTCTGGCAGGCTATGTCCATTGGAAGCTGACCGGCGAGAAGGTAATGGGTGTCGGAGAGGCCTCCGGAATGTTCCCCATTGACATTGAAACGAAAAATTATAACCATAAGATGGTACAGCAGTTTGATGAATTGGTGGCACCTAAAGGCTTTCCCTGGAAGCTGGAGCAGCTCCTTCCCAAGGTCCTTCTGGCAGGAGATGCTGCCGGTGTACTGACTAAAGAAGGGGCTCAGCTGCTTGATCCCACCGGGGTTCTTACCTCCGGTATTCCCTTCTGCCCTCCTGAGGGCGATGCCGGAACCGGTATGACCGCAACCAATAGCGTAAAGGTCCAGACCGGTAATGTTTCTGCCGGAACCAGCGTATTTGCCATGATCGTACTGGAAAAGGAGCTGTCCCGGGTTCATCCCGAAATTGATCTGGTAACCACCCCTTCGGGCGAGCTGGTAGCGATGGTGCATTGCAATAACTGTACCTCGGATCTCAATTCCTGGGTATCCATATTCCGGGAATTCGCCGATATCATGGGGCTGAAAATAGATTCCAACCAGCTCTACGAAACTCTGTACCGCAAAGCCCTGGAAGGAGCACCGGATGGCGGCGGTCTGCTCGCCTATAATTATCTGTCAGGGGAGCATATTACCGGCTTTGAGGAAGGACGTCCCTTATTCGTCCGCACCCCGGAGAGCCAGTTTAACCTGGCCAACTTCATGAGAGTACATCTGATGACCTCCCTTGGTGTTCTAAAAACCGGTCTGGATATTCTGACGGGGCAGGAGCAGGTCCAGATCCAGAACATGTACGGACATGGCGGTTTCTTCAAGACAGAGGGCGTGGGGCAGCGTATCATGGCTGCCGCCATGAATACCCCCGTATCCGTTATGGAAACTGCCGGTGAGGGCGGTTCTTGGGGTATCGCATTGTTAGCCGCTTATATGCTTCGCAGAGAGCCTTTCGAGACCCTGAGTTCCTTCTTGAGCAACAAGGTCTTTGCCAACAGTGCAGGCTCCAAGCTGGCTCCTCTTCCCGAAGATGTGGAGGGCTATAAAACCTTTATGAAGCGCTACAGTGAAGGTCTTGCTATTGAACGCTCGGCCGTGGATGCACTGAGGTAATCTGTCTCCCACATAAGCCGGACATAAACGTTAATTTACAAAGACTAATTATTGGGATAGAATAAACCGCAGCCCGGTATTTCATGGACAGTATTTTTGTCACAGGGGATACCGGGCTCAGTGTCAGTATCAGCATCAGGAATATTCTTTTTTTAACCTTCTCCTACCTTCTTTATAACTTTACCGCCCAGTCATCTATTTGATACCACTTTATTTTCGTTCTAATAGCAATTCTAGTGACTGTTCTAATGGCAGTTCTAATGGTAGTTCTAATGGTAGTTCTGATGCCAGTCTATCTTGTATTTGCTTTTTTTCCCTTCTTATGATACAATAACGGACAATATTAGATCATGAACTTCGTTCATGATCTCCAGCTCCGATCACATGCTCACAAGCAAGCTTGCAGCATGTTCACTAGGCTTTCATTATATCACAGGAAGCAAACTCGTCTTTCTGCAGCCACGATAGACAGCGCAAAACAGCGCCTTTTATCGGAAGCATAAAGCACCTTCCGGTATCTTATAATATAATATGATATATTAAATGCATTGAAAAGAAGAGTAGGCAAACTATGCTTTTACAGAGAGCCCGGCAGCTGAGAATGGGTAAAGTCAGAATTTGCGGAATATGGTCTTGGAGCAGCGTACCGACTAAGAATGAGGATTCTTACAGGCTACGACGGGTGCACCCGTTACAGTGCCGGGCTATCGACAAACCATTTCTTGTCCGTAGCTGATAAGGTCTGTATCGCGATGTATGGGCAAATTGGGGTGGTAACACGAAGCGGCGCTCTCGTCCCCGAAATTAATTTTTCGGAGAGGAGGGCTTTTTTTTATTCAATTTGCTGTTTTATTAGCGATTTGTATTCCGTTTGCTGTTATCAGACAGAGGGTTGAAAATATATTTTCAACCCCATATGCGCATTAGAATGCGTGGAAATGGAGGAAACCATGAAAATTTTAATTGGCAGCGCATGGCCTTATGCTAATGGTTCGCTGCATATTGGACATTTGGCAGGACTTTTGCCTGCCGATATTATTGCCCGCTACCACCGGGCAAAAGGGGATGAGGTATATTTTGTGTCGGGCAGTGACTGCTTCGGCACGCCGGTTGCCATACGTGCTAGACAGGAAAACCGTACCCCTCAGGAAATCAGTGATTTCTACCACAGGGAATTCTGCGAATGCTTTGACAAGCTGGGCTTCAGCTATGACCTGTACGGCAAAACCTCATCCGGGCAGCACCAAAGCTTTGTCAGAAGCTTTCACCGCAAAATGTACCAAAGCCCTTATATCTATGAAAAATCCGTTCCTCAGGCCTTCTGCGAAAGCTGTGACGCATTTCTTGCCGACCGTTTTGTCAACGGCTTATGTCCCTCCTGCGGCAAAGAAGCCCGCGGAGATCAGTGCGACGCCTGCGGCAAGGTGCTGGAGCCGGAAGCCCTCATCAGCCCTGCATGTTCGGTCTGCGGCTCCGCTCCTGCCTTCAAAGAGAGCAGACATTTATTTATCGCCCTCACTAAGCTGGAGGATAAACTAAGAGCCTTCCTGGAAGCCCGGCCCCACTGGCGCAAAAATGCAATTGCCTTTACCAGCCGTTATATTAATGAAGGGCTGCGTGACCGCGCCGTCACCCGGGATCTTGACTGGGGAATTGATGTGCCGAAGGAAGGCTTCGAAGGCAAGAAAATCTATATCTGGGCTGAAAATGTTCTGGGCTATCTCTCCCAGAGCCATGAGCTGTGTCTCCGGCGCGGTGAGGATTTCTCAGAGCTCTGGGGCGAACATGCAAAGCACTATTATGTGCATGGCAAGGACAATATCCCCTTTCATACCATTATTCTTCCCTCGCTGCTGCTTGCAAACGGCGAAGGCTGGCACCTGCCGGATGAAATTGTATCCAGCGAGTATCTGACTCTGGAGGGCAGAAAGATTTCCACCAGCGGCAATTGGGCCATCTGGCTCAAGGATATCATTGACAGGTATCACCCGGATTCGCTGCGTTATTATCTGACTGCCAACGGTCCCGAGCGCAGGGATTCGGATTTTTCCTGGCGGGAATACCTCAACAGCCACAACAGTGAACTTCTGGGCGCATATGGCAATTTTATCAATCGCAGCCTTGCCTTTGTGGAAAAATACTTTGACAGTGTCGTTCCGGACGGAGCCTTGGACAACGATTTGAAACAAAGAATCGACAGCTCCTTTCGCAGTGTCGGTGCAAAAGTTGAGAGAACCAATCTGCGGGATGCCCTTGATGAGATCTTTGAGCTTGTACGCTTTGGAAACAAATATTTTGACACAGAAAAGCCCTGGGACACAAGAAATCATGATCCGGCCTCCTGCCGAAATACAATTTTTAACTGTGTACAGCTTATTGCCAACTTATCTGTTTTACTCGCACCCTACCTGCCTTTTTCCTCTGAAAAAGTATGCGGCTGGCTGAATTTAGATACCCGATGGGAGCCCCAATTCATCAAAGGTGGGTTTCAAATTCCCAAGCCGGAGCTTCTGTTTGTGCGGCTGGATAAAAAGATTGTAGAATATGAGCTGGAACAACTGAACCGGCAGAAAACACAGGCATAATAATTAACAGAAAGCCGCCCTTGCTGACAAAAAATCAGCAAGGCGGCCTTTCCCCATCGATAGATCCACCCGTATGAGTTCTGCGGATGTCTTAAATTTTTATTTCTCCAAATAGACTCTCATAGCAAAGTCTAAGGTGCCGCCCTACATCAGACACTGCGCCAACCCTTCCTTATTAATAATCTTAAAGCTGTTCCCATAAAAATCAATCAATCCCTCGTCCTTCATCCGTGCCAGTTCCCGGCACATTGAGGTTCTGGCTACATTCAGATAATCCGCCAGCTCCGTGCGGTTTAGCATAATCTGAAACATACTGGCATTCCGCTCTGTCGCCTCATTCATCAGGTAGCTGGCAAGCTTCTCCCTCATACCCTTTAAGGTGAGCAGCTCCAGCTTTCGATTGAGATTCACGTTCTTCTCCCCCAGAACCACCATCATATTCTGAATCAGGCTGATATGAAAATCACAGCTGTTTCCGCAGGATTTAATTACCCTTTCATAGGGGATGAACATAACCTTGGCATCCTCCTTCACCCGCACCGTTACCGGGGAAATTCGTCTCAACGTGCAGACGATCCCCTCCGCGAACAAATCCGCAGGGCCTAAAAAAGCAACAATATGCCTGTTGCCGGCCAGGTTTTCCTTCATAATCTCTATTATGCCGGACATCACGATTCCAACGTAATTAATCTCATCACCTGCAAAGAAAATATAGTCCTCTGCCTGAAAGCTTCTGACCTGAGCCCCCAGACATTGAATTAACGACCCCAGCTTATTCTCTTCAATCCTGCGAAACAGAGCACATTTTTTTAATACCGGATAATAAGTCTCCATGGATCCTCTCCTTCCCCTGCCTTACTATTTATTACATCACTATCTGCTATGTCAAAGCCGCTCTTCATCCAAATCCGACAAAACAAATATTTTTACTTTGTAGCTACAGCTACACTCCATCTTATGTATTTGTATTATACTCAACTTGTTCTTAAAAATCAATGCTGCAGGGTGAATTGAGAATCAATTCTCTTGTCATGTATCAATCATTATAAAAGGAGAGTATAAAATGGCCAATAAAATGTTCTGTTATCAATGTCAGGAAACAGCGAACTGCTCCGGCTGCACTATCTCAGGCGTCTGCGGCAAGACCCCTGATTTAGCTAGAATGCAGGATTTATTAATCTATGTAACGAAAGGCTTAAGCGCCGTAACTACGGCCCTCAGAGCACAGGGGGAAGAAATCAGTTCCGATGTTGATCACTATGTGACCATCAACCTGTTTACCACAATTACCAACGCAAACTTTGATAACGAGATTTTCTATAAAAGAGTATTCGAAACCTTACAGATAAAAGAGAGCCTCCTCAGCAAGGTTGCAGACAGCACAAAGCTTCCCGAGGCAGCTTTATGGAATGGCTCCACAACAGAAGAATTAGACGATAAGAGTGCCACAGTAGGAGTACTTGCTACCGAAAATGAAGACGTAAGAAGCCTTCGTGAGCTGATCACCTACGGATTAAAGGGTCTCGCAGCATATATGAAGCATGCCAATGAATTAAAGCATGACAGCGCAGAGGTCTGTGCATTTATGCAGAAGGCACTTGCAGCAACACTGGATGATACCTTAAGCGCAGACGATCTGGTTGCTCTCACTCTGGAAACAGGTAAATTCGGCGTGGACGGCATGGCATTGCTTGACACCGCTAACACCAGTACTTATGGCAATCCTGAGATCACCAAGGTTAATATCGGTGTAGGAACGAACCCTGGTATTCTGATTTCCGGCCATGATTTAAGAGACTTAGAGCAGCTGTTAGAGCAGACTCAGGGCACCGGCGTTGATGTATATACCCACTCCGAGATGCTTCCTGCCCACTATTATCCTGCATTTAAGAAATACTCCAACTTCGTAGGCAACTACGGCAATGCCTGGTGGAAGCAGAAGGAAGAGTTCGAGAGCTTTAACGGACCCATCCTGATGACAACCAACTGTGTCGTTCCTCCTGCTGCTTCCTATAAGGGCAGACTTTTCACCACCGGAGCATCCGGCGTAACCGGCTGTGCTCACATCGAAAAGGACGAGAACGGCCATAAGGACTTCTCACAGATCATCGAACTGGCAAAGACCTGCGCTGCACCCACTCAGATTGAAAAGGGTGAGATCATCGGCGGCTTCGCCCACAATCAGGTACTCGCTTTGGCTGACCAGGTTGTTGGTGCCATCCAGTCCGGCGCTATCAAGAAGTTCTTTGTTATGGCAGGCTGTGACGGACGTCAGAAATCAAGAAATTACTATACAGAATTTGCACAGGCGTTGCCTAAGGATACTGTAATCTTAACTGCAGGCTGCGCAAAATATAAATACAACAAGCTGGATTTGGGCGATATCAACGGTATTCCGAGAGTACTTGATGCAGGTCAGTGTAATGACTCCTACTCCTTGGCTCTGATTGCCCTCAAGCTGAAGGAAGTATTTGAGCTCCAGGATATCAACGAGCTTCCCATCGCCTTCAATATCGCATGGTATGAGCAGAAGGCAGTAATTGTTCTCCTTGCCCTTCTCCACTTAGGCGTAAAGAACATTCACTTAGGGCCCACACTTCCGGCCTTCCTTTCTCCGAATGTGGCTAAGGTTCTTGTTGAAACCTTCGGTATCGCAGGAATTGGAACCGTAGAGGACGATATCAAATTATTCACTGCATAAAACAGGCTTATTAAGAATACACTGATACAATCAGGCTGTTGGATCTCATCCAACAGCCTTTTTTGCGGCAAACCTACATTTTTCTTTTTTATCCTGTAGCTCTGGCTACAGTTTTACTCTCATACCTATATTATACTTAGCTTGTTCCTTAATGACATCACTAATTGTATTAATAGAAAAGAGGCTTCAAACATGAGCGCATTTTTAGGACCAATTCATTATTGGCTCTACAATAAGATTAATATTCAACAAAATATTACCGGCAAACTCTATCCGCTGGGCGACCAATACGGACTGAATCTTAAAGCGGAAAGCGATGCCCGCTACGGCGAGTACGACGATCGCCCCCTGGAAGAAATGATTGACCTTGGAAACATCCATGGCTGGCTGCAAGAGCGCGTCTCCCAGGTCGAATATAAATATGCCTACACCGTAATCACCTTGTTAAACAAGGCACCAGAGCTCCGGGACCAGCTCCTTGCGCTTCTATATGAGGCAGGCAGCCATCAGGCAAAGGTCGTTCGTCCATCGGAAGAACAGCCGGGCCCAAGCCAGGTCTACACTCTGTTATCGGATCAGCTCCTGGACGGCATGCCCTGTGACCGTGCCAACCAACTGGTATCCCAAAGCAGCACGGATGCTGTTTGGACCAGAAACCTCTGTGTCCATACTCCCTACTGGGAAGAGCTGAGCGGCAGCATTGCAGATTATTATGAACTGAGGGAGGCATGGATGAAAGGCTTTTTGAAGGAGTTGGACTATTCCTTTGAAAAAATCGATGCTGCTGCTTATCGGATCTATGCCCCAGGGAAATAAACACTAAGGTATCATTTAGAAAATGGAGGAAAATCATGGATAGCATAAAGCTTATGATGGAAGAACACCAATATATTCTCCGCATGCTGGCCGTAGTCCGCAATGCCTGCTATGGCATTCTTAAGGGCGAGGAAATCAATTATGAGGATTTTGATCAAATGATTGATTTTATCCGCAACTATGCTGACGCTCATCATCATGGCAAGGAAGAAAAGCTTCTTTTTCATGAAATGGTCACTCATCTCGGAGCATTAGGAAATAAATTAATCACTCACGGCATGTTGGTAGAGCATGACTCAGGCCGTTTGTTCATACAGGAATTAAGAGCTGCCCTGGACCGTGTAAAATCCGGCGATGACGAGAGCCGTCTGGATGTGATCGCCAATGCAATAAGCTACACACATCTGCTGAAGCGCCATATTGATAAAGAGGATACTGTAGTCTATCCCTTTGCACAGCGCCAGCTCGCTCCCGAGATTATAGAGCAGGTCAACCAGGATACCGTTGCATTCGAGAAAGCTGCCCTGGAGAAGGACACCAAGAATTATTACGAGCAGATGGTCGCAATACTCGAAGAGAAATACAAATAGATAGAATATATCATCCCCTATACAATTAAAGATAAAAGCTCCGGGCTGTTCAAAACAATACAGTCCGGAGCTTCTTGCATGCTTCGTTTTTGCACAAAACAAACTTATCCTTTTTGGGTATATTATGCATAGTAATCTGATTGATTTTATTGTAATCTAGTACTGAATGGTTCTGCAAGGAAAGGGCAATTCTTCCGGAACCTGTTGAAAAAATCAGAGGAGGTACTATTATCAACATGAAAATACTTTGCCGAAAACCTTTCTGCTTTTTGGCACTTTGTGCCGTAATATTCTTATTTGGAGGATGCAATCGCGTGAAATCCTATACTACAATTAATCTGACCCCCGCCGACGAAACACTCTTTTACAAAAACGACCTGGGAATAACTCAGATTGGAGATCCTTTTATATTGAAGGCCTCCGACAATATGTATTATTTATATTGTACCTCAGCCGCAAGCGGATATTATTGCTGGAAATCCACAGATTTAGTCAATTGGTCCGGCAAGAAGATATGCTACGCCAGAAAATCGAATTCCTGGGGTGTCGACAGCTTTTGGGCCCCGGAAGTGGTGGAATATAACAACAAATATTATATGTACTATACCGCCAGAAACAGCGATGGAAGCCTCCGTATCGGTGTCGCACTCTCCGATCAACCGGATGGCCCATTTCAGGATGTGAAAAACGAGCCCCTTTTTGACTTGGGCTATGCCGCCATCGACGCTAATGTGCTGATAGACAACGACGGCTCCAAATACCTGTTTTTCTCCAAGGATTGCTCCGAGAATGAAATTAACGGAATCCGGAAAAGTGAGAGCTACGGAGTAGCTCTCAGTGACGACATGCTTTCCATTGAAGGAGAACCGATACTTTTGATTACTCCCGATCAGGAATGGGAGATGATTTCAGTAAACCCCCTCTGGAATGAAGGTCCGGAGGTTATTGTCCATAACAATACCTATTACCTTTCCTACTCCGCCAACTTCTATGCCGACCGTTCCTATTCCATAGGTTATGCCACCAGCTCTTCTCCTCTGGGACCTTATAAAAAGTCAGAGAATAATCCGATACTGACCTCCGGCACTTCGAAAACCATATCCGGACCCGGACATCACAGCTTTACAGTCTCCCCGGACGGCTCTGAGATATGGATGGCCTACCATACCCATACGGATCCCAAAACCGGCGGCGGCAACCGAAAGTTAAATATTGACCGAGTTCTCTTTACGGATGATGGAGAGCTCTACATGAACGGTCCCACCATAGGCTCCCAGCCCATTCCTTCCGACGGCTCTTATACCAACCTTGCAGCCGAAGCCGGGATAACCATCAAGGGAACGACTTCCTCCCTTCTGACGGACGGTATTTTTACCCTTCATCAAAAAGATTCCCGGTACGATTGTATCCTGCCGATAGAGAACGGAACCGCCCGCGTCACTCTGGAATTCCAAAAGCCTGTTCCGATTACAGATATTCTTGTTTATCGGGGCTCTGCGGACAGTCTTGATTTCTACTCGGTAAAGGCCATTTTTGACGATAGTTCCATCACAGAAGAATGTCTTCTATCGGAAAACACGGACAAACGCGCCGCCATTTTAAGCTTTCCGGAACAAACCGCCACAAAGGTGGAACTGCTGCTCACTCCAAGAGATGCAAACAAGGAAATCTCCCTATCGGAAATCATGGTCTTAAAGCAGAATTAATCTCCACCCCTTCCGCCATGCCAATTTCGATTGGCATGGTTTTCTTTTTTCGAAAATTTGTTCACATAGCTCTTTCCCCCCGGGGTAATCCATGATATAATGTCGACAGACATTATATATACAGTCATGGTAATGAATTAAGGAGTTGTTCCATGAATACAGAAAAAGAAAACCTAATCAGAAATATCGTAGATTATCATATACGACAATTTGTAGATACAATGGAAAGCCGTTATCGTCAGGAAGTAGATGATCCTCTGGGAGTGATTAATGCTAAGAAGAACAATGCTTTTATGTCCCAGCTGGGCGAAGAATTCATGTTCTATTCCGCATTTGTCCGCTCCTTCGACAGCTCCTTCGGCAAGGTTCTGGAGAACATGGGCAATGCCATCGCCAAAATCTCCTATACTGTCCGGGGAAGAATCGAATCCTACCTTCTCCCCCAGCAGACCCAGCATATTGATTTTCTCATGACAGCTTATGAGAAACGGGATGCAAGGCCCCGGGTGGAGGACTACCTTAACTTTAACTGCCTGATCCCCTCCAATCTTACCAGCTTTCTTACCTCCCATGAAACCGATAACTATTTCTATGACGAGGAGAAAGGCTGCCATTATCTGATTGAATTAAAAGCCGGAGGCGATCTGGACAATAAAAAGGCCAAGTCGGAGAAAATTGCTCTCCTGAATGAATTTTTTATTCTCAAGAATTCGCTGCGCAATGAAGAAACCGTCCGGATCTACTTTGCTACCGCCTATAATAAATTTGGTGAGGATGTTCCCTGGCGGCAGGAAAGGGTTCAGACCTTCTTTGCCGAAGAAGAGCTCTTAATCGGTAAGGCCTATTGGAACTTTGTATGCAACGACCCGGATGGCTACCGGATTATATTTGATCAGTACCGCATTAGTTCAGAATATATGAATGCCGCTCTGGCCCGGATAAAGCAGCTGTATTTTCATCCCTGATTACATAATTTGCTTCTGACGATAACGAGAGGAGACTACCCCCTTATGATAGATGTAAAAACCATAGATAAATACCTGCTGATGCATGGTGATTGTATGGAGAAATTGAAGGAAATCCCCGATGGAAGCATCGATCTCATCCTTTGTGATCCGCCCTATAACCTGGCAAAATACTCCACCGGCAATATGAAATTCGATTGGAGAAGTGAGATTAATAACGATGTGGCAGGATGGGACCTAAAGGAGCTCTCCCCCATTGATTTCCTGGATGAATTCAAGCGCGTGCTGTCCCCTACGGGCAATATCTTCGTCTTTACCAGCTATAACCTCATTGGCAAATGGCATGAGGTATTTGACAGTGAATTCGATACCTTCCAATTCATGGTCTGGCATAAGACAAATCCGGTGCCCAACATCCGCAAATCCTCCTTCCTCAATAGCTGTGAGCTGATTGTATGCATGTGGAACAAAGGACATACCTGGAATTTCTCAAAGCAGAATGAAATGCATAACTTTATTGAAAGTCCAATCTGCATGGGAAGCGAACGGCTGAAGGACCCCAAGCACCCAACCCAGAAGCCTCTGGCTGTGCTGAAGCAGATAATAAAAATTGCCAGCAACGAGAATGACCTTGTGCTGGATATGTTCATGGGCGTAGCCTCCACCGGTGTGGCCGCACGGGAGCTGAATCGCCGTTTCATTGGCATTGAAATCGATGATATCTATTATGAGGCATGTGAAAAACGCATGAAGGAATGCAAATAGCTCTTTCCAAAAAAGACTTTACCCGATCTGCAGTATCTTAGCCGGATCGGTGAGGTCTTCTTTATCGTACAGAAACGTAGTCCTATACAATGAAAATACTTTACAGAATGCACATACCGCGCAGTTGCCTGAAGGCAGCTGCGCGGCAGCCAAAGAATCCGCAAACGGACTCTTTGTTTTCTCAATGAACCGTATTATGTACTATATTAAGAAACGTGTAATCTCCGATTTCAGACGCTCGGAGCTGTTTCTGGAAGCGTCTACCTGATCTGCCACTTCCGCAGATTTATTCGTTATGCTGGAAATCTTCTCTGCAATATCTCCTGTTCCCACAGCCCCCTCTGTGGCCGCATGTGTTACCTCAGACACGGATACGATGATATTCTCTATGGATGCCAGCAGTTCCTCCGCAGTGGCACTAAAGTCAGTCACAATATTGTCCATGTAGATTGCATCCTCCATGTATACTCTGGCCACATCGGCCAATCGCTCAAAGCTTCCGGTAATATCCCCGGCGACAAATTGGAGCAGGGAATTGGCATTGCCGGAGAGGTTTCCTACCGCATCTGTAACCTGCTCAGTAACATCCTGGATTTTAACTACAGCGGCTTTGGATTGGTTCGCCAGGTTGCGAATTTCATCTGCCACCACCGCAAACCCTTTGCCGCTCTCTCCTGCCCTCGCGGCCTCAATGGAGGCATTCAGTGCCAGCAGATTTGTCCGCGCCGTAATACTCATGACAGACTCGGTCAGCACCCTGATCTCCTCCACAATTTTCGCCTGCTCCAGCGCTTCCTTCAAGCCGGTTTCGATCTCAGCTCCCACATCCCTGACCCTGACCTGGGTTTTCTCCACGTCTGCTTTGGTGTCGGCGGCGCGCTTGCTGATCTTGACAATCTCTAATGCTGCCTCCTGGGACTTCTCAGCGATAGACCTGGAGGCTGTCTCAATCTCCGCAGAGGTGGCAGACATCTCCTGTGCGGATGCTGCCGTCTCCTGCATGCTTGCAGCCAGCTCCTGAGTCGTTGCGGCCACATCCTCGATGTTATCATTTAGAATCTTAACATTTTCATTGATATGCTCTACGGTATCGATAATATTGTCCGCCTCTGCCTTTGCGCTGCCCACCAGCTTTGCAACGGATTCCTTCATTTCTACCAGATCCTTTGCCAACGCTCCAAAATCATCCTTCCTCTTCTGATATCCTTCCGGCAGCCGTACGGTAAAGTCACCGGTAGAAAGAGTATTCAGGTATTTGCCAAAGGTACGAAAATCACGGCTCAGCACCCTGGAGATATACGCTGTTACTAATACCGCAACCACCATAGCCTCCGCAACAAAAATAACTAACATCTGTCTGGTTTTTTTCAGAGCATCGCTTTCCTCCGCCCGAAGGGCTGCAACTTCCTCATCAATGTGATCCGTATAGTTTCCTGTTCCGATTACCCATTGATAGGGCTCAAAAGCAAGGCTATAGCCTCTCTTGGGCAGCGCCTCCGTTTCGCCCGCCTTAGGGAACCAGTAATCGGTAAAGCCTCCGCCCTCCATCCGCCCGGCCTCGATAATGGCCTTAATCATAGAAAGCCCATTGACATCCTTCAGCTCATAACGATTGGTGCCCTCCGTTTCATTGCCCAGCAGTACCACATTCCATCCGTCATAGGTGTCAATCCAAAAATACCCGTTCTCTCCGTATCTGAGCTCACGAACCAAGTCCGCCGCCAGCTTCTTCGCCTCTTCCTCCGTATACTCTCCCGCCAGCTGCCCGTTGTAGATCTTGTTAATCAAGCTTACGGCGTTCTCCACCTGCGTCTCGATATTATTGTCATAGCTGCTTCGAATGCTGTTCTCAAGACGCTCAATACTGGCCCTGCTGGCCTCTTCCTGATTTTTCAGGGACATTCCTGTGATCCACATCGCCGCTGACAGCAGCAGTGCTGCCAGGAATAGAATTTTTGTTCTCACCCTGAAATTATTTAGCACGTTTTTAAACTTCATCCGGTTACCCTTCCTGATATAGATAATGCTATATCTCAGACAATTGTTTGATTACTGATATACTTATTTTATCTTATTTGACATAATTTTTCAACTATCTCCCTTTTTCGTGATAGCTATTTTCTTGCCAATAGAATATAATTTTCTTATAAAGGATGTGAAATAATGAAAAGAACTCCATTGCTGATTTTGTTCCTGCTCAGCCTGCTGTTTTTTTCCGACTGAAAAAGGGAATCGCTCTTTTCCTTTCCCTGAGACAGGGTACAGAGCTTCAGCGTATTTACTTATGATAAAGAGCAAAATACAACAACAAGTAATTGGGTTTATACCCAGGAGGATATGTCCCCCTTCCTTGACTACCTTGAGAATTTGGCCGGAAGCAAAACCGACACTCTGGATACCTCCCTGCTGGACAGTCCCTTCTACGGCATTGAACTGTATGTGGACCAACCCCTTCCTGCCGGTACCTACCGTTTAGTGAAACAGGTTCAGGCAGGCAATAAAGAGCATTGGGTGTCCGGTGAGTTCCGGGCAGAATGATGCCGATGCCAAGAGGAATGTATTATACTTACTTACCTCCGAAAGCAATTTGCAGGATAACTAAGAGGGACAAAAGTATAGGATACTTTTGTCCCTCCATTATAGATCCATTCTGTATTGATATCCGTAGCTGTTTTTCTTCACAGTCTCCTTTATCAGCATCGGCGGAACTCTTTTCATCAGCTCATACGCAACAAGCGGATCCGTTATCCAGGCATCGCGTTCCTGCTCCGATATCACCAAGGGCATCCGATCATGAATATCCCGTATGGATTCATTGGCCTGTGTCGTCAGAATGACATAATGCCTCTGTCCCTGATAAAAATTATAGATTCCTGCCATATATAATAGTCCCGCTTCCCCGGTATGAAACAGAAACTGCCGTTTATCATTATCCCATTCATAGAAGCCGTTAGAGGGTATAATACAGCGCCGGCTCACCAGACTGTCACGGAAGATCTTCTTCTCAAAGGCTGTCTCTACTCTCGCGTTGATAATGACACCCTTCCCGTCAAACTTTGGGAAGCCCCATCTGCCCGCTGCCGATACGATGCCCTTCTCTTCGGAGATTAATATCAACGCCTGATCTGTTGGGCGAATCTCTCCCGTTTTAATCGCATCATTATAACCTCCGGCGTTTAGCTTGGCCAGCATTTCCCCAGCCTCACCATTTTGCTCTGCTGCAAAAGTATATCTACCGCACATGAAGTAATTTCACCCTCCCGTTTTTTGGCTTTGATAGGTTTATTCTACCATATTTCAGTGCAATTCCATAGTTAATTTTTCCCCAAAAAATATATTTTGCCTCTAGGACCAAAAGTCACTTGATTTTCCTATGAAAATAGGTAAAAAGCTATTTGACATTTTTCAAATTTAGATTATGATAGAGTATGGTGTTTTATAGCGCCCCACATAATATTGAAAAAATCATCTCATGAGATAGTATCTATAGATATTGCCTCAGCACTTCGATAAAATTTATTCAATAAAATCTAATTGTATTCAAAGGAGGATATACCCACATGAAAATCGGTTTTGATCCACAAAAGTATATTGACGAGCAGTCCAAGTTTATTCTGGAGAGAGTTAACAACTATGACAAGCTCTATCTGGAGTTCGGAGGGAAGTTAATAGGGGACAAGCACGCAAAGCGCGTACTCCCCGGCTTCGACGAAGACGCTAAAATCAAGCTGCTCCAAAAGCTGAAGGATCAGGCCGAAATCATTATATGTGTATACGCCGGTGATATTGAAAGAAATAAAATCCGCGGAGACTTTGGCATCACCTATGATATGGAGGTACTCCGTCTCCTGGATGACTTGCGCAGCTGTGGCCTGGAGGTAAACAGCGTGGTTATCACCCGCTACAGCAAACAGCCCGCAACCACCGTCTTTATTAATAAGCTGGAGCGCCGTAATATCAAGGTATATACCCATGCCACTATCCCCGGCTATCCGGCAGATGTGGATACCATTGTAAGCGAAAACGGCTACGGCATTAATCCCTATATTGCTACCACCAAGCCCATTGTCGTGGTAACCGCTCCCGGCGCCAACAGCGGCAAGCTGGCTACCTGTTTAAACCAGCTCTATCATGAGTATAATACGGGACACAATGCCGGCTATTCCAAATTCGAGACCTTCCCCGTATGGAATGTGCCTCTGAAGCACCCTCTTAACATAGCATATGAAGCCGCCACCGTAGACTTAAAGGACGTAAATATGATTGACAACTTCCATTTTGAACATTACCAGCAGGTGGCCGTGAATTATAACCGGGATCTGGAAATGTTCCCGGTAATCAAGCGCATTATCGAGAAGATTACGGGCAAGGAATCCATCTATCAGTCTCCTACGGATATGGGTGTGAACCGTGTAGGCTATGGCATTATTGATGATGCCATTGTCAGCGAGGCTTCCAAGCAGGAGATTATTCGTCGTTACTTCTTCACGATATGCGACTTTAAGAAGGGCCTGTTGGATGAGGAGTCTGTCAACCGTATGAAAGTAATACTGGAAGAGGTGGGCCTGAAGCAGGAGGATCGTGGCTGCGTTCTTCCCGCGAGAGAGTATGCCGCAAAGCTTAAGGAAAACTCAGCGGACAATGAGCCCGTATCCGTCATCGCCCTTGAATTCGAAAATGGAACCATTATCACCGGAAAAGGCTCCACAACCATGGACTGCTGCTCCGCCGCACTGCTGAATGCAATCAAATACCTGGCCGGCATCAGTGATGATATTTTCTTGTTATCACCCCTGATTTTAAATACCATCCGCGACCTGAAGGAAAGAGATCTTCACAGCAAGATTACCTATCTGAACGCCAATGAGATTCTCATTGCCCTGAGCATTTGTGCGGTAACAAATCCAACCGCCCAGCTTGCCTACGATAAATTATCCGGGCTTTCCGGCGTACAGGCCCATTGCACCGCGATGCTGAACCGCAACGATGAGCAGATTCTGAAGAAGCTTGGCATTGATGTGACTTGTGACGCCGTATATCCTTCTGAGAATTTATATTATGTATAAGATAAGTTGTTATTTGTTATTTTAGGAAGATTTCGAAAATTCTTTTTAAGCTTTTTAATGCTATACGTAATTATGCCTAAAAAACAGACCTGGGACGGAGCGATAAAACACCTTGTCCTAGGTCTGTTTTTAGTGGCTGTTTTAATTTCTTATTATTATTTCATTTACGAACGGAACAAGCTCTCCTGCTTGTTGAGCCAGATACATGGTATTAACAGCTATTTCCTGCATTCCATCATAATCGCCAAGTGCATAATCATAGACATCACGGAGCGTGAATATTTGAGATTCCTTTTTCCAGTAGAAGTTATGTATGCCGTAGTATAAATCTTTTTGAAACACACTTCCAGTATTCGTGAATGCAGCCGTTCCATTTGTTTGTGAACCTAGCATTATTTGATGATACACTGGTGAACTAGTTACCCTTGTTCCAAAATAAGGATGATATATTGCTCCATAGGTTGTATTTTCATCCATATGAGCTAAAAGTTCCGCTGAGAGTAAATAATTATTATTAGAAAACCAAGTTATTACCGCCGCAATCGCTACTCCATAAATTGGATTATTACTTGCACTTGAAGTATCTACATAATATGTATTGCTAATGCCGTTTTTATAATTAATATAATTTACCAGCAAATTACTTGTAGTATCGATCAAACTCTGTAGCTTATCAACATTCTCTAGAGTGGTAGCTTTTTTCTGCTCCTCTTTTAATAATAAAATAAAGTCCCCTAATCCTTTTTCAACACTACTCCCACTCTTATACAAATTTTGCTCAATTAGCACAACATTTCTTTCCAATTGATTATTAATAGTTGTAAAGTTTGATGAATCGATATTTGTCATTGCTAAAACTGTAGAACTGGGCAGAAGCATAGCCATCATTAGAAATACACATAATAACCTCTTTAAATACATAATATAACCTCCTTAAAATAAATGGCAGTAGTTTTTAATTACTTAATTTATCAATGCAACACCTCCCTACAAAAGCTCCTGGTTATGAGATTGAGAGCCCTAAAACAATGGTATTTATTTCAGCAACTACACTACTTTTTAATCATGAGTCATTTAAGAAAAATAGCCCTCCAAATATCACCTCAGTTAACTTGTCCAAATGATTACTCATAACACCTTATTTTTATTATGTCCACATACTTTTACTTAAAATCCCTCATTGTATATACTTTAGAATAGCTCTTCTATGAAATATATTCTATGTTCACTTGGAAGATATAAAACAATTAATGTATTTCCACGTTGTACAAATTTCTGCCAGATATAATATCTGTCAAATTGCGGTATATTGTTTTCAGGTATGTTTAAGTCTGTTGTAATTGTTAGAATAAACTCTTCCATAGCATAATTTCTAACATTATCTGAGTTTCCGTCATACGTAACCATTTCACCTGAATCCTTTTTCAAAGTAATTAAAGGTGATTTATAGATTTTCTCTGTTTTGAAAATGGTATAACGTTTTCCATCTCCTTGGAAACCATGTTTATCTTTATAATGATAAATCACGTTAAAATCCGATGGTATATTAATATCCCAGTTTATTTCATAGATACTTTGCTGAGAAATATCAATTTTCCCAAGATAGTAACGTAAAATCAGAACTAAAATTACTCCTATAATAATCGATACAAAAAGGATTACTTTTCTTATCTTCATTGTCATACTCCCTAATTAAATGCTCATTACGCAATATACTAATTTTCCCAATATTTATATCATAAAATTACCATTATTTACATATTAAGTCAATTAATTTTTTCTTAAGTTTCTCTTTCTTTTTTTTACATTACTTGCAAGCTCATAGTTTCTTTCACTATGCGCCTTATAAAATAAATTATAAAATTGCTATTTTATTAAAAAATCTGACCAAGAACATTTTGGCCAGAAAATGTATTCTTATGTTCATTATATGTAACTAATCAGTCGGCCCTATTCGAAAATAAACTCCGACTGTTTCATAACTGCTTTTTTTACCGCAATAAATGAGTTATATCCATGATTATTCACGGTCCCTATATAGAACATTATTTTTGCGAATACTCCCGCTCCTTCCATAGTACAGAAGCAGCCTGACACCTTAGTTTTTACCTTGCCCATCCGGTTGTCACGTTCCGCTGTTGTCCCGCAAATTAAACGATGCTCAATCCGTCAGATTATTTCATGTTGATTCTGGTCTTTTGCATCCATGTTCGTCATTTTAAAAGCAGCTGTTTCTGCGAATTGTTTTCCAATAAAGAAAACT
>JAFAGA010000072.1 GCA_023423045.1 Bacillota bacterium | reverse complement strand
GTCGGGTATCCAGTCCTCCGGCAAGAATCCTTATGTACAGATTACCGAATATAAGGAATATAAGAATTATATCTACCTTTATCTGGGCTCGGACCGGGCGCTGTATCTGAATAAAGAGGGCTTTGATAAGGATCTCGCGGAGTTCAAGAAATTTATTCTGGATAAAATAAAGCTCACATGACTTTCTCCCAGGATAATAATATGTTCAAAGGGGTGGCACGTTGCGAGCCGCTCGTTGTTTAATAAAATCCCGCCCCTCTAATTACTTCGAGGGCGGGATTTTTCACAGGGACAACTATTGATTGCTGCTGTCTCCTGCTCCTTTTTCTTACTATCTCTTTACAAATTCTCGTAATCCTTCATCGCCGCCGACAGCATCAGCTTAATCCTGTTAAGCTGATTCACACTGGACAAGCCGGGATCATAATCGATCGGCATGATATTAGCCTGGGGAAAACGTTCCTTCAAAGGTTTAATCATTCCCTTTCCGGTGACATGATTCGGCAGACAGGCCAAGGGCTGGATGCATAAGATATTCTTCGTTCCCTGCTCGATAAACTCCATCATCTCCGCCGTAACCAGCCATCCCTCCCCTGTCTGATTCCCAAGGGAAAGGAGCGTGGATGCCATGTGGGCAAGCTCCTCTATGGGGGTGGGGCTAAGAAACCGCCTGCTTCCCGCCAGCTCCCGCTTCACAATATCCCGGTAACCCATCAGATAGGACAGGGCAAGCTGACTCAGCCGGTGGCTTAGTTTCGACCCGGCAAGATATCGGAATCGGAATCCCGAATTAAAAGCAGAATATAAGAAATAATCCATAAGATCAGGTACAACCGCCTCCGCTCCTCCTTCTTCAATAATCTTTACAATATCGTTATTTGCTGTCGGATGGTATTTTAATAAAATTTCTCCCACCACACCGATTCTCGGTTTTTGGATATCCATCATCTCCAGCTGGTCGTACTCTTCCACAATCTTTCGTATATTATATCGAAAATCTCTCTTTCCTCCGGTTTTTAGCTGCTCCTTTGCCCGGTCCCTCCATTTCTCATAGAGAATTAGGGCAGAACCAGGGAAGCGTTCATAGGGTCTGGTACGGTGCAATAGGCGCATGAACAAATCTCCGTAAATCATCGCCATAATACAGCGGTTGATCAATCCGGGAGACATTCGAAAGCCCGGCTGCTTCTCTATACCAAGGGTATTCAGCGATATCACCGGAACCTGCTCAAAGCCTGCCTGCTTCAGCCCTAATTTCAGAAATGCAATATAGTTGGTTGCACGACAGCCTCCGCCGCTCTGGGTAATTATAACGGAAGTGCGGTTACTGTCGTACTTGCCGGATTTCAGCGCCTGTACCAGCTGTCCGATCATCAGCACCGCCGGATAGCAGGCATCATTATTTACATATTTCAGCCCCTCATCCACGGCAGTCCGATCCTCCGCCGGCAATACCTCCAGACGATAGCCGCAGGCCCTTGCGGCGGCCTGGACCAGTTCAAAGTGAATCGGGGCCATCTGCGGTGCCAGGATCGTATGAGTATGCTTCATCATCCTGGTGAAAACCGGCCTTACCGGTTCCTCAGGAAGAGAAGGAAGAGCTCTCTCCTGTCTGTCTCTCTCTCTTGCCGCTGCCTGCAGGGAGCGGATTCGTATCCCTGCTGCCCCCAGGTTATTTCCCTCATCAATCTTCAGCATCGTATATAACTTGCCGCCGGAAGCCAAAATCTCTGCAATCTGGTCGGAGGTTACCGCATCCAGCCCGCAGCCAAAGGAATTCAACTGTATCAGCTCCAGCTCCGGCACCTCTGCCACCAGGGAAGCGGCCCGGTACAGCCTTGAATTATATACCCACTGATCCACAACCCGGAGCTTCTGACGCAGGGAAGACAGATGTGCAATACTATCCTCTGTCAGTACTGCCATGCCATAAGACTGAATCAGCCTGGCAATCCCATGATTGATCTCCGGATCCACATGATAAGGCTTACCGCATAATACAATCCCCTTAAGCTTCTTCTCCCGGATACAGGCAAGCGCCTCCTCTCCCTGCTGCCGAAGATCCTTTTTATATTGTTCCTGCTCCAGACCTGCCAGATGAACCGCCCTTCGAATCTCCTCCCTGGGTATGGAATAGCTTTTCATCACCTCTTCCATCCGTTGTACCAGTTTCTTCTTATTGTCCAACGACAAGAACGGATTGATCAGCCGGATATCCTCCTGCTTCAAGGCATCCACATTTCCCCGGATTACCTCCGGATAGGATATTACGATGGGACAGTTATAGTGGTTATCCGCCTCCTGATATTCCCTCGACTCGTATACCACCGATGGGTAGAAGATGGTATCCACTCCCTTGTCGATGAGATTCAGGATATGCCCGTGACACAACTTGGCAGGATAACATACGGATTCCGACGGGATGGTTTCCAGCCCCGTTTCATACAGCCGCTTGGAGGAGGGATCGGAAAGGATTACCCGAAAGTCCAGAGCTGTAAAGAAGGTGAACCAGAAGGGATAGTTCTCATATTGATTCAAAACCCTCGGAACACCAATCACTCCCCGGGAGGCTTTCTCAGGGGGCAGCGGCGGATAAGCGAAGGTTCTTCTATATTTGTAGTCATAGAGGTTCGGCAGGGTGCTGCCTCCGGAGACCTTCATACCAAGCCCGCGTTCACAGCGGTTGCCGGCCGTATAGATCTCGCCGTTAGAAAAGGTATTGACCGTAAGCAGGCAATGGTTTGTGCAATGGCTGCAGCGCCGGTGATCCGATTTCACCGAGAACGCCGCCAGCTCCTCTTTCGTCAGCATCGAGCTTTCCTCTCCCTCATTATATCGCTCCCTGGCGATCAGAGCCGCTCCGTAGGCGCCCATGAGTCCGGCGATGTCCGGCCTTACTGCTTCCCTTCCGGTTACCAGCTCAAAGCATCTTAGCACTGCGTCATTATAGAAAGTACCGCCCTGTACGACGATGTGCGCTCCAAGATCCTGCTCACTTCGCAGCTTGATCACCTTATACAATGCATTTTTTACAACAGAATAGCATAAGCCCGCCGACAATTCCGGCAAGCCCGCCCCCTCCTTCTGGGCCTGTTTTACCTTGGAATTCATAAAGACCGTGCATTTCGTCCCTAATTCCACAGGAGCCTTGGCAAAGTAAGCCGCCTGGGCAAACTGCCCGGCCGTCAATCCCAGGGACTTAGCAAAGCCCTCCAGAAAGGAACCGCATCCGGAGGAGCAGGCTTCATTAAGGAGGATGCTGTCAATGGCTCCCTCCTTGATTCGAAGACATTTCATATCCTGACCGCCGATATCCAGAATAAAATCTACCTCCGGAAGAAAATGCTTTGCCGCTTTGTAATGGGCAATGGTTTCAATCTCTCCGATATCCGCATGAAGCGCCGCCTTCATCAGAGCCTCTCCATATCCCGTGACAGCGCATTTGCTTATCCTGACCCCGGGAGGGAGCAAGCCGTAGAGTTCAAGCAGCACCGGTATCAGCTTATTCAGCGGCTCGCCCTCATTCCCGGAATAGTGGGAGAACAAAATCTCCCCCTCCTCACCGGTTAAGACCACCTTCGTCGTAGTGGAACCGGCATCGATCCCAAGAAAGGTACGGCCAAAGTAAGTACTCAGATCTCCTTTTGCTGTCCGGGCCAGGCTGTGGCGCTGCCGGAATGCAGCATATTCCTCCTTATCTGCAAAAAGGGGCTTTAAATGCTTTACCGTCTCCCCATAATTCTCCCTGATACGCTTTACCCGGTTCACCAGCTCGCTTAATTTCATCTCCTGCTCCCTGCCGGAGGATAGGGCCGCCCCCATAGCAACATATACCTGGGAATGCTCCGGTGATATGGCGTGCTGCATATCCAGCTTAAGGCTGCTGCAAAACCGCTCCCGAAGCTGGGAGAGGAAGTACAGGGGTCCTCCCAGGAATGCCACCCTGCCCCGGATCGGCTTGCCGCAAGCGAGGCCGCCGATGGTCTGATTTACCACAGCCTGAAGGATGGAGGCCGCAATATCCTCCTTGCAGACCCCGTCGTTAATCAGAGGCTGGACATCGGTCTTGGCAAATACCCCGCATCGGGAAGCAATGGGATAAATTACCCGGTGCTTTTTTGCATATTCATTCAAGCCCTCGGCATCCGTATCCAGCAGCACAGCCATCTGATCGATAAAGGCTCCCGTCCCGCCTGCGCAGCTTTGGTTCATTCTCTGCTCCATTCCGCCCCGGAAATAAGTAATCTTGGCATCTTCCCCGCCCAGCTCAATGGCGATATCCGCTTCCGGAATATAGGTCTCAACCGCCTTGCTGCAGGCAATCACCTCCTGTACAAAGGTAATCTTCAGCCATTCGGCTACGGACAGCCCGCCGGAGCCGGTGATGCATATTCGCACCGGGATTTCTCCCAGCTTCTGATAGCATTCCTTTGCCAATTGCTGAAGGGTGCTTTTGATGTCCGATAAATGCCTCCGGTAATCACTATAAACCAATTGATCTTTTCCATTCAGTAATGCCAGCTTTACCGTGGTTGAGCCGATATCAACTCCCAATCTGTATTGTTCCATCATTTTCCTCTCCTGATATCTTCCCGCGAAAACCCGCTTTTCCCGGGCCCGCTGCATTTTCAATCCTTTTTTGCTGCAGACCGGCTATTTTAAGCCATTGCCTTGGATATTTAATTATTATCAACACATAACGGAGAATCATTCAGAAATCATGAAAAATAAAAACTCCCTTCCCTGTGTGTACCGCAGAGTCAATATCATCAAGCTTAACTTAATGATATTAATTGTTGGGGGAGATAGAGAAATATAGTATCAGGAATACGTCAACGAATTCGCGGATTCATAATAACAGCCACCGAAAAACTGCTGTTTTCCGATGGCTGCTACACTTTCATAGTATAAAATTATTAAGGCTTTCTTTTATCTCGATAACTTTGAATTATCAGTTGCTGCACATCATACCAAAGGCGAACAACTTACCTTTTAAATTGTTTCATGCTCTCATTTAACTTTTCAGCTAATTGTGCCAATACATTGCTGGCTTCAGCAATCTGATCCATGGATGCTGTTTGTTCTTCTACCGATGCAGATACCTCCTGTGTACTTGCCGCACTCTCCTCTGCAATGGCTGACAGGCTGTGAATCATATCAATGATTGATGCATTCTTATTGGCTATCTCATCCGTTGACCGGCTTATGTCCTCTATATGTTCTTCAATATCATCAATGGAATGGGATATTCCAGAAAATTTGGTTTCCGTGGAAGTTACGCTTTCTGACTGTACTTTTACAACCATATCCATTTCCTCTATCTTTTTAACCGCCTCATCCGTTTTAACTGCAAGTATAGCGGTGATGTCTTCAATTTCAGAGGTAAACCGGTTGGAGCTCTCTGCCAATTTTCTAATCTCATCGGCTACAACAGCAAAGCCTTTGCCGTGTTCTCCCGCTCTCGCTGCTTCTATGGCTGCATTCAAGGCCAGGAGATTCGTCTGGTCTGATATTTGCTTGATCATGGAGCTGGCATTGATAATTTCCTTTGCACTCTCACTGGTCTCTGCTATCGTAGTTTGAACTTCTTTCGCAGCGGTTCTGTTTTGTGTGTTTTTTTGAATTAAATCGGCCAAAATTGCTGTACCTTCATTTTTAAGTTCATTCACGCGGGCAGCAGCTGTTCTCAGTTTCGCAATCTTTGCCTGATCCGCATCCACCAGCCTGCCGAGGCTGTCCAGCTCACCGACACCCCTTTGGATCTCCGAAGCCTGATCCGTAGCTCCTCCGGCAATCCCTTCAATCGCCCTGGCAATCTCCATGGAAGAATTGGATGTTTCAGAGCTTATATTATATAGAATAGCGGAAGATTCCGTCAGCTTACCTGAGGTTGTGACCAGTCCTTCAATCAAATCCTTGATGTCATTGATTACTTTTTCAAAAGCCCGCGACAGCTCTCCGATTTCATCTTTACGGTTTAAGAACTTATCAGGGATTTTCTCCGATACATTTAAAGCTCTTATCATGCTGATAAGCTCCTTCAAAGGGTTGGAAATCCTTCTTGAGCTTATAGACCAGATAGCAATAAAAAGAACGATATTCATTGCCATCAAAATTGCCTGTATGTACTTTAGCCCTATCACTTTTTTTGCTGCATAAACCTCAGCGGCTGTTACAGCATCATTCGTGGTCGCAAAATAGCTTTCGCTTTCCGCCACCAAGGACGCAAAATCTTCGGCTTTTCTTGCAGCCTCAATGGATTCTTTCAAGGCCTGCCATTCACTTTTCACTTTGTTCATCTGGCTGATAAAGTTCTCATCAACGGCTTTGGGCAAACCAAGTTCAGCGTCACCCTCAATCAAACCGTTTATAATTCCATCTAATTTCTTTATGAGTTCATCATTGGGTTTTTTGGCTATTTCTAATTTAATTAATCTCTGGGTTGCCCCTCTTACCACGCCGGATGAATTGATCACAGCGCCGTCCAGCTGCATTTTGTCAATTTGGTAAAATACCACAACCGTGCTAGTCACAGAAAATACTAACAATAAAACAACAATAATTCTTAATGTATTTCTTATGTTCATAGATGCGTTCTCCTTGGTCAAATTTTTCAGGTTCTCACGGTTAAGTATTTTGTTCTAACGTCCCGTTTTCTCTAAATTTACCACAAAAATCGACACATTTCAATATACTGCAAATAAAAAACTGCACTGTTCCTCAGTGCAGTTAATAAAAATCAGAAATACATCTCGGACAAGCCGCCCATCCTTATCTGGCGTATACCTCAAATTCAGCAATCTGGCCTCCACCGGCCCCTGAATTCTCCGTAATCACCAGTTGTACATACCGGGTGGTAATTTCATCAAAGGGAAGCTGTACCTCATTGCCATAATCGGGATCAAAGATATACTGCTGCGGTGCAAATAGCTCCGTATAGATCTCTCCGTCCTCACTGATCTTTACCCCAATGGTCTGGGTCCGCTTACCCCAGATAGCCAGAGGATTAAGCGCAAGGCGGATGGCATGGATTGAAGCAGGTTCTCCCAGATCCAGCGTAAGGATATTGGGATATTCCCCGGCTCCCTCCCAATAGGAAGGTCCGTCACAGGTGCCATCCACTGCTTTCGGCGCATTATAAACCTGGGTGAAACTGCTGGCGGTAATCTTTTTTCCAAGTGCAATATTGTCCCCTTCCGGCAGCACCAGCTTGTATTCCTCTTTGATGAAGGCCGGATGCTCCTGGGCTTCCTTCTGCTCCAGGGCTTCCACTACAGTCACATTCGCCGGATCAATATTCTGAGGCGGCTCTTGGATGGATGTCTTGTAATAATAAAGTATCCCGATATTGGCTGCTGCCAGCAGCAGGATTAATATTCTTCTCACAATTTTCATTCCTTCCTGCCCTCCTATTCAATCGTCAGATTCTTTGCGGATGCTTCATCAATTTCAAACTTTCCCTGTTCAAAGCCGGTGATCTTCTCTCCCAGAATCTCAAGGCCTCGAATTGTGATATCCTCCACCGTATGATTTTCATCGAAGCCGTGAATTCTGGAGGGGCTGAACTTGCCCGACAGGACTCTGACTCCGTCAATTATCACATTCCTAATCTGTCCGCGTTCCTTGGTGGTAGACCAGTTGGTGCTCTGGGCAATATTAAAATCAATCAGATAAGGAAGCTCTTCCCCATCACCGGAACCCATCTGGGCATTCTCCACGATGATGTTACGGAAGGTAATATCGGTAATCAGGGCATCGTCCGCATTGTGAACGGATATAACAGGCTTATGGAAATTATTCAGCACCGTGATGTTTTCAAAGAGGATATCGCTGATTTTTGCATCCTCCTTCTTCCCTTTATTGGTCTCATAGCCGATTTCCATGGATTGTGCCAGGTCGGTCCACAGTTGGTTATTGGTGAAAGTGATATTTTTTGAATCTCCGGTGTAATTTTTCACCACCAGAGAATCGTCCCAGCTTCTGACAAAACAGTTCTGCACCCTATAATTTTCACAGGATTGCAGCGTAATCCCATCCCCGTTGGGTCTGGAGGATATGATTCTTATTCCGTCGATCAAGGCGTTTTTGGAGGTGCTGGCAGAACAAACCCAAGCATTGGGGTTCAAAAGAAGCACATCCCGAATCTCTATTCCGTCACAGAAATCGAACTTGAGGGGAACCAGCGCCGATTTCCCCTGCCATCCGCTAAAGGTGGAGCCGTCAATAATTCCTCGCCCCAAAACCTTGATATTGCTGGTATAGTTGGACTGAACCACACCATGTACTACCGCTCCTCCGGCGATATAAAGGGTCTGATTCTCCTCCAGCATGATGGAGCCGATCTTCCATTCCCCCGGACCGATATAGATCACATTCTCATCCCCCTCCTTGGGGGCATCCGTTTCAATGGGATTCGTAAAAATATGCAATGCACGGGAGGGCGAATCGTTAAAGGTCAGGGTATAATTATCCTGTTCTGTAACCGTGATGGAAACCCTGTGATTTTGGGCATCAATCACAGGTGTGATTCCATAGCTCATGGGGCTGATCTTCACCGATTGAATTTCTATCTCCGGGACCGTAACCACAATATTAGCAATTCCTTCAAAATCAAAATAAGTAATGGGCGTTCTCGACTGAGTAGGGAGATAGTCTCCAAACCACATGCGGTTATGGTTGACATTGGTGTCATACACATAGCAGTCATAACCGTTTACATTGACCTGGGTATCCGTACAGTGCATTAATGAGAAATCCCTTCCCATCTCATTCACCGTCTTACGATCCTCCGGTCCTGCATCCTTCAGAGAAGTGGGCCCTTCATACAGTACCAGCTTGGAGCCGCTCATATCAACCATGGCACTGACCGCCTCCATCCGGTTTTGCACACGCAAACCTCCCCATACTCCCGCGGCAAGCAGCCCTGCCGCAAGAAGCCATTCTGCAATTGCAAGAATTCTTTTCTTCTTCATATTTATATCCATGCCTTTACCGCACAAATCGCCATGAAAACGCTGGCATGGACCCGGTCCCCCTTTCGTTTATATATTCTATTTCTTTCAACCTTCTCCTCATTTCTGCGCTGATTTTTTGCGCCGCCATAAAATCTGCTTTCTCCTGATTATGTTTGTTTTGTAACAGTTTAAATAATTGACGCCGGATCGCTGTACATTTCCCTTTCCTTGTGCTACACTTGGTTTAAAAGTTTAACATTAAACCTAAGAGAAAGGAACGTTTTATGTCTACCATCAAAGATATTGCCAATGCTGTCGGTGTAAGCTGTACAACGGTGTCCAATGTAATTCACGGCAGAGCAGGCCGTGTTTCCGCAGAAACCATTGCCCGCATCAATGACGCCATCGACCGGTTGGGATATGTACCGAATATGTCCGCACGTTCTTTAGTTTCCAGCTCTTCCAGAGTAATAGGAATGATAAGTCATCTGACCTCCAATACAAAAGAAACCATTGTTGAAGACCCTTTTCATTCGGCTTTCATCGGATCCATCGAGAAGACACTCCGGGAAAATGGGTATTATCTGATGCTCCGCGCGGTGGAAACCTCATCGGATCTGTCCGCCTTCCTCCGCAACTGGAATGTTGACGGTCTATTTTTTACCGGTGTATTCGAGGACGAATTTTATCATACCCTGAGAGAACTGGATATACCCATCGTATTGATCGACAGCTATGTACCCTGCTCCAATATATGTAATGTGGGTCTTGAGGATTATCAGGGCGGCTATACGGCAACACAGTATTTGATCCGCCAGGGGCACCGTCATATTGCCTTTGCATCTCCGACAATTAAAACCCGGGGCGTAGTATCTGAGCGCTTCCAGGGCTATCGGGATGCCTTGGCAGAAGCCTCACTCGCTTTTCGTCCTGAGTTGGTATTCGAGCAGGAGTTTGATACGGAGACCACCATCAGCCTGGGCCGCCGGTTGGCTCAGCGCAATGATATTACCGCCGTGTTTGCCACAGCGGACATTCTGGCTGCAGGCATCATGGCCGGTATCCAGCAATCGGGCAAAAGCGTTCCGGAGGATATCTCGGTTATCGGTTTCGATGATATCAACCTGTGCCGGTTAACCTCTCCGACCCTCACTACCATCCACCAGGATGCGCCGTTAAAGGGTAAACTGGCGGTAAATTTCCTGATTGACATGCTGGATAAGAACCCGCTGCCCCAGCGGGAAGTCATTCTTCCCATTCAGCTGGTGGAACGCAACAGCGTCAAAAAAATCGTATAGATAACGAAGCAACTATCATAGATAAACCCCTTAATAAAGCAGCTCTTCCCTCCAAGGGGATGCCGCATATTACACCCCTCCCCATGCCACTGGATGAAGCTCCTCCATCCGGGTATAGGGAGTGTGTATATCGCAGTATTCTCCTTTTCATTTTTCCGTCTTTGTATGAGTTCCTGCCGGACCTTCCATGGCTGTCATACAGGCTTAGTCAGAGCAACTTTAACTTTCTCTCCTCCCAGAATGACCGGCCGGCCATAGACCGATATCTCAACTTCCGTTCCTCCCAAAGTATAAAATACTGCCTCCTCCTTTGTGATCTCTGCCTGAATGACATCCCCTGCATAACAAATCCGGAAGGAAAAACCCTTCCACGCCTCCGGTATGGAGGGCGCAAAGCTAAGGCCTTTTTTGTCGGAACGCATTCCTCCGAAGCCGTAGACAATATTCATCCATGCTGCTGCAATTGATGTAGTATGCAAGCCTTCCGCTGTATTCCGGTTATAATTATCCAGATCCATTCTCGTTGCAAAGCCAAAGAAACGGTATGCCTCCTCATGCTTTTGCAGCTGGGCTGCCAGGATGGAGTGAACCGAAGGCGAGAGAGAGCTCTCATGGATACATCTCGGCTCATAGAACTCATAATTCTTCTGCAGCTGCTCCCTGGTAAAGTTTCCATTAAACAGGAGCATCATCATCAGCACATCGGGTTGCTTAATCATATCGTTGCGGTAAATCCGGTCATAGCTCCAATGATGGTATAAGGGGAAATCCTCCATCGGTATCTGATCCACATCGATATGGGGCAAGCTAAAATATCCCTCATGCTGTTCAAAAAGTTTCGTCTCCTCGTCATAGGGGAGATACATGCTCCGGGCAATCATACCCCAGTTCTCCTGTTCCGCTTTGGCCAGATGGTATCCCTCCAGCAGGGCTTCATATGCGCCAGGATCTTTTTTCTTAAATCGTTCCAATACCTCCAGGGTATATTCCAGGGTAACCTTCCCCATATAATTCGTATAGCAATTATTATTGACCATCATCTGAAACTCATCCGGCCCCATTATTCCATAATAACCAAACCGGGTATGCTCCGGATTCCAGGCTCCTCTGCTGGCCAGCATCCGGCTGACCTCAATGAGGATGGGCAGGCCTGTATGGAATACAAATTCCTCGTCCCCGGTAACCGTCTCAAAATGCTTCAATCCGTAGGCAACTGCCGTAGATGCCTGTAATTGCAGACTGGCATGCTGCCACAAACTGCAGCATTCTCTGCCGCTGATGGTGGCGATGGGATAGAAGGCTCCTTCACAATCCAGAGCCCTTGCCCTTTCCCTCGCCTCCGGCAGGGTAAGATAGCGAAACTCCAGCAAATGCTTCGCCGCCTCCACATTGTTAAAAATATAGAAAGGAAGGCAATAGGTTTCCGTATCCCAGAAGGTATTGCCGCTATATGCTTCTCCCGTAAGACCTTTGGCTCCGATGATGGTCCCCCGGTCCGCTCCGTGATAGGTCTGATGCATTTGGAAGATACAGTAGCGGATTCCCTGCTGGTTCAGCTCATCCCCGTCAATCACAATGTCCGATGCCTTCCACATGGTATCCCACCATAGGGTGCTCTCTGCCTTAACCGTATCATAATCCAGGGAAGCGATCCGCTGCCCGGCCTCGGCGCATTTTGCGCTAAATGCATCAAAATCCTGTGGGGTCCGCCCCTTTCTGATCAGGTTCATCACAAGTCTTGTAAGCTGTGTCTTCTCTCCCTCTTTCAGGGGCAGGCAGAGCACCTTATATACCCCCTTTTCCTCACAGCTGCCCTTCTCCGCCACTGCGCTGCGGTCAAAGCGGCTCAGGGAGTACACCGACTGACCCGTATTCACCGTACCAGCTAAAAGAGCGCACCAATTTTCTCCGGAGCTCTTCTCCTCACAGCTCCAGAGGTTCTTCCCAACCATATGGTGGGGCTGGGAGAAATCCAGCCCCGCAGTGATGGTTACCTCACCCGAGAAGTTTAATGGGGTAAGAGTCACTCTCTGCCCTCCCAGATGGGCCTCCTTCATGGACAGGAAGCGTTCGAATTCCAAAGCCAGCCTCCGCCCATCCTCTAATACCCATACATAGCTGCGGGTAAGAACCCCGGTCCTCAAATCCAGCACCCTGCGAAACTCCTGTGTCTTCACCTGTTCAAAAGAAAGGATTTCCTCTCCCAGCTGTATGCGAAGATGCAGCCAGTCCACGGAATTCACCATAAACTCCGTTCTATCGATAATCCCTTTATAAGCGGAGCCTTCCGTTTTTGCCGACTCATAGATACCGTTAAAATAACTGCCTATCAGGCTCTCTCCCCTGTAACCCTCCTCAAAATATCCGCGAATTCCCATGTACTCATTCCCCAGGGAAAAAATAGATTCCGATACCTGGGAGTAATCCGGATCGAAGCCTTCCTCAATAATCCTCCAGGGATCTGTAATATAATATTTATCTGCTATCTTAGCCATTGTCTGCCTCCAAGTCTTCAGCCCTTAATCGCACCGGTAGTGGCACCTGCTGTAATCTGTTTCTGGAATATGGTAAATAAAATGATCGGCGGTATGATAGAGAAAGCCACCGCCCGCAGCACTTCAACATCCGTCGCATTGGAGGTCCGGAACATAAAGAGACGGACCATAACCGTCTCCTTGCCTGAGCCGCCAAGCACCAGATAGGGAAGTAAAAAATCCGACCATGCCGCATTGATGGTAAAGATGGCGATGACCATAACAATGGATTTGGACAGCGGCAATACAATATGGCTAAAGGTCTGCAATACTCCGCAGCCGTCCAGCTTCGCCGCTTCAATCAGCTCCCTCGGCAAAGCTTCAAAGAATTGCTTGAACATAACCACATAAAAAGCGTTGGCGCCCATGGACAGCCATAGCGGCACAAAGGACTGGTTTAATCCGATGCGGTTGATATTGACAAAGAGCGCAACCACGCTGGTAGTGGCGGGAATGAGCAGTCCCCACATCACCAGGGTATACACAAGCTTATGCCCCCTTGGCTTCAGGATTGCCAGCCCGTAAGCCAGCAGTCCGTTAAACACGACGGAGCACGCAACACAGCCCGTGACAACCAGCAGGGAATTAATATAGTATTTGACGAATTTCAGATCCCTCCAGGTTTTTAAATATACCTGAAGGTCAAAGCTTCTGGGCAGGATCGTCGCTTCCTTGCGAAATTCGGCAATATTCTTAAAGCTGGCAAGAAATACCCAGATCGTCGGAAAGATGGCAATCACAAGCATTCCGAGACAGGCGGCAAAGATAAGGATACACAGTATCCTGTGCCTCCGGGAATGAAGATCATAGGAACGGATTGTTCCGTCTTCCTTTTCAATATATTTATCAAAAAACATAGCAGCACCCGTGCCTTTCTTTTCTTATATTTCAGCTGGAATCAATCCTTTGATTTCGTAATTTTGAAATAGAGCCCGCTTAACAAAATCAGTATGATGCACATCATGACCGACAGGGAGGCCGCAGCCGGATAATTGAAATCCCGGAATGCGTAATTGTACACCAGCTGCATAATCGATATACTCGCATTATTCGGTCCGCCGTTGGTCATAACCAGAGGCTCATATAAGATTTGGAACACGGAGATAATCTGAAGGATCAATAAGGTTTTTCCCAGGGAAAAAATATTCGGCACCGTAATGTATCTGATTCTCTGGCGGATACCGGCACCATCCAGGGTAGCCGCCTCATACAGCTCCGGATTAATTCCGTTGATCCCTGCCATATAAAGAAATGACGTGGCGCCCGCACTCTTCCAGGTCATAGTCACTACGATGAGCGGTATCGTCAGCCTGGGATTAGACAGCCACACCATCGGCTCCACACCGATCTTGGACAATAAAATATTAAGCACACCCGTATTGCCCGGGCGGAAGAAATATCCCAGCATCATAACCATAGCCATGCCGGGCATGATATTCGGGAAATATACACCGATCTTAAACAATCCCTTCAGATGGACTGTCTCGGTAATTAAAATTGCAATTATAATGGGAACGAGAAAACCGATTGCCAAAGACCATGTTATGTATTTGAAAGTATTGGTAAACGCGTCCATAAAATCCGGATGCTTCAGGACAAGGGTATAATTGTCCAGCCCTACAAATTCCTGCAGCCGTATCCCTTTTGCCGTATATAAGGAGAGGCGAATGCTTTCCAATAATGGCTCCCAAACAAAAAAGGCGAATAATATAATTGTGGGTAACATAATCAGCCAGCCTATGATATCTTTTTGCAGGGCTCCCTTCCGTTTTTCGCTGCGGGGCTGCCCGCTCTCGATTCTGACCATCTGCTCCACCCTCCTATTCCTAATCTTCCATCACTTGTCTTCTTTAAAGATGATGGGGTATTCCCCGAAGGAGAGCCCCATCATCCCAAAAATCCGTCTGATATTTCTACTACTTATTTACAGTGTTATCAAGGATAGTCTGATAATTTGCATCCGCTGTTTTCATCAGCTCCGTAACATCGGCATTCTTATCGGTAATTACAGCCTGAAGCACCTTGGTTAACTCAGCATACAGATCCTGTGCCGAACCAACCTCCTCAAGACGAAGATTTCCTTCCTTCTTCAGGATATTGAAATAGGATTCATACAGCTTCGTGTCAACATTGCCAAACTCCGCAACAATTGCGTCCTCGGCAGCCAGCACATCCTCGGCAATCCAGCAGGGGAAGCGGGGAATTACCGGAACACCGCTGGCAACACGATTCTGGGCATCCGCTCTCATACCTGCGACCGCATCCTCGGTTGCTACCGGAGCCTTACCCATAATCTCAAGATAATCCAAAGCCGCATTGATCTGTTCGAGGGTCGCGTTCTTGGCGAACATATAAGGAGTACCGCCGGATAAGGAATACTGGGCTCCGCCCGGTCCGGCAGGAAGTGCACACATGGACAGCTTATCTACTGCAAGGCCGTTGACCTGGGTCGGCTGGTTCACCGCATCGTTGGCGCCGATATACATGGCCGCCGCACCGGTTCCCAGGTTAACAAAACCGGTACCCCAGTCCTCATTGGTCGGATCCGGAGTAAGCACGTCATACTCCCAGCGCAGGCTCTTAATATATTCCATCGCTGCAATTGCTTCCGAAGTGTCTACATTGGCAACAAATTTGCCGTTCTCCTCCAGAGTCAGGGTTGCGCCGAAGGCCCAGGCAATATTGCTGAAATGCCAGCCGCCCGCATTGTCCTTAGCCAGCAGGCAAAGTCCTGCCGCACCGGTTGCGTCCTTAATCTTTTTGGCAGTTTCCGCCAGTTCAGCCCAGGTCTTGGGATACACAGGAATACCATTTGCATCCACCAGGCCCGCCTGTTCAAAAAGCTCCACATTCAGCATCAAGCCAAGCGCATAACCGTCACGGGGAATACCATAAATTCTTCCATCCTTGGATAGCAGCTCCCGGATGGAGGGATTAATCTTCTCCGCCCAGCCTCTATCATTCAGGATATCGGTAATATCTGCAACAAAGCCTCCGTTGATCAGCTTCTGGGGCTCCGTATACCAGGTCTCAAAAATCACCGGAAGATTGCCGGACTCCGCTTTCGGCACAAAGGTATCGGTTGCATATTTGTAATAGGAAGGAACCACCTCCACATTAGGGTGGGTTGCATTAAAAGTGGCCACATATCCTTTATGTAATTCAATATCTGCCGTCATGGTGTCCTCCGGCCAGATCCCCAGTGTCAGCTTAATATCCTCAGCACCTTCCTCTTCCTTGGAAGGCTCTGCTGTCGGTTCCTTCTCCTCTGTTTTGGAAGGTTCTGCCGGCGGGTTCACAGCGGCTTCCTTATCCTTCGTACCACAGGCGGATAACAGGCTCACAGCAAGCATCACACATAACAAAAGACTTAACAATCGTTTCATTCTCTTCATATTAACCTCCATACTGCCGCCGGGCGGCTTAAATTATTATTTCTTGTTTCTTTATTTTTCATCAGCTGCGGGCTTTTTGTACTTTTTCATTGCCACAAGTCCGCCCGCACATAATACCATACCGGCAGCGGCAAAAACAGTCATTGCTGCCGAGGCACCGGTCTTGGGCATATCTCCTTCTTCCTGATCTGCCTGGGCGATGCTTGGTACTGCAGCTGCAATCGTCGAAGCCTCATCATCGGATAGGAACACATCCTTAACCGTATATACGCTGCTTCCTCCATCCAGTCCCATACAGTTTAACCAGGACAGCATGGTAATTCCCTTATCCTGAACCGGAAGCACTACATCCTGATACTCCTCAGTTAAGGCAATCCCTAAATCAGCAAGAACAAATGTGAACAGATCCGATACTGCGATCTGCGCAGCTGCCGTATCTCCGGTGGCCTTTATGATGATGTGCAGATAAGGTGCATCCACAGCCGCATCCCCCAGATTCAACTGTGTCCAGTTCCCGGGTCCCTGAATGGTTCCGTCTTTTACTTCGCCTGCATTAACAAATCCTGCATTTGTAAAGGTTCCGTCCTCTACAATATAAGCCGATGCTGCAAATGCCTGTACCGTCACTGTCATCACTATTGCGGCCGCAAATACAATTGATGCCAGAGCCTTGCGTAATTTAGAACTCCTCATATCAATCCCTCCTCTTTTCATAAATAGTTTTACGTTAAACGTATCCCAACCTAATTTGCTTAAATAAATTTAATTGTATATATCGTACACGTTTTACGTTTAACTTGATATTATCATTTGTACTCAATTATGTCAATACCATTTTACTGTTTCACCCAAAATATTTATTATGTATAATATACCGCAATATTCGCATGACTATTTATATACTTTATACAATTATTTTCATCTTTTGGGCCTGTATATCATAAAATTCTTTCATCCTCGTTTCTCCAAAGAAACAACGCCTCTGTAAAGGAACAAAGCTCCGTAAAAAAAGAAATTGATATCCCCTTGCCAGAAATCTTTCCGTAAACAATTGAACAATTTAAATGTGCTGTATAAACAGGCTTCAAAATAGGCTTTATGCAAAAATTCTTCTGGACTAAATCAACATAAGTCATTATAATAGATATGAATCAAATACAAGATATGTCTACTATCATAAAAGGGAGTGATATCCATGGCTAACAGAGATATTCGTAAAGAAGTTAAGAAAAAGAAAAAAACTGATACTGTAGGTGTAATGCCTTCCTTGAAGCCGATTATGCCCGAGCCCGAAGTTGTAAAAAAGCCGAAAAAGAACGCATAGTCGTTAGCTTGTACTCCTTTAAGCGCTCTTATTATGTTCTATAACAGCAACTGCCTGTCATTTCCCGCGGACTAAGATGAATCCTTAGTCATACGGAAAATGACAGGCAGCTTTTTTATTTCATAAAGACAAATTTTGTTCTCAGATCTCATCTCTCTTATAATAACGGATAACCTGGCCCGTAATGCTTTCATAAATATGTCTTTGCCTGGCCAATGCCACCCCATAGTTATCCAGGCTCCGATTAATCATGCATAAAATCGGCGAGGACAGCTTCATCCCCCGTTTCACCAACCAGTTGATTAATTTACGATGAATCTTGAACATCCTCCAATCAAACTCCAATAACAACAATAATCTCCATTCTCTCATCGCTTCACTTCTCCTAATCATTAGCATTTAGTCACTGCAGTTTTAAATATTACTACATATTGCTTGATATTATGTGATTGTACTGCGAATGGTAATCTTGTTCTTTTCCTTACTATTATGAACTAATTTATCAGAATTTGCAATCAGTAATTGTAACCAGATTCAGACAATTCCACAGTTTTCATATCAATTACCTATCTATTTGGTAGAATGCCCTAAGATGTCCAAATTTATTCTATGCCATTAAGAGGATTTTTAACACTCAATCATTTGTTACATCGCCATTTCCACTGACTGGAATTGCGTCTCCCAGATACGTAGGTTCAGGCTTCACCAGACAATAGATAGAGTCCTTTGTCCGGGCCAGGATCTCCCTCAGTTCTCTGTAATCCTGCCCCGCATATACCCGGGCGTCCGACGCCACCCCATAGGCGTCCAGCCCCAGCTTCCCGGCAACATACAATGCCCGGTACAGATGGTATTCCTGCGTTACAATAATAACCTTTCCCGCCTTAAAGATATCCCTGGCTCGATACATACTCTCATAGGTGGAAAATCCGGCATGGTCCATGAAAATATCCGCAGACGGTATTCCTTCCGCTATAGCGTACTGCTTCATAACATTCACTTCATCATAATCCTTTCTGCCATGATCCCCGCTCATCAGAAGGCGATCGCTCACACCGTCGCGGTAAAGCCATATTCCCTGCTGCAGCCTGTCCTCCAACATTGGGCTGGGACGATTACCATTCCAGACACCAGCCCCCAGAACGAGTATGCAATCCACATCCGTAAGTCCTTTTGCCTCCTCCGGAGAGAGAATCCTCTCTTCTACGGAAGACTTTATAAATGCATTCAAAACAACAAGAAACAGGGCTCCGCCCATACCGCAGATTATCATGAATAGCAGAAGCCGTATTAACCGTTTTCCCCACCGTTTTTGTTTCATAGTCAACCTCCATTCTGCCTGACGGCAATTATTTTTCTCTTTTTCTAGTAGAGCATTACCCGATCTGTCGCAATCTTCTCACCAAAAACCCGGTCATGTTCGACAAAGATCATCGTTGGCTGGTACTTAAGAAGCAGCTCTTCTATCTGCATTCTTGAAAATACATCCACAAAGTTCAGGGGCTCATCCCAGACAAAGATATGAGTCGGTTCGGCAAGACTTTTCGCCAATAATACTTTCTTCTTCTGCCCGGCACTGAATTCACGGATATCCTTCTCAAACTGTACCCTGGAAAAATCCAACTGCCTCAGCACAGTCTTAAATATGGTCTCATCCAACCCATAATTGGAAGCAAAATCCTTCAAATTCCCCATCAAATAGGAAGTATCCTGGGACACATAGGATATCTTCAGGCCGGGTGCCGTATAATACCGGCCGGTATGAATAACCTCCTCCCCCAATAAAAGCTTAAGAAGTGTGGTTTTACCGGAGCCGTTCTTTCCCTGGATGGCCAAGCGGTCCCCGCTTCGCACGGAGAAATTAATGTCCGTTGCCACCCTGTGCTCTCCATAAAACAAATTCAAATTTTCGGCTTCCATAAATCTCTTTCCCGGAAAATCCATAATATTAAGCTTCAATGCCTCCGCTTGCTCGATATTCTTCAGCAGGCCCTTCTTTTCCTCAACGGCCTCCAACTTTCGGTGTTCGATGGACTTGGCTCTCTTCATCATCTTAGCCGCCTTATGACCTACGGCTCCCCGGTCATATACATGGGTCCCGATCTTGGAGGCCTCCACCTGGTCGGACCATCCCATGGCTCTTTTTGCAGCCGCGGACAAAACCGCTATATCCTTTTTCAGCTGCTCATTCTTCTCCAGCTCATAATTGTCCCAGTATTCCTTATTCTGCTGCCAGCTGGAGTAATTCCCCTTCTGGACCTCGATATTCGTCCGGTTAATGGACAGCACATGATCGATGCATTGGTCCAGAAAGCTCCGGTCATGGGAGACCAGAATAAAGCCCTTTTTTGTCTGAAGATATTCTGCCAGTATCTGCCGCCCTTCCATATCCAGATGATTAGTGGGCTCATCAATCAGCAGAAAATGATTCTTTTTTAGAAATAACGCCGCCAGGGACAGTTTCGTTCTCTCTCCGAAGCTCAAGGTGCCAAAGGGCCGGTTTAAAACCCCCGGCTCTACCTGAAGCCTGCCGATCTCCTTCTCTATCATCTCATTAATAATATAGCCGTCATGAGCCTGATACAGCTCTTGAAGCCGCCCGTAGCGCTCCAGTGCATCCGGCTTCATGCTGTCAGCCAGGCATTCCTCCATCCCGGCCTCCCACTCGCCGTAGGGAGCGATAATATTCCTCACCGCCTCCAGCGTATTAACCGTCATATCTTCGACCTCAAACGGAAAATAACTGAATTCAACGGATGCGGTTATGGTTCCCTGATAAGCGTATCTGCCCTGCAGCAGATGAAGAAAGGTAGTTTTCCCCCTGCCGTTTCTTCCTACAAAGCCAAGCTTCCAATCCGTATCCAGCTGGAAGCTCACATGCTCAAAAATAGTATCATAGCTGGTATCATAGCTAAAGGTTAAGTCATTAACAATAATCTGTGACATATCGGTTCTCCTTCCGTCGCAGCCGTAATTATTTTCCCGTCTGTTCCGTATCCGGGCCGGTTTCAACTGTCTATGGCAAGCTCCTATCTTCCGGAAAGTTAAATCTTGTGTCAGGAATCCTGCGCAAAACTATCCGGGAGATAAAAATGCCCACAAGAAGATATTCTTGTGGGCAAACCATCACATTCTATTTCTATGAGCATTGGCCGTAAATTTTTGACTATCTTCTTCGGCCTGCACACATTCATGCGCTTGTGTATATGGTATGGAATTAATGATAACTTGCCCGCCGCAATCGAAACACATCCCCTCCCCTTTCTGATCTCTTTTAGACCAGGAAGACGGTTCGGCTGCATCTCATACATTGATAACAATGTACAGCATATAAAATTAGGGATTAGCAAGTTATAATAATCATTCCTGATACCTCAATTTCCATTATATTTGTAATAATAAAGCCTTTACCCAAACATCTTACCATCCCTGTCCTGCTATGTCAATCCGTAACTTTTATCCGTCCATCTATTATGTTGTTACTGTGTTACTGTTCATAGGCAATGTCATTTAGTTAAGGATAAACAGGAACTTGACGCTCATTCGGACGACGTAATGCCACATATCGCAGAAGTAAACAGTAGATGGATCCGTTTTATCGGCAGCATCAACCATCTGACAGAAAGCACTGTATTCATTGCGTTTTCTGCAGGGCTGGATAATAAGGTCCGTAAAGCGTCTGTCCAGAATGGAATAGAAAAATCATTAATGCCTTGCCGCATCAGCGGTGCGTAGCAGCATTGATGATTTTTCTGTTCCATGATACCTTAAGCAACGCAGATAAAGAGATGCAATGTCTTGATTTCCAATGACCGGACAGGTGATGGATTCACCTCCGGAATATTCAATATTTTCATTTTTAACATACTCCGTATATTATATAAAATAGCCCTGTAATCGCTAAGATATAAAACCGCCACAGCTAACAGTTTTACACTACTTTCATACGTTAGAAAATCCCAATACTTACGTTATAAAGCCTCATTTCTCCACAGTTTAACGAGTGCTTATAATGTTACATAAATGGTTCCACTTTAACAGATTGTGTTTTTAATTTTAATCCAACAATATTATACCCATAAGAAGAATTACTATTTTTCTTGATTGTAATTGTAGCATTCACTATATATTGGGGTTTCGTATCAAGAAAATATCTATAATATTTGTATTGTCGTGTAACCGTGTATGTATTACCGCTTTTCTCGACATTTTTTGTAACATACTTAAACTCAGTATGTGAATCAAATTCCTCATTTATTATGTAAATTTTACCTGCCTCACTTTTTGCTAAACCACCTAAGTAAAATTCTTTTGTAAAATCATTCAAGCTATTTTTATCTTTCCAAATAGGTAAATCAATTTTATCAAGTTTTTTACCAAAAATATTCTTAATTTTTGTATTGATTGTTTTTTCAGATACCGTTAAAATATAAGTGAAGTCTTCTTTTTCCCACGTTCTTTCAGTTTCAACATCCTTTTTGTAATCAAGATTTCTAGTCGCTATAATTGTCTTAACCTGATTTGTTAATTTTCCATTATAATGTATTTTCATATATTTATCAAATTCTTTTTTTGTTATCTTTTCTTCTTTTTCATCTTCGTATACGTTTATGTTTGACTCAAAAATAATGCTCCATATAAAGCCATCTATAGTTTTTGCAACTTTATTTATTTCTTTGGTTGTATTAGTTTCTGCCATGACTCTATTATCCGTAAAGCTAACCAATAGTATCAGTGCCATCATTAATACAATCCCTCGTTGAAACTTCTTTTTCAATTCCTTGTTTTTCATCCATTTTTCTCCTTCTGCAATTTATCAAGTGAAATACACGCAAATGCTATATATTAGTATCATTTTCCTTTAATGAATTAATATCGTCAATATCATAATCATATACTTCTATAAAAAAATTCTTCATTTTATTTATGTTTTCTTTATGTTCATCAACTTCTTTATCAACATGATGAATTATTTTTAAATCTTTTTGACATTCTTCAACTACACTTAAAAACGCTTACAACCAGCTAAATGTAACGGTTGTAAGAGTTTTTGGCTTGAAAATGTCGAAAGTCACGTAGAGTATGTATGTTATTTATATATAAGTTTTGTTTTGCTATCAAATGCATTCTCTCCAATGCTCGTTACACTTTTTGGTATAGTTACACTTTTTAAGCTTGCGCATTCCGAAAATGCACCCTCTCCAATGCTCTTTACACTATTTGGTATGCTTACACTTTTTAAGCTAGTGCAACTCCAAAATGTAAATTCACCAATGCTCTTTACACTATTTGGTATAGTTACACTTGTTAAGCTAGCGCATTCCGAAAATGCAAGATCTCCAATGCTCTTTACACTATTTGGTATGCTTACACTTTTCAAACTAGTGCAACCAAAAAATGTAAATTCTCCAATGCTCCTTACACTTTTTGGTATGCTTACACTTTTTAAGCTTGTGCATCTCGAAAATGCACCCTCTCCAATGCTCTTTACACTATTTGGTATGCTTACACTTGTTAAGCTTGTGCATTGCCAAAATGCACTAGCTCCAATGCTCGTTACACTTTTTGGTATAGTTACATTGCCACTAGCGGTTCCTCCATCAATTAATATATTATTAACTATTACTAAAGGATTTTTATTTTGCTTTGCTTTTAACCATGGTGTATCATAAAATGCACCCGCTCCAATACTCGTTACACTTTTTGGTATGCTTACACCTGTTAAGCTATCGCAACCATAAAATGCATACCCTGCAATGCTCGTTACACTTTTTGGTATAATTACATTGCCACTAGCGGTTCTTCCATCAATTAAAATATTATTAACTATTACTAAAGGATTTTTATTTTGCTTTGCTTTTAACCATGGTGTATCCAAAAATGCACTGTCTCCAATGCTCTTTACACTTTTTGGTATGCTTACACTTTTTAAGCTAGCGCATTCCGAAAATGCAAGATCTCCAATGCTCTTTACACTATTTGGTATAGTTACACTTTTTAATCCAATGCACCTAGAAAATGCATGCCTTGCAATGCTCTTTACACTATTTGGTATGGTTACACTTTTTATATCAATACATTCATAAAATGCACTTTCTCCAATGCTCGTTACACTTTTTGGTATGGTTACTTGACCACCTGAACCTGTATAGTTTACTAATACCCCATCTTTAATTTCAAAATCACTACTTGCTGCTTGAGTATCCATTTGCACAAACACATTTAAAAACATTGCGCATAACACTATTATAAACAAGCCACATATACTTACTTTTAATCCTTTTTTCATTTTCTGTTCATTCTCCTTTTATTTTTAGAGCGATCTCGAAAACTCTGATAGGAAGCTCCGTTTCGTTATCACTTCACTTCGCTAAGGTGTCAGACACTACACAATTAGCAAACAATTCTGTCTACTTTTATTCTAAAGGTAATATTGGATCTATGTCAATACCTTGGACACAAAAAGTTGAAACTTTTTATGCCGCATTTGTAAATTCATCCTCCTTTTCCTGCGGGGTCATATAATTAAGTGCTTCGTGTATCCTCTTTCGATTGTACCAGTGTTCAATATATTCGAAGATTGCTCTTTGTGCATCTTCAAAGTCATAGTAAACTTTGGTATAGACTTCCTCTTTTTTTAGGGCTGCATGGAATGATTCTATATATGCATTATCATATGGATTTCCTTTTCTGCTAAACGAGTGAAGCATCTTTTTTTCTGTTACAAAGTCTTCAAATATTTGACTTGTGTACTGGCTGCCTAAGTCACTATGAATTATAATTCCTGTTGTATCTCTAACATTAAGGGTGGCATTCTTAAGCGCTTGTGTTGCCATTTCAGCGGTCATATGACGGTCATAAGTGTAACCAATAACTTTATGTAGACAAAGATCCAAAACACAAGCTAGATAAGTCCAACCATCTTTCAAGGTATGTATGTAGGTGATGTCGGTAACCCATTTTTTATTCGGCTCATCAGCCTTAAAATCTTGTTTAAGTAAATTTTCTTTACCTTCGGGTACAGGGGCACTGTTCTTCTGCGGCCTATATTTTTTTACTATTATAGAACACAAATCTAAACGCTTCATATGTCGCTGAACTCGCTTGATACTACACGCTATACCAGCCCTTAGCAATACCTGGCGTATTTTAGGGGCACCATATCATCCCTTTGAATTAGCATAAGCTAATACTACTTGCTCCCCGAATTCAAGGAACTGGGTCTCCTTATTTGAAGACACGTGAACCAGAGCCTCATAATAGGTGCTTCTCGGTACTTCCAGCACTTTACAAAGCATTTTGATTGGATACTCGCCAGAATATTCTTTAATAAATGATATTTTATCGGCTACGGCTCCCTCGCGAATATGGCGGTCGCTTTTTTTAATATTTCATTCTCCATTTTAAGCTTCTGATAGTCCTTTTGAAGGGCTTTATAATCCTTAAGAGTGACTGTCTCTCCTTCAGAAGTAGTAATCGGGGATGCATTCCTTACCCAATTCGAAATTGATGATCTCGCTATGCCATATTCACGCTCTAACTGGGGATATGAGTAATTCCCCGTTTTGTATAAGTCAACTATTTGCTGTTTGAACTCAGAAGTCCTGCTGTTAGCTTATTTTCCATGACAAATATTCTATTTTTTGTTATTTATGGTTAGTATCTCGCCTTACTTACGTTAAGTTAATAGGCATTACGTCGTCCGAATGAGCGTCAAGTTCCTGTTTATCCTTAAGTAAATGACATTGGCTATGAACAGTAACATTATGTTACGATTCAGGCTGCAATATTCTGAACTGGAACTCGATCATCTATTCTCTGATTCGAACAGCTTCGACATCCTCTCTGTAAAAAGTTCGGCAATTTCAGGATCAAATTGGGTGCCCGCCTTATCAAGAATTTCCCCGAGCGCTTCCCTCCTGGAGATTCTGCGGCGATATGGCCGTTCCTGGGTCATGGCGTCATATGCATCTGCGACAGCCAGGATGCGCGACAGCAGCGGAATCCGTTCGCCGGATATCCCCTGGGGATAACCTCTGCCATCCCAATGCTCATGGTGTGTTAATATGTAGTAGGCAACTGACATCAATTCCGGAGATGCCATGGCAATCCTGTAGCCGATATCAGAGTGCTTTCTCATCTTCATCCACTCTTCCTCTGTCAATCTTCCCGGCTTATTCAATATATTGTCCTCAATTCCAATCTTCCCGATATCATGAAGAGTTGCAAAAAGCTCCAGCTCGTCAAGCTGCTGCCTCGTCAATCCAAGCTCTTCCCCTATCATTTTTGTCAGCCGGATTAAACGGCCGGCATGCTGCTCCGTCTCAAATGACCTCTCACATAGCGCAGTCTTCATAGAGGCTATGACAGAGCTATGAAAGCTTCTTCCCTCCAACAGCTTCCTTTTATACATATAATCCTCGGCCAGCTTAATCACGCTGCCCATGGACTGCTTCACATCCGTTCTTGTTGCAGCTCCCAGGGAAATGCTGATATGATAGATTTCTCCGGATAAATTCTTATTGTATTCATCACAGGTATGATAAATTTGCCGGATCACCTCCAAGGCCTCCTCCTTGTCCGTTCCCGGCAGGAGAATAGTGAATTCGTCACCGCCTAATCTCGTAATGATATCTCCGTCCCTGCAGCAGCTCTTCAAAATACGGGACATGGAGACCAGCAGCTTGTCTCCCTCATCATGCCCCAGGGAATCATTGATCATCTTTAACCCGTTGATATCTCCGACAATGACGGATAGCGGTAAAAACTGCATTCGATCCAGCCGCTGCAGCTCGCGCTCATAGAAGGCCCGGTTATAAAGCCCGGTCAGATAATCATGCTGGTACAGATAGCGAATCTCATCCTCCCGCTCCCTTCGCCGCGTGATATCCCTGCAATTAATCAGTATTCCCCTGATATTCTCATCCTCAAGAAGATTCATGGCCGTCATCTCAAGATAGCCGGAGCCTTCAGGATACTGGTAACGCACTTCTGCCGTCTCACTCCGGTGGGGCACTCCCTTCACCTCTTCAAACACAGTGTATAAATATTCCTGATCCTCCGGAAGAATCTCTTCTATCAGCTTATGTCCCAGAATATCCCGGGATATCCACGGAAATCGGTCATAAAGATTCGGACTGTGATAGATAACCTCGCCATCTTCATTCAAAATCAGAATCGCATCGGAGATATTCTTTATCATCACCTTATGCTTCACCTCGCTGGCTGCCAGGCTGCCCCTGGATAGCTTAAGGAGCCTTGCCTGCTTCTCCAGGCCATTGTAGATGGTATTCATAAGCAGCAAAAGTACCAGGCCGCAGCCTTGGGCGGTAACAGCATTAATGCCCCATGCCTTCCGGTATTGAGTAATCCCGATACGCTCCAGTACACCCGTATACAGCAGCATTGATATCAGCAGAAATATCCCATAATTCAGCACAAGAAATTTACGAAGCTGCCTTTTATCCAACAGGCAGCCTGCCAGGATCAAAGTAAATACAACACCGACCATACCACTGCCGAAAACACTCACCGTAAACATCAGGAACAGGCTTTCCCCATAGATGCCCCATATTAATAATTGCTTCTTTCTGCCGCTGGATATTTTTTTTGTTAATATGGTGATTACCAACAACGCACAGAAAGACAGCTGGACCGCTGCAGCTGCGTACATTCCGGTACGGTAAAACACATAGCTTCCATATGCCATTAAGGGCACACCAAGAAAAAGCATCACCGTGGCAATAATATAAAACAACCGTTCCTTCCAATATCCGACTTCCTCTTTATTCATCCGGACTCTTTGTTCACCAAACAGCATACCCAGGTATCCCAGAAACATCCTCTCATAGAAGCGGATGAAACACGAACCGGATGAGCCATGGACACGCTTTATCATATTCTTTATCATTTTTACCAGCACACCTCATATCATGACTTCGTTCTCTTCAAAAACAACAGATGATCTGATTCCTTAGTAAATGTATTCCAACCTAAATACAACGAAATAGGACATATTTACTATATCACAAATTATCCGAAATAGTCAATAAAAAGGGACTGTGATACAATGATAACAGTCCCTGGCATACTCATATTATTTTTATCCAATCTTAGTTGTTGATTAATTTCGCCTTATTCGTCCAGCTCATCATCTTACGAAGCTCTGTTCCCACTTTCTCCAGCTGATGATCTGCCTCAATTCTACGCTTTGCATTGAAGTTCGGGCAGCCGATCTGGTTCTCCAGCAGCCAGTTGCGTGCAAAGGTACCATCCTGAATATCGGTAAGGATCTGCTTCATCGCAGCCTTTGTCTCAGCGGTAATAATCTTGGAGCCTGTAATATAATCGCCGTATTCCGCCGTATTGGAGATGGAATATCTCATGCCGGCAAAGCCGCTCTCATTGATCAGGTCAACAATCAGCTTCATCTCATGGATACATTCAAAATATGCGCTCTCCGGCTCATAACCTGCCTCTACCAATGTCTCGAAGCCCGCTTTCATCAGCGCAGTCACACCGCCGCAAAGAACTGCCTGCTCTCCGAACAGATCCGTCTCCGTCTCCTCTTTGAAGGTGGTCTGAAGAACACCGGCTCTTGCTCCGCCGATCGCGAGGGCATAAGCCAGACCCAAATCATGAGCCTTGCCGGTGGCATTCTGATGTACCGCAATCAGACAGGGAACACCGCGGCCCTCCTGATACTGGCTGCGAACCGTGTGTCCTGGGCCCTTGGGAGCGATCATTAAAACGTCCACATCTGCCGGAGGAATAATCTGGCCAAAATGAATACTGAAGCCGTGTGCAAACATCAGCGCATTTCCTGCCTCCAGGTTCGGCGCGATCTCTTCCTTATAAAGCTTGGCCTGCTTCTCATCATTTATTAAAATCATGATAACATCGGCCTTCTTGGCAGCTTCTGCCGCCGTATATACCTCAAATCCCGCTGCCTCTGCCTTTGCCCATGACTTGCTTCCCTCATAAAGTCCGATAATAACATGAACTCCGGATTCCTTCGCATTCAATGCATGTGCATGTCCCTGGCTGCCGTAGCCGATTACAGCAACTGTCTTCCCCTCCAAGAGCGAAAGATTGCAATCCTGTTGATAATAAATCTTAGCCATAACTTAAATCCTCCTTATGATTGTGTTTGAGGATACGAATCCTCCCTATATGACAAGAGGACTGGCTTGCCAATCCCTCCTGCTAGTGCAATTAATCATCAAAATCCGAAATATCTCCGGAGCCTCTGGTCAGGCCTGTGATACCGGTACGAACCAGTTCCTTAATGGTATAGGGGCTAAGCAGATTAATAAAGGCATCAATTTTATCCTGATTGCCCGTCAGCTCAATCATCAGGGATTCCAGCGCCACATCCACCACCTTCGCCCGGAAAATATCCGCTATGGAGATGACAGCCTGCCGCTCCTTTTCTGCAGCCGCAACCTTAACCAGAATTAATTCTCTGGTCACGGATTCCCCCGGAACCAATTCTTTAATTTCAATGACATCCTCCAGCTTGAGCAGCTGCTTTCTGATCTGCTCTAAAATCTGGTCATCTCCCTTTGCCAAAACCGTCATTCTTGAGACGGCCGGATCCTGGGTCTCTCCTACTGTCAGGCTGTCAATATTATAACCTCTTCTGCTGAATAATCCTGCCACCCGACTAAGCACACCGGCTGTGTTATCTACCAGAATTGATAATACCATTCTCTTCATAGCATACTCCTTTCGTATATGTAAGGTTTCATACTTTACGTGTTCCTGGTTTACGTGTTCTGCCCGTGGGTTTAAGCACAAGCAGGCTTATGCTCTTTTATCTTGCAGGATTGCTTCCCTATAAGATAAGAAAAGCCCATCACCACAGGACACTCTGTAATGGGGCTGCTGTTGCTGTATAAAAAGTAAGATTATTAAGTTGTAAGTTATTGTATCAACTGCATTCCCATTTGTCAAGTACCGATAGAGGGCACTTTGCACAAAATTTTTATTGATTTAAATCATTAAAGTGAAATGAATAAAAATTCAAAAAAATGACTGGAAGCCTTCAGGCAATCAGGGCAATATTTATACCCTTTCGACTCCTTACCGACTCCCGGCCATTTATATAATGAATAATAATCCTATATTGCGTAAAAGCCCTGTCTTCCAAAAACCGTATCTGAAAATAAGAATACGGCGCTCCAGAACGCTTTTCTCCCTCATCGATGCAAATTGGGCCAGGATCTCCTGCTTTTCCTCCGGGAGCATATCCTTGTAAAGCTGCAGGAATTCATCCGCCTGCCGATATAGTGCCTCCAATGCCTCTCTTTGCTTCTGGAGATTGGCTATCCTGTTGGTAACATAGGACAGAAATCCGGTATCTCCTACCACATTATTGCCATGCTGGCGATAAAGCAGAGTGCTCTCCCTCACATAGCCTATCTTGCCAAAAGCAGAAGCGATCAGAGCGACCCACCAGTCATGATAGCGTGCATGCTGCGGCAGAGGCTTGCTTTGCAAGACTTTACGAAGCGCCGAATTCACCATGACAGTACAGCCGATCAGCTTATTTTCCATTAACAGATGGGGCAAATCTGTCCGGCAGGGATTCAAATGGCTGGAGCAGAAAAATGATTGCTTAAGCATCTTCAGGTTTTCATCCACTACGGCAGCATCGGTAAATACCGTCAAGGGCTTGTCTTTCCCCAATTGTGCCTCCATATGCCTCATACGCTTTAAGGTTATCGCCACCTTATGATTCTTCCACACATCATCCTGATCACAGAACATAACATAATCCGTTGTGGTCCTGGACAGGGCATGGATAAAATTCATAGCATGCCCAAGATTTCTTTCGTTCTGAAACACATGAACCGTATCCGGATACTGCCTCTCATAATTCCTCAAAAGCTCCAGGGTGTTATCCCTCGAGCCATCATCAAAGATATACAGCTCAATATCCCGATAGGTGGAAGCCAATATGGATTCTATCTGTTCATCCACATATTTTTCTCCATTATAAGTAGCCATTACAATTGCTATTGTGCTCATTCCGTTTCTCACCTGCCATGCTTAGAATTGCCGTTCCTCTTCTACTTCCAATAGCCCTTATTCATACTGAAGCGTTTTACCAGCCCTCCGGGCAGCAGCTGAAGCAGCTGATACCGAAGACCCATCTGATAGCCCAAGAATTTAAAGCCGCTGGATAGAAGCAAATCCGGGATTAATAAGAATTGTTTCTTCTCAACCAGATAATCCAAGGTACTCTTCACCAGCTTAAGCCCCTCTGCCTCAGACTTAATCCCTCGAAAGACCTGCGCGTATTCCCTGTGGGATACCCCCAGATCAAAATTACGGGTGAACTGCTGCAGGTAGGAATAGCGGTGGGAATGCCACACCCGTGCGTCCGCCGCATAGGCAATCCGGTAATCCCCATGGATCATCGCTGCCGCCATAATCATATCCTCATTAAAAATTGTCTTTTCCACAAACCCTCCCAGCTTTCGGTATACGCTGTTGCGGTAGGTGGCACACACATTGGAGCAGAAGAAGGTCTTGATCCCCAGCTTCTCCATATCCTCCTGGGATTTAACCCTGCTTTGCTTCGGATAATTAAAATGTCTGGTATAGCGCTCGATGAGTCCCACACTCTCATCCGCCAGCTGCCTGGCATAGGTTGCCGATACCCAGGGGTCCGCATAGGGTGTCAGCAGATGCTCGATCAGGTATTCGTCCGCCGGAACCGCATCCTGGGTCATAAACATCAAAATATCCGCATTGGACAGGGATGCTCCGTATCTTCTGGTTCCTCCATGGTCAAAATCCTTCTTGTCTATGGGTATCACATTGATATTGGCTCCTTCTATCTCCGGCAGTTTCTGCTCTCTGCCTTCCTCTTCAATTGTATGAAGCAGAATCACTTGATTTGGCTTTACTGTCTGCCGGTAAAGCATCGTAAGCAGCCGATTCAGCTTATCGTCGGAATGATATATGGGTATGATAACATCCACTGTATATTCAATACTATTAAAATCAGTATCACTCAAATTATTCCTGTTTTCTTTATTCATACTGTTGCTACCGTTTTGCAGTTCCATCTCGATCCTTTCCGTATAAAATAGCCCAAATATAATATGGTATAATGTCTGACGACATTATATCATGAACATAGACCATGTTCATGATCTCCAGCTCCGATCGCATGCTTACGAGCAAGCTCGTATCATGCTCACTACGCTTTCATTATATCATGAATTTAAACCGTATTCATGATCTTGTTGCTCCAATCACATGATTCAAGCAAGCTTGATCCTGCTCATTCCGCTTTCATTATACCATATTATAAGGAAAAGGTAACTCCCGAAATGGAAATATCATAATTACTTAATAATTTTTTTAGAAGTATCCTGTATTGATATAGCTGTGGGAACGGCTATATCCGGATGCTCTCTTCTTCTGTTCCAGATACACACTTCTGCTTATGAACAGTTGAGCGATACTGGAAGCAAAAGAGCCTGCAATTGCCAGATTCCAATTCCCTGTCACCAGTACCAGCGTAATCATGGTCAAGTACAGTATCCCGCCCATGGCAGCGGACAGGCACCAGGATAGTCTATTCTTTTTCAGAAAACACAGCAGGGAAGCAGCCATATTGCCGATCCCAAAGATTAGTATCACTAACAACCCGGAAATAAACCAGTCCTGAACAGGGAGAACAAAAAGCCATTGGTGTGAAGGTCCCATAATATTTCCCCTCCCTGCACGGAGCATCTCTCCTCCAAGCCACACCGCACCGGCGGACAGCATCAAATCTAAAAATCCCAGAATATACAAACGAAACTTCAAATTCATTTCAACCTCCTTCCGCCGCTCTCAGCGGTCTCTTATAGCAATAACTGATCCACGGGATCATAATCTTCAAAAATTATACATCTGGAATAAATTACATCATTGCTTGTAATACCGGATCGGATTGTTTTTGGCTTCTTTCCACGCCTTTGATACGGAGGGATTATAGTCCCGCAGGCCTCTGCCTTCTCTCTCCCTTTTAATTCTTTCATGGTAACTCTCATTATAATAGTCTATGGAATTGGACTCACGTACCTCCTCGAACATATACTCCGTATACTCTGCCAAAGAGTTCTCCATCTCCTTCCCCTGCTTTGCATCTTCCGTCCAGCGGCTCTCATCGGAAAGCAGCTTCAGCACTGTCGAAGATGCGTCCAGGGACAGCTCCTTGGTTAGATAGGCCGCATCCTCTGCCGTTAGCTGGACTTTCCCCTGCTCCAGGTAAACTGCGATCCAATGGTCCGGCTTTGCCAGGGAAAAGATTAAATAGCTGACAGCAATCACAACAACACCATAGCGAAACAGCGGAAATTGCCTGCGGTATACCGATAAGATGACTCCTGCCAGAAATAAGGCAATGACCGCCAGGGCAAGCAATACAAAAAGCCGGAGAAAAGTCAGGCGGTATGCCGAAATATAGAGCAGCATCCGATAAGTAGCCGAACCGATCATAACATAGGTACAAGCGGTCATAATGGTCAGCAGATGGCGAAGAAAGCGGTTTTCTTCAAAATAAGTTGTACCAAGAAGCATTAATACCACATTAAGCACCGCCACAGCCAGAAGCTCAAAAAATCCCCGTCTGGCATATTCAGCAAAGGTATATCCCTGGGGAAGGGCAAATAAACCGCTGTTGAACAAATATACAATCTGAAGGCCGCAGAACACCGCATATACAATCGTGATAAGAAGGATTACCGTAATGGCAACGGATGCATCCCCCTTCTTGCGAAGGTACTCCTCCCGTCCTGTTTGGGCAGCCGCTCCGCAAATGATGGAGTAGCAGCACAGGAAACCGAAGAAAACCAAAAAAACAATAAGTATTATGTCTCCTGAAAAAATATGCAGAGCCAGTCTCCTTGTCATATCACCAAATATTATATCTGCCTGGGACAACAGCAAAATAATAATCCATAGAAACGGAATTGCCAGAAGTATCCCGGCAAAAATGCTCCTTACCCGGTCATTGCGAAACATTCTGGTTTTCTTAAGAAATTGAAAGCTATCCAGGAAAGGCATTCCAATCGATGCGATTCCATACAGCAGCATCCCTAACATTTTCCCCAGAGACTTAAGCACATCCCATTCCCCAGTATCATGGAATTGATGGAGCAAAGAGAGATTCAGCAGAAGTAAAATAGCTATAATATTCAACAACTGCAGTGTATCGCTGGAGGTCAGCGCCGCGGAAAGTCCGAACAGTGCCGCACCCAGATAGTAAAACCAGGTTCCTCTCCTGATGGATATCTCATATTTCTTCATTATCATAACCAGAAGAACAACCATTACCAAAGTGAAAAGCAGAGCATTGAAGCCCAGCTTTGCCCGGTAAAAGCAAAAGGTAAAAAAGACTCCAAATAACAGGCTGATGAAACCGGTTATCTCAAATTTTTGGCGCACTTTAGTAAGCAGTGGCGGCTCCATCCGCTTTGGGAAGCCTACGGCTGCATTCTGTACTTCCTTATCGGCGGGGGCGGTCTGCTCCTCACCGGAAGGAACCTTATTTAATTCATTCATAATTTTTCATTCTCCTCTCAGCAATGTCTCCACTTATTGTTAATATCATTTTCGTACTGCAGTTCTGTCCACAGCAATCCATTCTTGATCCGCCTGCCTTCGGTCAATCATCCCGGAGGCTCTTCATCTTCCACATATTGGAGAATATCTCCCGGCTGGCAATTCAAGGCCTTGCAGATCGCTTCCAGAGTATTAAACCGGATTGCCTTGGCTTTATTATTTTTTAAAATCGATAAGTTCGCCAGGGTTATATCCACTTGCTCTGCCAATTCCGTCAGGCCCATTTTCCGCTGCGCCATTACTACATCCAGATTTACCACTATCATGCGGGGCCCTCCTATATGGTGAGATCATTCTCTAGTTTGTAGGTTACTGCCTGGTCAAACACCAGGGATAATACCAGAGAGAATAATCCCGCAATTGAAAATACGGCGACCAGCACCAGCGCGGCCGGAGTAATCACAAGGAACAGCCGGGCAAGCATGGTCACAGCAATGCAGAAAGCGCTGATCCCCATCCTCTTTAAAGAGGCTACATTCTCGCGCACAAAGGGATCTTCTCTGAGCACTGTCTTGAAGATACTCCTGAGCTCCCACAGAATAACCAGCGCAAATACGCCGGCAATCATAAAAATAATGCAGAAGGGAAGATAAAACTCCTGAAAAATTTTATAGTATCTCCCCACCTGTTTGAATGTAAATGGTACCGTGATACAAACTACAATTCCCGAATAAAACATAATATCCAAGATCCATTTTGTTAACCTGATCAAAGGATTCCTGCCCATGGTTAATATCCTCCTATGCAATATTAGAGCTTGCTATATCATTGCAGCTGAATTGAAAATTTAAATTCCAGCCCATTCAGCAAAAAACTGGAACTTAGTTTTGCAAAATTACTACCAGAAGTTACTATTGCAAACATTCTGCTCTGTTATACTTAGGACTTAGCAACAGAGTTCGGATGGCGTAAATCCAAGGAGGAATTACCATGGCTAAGAACGCACATCTGACTCTTGATGAAAGAGCCCATATTGAAGTCTCCCTTAGAGAAGGAGACTCGTTTACTGAGATTGGAAGATCACTAGGTAAAGATCCATCTACTATCTCAAAAGAAGTTAAGAACCATCGTCAAACAGTACGTAAAGGGAGCTATAATCCCTGTGCCAAGCGTACCAGTTGTTCCTATATGGGAAAGGCATGCAGACCATGCAAGCACCCATATCATGGTTCCTGTAAGGGATGTACATATCGAAATTGTTATGAGCATTGCCCTGATTTTATGGAACTTACTTGTCAGAAGCTTAATAAACCACCTTATGTCTGTAATGGCTGTGATACCCGCATGCGCTGCAAGCTGGAACGCCATCTTTATGATGCCAAAAGTGCTCAGAAAGGCTATGAATCAACCAGAACTGAAAGTCGTCAAGGAATAGCAATCACTCCGTCAGAATTAAAACGCATCGATAACATTATCTCGCCACTTGTGAAACAAGGACAGTCTATACACATGATCTGTGTGAATCATGCGGACGATATCATGTTGGATGAAAAGACCATCTATAACTACATTGATGCAGGTCTTTTATCCGTTGATAACATCGATCTTCCGAGAAAAGTTCGTTATCGGACCCGTTCACACAAGAAACCTGTAAGAGTTGATAAGCAGTGTCATGTTGGCAGAACTTACGAAGACTTTGAAAGCTATCTTGTAGCGAATCCAGATATTCCAGTTGTAGAAATGGATTCTGTAGAAGGACGTAAAGGTGGAAAAGTTTTTCTGACCATCTACTTTAGGAACTGTAGCCTGATGCTCGCATTTATCCGAGATGCAAATACAGCGAAGTCAGTATCTGAGATATTTGATCAATTGTATGAACTTTTGGGACATGATACTTTTACTGATTTATTCCAAGTCATACTCACTGACCGTGGCAGTGAATTTACCAATCCATTGTCAATAGAGTTTAATGAGCATAATGATCGCAGAACACATTTGTTTTATTGTGATCCACAACGCTCTGACCAAAAAGGTGGATGCGAGGTAACACACGAGATGATACGACGCGTTTTACCAAAAGGAACGTCATTTGATGACCTTGATCAAGAGGATATTTCCATGATGATGAGCCATATCAATTCATACAATAGGAAAAAGCTGAACAACCAGTCCGCACACCAGCTGTTCAGCTTCCTAAATAGCGGGGAAATACTTGAAAAGCTTAATATTAAGCTTATTCCCGCTAACGAGATTAATCTAACACCTCTGTTGCTGAAAAAGTAAAATAGCAAACGCCATCCGGAATCGATATCGAACCGTATAGGGGTGGAATTTAATCTTGCAAAAAAGGAAGCTAAATTCGACCTTTGGTTAGCGTGTGCTCTTTTTCCAGAGAAAATCATCTCGAAAAAAGCATAACAGCTTTTGAACTATAAAACAATGAGTTTGGCATAGTAAGTTCCAGTTAAATGAAGTTTTGCAATACTTAATTCCAGAAAATCTTAGAAACCTTAGTTTGCTGGAATTTAATCTTGCAAGGAATATACCAGACCAGAAGTTAAGTTTGCAAACTGGAACCTCGGATTCCAATTCAGC
>JAFAGA010000014.1 GCA_023423045.1 Bacillota bacterium | reverse complement strand
TGCACCTTGGGATGAAACAGTCCAAGAACTTTGCAAGAATAAAATGGAGTAAAATGCTCGCATTCCGGAAGGCTAGCAATAGGATCCGGATTTGCTTTATGTATACCCTGAAACTATGCGCTTACGTACAATGAAGTTCTTCCATCCATCCGTCAATTTCAATCCACGACCCTCTTACGAGGATCGACTGATCTGTATTTGGCCTCACATTATTTGATTCGAATTTCAATCCACGACCCTCTTGCGAGGATCGACCAGGCCGAAGTGATCCGGTGCGCATGCGATAAGATTTCAATCCACGACCCTCTTGCGAGGATCGACGAGGGCAGCAGTAGTCTACCAACACATGATATATGCATTTCAATCCACGACCCTCTTGCGAGGATCGACAAAAAGTAGAAATTGAGTATAAGGAGGACGCAGGATTTCAATCCACGACCCTCTTGCGAGGATCGACGTTTCATTTTTGCCGACTGAACTACTGTTGTCGGATTTCAATCCACGACCCTCTTGCGAGGATCGACGTAGGCAGGGCTACAGCAAAAAAATTATTTAACATTGATTTCAATCCACGACCCTCTTGCGAGGATCGACAGGATTACGCATCTTTTTGAGATTGTATACCATGATTTCAATCCACGACCCTCTTGCGAGGATCGACGCGAAAGTTCCCAATAAAGTACTTCCGACTGTTTATTTCAATCCACGACCCTCTTGCGAGGATCGACGTCGATACAAGCCAAGGTAGACAGCGCAATCAAATTTCAATCCACGACCCTCTTGCGAGGATCGACTTCCCAGGGGGATCATGCCGTCTTTGTGCTGTGCATTTCAATCCACGACCCTCTTGCGAGGATCGACTGTCTGTATCGTGTTTGTGTATGCACTAGTATCCGATTTCAATCCACGACCCTCTTGCGAGGATCGACATTACTTCGCCCTCTTCTACGTCTACCCCCTTAAATTTCAATCCACGACCCTCTTGCGAGGATCGACACATACTTCCGCTATCACGTTTCTCCAGCCTTTGGATTTCAATCCACGACCCTCTTGCGAGGATCGACCAGGTAATAGCATCCATTTTTTGAGGCAGATAAATTTCAATCCACGACCCTCTTGCGAGGATCGACGCCTCATACTCTTCTACCGTCAACAAATATCTTGATTTCAATCCACGACCCTCTTGCGAGGATCGACTCAAAATGGTTTAATCTCCGGTCATGAACAACATATTTCAATCCACGACCCTCTTGCGAGGATCGACCGCAGTAACCAGTGTCACAAATAAAAAATTAACAATTTCAATCCACGACCCTCTTGCGAGGATCGACGCTTTCCAAGCCTGACCTCTCTCATCTGCTCTGGGTATTTCAATCCACGACCCTCTTGCGAGGATCGACGAGGACATAGCCGTTTCGTTTGAAAAGGATACAATATTTCAATCCACGACCCTCTTGCGAGGATCGACAATTTTACAGGAAAGGAGAGTACTACATATGAGCATTTCAATCCACGACCCTCTTGCGAGGATCGACTCGGTGCAAAATCTGTTAAGTTTACGATAAGAGAATTTCAATCCACGACCCTCTTGCGAGGATCGACGTATTGCCTTGCATAGTTATCTTTCACATTTCCGTAATTTCAATCCACGACCCTCTTGCGAGGATCGACGTTCCAATACCTGATATTGACCGTTTCCCGGTTTGGATTTCAATCCACGACCCTCTTGCGAGGATCGACAAGGCCTCCGAAGCCATTCGAAGTCATATCGCTAATTTCAATCCACGACCCTCTTGCGAGGATCGACACCTTTGTTCGCTAAATGATAATTTTGGTATGCTATTTCAATCCACGACCCTCTTGCGAGGATCGACGGATGCAGGCCACGGATCCAACACGGCCGGCAAGCATTTCAATCCACGACCCTCTTGCGAGGATCGACTTTTTATAGGTGTATTCTACTATTCTGTCATTTGATTTCAATCCACGACCCTCTTGCGAGGATCGACATTAGCGGAAAAAGAGGCAATGAGAGCAGCTGGAGAATTTCAATCCACGACCCTCTTGCGAGGATCGACAGCAAAAACGAACAACTTTATCTTCGATTTCTCATAAATAGTTATTGAAATCAAACAATATTTTTCTCACCCTAGCTCATTTTAACTTAAACCCCAAAACATTTAGTAATAAATAATACTATAATTTAGTGCGAACCTCCCAGCGTTTTTATGAGAGCTTGATATTCGCACTATTCTAAATAATCATCAAACCAATTACATCCGACCATATTTTGCGGGCAGTTTATAGTTGCATATTTTAGCCAAAAACAGCCGAAAGGTTACTATCACATATTGTTATAGTGACACCTTCCAGCTGTTTTTTGGTTCTTATACCTTTTGCTTTTACTCTTCCTCTGTGTCTTCTGACTCTAATGCTGCAATTTCATACTTCTCAAGGATGATTTTCTGAATCTTATCCCTGGTGTCCGAGTTAATCGGATGAGCAATATCACGATACTCACCATCACCGGCTTTTCTGCTGGGCATAGCGATGAATAAGCCCTTATCACCTTCGATTACCTTGATATCGTGTACTACGAACTCGTTATCAATTGTAATTGAAACAACCGCTTTCATCTTGCCTTCCTTACTCACCTTCCGCACACGTACATCAGTAATTTGCATGGCATGGTCCCCCTTTTCTGTCAAATTTATCGTTAGTTATTTAGAAAAAGCAAGTTTAACTCCAGTTAATTTTACTTTTCCCTGTTGCTATAAAACTCTCATTATGCCAAGATTTAACCTTGGATATCAATTTTTCCGGACCGATTCCATAGAATTTAAACGGTGCACACTCGCTTCGGTCGGCACGGTATAATGTCTGATGACATTATACCATAAATATCCTCATTTGTGAATAATATTTACGAAAAAACCCATAAAAAAGCGTATTTTTTTGACATTTTGAACTATACTGCCTATTTTCAGGTGAATACAATTGATTTTTCACCTGTTTTTCATCCAAATCCAGAAACCAACCAATAAATTTAGAATATAATAAGTATGAATTGCCGTCTTCAAACAGCATATTTATGCATTTTGAGGAAGCATTTTATTATTGTATTTTAAGGGAAATGGGTTATAATAGCAGTTAGCATAACTTTATATGATATGGAACAAAAGTCCCCTATGGGCTACTTTTGGTAACGAATCAAGAATAGGAAGTGTACTATGTACAAAATTAATTTTGACACACCCTGCCGAATTCATTTTATCGGTATAGGCGGAATAAGTATGAGCGGATTTGCAGAATATCTACATACCCTTGGTTTTAAGGTAAGCGGGTCTGACAGCCATCAAAGTAAAATAACTGATCATCTCAGCGCTCTCGGAATCGAAGTATTCTTCGGTCAAAGACCCTCGAATATTTCCTCCGATATTGATGTTGCGGTTTATACCGCCGCAATTTCAGAGGATAATGAAGAGTTAAGGGAGGTACAGCGCAAGAACATCCCCATGCTTAATCGTGCTCAGATGATCGGACAGGTGATGTTAAACTTTCAGGATGCCATCGCCGTATCCGGAACTCACGGCAAAACAACAACCACCTCCTTACTTTCCCTGATATTTATGGAAGGAGAGCTGGATCCTACCATCTCTGTCGGAGGTATCCTCGATGCCATTGGCGGCAATATCCGTATGGGTAAATCCGAACATTTTATTACGGAGGCTTGTGAATATACCAATACCTTTCTGGAGTTTAATCCGAAGCGAAGCATTATTCTTAACATTGACGCTGACCACCTGGATTTCTTCAAGGATCTGGAGGATATCCGTAATTCTTTCCACAAATTTGCGCTGCGCCTTCCTGCAGACGGACAGCTATTCGTAAACGGGGATATTGACCGTATCGAAGAACTAACTCAGGACTTGGTATGCCAGGTCCTTACCTACGGCATCATTGATCCAGCTTATCAAAAGGATAGCCGGACCTATGACATCGCAGCCGACAGGATTGAATTTGACGGTCAGTTCACCTGCAGCTATGACTTATACTATAAAGGGTCCTTTATCGACCGCCTTCACCTGAATTCCATTGGTATCCATAATATCTCCAACTCTCTTCCCGCCGTTGCCGTGGCCCTCGAGGTGGGTATTCCGGTGGAAAAGATTAAAAACGCCCTCATTTCATTCCATAATTCCAAGCGACGCTTCGAATATAAGGGATCTATCGGAGGAGTAACCATTATTGACGATTATGCCCATCACCCGACCGAAGTAAAGGCAACTCTGGGTGCAGCTAAAAATTATCCACATCGTAATCTCTGGTGTATCTTCCAACCACATACCTATACCAGGACGAAACAGCATCTCGGTGAATTTGCTGAAGCCCTATCCCTGGCCGATAGAGTGGTTCTTGCTGATATTTACGCTGCCAGAGAGAAGAATCCGGGGGATATCTCCTCCAAAGATTTAGCAAGGGAGCTTGAGAAAATTGGTAAAGATGTGCACTATTTCCCGTGCTTCGATGAAATTGAAAATTATTTATTAGAAAATTGTATTAACGGCGACCTGTTGATAACTATGGGCGCCGGAGATATCGTATCCGTGGGAGAAAACCTGTTAGGATTATAGTTATCCACATTATCCACAGCTTTATCAACATTTTTTTCGATAAATGCTGTGGATATTTTTTTAACAATTTCCACTCCCAGGAAATTGGGGGTTTACTCAGAACGGCTTAGAATTCTACTATATTCCAATTGTTTTTTACATCTTTTTACATTTTTCTTCCATAAATCCATCCACACTATCCACAGTATCCACAATGTTATAAATCTCTGAAACCCCTGAAAATAGGCTATTTCCAACTAAATCTTTCTATGCTATAATGTGCACGATGAGCAGATTACTCCATGAAATTCAGGGCAGGGATCAAGCTTGCTTGAAGCCCTGTCGTGAATTTTATGGATAAGTGCAACGTGAGTGAAAGGACGCAGTCCTTTTACTTGTAATCTGCGATATGAGCAGATTAGTCCGCGAAATTCAGGGCAGGGATCAAGCTTGCTTGAAGCCCTGTCGTGAATTTTATGGATAAGTGCAACATGGGTGAAAGGGAGGGAACAATCCTATGAACAGGATTTCATTACATGCCGAAGGTATTGCCGATGTGACCATCGTGCCAAATATCTTCATTGACCGATTTATGCCGTCCGCCAACGGCTCCTATGTCAAAGTTTATCTATATCTGCTGCGCTGCTTCGCCGGCAATTGCCCCGAAGTGACTATTTCCTCCATCGCCGATCGTCTTGAGAACACGGAAAAGGATATTATACGGGCTTTGACCTATTGGGAGAAGTTGAATCTATTAACCTTGGAACGTAACTCCCGGAAGGAAATTACCGCAATTAGCCTTGCGGATTTAAACAGCATACATAATGATTTAGCTCCGGCGAATAATCAACTTCTGGCTCCCGATTCAGATACCGAGCTTGACGAAGCCGCCGTCAGTATACATACAGATACCAAGCCCGCTGCAAGGCAGAATTATTCAGCGGAAAAAATTGAGCAGCTGACGAATAACGATGAAATCCAGTGGGTAATGCATATTGTGGAAATATATTTGGATCGTCCACTAAAGCCGATGGATCTTCAGTTAATTCTCTATCTGCATGAAGAGCTCCATTTTTCAGCAGAATTAATTATGTATTTGTATGAATACTGTGTTTCCAGAGGCAAAAAAAGCGCATCCTATATTGAAGCCGTTGCCCTGACCTGGGCAGAAGAAGGCATCGATACGGAGGAAAAGGCAAAAGAAGCTACTGCAGCCTACAACGAACATTATAATACCGTGAACAAAGCCTTTGGCTTAAACCGGGCACCCGGTCAGATTGAACGCCAATATATCACTAAATGGATTGAGGTGTTCGGCTTTTCCGATGACATCATCACCGAGGCCTGCAACCGGACGATCTTAAGGACTCAGAAGCCTGACTTCAAATACACGGACAAGATTCTCGAGACTTGGTATAAGAAAAATGCAAAGACCATGAGTGATATTGCAAGGCTGGATGAGGAATTCTCCAAGGCCAGCAAAAATTTGGACGTAAATAAGACTGCCGCCAGACTCACCCCTGCGCCGAACAAATTCAACCAATTTCCACAGCGCACCTATACCGCCCAGGATTATGCCGAGCTGGAGCGCAGGCTTTTAAACAAAGGCTTATAATGCTTATAAAGGAGGTCCTTAGAATTGCCCCTTAAAAACGATCAATACAATCAGATTTTACGGGAATATGACAGTCGCAGATTTGCGAACAAGCATGATCTGGACCGTCGTATCGCCCACGCCTGCAGTCTGGTTCCAGCATTGAAGGAATTGGACGAGGAAATGATCACTCTTGCCGCACAAAGCGGTCGAATGGCTCTCCGCGGCAATGACAGCAGCTTAAAAGATCTGAAAGCAAGAAGCGCTGCTTTAGACCGCAGGAAATCCGAGTTGTTAGTCCAGGCCGGATTACCCCCGGACTATCTTCAGATGCATTATCAATGTAACAAATGCCAGGATACCGGCTATATCGGAAACGATAAATGCAATTGCTTCAAACAGGCAATTGCTGATTTAATGTATTCGGACTCGAATATTAAGACCATATTGGCTAATGAGAATTTCAGTAAGTTCTCCTTCCGCTTTTATTCCGATGACTATACGGATGAAGCAATCGGCCTCTCCCCCCTCTCCAATATGCAGAAGGTGGTAGCCGGATGCAAAAATTTCATCAGGCATTTTCCCAGGAAGCAGGACAATCTTCTTCTGCTGGGTAATACCGGAGTCGGCAAGACCTTCCTTGCCAACTGCATTGCGAAGGAACTTTTGGATCAGGGATTTACTGTGATTTATCTGACCGCCTTTCGCCTGTTTGATATTCTGGAAAAGCACAAATTCGGACGGGATGAGGACAGCTCTTATACTGCTGCAAATCAATTTGATTATATTCTGGATTGCGACTTATTGATTATTGATGATCTGGGTACCGAGCTGAACAACGCTTTCACCAACTCCCAGCTCTACCTCATTATTAATGAGCGGCTGCTCCGACAGAAATCCACAATTATCTCCACGAATTTGTCCCTGCCGAATATTAACACCACCTATGGAGAACGTATATTTTCAAGAATTGTGAGCAGCTATAATGTCCATCGTATTATCGGGGAGGACATCCGTCTTCTCAAGGCAGTCAACCAGATAAATCCATAGGAAAAGCGGAAATGCCGCTTGACTTATGAATTTAATATATGTTATAACTTTAATGGCTTTTGAAACCAATTTATATTTTCTTATGGAGGGAAAAATCTAATGTCAAAGGATGAGAAGATCGTAGAAACAATTCCTGTAGGGCAGCTTGGTATCATTGCTCTGGAAAGCAGTAAAACCCTGGGGGAGCGTGTGAACGACTATCTGGTCGAGTGGCGCAACGAAAGGGAAAGCGAGCATAAGGGAACTATCGCATTTGCCGGTTATCAAAGAGATAACTTCTTAATGAAGGCCTGTTGCCCAAGATTCGGTACGGGTGAGGCAAAGGGGCAGATCAAGGAATCTGTGCGCGGCTCCGATTTATACCTTCTTGTTGATGTTACGAATTACAGTCTGACTTATTCCGTGTGCGGACATGAGAATCATATGTCACCGGATGATCACTATCAGGATCTGAAGAGAATCATTGCGGCAGTTGGTGGCAAGGCCAGAAGAATTACAGTAATTATGCCTTTTCTATATGAAGGAAGACAGCATAGAAGAACATCAAGAGAGTCCCTTGACTGTGCGCTGGCATTACAGGAGCTGACGCAGATGGGTGTGGAAAGCATTATTACCTTCGATGCACATGATCCCCGGGTACAGAACGCAATCCCTCTGAACAGTCTTGAAACCGTCGCTCCCAACTATCAATTCATCAAGGCCATGCTTCAGCATGTCCCGGATATCCATTTGGACTCCGACCATATGATGGTAATCAGCCCCGATGAAGGCGGTATGTCAAGAGCAGTGTACTTCGCCAACGTCCTCGGTCTAGATATGGGTATGTTCTATAAGAGACGCGACTATACCAAGATTGTCAACGGGCGCAATCCGATTGTTGCTCATGAATTCCTTGGCACCGATATCGCAGGTAAGGATGTCCTGATTGTTGATGACATGATTTCCTCCGGTGACAGTATTCTGGACGTTGCCACAGAGTTGAAGAAGAGAAACGCCGGCCGCATCTTTGTTGCCGCCACCTTCGGCCTCTTCACCAACGGACCGGACAAGCTGGATGAGGCTTATGAAAAAGGCCTGATTTATCGCGTACTTACAACCAATCTCATCTACCAGACACCTGAGCTTCTTTCAAAGCCCTGGTATATCGATGTTGATATGAGTAAATATGTTGCGTTAATTATCGATACCTTGAACCACGATAACAGTATCAGCGGCTTATTAAATCCTGTGGAGCGCATTCAGAATGTTTTAAAGGAACACAAGCAGGGCAGAATAAATTAATCTGCAATGATGACAAGAAATAACATAAATTCATAATTTTTATAAACTAAGGCTGCCGGCTTTAAGTAAAGATGATTTACCTTTGCTTAAGCCGGCAGCCTTATCAATGGACAATGGCTTGCTCATGATACGCCTTAGGGCGTTCAAGCTGCTCCTTCTCCCATATCGGTTTCATCCTGCCCGGCACCATCCTCCGGCGCCGCATCTTCTGCCGATTCATTCTCCTCAGAAAGGGGATCCTCTTCCCCTTCGCCGATATCTTCATCATTATAGCCGGGGCTCTCCTCCATTCTGTCATCCTCCTCTATATCCTCTTCCATAGCATTCTCTTCCTCCTGATCTGTACTGCTTTCTTCATCCCCATCTATATTGCTCTCAGCATCCTCGGCAGGATCTTCCTCGGTTATATCCTCCTGCTCCCAGTCCTCCTGATTCTCTTCCTCAACCTCTTCCTGGTCTTCCAGCTCCTGCTCCTGAGCTTCCTTAAGAGCCTTCTCCTCCTCTTCCCTCTTTTGTTCCAGAACGGCTCTCCAATCGTACAGCTCAAATTTCTTAGTCATGGATGAATCATGAATCTGCTCCATAAAATTATGCCATATGGCTCCCGGATAGGTGGCTCCCTTGAGATCATCCACAGTTTTAGGCATATCATAGCCAACCCATACACTGGTTGTATAATACGGCGTGTAGCCGACAAACCAGCCATCCTTTTTGTCGTTGGTGGTCCCGGTTTTACCTGCGCTGACAGTATACTTCAGTCCCAGGCCCTTGGCAGTACCGTTCTTGATTACTCCAGTTAAGGCCTCCGTCATGATTCTGGCCGCATTCTTTTGATAGACCGGGATGCTCTCCATAAAATCTCCGACAATTTCGTTCCTCTGTGCATCCACAATTTTTATAATACAGGTAGGCACGCGGTAATAACCGTCATTTTCCAGGGCGGCGTAAGCTGCCGCCATTTCAACCGGGCTCGCGCCGATGGTGAGGCCGCCGAGAGAGGCCGCCGGCACATAATCTTTGCTGCTTATTTTGGAAAAATTCATTTGATGCAGATAAGACAATCCCACCTCCGGAGTCAGCTCCTCGAACAACTTCCAGGCAATGGTGTTCTTGGAAAGTTCGACCGCCCTTTGCAGCTTCATCTTTCCGAGATAACTTCCTCCCGAATTCCTGGGGCCGCCTTCTATCTTATCATCAACCACGATGCTCTCCGGCGTATAGTCCCGTTCGAATGCCGGAGTATACACAATCAAAGGCTTGATCGCACTGCCGGGCTGCCGGAAGCTTTGATAACCCCGGTTCAAGGTATAACCGTTCGTCTCCTGTTCCCGCCCGCCGACAATCGCTGCCACCCGTCCGCTATCATTATCAATGCAGACAGCAGCACCTTGCATCTGATAGGTACCTTCCTCATCCACTTTCGTAAAGCCTTTCAATGCCTCATCCACCGCTTGCTGCAACAGCTCCTGTTTTTTCAGATCAATGGATGTATAGATTCGGTACCCCTGAACATACAATTCCTTCTGGTATCGGTAGTAAAGCTCATAATATTCTTCCTCGTAGGCCTTTTGCTCCTCCTCATTCGCGAACTGATAACGAAATACAAATCCGTTTTCCTCCATCAGTGCCCGGATGGCGCAGTAATAAATATAGGTCTCCACATAATTTTTCTTGGACGATTTCTCCCGGTTCAGCACGATCTTTTCTTTCTTTGCCTCCTGATACTGCTCCCCGGTGATCTTTCCCGCCTCATACAGCTGGCGCAGAAGCCGGTCCCTGCGCTCCAGGGTATTCTTACTATTGGTCAGTGGATTGTAGAGATTCGGACTGTTGGGAATTGCACACAGAAATACAATCTGAGACAGACTGAGGCTATTAACACCTTCGCCAAAATATCCCAGCGCTGCAGCCTGGATCCCGTAATGCCCGTTGGCAAAGTAGATTGCATTCAGATAGAATTCCATAATATCTATCTTGGAGTAACGCTTCTCCAATTCCTGGGCAATAAAAATCTCCTCTATTTTTCGTTCATAGGTGACTTTATGGGTCAGAAAGATATTCCGTGCTAATTGTTGGGTAATGGTACTGGCGCCTTGAGTAATCTCCCCTTTATGTTCGATTAATTTAATAGCCGCCCTTATATTAGCCAGATAGTCCACACCGTCATGCTCAAAAAACTTCCGGTCCTCCGAGACCACCATGGCATCCACAGCCACCTTCGGTATATCGCTGTAATCAAGATAGTATACGTCCTTCTCCGCCTTCAGGGTAGAGATCAGGTTTCCCTCGACATCGTACACCAGACTGGTCTGGGAGGATCGGAAAGTATCCTCGGTAGAAGTTTGTACTTTCTGCTTCGCGTCCGCCTGGAGGCCAAAGATGGTTTTTCCATATCTTAAGTAAAAATAAAGCATTGCTCCCGCAACGGCAAGCAGAACAAACAGAACCAGCATCTGCAAAGTAATTTTAACGGACCTTTTCATACTTCTTCGCCCTTGGGAGCCGCTTCCCTTTCTGCGTTTGCTTCCCGGGCTGCTTTGCCGGTTATTTTGCCGGCTCGTCTGTCCATTATTGCCCTGATTGCCTGTGCTGTTTCTATTTCCGACATTCCTCCCGGTATTTCTTCCGGTATTACCGCCGGCGTTGCTTCCGGCCTTCCTTTTATCTGCAATTCTCTTCTGCTGTTCTGGCATCTGTAATCCTCCTCTGGCTGCTTATGGCCCAATGCCTCTCAGCTCAAATCGACCAGGTGGTACGGCAGCTTTAGCTCCTCAAGAAGCTGCTGCTCCCTTCTGTGGCAGGTAAACAACAGAAGCTGTTTCCTCTCTGCCATCTTAGTCAATGTTGTCTTTACCCTTTTATCGTCATAGAAAGCGAAGCTGTCATCAAGCAGGAGGGGGACCTCGTCCTTACCAAGGAGTAAATCCGCCACTGCCAGACGCAGGGCCAGATATATCTGCTCCACCGTACCTGTACTCAGGCGCTCCAGGAGCACATAATCCCCCTTCCATCCAACCTTGATCCCCAGCTTTTCATCAATCTTAAGCTCCTTATATCTTTCTTTGGTAACTCCCAGAATCACTTCAGATACCGCATGATTCAGCTGCTGTCCGAAGCTGTCATGGATTTCTGCGGATAGCTCCTGGATGGAGGACAGCGCCAATTTTATCGCTTCCAATTCAACCCTACCAGTCTCTTGCTGCTGCACTAACTGCCGGTATGTCTCCTGATTTCTCAGGAGGTCCTCCTCATTGCTTTCCAGTCTGGAAATCTCCCATCTCAGCCTTTCGATCTGAAGCCGGCATTCTTTATCCTCTTCATTTAACCTGTCCCACCGGTTGCTGCTTTCCTGCTTCCTCCGGCGAAGCTCCTCGACCAACTGCTGTATTATATCCTCCGTCAGCTCCTCCGCCGGGATATAATACCGGGCATAATTCATGATGCTGTCATAGTTTGTATCCATGCTGTCCACAATATCGTTCTTTCGCCGCTGTATATCCTCCAGTTGCTCCTTTGCACTCTCCGCCGTATAGATGCCTTTCATCAATTCTTCCTGCCTGTCATTCAGCTCTTCCACATGCTTCAACTGATTTCTTCCAAGAATACGATGAAATTCCTTTTGCACCTCAGCATTTCTGTTGTGAAGCTCTTTTACTTTATTGTTGAGTTCATCGGATATCTTCTTGTTTTTACGATTCACAATATAATATCCGGTACCGCCAGCCAGCAAAAATCCTGCTGCCAGCAGCAGACCGGAAAGCTTAAAGCCGGTGAGTACCGCAGCCAGTATCGCGGCTATCACGGCAGGAAGGAGATAATAATATAAACCTCTTCTGCCTCCCTGATCCAGCTCCTCCTGCTTTCGGTCCAGCTCAAATGCTTGCCGGTCCAGCTCTTTTATCTCACCCTCCAGGGACTGGACTGCTCTTTTATCCTCTTTTAGCTGTTCCAAAGCCTGCTGCCGGCTCTTCCCCTCTTCCATCCGCTTCTTCAGTTCCTCCTGGGCGAGCTCCAGTTGCCGGACTTGACGCTCCAGTTCCTGATAGGAACGGTATTTTTCCAATATTGCAGGCAGCTGCTCCATACGGCGCATCGATTCCTGATCCGAGGCTGCTTCCAGCTCCTTCCTACGCTTTTGCAATTCCCTCCCCTGCTCCAGAAGCTTTTGCAGCTGCAGCGTAAGCTGATCCATTCTCTCCTCTTTGGCGATTCCCTCTTCTATCTCCGACTTCAGCGCATTTAACTGCGCCGGATTATGCAAGGACTCCAGGTACTTTCTCTGTTCATTCAAAGAGCTTACCGCCTTCGCTACGTTAACCTCTTTGCTTTTGGCAACCGATAGGTTGGCAATGTAATTACGAACCTGGAGCGCCAGCTCAGAATCAGTCTGGGCTCCCCGCTGTTCTATACTGACCGTATTTCTGAAGGCAGATTCCGACAATCCGGGAATCAGCTCACCTATTATCCCTTCCCGGAGTTTCACCTCCCGCCCGGTGGCAAGATCAAGAACGGTAAAGCTTTTATCACTTGCATGAAAACTCCTTGTCAGCCGGTATGCTTTTCCTCCGATCTCCAGGTCCATGCTTCCGCCAAAGGCACCCGGATAATCCCAGGGAAGATACCTGGTGTAAAGATCTTCTCTGGATGCCGATGCCCTTCCGCGCAGGCGCTCAATTCCAAAGAACATACCCCTGATAAATGCGTGAAGCGTCGATTTTCCGGACTCATTCTCCCCAAAAATCAGATTAATTCCCGGCTTCAGCTCAATTTCCTTCTCATGAAACCTTCCAAAATAATTTAGTTTAAGCTTTGTTAAAAGCATAGTGAACCAACCCTTCTATTGTTCTGTTGGAATATCCCTGGTAAGACTTTTAGTTTTTATATCTTAATCACTCCAAGGAATAGCAGCTTTGGCTGAGCGGTTACTCCTTTGCCCCCAGCAGTGCCTCAATTCCATAATAGAGCGCCTTTCGTGCTATCTCGTCCTTCGAGGCGTTCTCCCTGATCTTCTGGATAAACATTCCAATCACATTATCCGAATTCTCACGATAAAGGGCATCAAAGTCATAATCCGGCACCGATTGATCATCCATCTCTATTATATTGCCCAATGACCGGAGGGCTTCCTTATCAAAGCGGATGCTCTCATCCCTGATCCCCTGTATTACGAAGGAATAGATGTTGTTTTCCCCCAGCTCCGTAATCCGGTCCCTGATCAGATCCGTCAGAGAGCCGTTGGTGGTTTCCTGATCTACGGCAAGTGTACATCTCATATATTGCCTCACGCTATGAGGCACAAACCGAATCTGGGTGCTTCTCCTGCCCCCCTCTTCCAAGCTGACCTCTCCAAAAATATACCCCCGTTCCCCCAGCTCGTTCCTGTCCAGGGGCTCCAAAGAGCCGCAATACGCCATCTTGTCCGTGATCAGCTCCGGCTTATGGATATGCCCCAGAGCAATATAATCATATCCCAACTGCGCAAGCTTCCTGCGGTTGACCGGTATATTTCTCTCATCTCCTCCATGGGCAAGGAGCAGGCGAATCCGGTTGTTCTCCCGGGGCAAGGCTTCATCATAAAGCGCTTCATAGATATCCTTGGTATGAAAACTAAATCCATATACTTCAGCTCCCAGCTCCTCGAACTCCTTAACCTCCAGCCTATCCTCCAGAAAGAAATGAACCTTGTCATTCCATTCAAAGCCCTGGTAATTCGATCTGGCTCCGATATAGTCATGATTTCCCGCCATGATCAGCGCCTTCGCCGTCTCGAGCCTGCTAAGAATATAATTTACCTCCTTCAGCTCCCTGACCAGGGGCTGGCGGTGGAACATGTCCCCGGCAATCAGCAGGAAATCCACCTTCTCCTCATTGCAGATTCTTACAATATCCTGAAAGCTGCTCCAAATCTCCTTCTCCCGCTGGGGTCCCCAGGGCATACCGGAGTCAGGAACCGCACCCAGGTGGATATCCGCGATATGTATAAATTTCATAGGCTTTTCAACCTCCCATTTCTTCCTTACCCGGTCTGTACCAGTACATTTCCCGGCTTTTCACTCTCTCTATGACACCGGCCCAATACTGCTGTCTCTCCTCTGCCGGCTCTTATTTGCGTATTCTGTCCATTAATTATACACAAGATTAGCGGAAACCGCAAGCTTATCCCCGAACATCCATTCTGAATTTGTTACAGTTTGGCCTGGTGTGTCCTGCATTTTTATACTAAACGGAGAAATGAAGAATCGATCTGCCAGCTTTGGAAGCGCACTGACCCTGGCAGAAGAATACGACCGAATAATTGATAGAGCAGTTAGCGGGAATAAATGATGTGGGTAATATGTCAATTTTAATTTACACATGTGGATAAAACATAAACTCCATACTTTTTTAAAAAAAGTTTCTGGAGGTTAGAAGTTTACCTTTCAGCGCTGGACCTCTTGGTTCCTTATTGCACCGCATCGTAACCCTTCTTCCTGATACGCAAAACAGCCTCGGACATGCCGAGACAGTTTTGCGACTTCCCATTTCATAAAGATGCGTAAGAAATTTCTTATCGCTTGCAAATGATTATTAACGAACTAACAAAAACAAATAACTATGAGCTTTTTAATAAACAAGAAAATTTTTAAATGCAGTTTTGCATGTAAAGGCTCTGACGCCTACCTTCCCGCTAGAAAATTGTGTGTTATTAATGTCAATCTGTGTCGTTGTCATATCATTCACATAAACTTTAATATTAGCTCCTTTTACAACCACTTTTATACGATGCCACTGATTCATAGCAACTGGCAAGGATTGCTGTGCCAGTGAGGTCCAATTGTTATTCATGGCACCTAAAATAACACCATCCGAATTTAAGCCCACAAAATAGCCCTTCATCTCATCCGGTCCCACACCCGGGTTTTGAACACGAAATACAACGCCGGAATTAATTGCACCATCCATTGGTTTTAAATTAGCTTCTATGGTGTAATCATTTTGATTCACACTATTTACCAGAGATTTTCCAACGCCTGCGGAACCGATTTGATATTCACCGTTTTGCTGAGTCCATATGCCGCCGTATTCTGTCCAGCGAGAGCTGACAGGTGTTGAAAAATCATCACTAAAAACAGCGATTGGTGAAACAGCTACATTATCAAAGTGTGTATGACAATCCACTGATCGCAGTCCAACCTTTCCTGACAGAAAACTTGCGTCTGTGATAGTGATTGCGGCAGTATTCATGTCGTTGACATAGACGGAAATGTTAGAGCCGTTTGCAACAACCTTCATATGATACCTAGTATTTGGTACAATATTCATCGGAGAAAAAGCGAGCTGCTCCCAATTGTTGTTTTGCTTCCCTAAAACCACGCCTTCCGAGTTTAACCCTGCAAAATAACCTTGCATTTCATCGATCCCAGGGCCCGCATTCTGCACGCGGAATACCAGTCCGGTATTTATTCCATTATCAAGGGGTTGTACATCCGCTTCCAGCACATAGTTGTCCCAGTCCGCATTGCCGAAAATGGCTTTTCCGCAGATATCACCGTTAATACTGAATTCATTGTTCTCCACTGCCCACGTTCCATTGTAGGTATCGAATCCAAACGCATTTCCATAATTAAAATCATTGAAATATGGAAGTAAGTCCTTCGAGAGATCCATAGCTCCAAAGCGCAGCTGCACTTTATGCCCGCCCTCCGCGCGAGGCGCAGATCCCATAACAGCAATTTCATTTTCTGCCGTTTGATAACAGCTTGCCCAGCAATAATCCGGGAAATTGCCGGTCCATGGAGCCGGAACATTGGTAATCCAGCTATTTGCATTGTCATCACTGTAAGAAACCTGCAAAAGATTTGAAATCATCAACAATCTGCCGTTCGAGAGTCGTGTGATATAGGGTGCGCCGAGTTGATTTGGAATCGCTGTGCCAAGTCCCATATCCCATGTTTTTCCGTCGGGAGAAATTTTGTAATGAACATTATAGCCGTCATGATACCCATCCTCAAAAGCGACAATGAATTGACCGTTGCTCATTTGTGTAAAAGCCGGCATTCCGGGTTTGGCATAGGTATGCCCGGGGTCCCATGCAACCCATATCTCATTTCCCCAAGTCAAGCCATTATCGGAAGAAACCTTTTCTGAAACGATCTGCTCATAAGGCTGCACATCCGTAACATGCTTTTCGCTGGAATAAAAAATAGCTATTTCTCCATTATGCAGCAAACCAATATAGGGCTCATATACCCCTTTATCGGGATTTCCCAGCTCTCCGGGCAGTCCGTGGTTTTCATCCGCTGTGCTTAAAAAGCTCCAGGTGTTGCCCATATCACTGCTCTTGTACACATCAATTTTATAAGATTCCTGCCAGCGTACGCTGCGGCAGGAGATGAGCAAATCACCGTTGTTTAACTGAACAATATGCCCGTTATCCAAATCTCTTCCGGCTTGTCCGATAACAGCAAGGCTCGCCCATGTTCGGCAGTTGTTGCTGCTCTTGGAAATCCCCAGGCGCATTCCGCCGTTTTGATCATATAGGTAGCCATCATTGTCATAAATGGTATAGACACTGATCCAGTCTCCGTTTGCAAGCTTTGCCATGCGACCGTATTCCGCGCCAAAAGTTCCTGGATTTCCGCCTCTGGCGTCCAATCCTTGTGCCGTAAATGTTCCTGGATTAGAAATCGTAACCCAATCGTTCCAAACTGCATGATTGCTTTTTGCAAATACAGAACTGGGGAACATCATAAATGAAATAGCTAAAATAGCAATAAAACAACCTATTTTTTTCATAATTTCCTCTCCTTTTCATTCTTATTATTTTTTGAAAAAAGAAAATAACCCGCGTTTTGTCGTGGTCATCTCTCCAAACCGCAGCTGCACCTTATGCCCATAATCATTGCGGGGTGCGGAACCCATAACGGCAATTTCATTTTTTCCTGTCTGGTAACAGCTTGCCCAGCAATAATCCGGAAACGAGCCCGTCCACGGAGGCTCTTGATTGGTGATCCATGTCTCGCCGTTATTATCACTGTAAGAGACATTGCAGGAATTAGAAATGACCAGCAATCTGTTACTTGACAGAGTTGTAATGTATGGGCCGCCCACCTGGTCCGGGATTGCAGTTCCAAGTCCTTCCTCCCATGTCTTTCCATCCAATGATATCTTGTAATGCACGTTGTAACCGTCATCAACCCCATCTTCAAACACTACAATAAATCTGCCATCACCCATTTGAGTGAAGACGGGCATGCCTGGTCTTGCATATGCACGTTCGCTGTCCCAGGCAACAAAAATTTCTTCGCCCCATGTCGCGCCGTTATCCGTGGAGATTTTCTCTGAAATAATTTGCGAGTAGCCCGGTTTTTCCGTTACATGTGTTTCATTGGCGTAAAAAACCGCAAGCTCATTTTCGCTGATATAGCTTACATGAGGTTCATATACCCCTTTATCCGGCCAGCCCAGCTCACCTTCCTGTCCATGATTTTCATCGACGGTGCTTAAAAACTTCCACTGCTTTCCCCCGTCTTCACTTTTATACACATCCACCTTGTAGGATTCCTGCCAGCGAACAGAGCGGCAGGAAAGCAGAAGGTCTTCGTTTTTTAGCACGGTGATTTGTCCGTTATCCATGTCCCGTCCTGGTTCCTGAAGGGTACTGATCACCTCCCATGTGCGGCAGTTATCTCTGCTTACAGAGACCTCAAGGCTGGTTCCGCCATTTAGATCAACCGTGTATCCACCGTTGTTATAAACGGTATACACCGCAACCCAGTCTCCATTTGCAAGCTCCGCCATTCTGCCGTATTCGGCACCAAACTTTCCCGGGGTGATTTTCCGTGCGTCCCACTGTGTGGTTTCAAACACCGCAGGGTCGGCAACGGTAACCCATCTTCCCCACACCGCATCGCCGCCTTCCGCCCTTTTGCCGCCGGAACAGGCGGCAAAAGAACAGCTAACAAGCAGCAGAAAAAACAGCCTTACGGAATATCTTTTTCCCATGCCATCAGCTCCTATTCCTGGAAACGACCAATACAGCTTTGCACCGTATTTCCGCCGGTCGCACGGTGAAGAGCGTTCAAAAGCACAAAGCGCCCGTCTCCGAGAGAATATAAGGAAGGCCATGTATGGTTTTCAAAGGGCAGTGGAGTTACCGTATTCCAATGGTCACCGCCGTCTTCACTGACAGAGATCTTGCCTGAAAGAGAAGTGACAAGGATTTTCCCGTCCGGAAGCTGTTCTATAAACGGCCCGCCGGATTGATGGGGCACAGGCGTCCCAATTCCGGGCTCCCATGTAACGCCATCCGGAGAGGTCTTGTAGTATATAGCAGCAGAATCCAGCACCGTCAGCTTTAAATCCACCACTTCAAACATTACCATGTAGCGGCCATCCTGTAATTTCGTCCATACGGACATACCGGGACGCAGCTGCGGTCTTGCCGGATCCCATGCAACAAAAATTTCTTGTCCCCATGTTGCACCATTATCTTTTGATATTTTCTGGGAGATAATTTGGCTGTAGTGAGGTTTTTCCGTCACATGAATTTCGTTGGCATACATCACCGAAAGGCTGCCATCGTTCAAAAAGTAAAAATGCGGCTCGTACATCCCTTTATCCGGATTGCCGAGTGTCCCCGGTGCTGCGTTGTTTTGGTCAATCATGGATAAAAACTGCCATGTTTTCCCATCGTCCAAGCTTTTGTATACGGGCAGCTGGTAGGATTCCTGCCAGCGGACACTGCGGCACGAAAGCAATATATCTCCATTCTCCAGAACAATCATTTGCCCGTTATCCAAATCACGGGAAGGATGATCCAGCCGTGAGATCACTGCCCATGTCTTCCCTTCATCGCGGCTCCAGGCAAATTCCAGGGCTGTCCCGCCGTCAGCGTCATACTTGTAGCCATCGTTATCGTAAATCGTATAAACCGCCAGCCATGTACCATCCTTTAAGATGACCATTCGTGCATATTCACAGCCAAAAATGCCCGGAAAGCCCAGCCTGGAGTCTTTCCCACTGTCATTAAAATGCGGCACTTCACGCACAAGAGAAGGCTTTTCCCAGGTTACCTGCAAGGGAGCCGGCTTTTGGTTTGCTTCCTTTGTCAGCTTCATAAATAGATCAATCTCCTTCTGTTTATAAGGTGTTTTATCATTATAAAAAAGGTCATGCTGCCACTGGCTAAAATCAAGCGGCCACGATTGCAGCCAGTCCCAAGGCTCGTGGGTTTGGGATTTTCCATTGACAAGCCCCCAGTTATAGCAAGCGATTTTTTCTTTTTGATAGAAAGGCAAATGATCCTCCACAAAATTTTCAAGCGGTCTATGGAGCCATTCCGTAATAAAAAGCGGCCTTCCATATTTTTTTAAAGCTTCCACAAGCTCCTGGCTGCGCTTCAAGCTTCCATAAAAATGAAATGAAATCACATCGGAAAGCGCCATCGCTTTTTGTTCAATCGGTGTTAAGATGCGGGTTACACTTTCCGTATCGTAATTTGTGTAGAAATCCCAACACCCAGCCGTCAGGGGCTGTACCGGATTCATTTCCCGTACCCATGCAAAGGTTTTCTCCATGATTTCCATGCTTTTCGCTACATTTCCAACCCCATCTGCGCCGGAATTGCCCGGTTCATTCCAGATATCCCAGGCTATGATGCGGGTATCAGCAGCATAGCGTCCAACGATTTCTTTTACGAACTCTTCCATCAAGGGCCAATTTTCTTTGCGGTCTGCCATGTGGAAATCAGGGTTTTTGCTTTGTATTTTCTCCCGCGGCGGATAGCCTCCATGGTTTCCCGGTACAGGCTCAGGCTGCGGGCCAAAGGTCACCTCCCCCGTGTAAAATTCTTCCGGACAACGGCCGCAGTCGTCAAAGAAAATCGGCATCAGGGTCATGTTTTTAGAACCGAGCACCTTTAAAAACTGTTCCAATCGATTTAAAAAACCTTCCCGCTGATATCTCCAGACATCAAAGGGCAGCAGCATGCGAACGGTATTCATACCGATGGAAGAAGCCAGGGACAGCTCTTGCTCCATCTCGGCAAGCATCGTTTCAAAGTTATATTCCTGCCATGTTTCAATTAAGTTAATGCTGCTGCTTGGCACATAATTGCAGCCCACCAGCCAGGGTTGTTTGTTGTACCAATCCCATACTTTTTGTTTTGACCATCTTTTTCTCATGAAATTTCTCCTGTCATTTATTTAATGCCCGTCATAGCGATGCCTTCCACAAAGTATTTCTGTGCAAACAAATACGCGATAATGAGCGGTACTGCCGCCAGCACAAGCCCTGTCATAAAAAAGTTGTATTCTATGCCGTATTTTCCGGCAAAGAGAGCAATGGCAGCCTGAATGGGGCGATATTTTTCAGAGCTTGTTATAATCATCGGATACAATAAATCATTCCAGTTCCCCATAAATGTAAAGACACCCAAGGTGATAAAAATAGGTTTGCATAACGGCAGCATGATTCTGAAAAAGATTCCAATCTCGCTGGCGCCATCAATGCGTCCTGCTTCCTCCAATTCTGCCGGAAGCGTCAGAAAAAATTGACGCATCATAAATATGCCGAAGGCATCTGCCATTTTAGGGATAACCAGTCCGGCAAAGGAATCGTATAGCCCCATTTTATTAATCATTAAAAAGAGGGGCGTCATTGTTACCTGAAACGGAATCATCATCGTGCATAATATCAGCAGGAAAACCACATTGTGCCCTTTAAATTTAATACGCGCAAAAGCATATCCTGCCAGGGAGTCAAACAGCAGAGAGATCACCATTACGAGTCCTGCAAAAACCAGCGAATTTTTGAAATAGCTGGCAAAGGGAACCTCCGACCAAATTGAAACATAGGTATCAAATACAAATTTTTGAGGCAATAAGCTGGCGGGATTCGCCAGAATATCGCCCTTTGTCTTCATCGTGGTAAAAACCATCCATACAAATGGAAATAGGGTACAAACAGCAAGAGCAATCAATAATATTTTAACCACAACGGCTCCCACTGCCGAACTCACAGCAACTTTATTAAGGCTTTTTTGTTTTCTTTCAAAATAAGTTTTTGTCACAGTAAACGGCCCCCTTTTTAAAAATTCGACTCAAATTTTTGACTGAATCTAAAGCTGATAAGTGTTGCCACAAGAATAATTGCAAACAGCAGAAAGGCTGCTGCCGTGGCAATACCCATTTCCATTGTTTTAAATGCACGTTCATAGATAAGCTGCACAATGGTCTCCGTGGTAAAAAGCGGACCTCCCTTGGTGGTAACATATACTTGGTCAAAAACCTGAAAAGAACCTATAATAGAGGTAATGATTGTAAAGGCAATCGTAGGGGCAATGGAAGGAACGGTTATGCTGAAGAAGCTTTTCACCTTGTTTGATCCGTCTATTTCAGCCGCCTCATACAGATACTTCGGCACGCCCTGCAGCGCGGCAATAAAAATAACCATATTAAAGCCGAAGCTTTTAAATATACTGATGAGTATTACCGTCGGCATCGCCCAGGTTGTACTGTTTAACAGATCCGGCACCTTAAATCCCCAGCCTTTTAATATTGCCGGAATAATGCCGATGTTATAGTTGAACATCATGCCAAAGGAAAGCGCAATCACAGTCATAGAGCAGACCACGGGCAGGAAATAAATCGTACGCAGGACAGCATTCAGCTTCGTAACCTTACAAACGCCGACTGCCGCCAATAAGCTGACCATGTTTTGAACCGGCACCATTATCACGGCAAAATACGCGGTATTTTTGAGGCTGTTCCAAAAGCGCTCCGTTTGCAATACTGTTGTATAATTTTCCAGACCGATAAAATCAAAACGCGTAAGCATCATATTAAAATTAAAAAAGCTTGAAACAAGTGATGCGATAAGCGGAAAAATTACGAAAAGGAGGAGATTGCTGCACGCCGGCAGGATAAATAAGTATCCTATGAAGTTCCTGTTGTTCATCAGTGATTTCAGTTTCATAATGCACCTCAATTCTAAAGATAAGCATTGCAGGAAAATTTATGGTAAACTCTCCTGCAATGTAAAATATGATACCTTACCGTTCTGTTTCCAGAATTTTATCCAAATCCGCATTGGCTTTGTCCAAAGCCTCCTGTACATCGGCATTGTTCAGGAAAATTTCATCGAAATATTTGCCGGTTACATCGGACAGAATTTTTTGGGAATTAACAATTCCCAAGAACCAAGGCTGTGCAATTTTACCCGATTCCAGGAACACTGCCAAATCAGGATTAGCAGCGATCAATTCGTCATCATCCGCCATATCGGTACGAATGGGAGGGAATGCAACGCCGGAGGACCATTCTTTTTGAACGTCTTTACTGAACCACCATTGTGCAAAGTCATATACGCCTGCTTTCGTTTCATCCTTTTTTGCGCCCTTCGCGGTCAAATGGAAGGAAAGACCTGCGCCGAAGGTAACATGCTTTTTGGGGCCGGAGGGCACCAAGGCAATGCCATAATTTACGCCTGCTTCTTTCAGCTGTGGTGTCTGCCAGGGGCCGTCTATCATCATGCCCAATTTCCCGGTCATGAAGATTTGGCCGCCATCCGAGCTTGTTGCAGGAGATACCCCTGATTTGTACAAATCAGAGAAGAAGGTTACCGCTTCCACCGCTTCCGGCGAGTTAATGGCAGCTGTCTTTGTTGAATAATCCATGATGTCGCCGCCATTTGCCCAGATATGCTGCACAAGATTTACCCAACCGGTGGGAATAAACAAGCCATATTGGCTATCGGCTTCCTTTGTCATCGCTTTTGCCCACACCGCAAGCTCATCCCAGGTTGTGGGAGGGTTTTCAGCGTCAAGCCCTGCGGCGGCTGCCAAATCTTTATTGTAGAACAGGCAGTGATTGAAGAAGTTCATGGGAATACCAATATAGTCCCCCTTATACTTGATCATATCTTTAAAGGTGGCGGGGAACAGGGTTTCGTCCACCATTTTTGCTTCATAGAAGTCATTTACAGGAACAATAGCACCCATGTTGGCGTAGGTTGCAATATTCTCGGGGCCAAAGCAGATCATATCGGGCCCCTGATTGGAGGATGCGGAAGTTGCAAGCTTCTGATATACAAGCTCCCAGTCCATAATCTCCATATTGATAAAATATTTATCAGAGGTATCGTTGTATCTTTTTACAATAGCCTCCAGCGTGGATCGGTCAGAACCGCCAAAGCCATTCCAAAAAGATATTTCTGTTTTTCCAGCGGGAGCCTCTGCTTTTGGCGTGCTTCCGCCATCAACGTTGGTGGGGGCGGGTTTTGCTCCACAGCCCCCCATAAGTACCATAACAAGTGCTAACATAGCACTGAGAAAGTAAATTTTGTGAGTCTTTTTCATAATTTCCCTCCTAACAATTTTTCAATGCTGTTTCATTCTTACATTTGATCTTATAAAACTTACTATACTAAGTATATTAACTATTCCTCCTTTACTTTATAATTTAATTTCTTTTTTCACTAAAACTCCATTTATTGTTGCAACAATATAGTTTTTTTGCAAAATTTGAATTTATTTTGTACATTTATCATAACAAATAAAAAATATAATTTATATACTAAGCTTATTACTTTTTTATATACTAACCTTAGTATTTCTGTTGACTTTATCTATCTAAAAGGCTATACTTTAAAAAACTATTGTTGAAGATTTTAGAAAAAGGAGTCACCTGCATGGCCGGAAAATCCAATCGCACTGTGCCGCTCTATACACAGATTGCCAATGAGCTGAAAGAACAAATCTTATCCGGAGTGTTCAGACCCGGTGACCGGTTGCCTTCAGAGAATGAACTTGCAAAGCATTTTTGTGTCAGTACCATTACTTCTAAACGGGCATTAAATGATTTATTTGATTCGAATTTGATTATTCGAATTAAGGGAAAAGGCAGTTTTGTGGCCGGCAAAGACGGTCTGGATATTTTGAACTCCAGAAAATCCAGCTTTAAAGGCATCATCGGCATCATTATTCCCACGTTTTGCATGCCGGTTGAAAGCTCTTTGTTTTACTTGATTCAGTCACATATGCACGACTTAGGTTATCATACATTAATTCGGGTTACCGATGATCATATCGGAAAAGAAAAAGAGGCCATCAATATGTTTTTGGCATTTGGTGTGCGTGGAATTATTATTTTCCCGGCAATTTTATCAGATTCTTACGTACCATATGATGAAGAAATTTTACGCCTTTCGCTGGACCGGTTTCCCCATGTCCTAATTGACCGAAACCTACCGCACCTGATCAGCAGCAGTGTCGTGTCAGATAATAAGGAAGCGGCAATAGAGGTGATTGAGCATTTGCTGGAAGAAGGGCACACGGACATTCTTTTATTCACGCAACGAGACACAAATTCCACAACCCATGAAAGAATGATGGGCTTTGAAGAAGGATTTGTACGTCATGGAATAAAAATCGATAAAAGCAAGTGGTTTACTGCAAACTTCCATGTAGGAGATGTAGAATTAGAACAGTCTTTGGAAGCCTTTTTAAAAATGCATCCGAATGCTACCGCAGGTGTTGCCATCGATACGCCGCTGGCAAGTATGGCTTATGCCTTGCTGCATCAATCCGGCAAACCAATTCCAGAACAATTTAAATTGATTTCATTTGATAACCCGCGCCTGCCTTTTGTTCCCTATGTAAAGCAGGATGTTGCACGCATTTCAAAGAGAGCCATCGAAATTTTAATGTCTCAAATCGAAGGTTCTTATAAAGTGGTATCAGAAAAAATACCGGCAATCTTTATCAAAGATGTTACTTATCCATCTCCCTTTGGAATCGAAAATATATAAGTGTTTTTTTGCATGATATTCTTACCTAGACATTTAACTAATATGCTGCCTGCCAATGCTTGTCCGCAGGCAGAGATGGAGGCAATTATGAAGACTCTGGAAACACAGCGATTGTTATTAAGACCCTTTCAGGAAGAGGATTTGGAAGATTTCTTCGAGTATGCCAAACATCCGGAGGTAGGTCCCAATGCCGGATGGCCGCCGCATCAAAGCAGGGACAACTCCAGAAAGATACTCACCGGCTTTATCGAACAGCAGGAGGTATGGGCTGTAGTCTTGAAGGAAAGTAACAAGCTGATTGGCTCTGTCGGACTGCATTCGGATCATCTGCGCTCTGCACCCGATGTGAAAATGATGGGCTATGTGCTTTCCGAAGAATTCTGGGGAAAAGGGATCATGACTGAAGCTGCCCGGGCTGCTATACGCTTCGCATTTGAGAACCTTGATATCGCTTTATTGACAATTCACCATTATTCTCATAACCTCCGCTCCAGGCGAGTTATTGAAAAATGCGGCTTTTATTATGAAGGCACCCTTCGCCGCTGCTCCAGAATATATGATGGCTCTATTCACGATCTTGCCTGTTATTCCATGACCAGACAGGAATGGCTGGAAACCCTCTGAATGGAACCAGGCATCGCAGAACTTTCCTATACAAATAAGAATAAAGCGGGAGGATACCTTTATATATAAAATGGCACTCTTCCCGCTTTTTCTATTAACATTAACCCAGGACAGACCTCTTGTCGCCAGCGGCCGTCTCCCCTCTTCATCAACTTTCATCTCTTGATTTCCTGCATCTCAGGTGCGGAAGCCTGTGTTCCTTCTTGTGCATTCATAATATTACGCACCATTTCAAAGGTTCCCGTACTGGCAAGCCCGCTCGCCAGGCCTCCCAATAATATCTCCGGCGTGAATGTCCATCCGTTGATCCACACATTCAAGACAATCCCGACCGCCGCCAGGATAAGCGGTATGAACCGATTCGGGATAAACGGAATGCTGTGTTTGATTATGTATCCAAGGCACAAACAGATTGCCAGCACCACCAATACAATATACCGTGCCAAAACTTCCATTCCAATTACTCCTTTCCTGCAAAGATTATACTCCATCCCAAGTAACTTGGCTTATTCTCGTTTCCCTATCATGAAAAAAGGTATACTCACTACGCCTTACTATATATCTATCATGAACGAAAATCGCGTTCATGATCTTCGGCTCCGATCGCATGCCCGCAAGCAAGCTTGCGGTGCGAGTGTCTTTCTCGCACTGATCACTACGCCTTACTATATCCTATGAAATATCCTTTCCGGACATTCCTATTCTCTTGGCATTTTCTGCAGGTAATCTGTAACGCCATCCGATATCAAATCTACTATTGAATTACTTTCGATTCTGATTTAGTATATAGGTGGTGCTTTTTCCGAAAAAGAGTATCCTTTACAACTAAAGCGTTCCCTTACCATCTTACTATCAATCAATAAGGAAGTGTCGTATGTCATATCAGGATTTGCATACATTTATACAACAATTGGAGAACAACCAGGAATTAAAGCGGGTTCGTGCAGAGGTTTCGTCGGATCTTGAGATCACGGAGATTGCGGATCGGGTATCCAAAGCACATGGACCTGCCTTATTATTTGAACAGGTACAGGGCTCTGACTATCCCCTGCTGATCAACGCCATGGGCAGCTACCGGAGAATGAGCCTGGGTCTGGGCGTCCGGGAGTTGGATGAGCTTGGAGAGCTCATTGCACAATATCTGGACTTGAGGAATTACCTCTCCGTAAAAAAATTGATTCGAAGCATTCCACGCCTGCTTCGGCTTCTTCATGCTTTTCCCATCAAATCTCCAAGGCGCGGAAAATGCCAGGAGGTTATCGAGCGGGAGGTGGATTTAGATACCCTGCCTGTGCTAAAATGCTGGCCGGAGGATGCCGGCAAGTTCGTGACCCTGCCCCTGGTTTTTACCAAGGACCTGCATTCCAAGCGTCAGAACGTGGGTATGTACCGGATGCAGATTCTGGATAAAACCAGCACGGGCATGCATTGGCATAAGCATAAGGACGGTTCCGAGATATATCAGGGTTATAAAAAGAGCGGGAAAAGGATGCCCGTCTCAGTGGCCCTTGGATGCGACCCAGCAATCACCTATGCCTCAACCGCTCCTCTGCCGCCCATGCTGGATGAAATGATGCTGGCGGGGTGGCTCCGCCGCTCCAATGTGAAGCTGGTAAAATGCATCACCAACGATATCTATGTCCCTGCCAATGCAGAAATTGTGCTGGAAGGTTATGTGGACCCTGCGGAGGATCTGGTACTGGAGGGACCTTTTGGCGATCATACCGGCTATTATTCCCTTGCCGATTACTATCCCCGCTTTCATGTTACCTGCATCACCCACCGAAGGGATGCGATCTACCCTGCCACAGTTGTTGGAAAGCCTCCCATGGAGGATTGCTATATGGCCAAAGCGACAGAGCGGATCTTTCTGCCGATGCTGCGCATGCTTATCCCGGAACTCATCGATATTAATCTGCCTCTGGAAGGTGTCTTTCACAACTGCGCCATTGTTTCCATCAAGGCCGGCTACCCCGGTGCCGCCATTAAGGCCATGAACAGCATCTGGGGGATGGGACAGATGATGTATACCAAAATGATTATTGTTGTTGACAATACCGTCGATGTACAGAACCTTGCCCAGGTACGGGATGCCGTACTGGCGAATACCGACGTGAACAGGAGTCTTATCATCTCCGAGGGCCCCCTGGATGCCCTGGACCATTCCTCCAACGAAGCCCTGTACGGCAACCGCCTCGGAATTGATGCAACCAAAAAAGGTACTTCGGAAACCAGGTCCCAGCCGGCCCACACCTACCATATCCTTACTGTGCAAAAGGAGCGCCCCGGACAAGCCCGGGAAGCGTTGGCCGAATATATGAGCCGGCACAGGGACAAGTTTGTAATTGCGGTGGATGCCCTGGTATCCCCGGAGGATTTATCCACCGTGATGTGGAAAGTATTTAATAACATTGATGCCAAGCGGGATCTGGTCCTCCTGGATGGTAAGCTTGGCATTGATGCTACAAAAAAATGGAGCGGGGAAGGCCTGACCAGGCCATGGCCCAATGATATCGAAATGTCTCCGGAGATAAAGCAGCAGGTGTCGGAAAGGTGGACGCAGTATGGTATTGATTAAATTCATTAAAAAAATTAAGGATTACGGAAAGCTGGTGATGTTCTCCCACACCATATTTTCCTTCAGCTTTGCATTGGTCTCCATGCTGCTTGCCGCAGAAGGTATCCCAAAGTTCAGAACCCTGTTCTGGATTCTGGTCTGCTTTCTGGGCGCCCGAACCGGAGCCAATGCTGTCAACCGGGTTATTGATGCGGAAATCGATGCCAGAAACCCCAGGACCTCGGGACGGCAGATACCCAAAGGTGAGATGAAGAAGAAAGAGGTAATCCTCTTTACCTCCCTGTGCTTTCTGGTTATGCTCATCGGAGCCTGGCAATTGAACCTGATCTGCTTTCTGCTATCGCCCATTGCTTTATTTTTAATGATCATCTACTCATATTGCAAGAGATTTACCTATCTCTGCCATCTGGTTCTGGGGGTTACCTGCGCCTGCGCGCCGGTGGGAGCCTGGCTTGCCGTTACCGGAGAGCTGAGCCTGCTTCCCCTGTTTATGGGAGCAGCCAACACCTTATGGGTGGCCGGCTTTGATATTATCTACGGTTCCCAGGACTATGAGTTTGATAAAGCCAACGGACTCCACTCCGTTCCGGTAAAATTCGGGGTAAAGAACGCGCTTATGATCGCCAAGCTCTTTCATATCATAACGGTGCTCTGCCTGCTTGTTATCGGGGTGCTGGCTCCCCAGCTGGGTCTGCTCTATCTGCTGGGTCTGGTGGTCATTATCGGTTTATTCATTGCGGAATACCGGCTGGTATCGCCAACAAATTTGACTAATGTCAACATCGCATCCTACAGTATAAATCAGCTGGTCAGCATTACTCTGTTAATCAGCGGAGTGCTTGATGCGCTATTCCTGTAGACAAGCCTCACGAGACTTAAACTGATAAAATCAACCTACCTAAAACCAATTTATCAAATCATTATCTTATTTAAAAATCATTGAAAATCTTATGGAAAAGGAACATACTATTATGAAAAAATTTCTATCCCTGCTGCTCACCTGCAGCCTGATCTCCTTACTTCTCCTGGGCTGTAAAGCAGATACCTCAACCGGTGACACCGATCCCTCATCAAAGAGCCCGGAAGCTTCCGAGGCTGCTCCTTCCACCCCTCCTTCCGGAGCTGACAGCTCAGACACCGCAGACAATTCCTCCGAAGCCGGCACCAAAGAAGCCTCTGCCACGGAGGTTCCCGCCGAGAGCACTGTCCTTCGCATCGGAATGATGTCCTCCTATGATGTCATTCCCTATGTTATGATGAACGAACTGGGACTGGCACAAAAATATAATCTGGATTTGAAGCTGGAGGTATTTACCTCCGCCAAGGACCGGGATGCGGCATTGCTTGCCGGAGAGCTGGACGGAGTGTTGACGGATTACATCGGCGTGTGTATCTATCAGAATGCAGACTTTGATGTCAAGATTACCGGTATTACCGACGGCGACTATGTTCTGGTCGCAGGAAAGAACACCGGCATCACCTCCATCAGTGAAATCTCAGGACGAAGCATCGCCATCTCCCAGAACACTCTGATCGACTATACTCTGGATCAGATTCTGGCGAATAACTCTCTGTCCAGCGATGCCGTAGTAAAGGAGGTCATCCCCCGCATTCCTGACCGTGTGGAATTGCTTCGCAATGATAAAATCGATCTTGGTTTATTGCCGGAACCCTTTGCCTCCATCGTATTGAATGACGGAGCCGTATATCTGGGCAGTGCCAATGATGTCGGCCTGTATCCCGCCGTATCTGCCTTTACCGGCAGCTTCCTGGAGAATAATTCCGAGGCGGTGAAGAATTTATACCTGGCATATAATGAAACTGTCGCATATCTTAACCAGGCTGATATTGCAAGCTATGAAGATATTGTGATTCAAACCGTAGGTTATCCCGAGGAAATGAAGGGGCAAATCACCATCGAACCCTTCCGGGAAAGCGCGCTTATCCCCAGAGAAGATGTGGAGAATGCCATCGCATGGGCAAGCGGCAGGGGACTGTGTGCCTCTGATTTAACCTATGAACAGATGACTTATGACGTTTATTCCAGATAGAGCGCTCCGGTACAGCATGCAGCTTTGCCATGTTGTACCGGATAAATGAGGAAAGCCATGCTTATCATTAACAATTTATCCATTCACTATAAAACCAGGCACACAGATTATCCGGTTATAGAGCAGCTTTCCTTCAAACTGGAGAAAGGCGAGGCTCTGGCGGTCCTGGGTCCCTCCGGCTGCGGTAAATCCACCCTGATTCACGCCCTGTCCGGCTCCCTTCCCATCGAAGGAGGCACCCTGGAATTTGTCACCGGGTCAGGACGTTCTCCCCTTCGTCCAAAGCTGCACAGAATCGGTCTAATTCCACAAAACTATGGCCTTCTCCCCTGGAAAACCGTGCAGGAAAACTGTCTGCTGCCCTCGAGACTTCGCAGGGAATACCGGGAGGAAACATACTTCGAACGCTTTCGGCAAATTTGTGAGTCTCTGAATATTTCCTCCCTTCTGGAGAAATATCCAAGACAACTCAGCGGCGGACAATTACAGCGTGCCGCCATTGCCAGAGCCTTCCTCCTGCAGCCGGATCTTCTTTTGATGGACGAACCTTTCTCGGCTCTGGATGAGATCACCAGAGAAGAAGCCAGGGCCTTGTTTTTATCCCTGTGGAAGCAGCAGCGACCGACTACCCTGCTGGTAACTCACAGCATAGAAGAAGCTCTTTATCTTGGAACGGAGCTGCTAGTAATGGCACCTCAGGGCGGCAGCATCCAATATCGAATGAAAAATCCATATTTCGGAGAATTATTTCCACACACCGAGGATTATTTTTCTATGAAGCAATTGCTGCGCAGCCATTTGAGTATAAAAGGAGAAGGGGTGGACGAGATTGAATAGATTATTAAAGCTATGCCTGGTATTTATCCAGGGCTTTTTATCAGTCAATTTAATCTGGCTGATTGCGTATCTTCTGACCGATACTACGGTCATTATCAGCCCCCTGAAGGTATATCAAAGCTTTGCTCTTGTTATAAAAGATCACATGCTGATCCACATTATGTACAGCCTGAGAAGAGTCGGAGCCGGTCTGGCCCTGTCCCTGCTCATCGGTATTCCCCTGGGAATTCTCCTGGCCTACTCCCGGAGGATGAACCAGATTTTATATCCCCTGATTTACTTTAGCTACCCCATCCCGAAGACTGCCCTGCTTCCCATCGCAATGCTGCTTCTTGGCATGCGGGACGGCTCCAAGATTGTAATTATGGTGCTGGTCATCGTATTCCAGGTGATCGTATCGGTTCGCGACAGCATCCGGACCATTGATCCTTCCATGTACCATATCCTGAAAAGTCTGGGTGCAGGCAAGCTTTCCATCCTGCGCCATGTGACTCTGCCTGCCATCCTGCCCCAGCTGCTCACCAGCCTCAGGGTATCCCTGGGGGCCGCCATGTCCATCCTCTTCTTTGTGGAAGGCTATGGCACCACCTATGGAATGGGCTATTATATTCTGGATGCCTGGTCCAGAATTAACTATGTCGAAATGTACACCGGAATTATAACCATTGCCATTATCGGCTTCTTCCTGTTTGCCGCAATCGATGCTCTCGCCTATAGTGTCTGCCGGTGGAGCCATGCCGAACAAGCCATCCAACTACCCCGCTAACGCAGGATATATTGTATTTCCCATGAGCCTGCAGAAAGGAGATATCCTATGGAACAAAGCCTTCCTTACAGCAGTAAAAAAAGATTAATCATCGGCATGAGCGGTGCCAGCGGTGCCTCCCTGACGATTCAACTTCTCCACTTAATGAAAGCCTGCCCCGATTGGGAAACCCATCTTGTAATCTCAAAGGGCGCACAGATGACCATCGCCCAGGAGACGGACTATACCCCCACCCAGGTAGAGGCAATGGCTGACTTCGCCTATGATATCCATGATTACGGCGCAAAAATCGCCAGCGGCACTTATCGTACCGAGGGAATGCTCCTCCTCCCCTGCAGCATGAAGACCGCAGCCGGAATTGCCTGCGGCTACAGCGATAATCTGCTCCTTCGAGCCGCCGACGTCACCTTGAAAGAACGCCGGACTCTGGTGCTGGTTCCAAGAGAAAGTCCCTTAAGCACCATTCATTTAAGAAATATGCTGACCCTTGCAGAGGCCGGTGCATTTGTTATGCCTCCGGTTGCACCTTATTACAGCAGGCCGGACACCTTGGAAGAGATGAATCGGCAGATTATAGGCAAGCTGCTGGACCGGTTCCATATTCCGGTTCCAGGCTTCCTGCGCTGGGGAGAATAACATAAAATATCCGCCGGTTGCTTTTGGCGGAATAGAGATAGAGGCAGCCTCCTTCCTGATAATTGGTAAGGTGGCTGCCTCTATTACTTTCAGATTCCTTCGATAATCACTCCTTACTTCTTTACCACACCCGAACTGTAACATATGGATCTCTTTTTAAAAATTTAAACCTTGACAAATTTCCATTATTCCGATAGGATATACTAAGTTAGTTTATGCTAACTAACTAATACATAATAGACTATCTGGAAAGAAAGGAAAATCATCATGAGTCTTAAAAGATTTCACTTCTATGCAAAAAGTATACTGGCGCTTGCCCTTGTCCTGTCAATTACAGGCTGCTCCAGTTCAGCTAAAAACTCTCCCAACCAGACGGCAGACCCTACTGTGCCCGCCGAAGCAACGGCTGCACCTGCGGAGCCGACCACTGCCCCGGAAGACCGTTCTTCCGAGGTTGCCTCACCCGAATACCCGCTTACGATAAAGCATGCCTTCGGAGAAACCATACTTGAGAGCAAGCCTGAGCGTATTGCCACGATCTCCTGGGGTAATCAGGATGTCCCCCTGGCTCTGGGCGTCGTTCCCGTTGGTGTATCAGAAGCGAACTACGGTGTTACAGACGGCAGCCGCCTGCTGCCTTGGACCTTGGCAAAGTTTAAAGAGCTGGGTGAGGAGAATCCGGTACTTTTCAATGATACGGATGGTCTGAACTATGAGGCAATCAACGATGTTCAGCCGGATGTCATCCTTGCGTCTTATTCCGGTCTCACACAGGAGGAATATGATCTTTTAAGTCAGATCGCTCCGGTAATCGCATATCCGACACTTGCCTGGCAGACCTTATGGCGCGATCAGATTATTCTTGATGCGGCAGGTATGGGAAGAGAGGCAGATGGTGAGGCCCTGGTGCATGAATTAGAGACTCTGATTGCAGAGAAAACCATGGAATATCCTCAGATCAACGGAAAAAGCGCAGCCTTCTTCTATTTCATTCCATCTGATTTAGGTAAATTTTATATCTATCTTCCCACAGATCCTCGTGCGGCATACCTGACCGATCTGGGAATGAAGGTACCGGAAAGTGTAATCACAATGTCCCAGGATTCCGCAAGCTTTGCTATTGAAATGAGCTCTGAGAATGTTGACCTGCTGGCAGATATCGATATTGCCGTTGCTTATGGCGATCAGGCCCTGCTGGAGGCTCTGCAGGCAGACCCTCTGATGGGCACTTTTCCCGCAATTCAGAGAGGCTCGGTAGTGATGATTGAAGATGGAACACCGCTGGCGGCTTCCGGCACTCCCAGTGCGCTTTCCATTCCTGCAACCATTGATGAATATCTGAGTTTATTCGGAGAGGCAGCTGATAAAGTACAATGAAGCATGTAAAAATAACAGCACTGTCTGTCGGCAGTCTAATCTGTCTTGCAATATGCGTGATTGCCTCCCTGGCATTCGGTGCCCGTTATATCAGCTTTTCGGAAGTGATAGATGCTTTGCTGCATTTTGATGCAGCTTCCATAAGTCATGTTGTAGTCCGGGAACGTATTCCAAGGACGGTCTTCGGCCTAGTCGCCGGAGCCTCCCTTGGGGTATCCGGTGTCCTCATGCAGTCCATCACCCGTAACCCCATAGCGGACCCCAGTGTTCTGGGAGTTAATACGGGCGCCTCCCTGTTCGTAGTGAGCGGCATCGCATTCTTTCATATCAATACCGCCGGCCAATACATATGGTTTGCTTTGGCCGGCGCTGCTGTTACAGCCGTATTTGTCTATGGAATTGGTTCCATGGGACGCGGCGGGGCAACGCCCATTAAGCTTGCCCTGGCCGGCGCTGCCACCAGTGCAGCCCTCTCCTCCCTGGTCAGTGCCATTATTCTGCCTCGTACCGATGTAATGAACGCCTTTCGCTTCTGGCAGGTGGGCAGCATCAGCGGGGCGACCTGGAAAGGAATCTCTTCTGTTCTTCCTTTTCTGATTCTTGGGTTGGTGATTGGTATTCTGGCCTCACCTGCTTTGAATGCTCTCGCTCTGGGAGATGATGTTGCTACCGGCCTTGGGGTCCGCACGGGAACGGTAAGAATCGCCGGTGCCCTGGCAGGCGTTCTCCTGTGCGGAGCAACTACGGCGCTGGCCGGACCGATTGGTTTTGTGGGCCTCATGGTTCCCCATACGGTGCGCCTCCTCTGCGGTCCGAACCTCCGGCTGATTATCCCGATGTCAGCGGTTGGAGGGTCGATTGTATTAACATTGGCTGATGTTATAGGAAGACTGATCGGCAGCCCCAGTGAACTGGAAGCCGGAATTGTCACTGCTTTTCTGGGAGCCCCCATCCTAATTATTATTGCCATGAGAACGAAGGTGCGATCATTATGACTGTAAATACTCTTACACTCCTCAAATCAGGCTACCGTTCAAGAAGGCTTCGATGGCTTATTGTGACGGCTTTCCTGGTCGTCTTTACATTTTTGCTCTGCGCTGCCATGCTTTTGCTTGGCAATACCCTGTATTCCCCTGAGGTGGTTATCCGGGTGCTTCTGGGCGAGCAGATTCAGGGGGCTTCCTTTGCTATCAGCACCCTGAGGCTTCCCCGGATGCTTTCCGGTCTTCTTGCCGGGATTGCCTTTGGTATGGCCGGCAGCGCCTTTCAGACCATGCTCCGAAATCCGCTGGCCAGCCCGGATATTATCGGTATCTCCTCCGGCTCAAGCGCGGCGGCGGTTTTTTGTATTCTGGTACTTAATATAAGCGGAACCCTGGTATCGTTTGCTTCTGTAATGGCAGGCCTTTTCGTGGCCGCACTTATTTATACCCTCTCCCGGGGCGGCAATTTCTCCGGAGGACGGTTAATCCTGATCGGTATTGGTATCCAAGCCATGCTGAATGCGGTCGTATCCTTTCTGCTGCTCAGAGCATCCCAGTATGATGTCCCCGGTGCACTCCGGTGGCTCAGCGGAAGCTTAAACGGAAGGCAGATGAGGGATATTCCGGGACTTTTCCTTGTGGTCGCTTTCTTCGGACTGATCATTATCCTGCTGGGAAAGCATCTGAAGATTCTGGAACTAGGGGAACAATCCGCCACTACTCTTGGGGTAAGGGCTGACCAAATCAGAATTCTGCTGATTCTAAGCTCTGTCTTTTTGATCGCCTCTGCCACGGCAGTCACCGGCCCCATTGCATTCACAGCTTTTCTGGCCGGTCCCATTGCAACACGGCTTGTGGGCACAGGATCTCCCAACGAACTGCCATCAGGGCTGGTAGGAGCCATGCTGGTGCTCGGTGCGGACCTTATCGGTCAGTTTGCTTTTGATACCCGTTTCCCGGTAGGAGTTATCACCGGTATCCTGGGTGCCCCCTATCTCCTATTCTTACTTATTCGAATGAATCGAACTGGAGGGTCATCATGAAATCAGAACAACAACTAAAAGCAAATAACATTGTTGCCGGGTATGATAATAAGGTCATTCTTCATGGAATAGATTTGGTCATTCCCAATAACAAAATCAGTGTAATTATCGGTGCCAATGCCTGCGGAAAATCCACCCTTCTTAAGACCCTTGCCCGCCTGATCAAGCCTTCCTCCGGAGATATTCTTCTGGGTGAGAAAAGAATCGGCGAGATTCCGCCAAAACAGCTGGCACGTGTCCTGGGGCTGCTCCCTCAATCTCCGGTGGTTCCTGAGGGAATTGCCGTCGCCGACCTGGTAGGCCGGGGACGCTTCCCCTATCAAAGCTTCTTCAAGGGCTGGGGGAAGAAGGATTATGAGGCAGTGGAAGAAGCTCTTGAGATTATGGGTATCACAGAGCTGGCCAACCGTAATATTGATGAGCTGTCCGGCGGACAGCGCCAGCGTGTGTGGATCGCTATGGCACTGGCACAGCAGACCGATATTCTGCTGCTGGATGAGCCCACAACCTTCCTTGACATCACTTATCAGGTTGAGATTCTTGATCTGCTTACGGACCTGAATCGGAAGCGCGGCACCACCATTGTCATGGTATTGCATGACATAAATTTATCCGCCAGATATGCGGATTATATCTTTGCACTGCATAAGGGAAAGCTCATCTCTCAGGGTCCTCCCTCGGAGGTTGTTACGGAAGGATTAATCAAACAGGTCTTCGGACTTGACTGCGCCGTGATTGAAGATCCGGTCTCCTGCTCCCCCTTCATCGTTCCGAAGGGGCGGCATCATGTTAATTCCGGGCAGCTTTTGTACTCCTGCCCTATGTAATAAAATAATATTAAAAAGTACCCGGATGGTTTTATGACAGACCGCTCCGGGTACTTTTTTACATACTATTTTTATCTCTTTTCACGCTCTCCCCGAAAGTTCTTAGCATTATAGAGGATATAGCGCCGCTTTTGCCTCTCCCTCGATGTGAAGAGTTTCATATGGCTTCTCAGGATATACGGACATTGTAATGGGTATTAGCCCATCCTCCGCAAACAGCTCCAACAGCGAGACGTCAAAGATCAGCTCCAGCCGATAGCTGCCCTTCTGATACCTTGCCGCGTTTACTCTGCTAAATTCCGGCAGGCTGTACTTCTCATTAAACTCCTTCTTACCCGCCTTCGTGCGGTCAACGATAATCTCTTCTTCCTTAACCTCGATTATCAGCTCTTCGCCAAGAGTATTGGATAACGTAATTCTTCCTTGTCCGGTTCCTTCCACCTCCAGACCAAAGGACTGGGCAGGGATCTCTGTCCGGCTTTCTGCCGGAACGCTCATTTTCCTTAATTCTTCCAGTCCAAGAGGAGAAAATGCCGCCCGGTATCCCAGAGGTGTCTTTTTCAATGTTATTTCGCTGGCGAGGGTCATTTGTCCACGATATCCTTGCGTAGGAACAACACCCGCATAAGCCCAATTATTTGCCCATCCCATTAACACCGGCTTCTCCAGATTCTGAAAGGTGACTCCGGCATAATGATCCGGACCATAATTCAGCCACAGCGGACCATCGGCTTTCTCTGTCTCAATAAAGGTTTTTCCGTCAAAGGTTCCGATATAATATTGAGTCTTATGAATATTGGCCAGCTTATTCTCGGTTTCAATAATTACGCTGATGATCAGCATCCATTTGATTCCGTCCTCGGTTTCCACCGGGAAGCAATCGGGACATTCGCATATACCGTTCAAGCCATTCCCGCCAATCAGGAATTCTCCCGTCTTCTCCCAGCTCTTTAAATCCCTGGTGCAATAAAAATTAACACGGTCTGTTGCCGCCAATACCATGCTCCAGCAATCATATGCCGCATTCCAGAACATCTTGGGATCTCTGAAGTCTTTTATGCCCGGGTTAGGAATTACCGGATTTTGGCTGTATTTTTCAAAGTGTATGTAATCCGTACTGTAAGCCACGCTTTGATGCTCCATCTGAGTCGTGCCGTCATGGCTGGTATAAAGGGCCACCATGGGTGCCTTCCCGTCCGCTCCGAAGCCCGAGGTATTATGAACATCATATACACAGCTTCCGGAAAAAATATAACCCAATTCATCCGGATACAGGGCGATGGGAAGATGCTCCCAGTTCAGCAGGTCTCTGGAAACTGCGTGTCCCCAATGCATGGGCCCCCAGACGCTGTCCTCCGGGTAGTGCTGGTAGAAGAGATGATAAACCCCATCCACATATACCATTCCGTTGGGATCGTTAATCCACATGGCCGGCGGTGTAAAATGCACCTTGGGCCTGTCATTTTGTTTTTCTTGTACACTCATTCTATTGTCTCTCCCGTTTCATTTATATTATTGCCTATATTGTTCTGTGAAAGGATAAGTAAAGCATATACGAAAAGAGTGTAATTTTCAATAAGTTATTTATTTGTTTAATAGAGCTTAAATCCCATATTCAGGTATAGCTTCTTTGCCTCCGGAAAAGCTCTCAGGGTAATTATTTTAGCTCCATGGCTGAATGCCTCCTCAATGGCTGTAACACAAACCGCTCTGGCCAGCCCTTTATTACGGTATTTTTCCAGAGTACATACAAATTCAAGGGATGCAATATCCTTGTTATGAATAACCGAACACACCGAAGCCGCTTTTCCATTATCGTATGCTATATAACAAGGCATAATCCCGCTCTCGCACAGATGATAATGATTCCCCGGATGCATAACAGGATAACCTCCATGCAATATCTCATTGCTTATATCGGCCCATAGCTTAAAATCATGGGCATTGCACACGCTTCGAACCGTAATGCCGGCTACCCCATATTCCGGCTTGTCCTCCGGCAGCATGGCCATGTAACCCTCCTCGTCATTGTCCTCCGTTGCCGGCAGAGGTTTGTTATCTCCAAATACGGCCTCCATCATTCTTTCCGACAATCCAAGACCCCACCAGATATGCAGATTCATCTTTTTTATTTCGTCAATCTTTTCCTTCCATTCCTGTTCCGGCAGATGCTCCAGTCTCAGATTAAACGCGGAGGTGACACCCTGCTGTCCGGCCTTCGGTCTGATCATGGAATAATAATTATTATCACTATACTCCATATGCTCCGCATTTCCCAGCACCCGAAGGTAGAAGTTTGCTCCGTCATTGATATGCCTGATTATCTCCGTTTTTTCCATACCCTGTCTTCCCCTTTCATTGTTATATGCTTTATTGCCTCTGACAGGTTTCGCAAAAATAGATGCTTCCGCCCAGATAAGCTTCTTTCCTGATCAGAGTTCCGCATATGGGGCATGGCGTATTAATTGTATTTTTACTCAAAACGGTTCGGTATCCTCCCCGGTGTCCATACAGATCGTATTCCGTATCCCTTCCGCCCTTCTGCCTCATATCCGCAAGAACCCCCTTGACCGCTCTGAACAATGCCTTGAATTCCTGCTCCTCCAGAGTGGACATTTTTCGTTTGGGATGTATTTGGGCGGCAAATAGAATATCCTGGGCCACACCGTTTCCCAGCCCCGGAATCCTCTGCTGCGTCGTAAGAAATGCTTTTGCGGAAAGGGATGATAGTTTCTCCTTTTGAAGCAGAGCGCTGAAGTACTCCTCGTCAAATCCCTCTTCCAGCGGTGTGGGGCAATGATTGAGAACATGCTGCTCCGGTATACCGCTTATATCGCCCTCTTTGAAGCAAAACATGCATCCCCACATCTGTATTGTGCAGGTAATGGAAGTCGAATCCTCAAAGCCCAGATAGAGCTGGTATTTTAAAGGCAATTTCTCCCCTCTGCCATGAAACCGGATGGGAGTGGATAGAATCATTTGCATATCCTCCGCCCTTATTCGGACATTTCCGCTGTAGATGTCCGCGCCGGTGATGGTCTTACCGGCCAGCTTTTCATTATATTCGGCCGGGTTTTCGGTGTACCAGGCAAAGGCATGAGGGCTGTGATCCGCCTCTGCCTCCCTTATTTTCTTTCCTTTCAGCTCTTTGTTGATTTGGTCCGCAAGCACATAAGATTCCGGCAGCTCAATCATCGATATCACTCCTCCCTGTTTTCTTTATATTTTCAGATAAGCCAAGTATAATAAATCAAGTATGACAGGTGCATGTCATACTTGATTTATTAATCTGTGTTTTTTTTGTTACAGTTCAGAGAATGGCTGGACTGTAATCTTTTTTCTTTATTTGTCGTTCTTATAAATATCGCTTATTTCCATCGCTTTCTGCCTTATTAATTTTCTCAAATAAGGAGGCTCCACAACTTCAACCAGACTTCCGAAACCAAGTATCAGCTCATACAGCCAGAGGTCCTCGGCCATCCTGAACTTGACCTCGGTGGTGCCGTCTTCAAGGAATTGTATCTGCTCCTCATTGAAAGAGTCCACAACCTTAATCCTTGCCTCCGGACGGAATCTCAAGTTAATATCAAGCACCGGCCGGTTCCTGTCCCATTCCTCGGAATAATCCAATGCTTCCAGAGGCGGGGCGTCCCGGGTGAAGTCATCCTCTGTTATATTAACCCGGCGCATCCGCTTCACCTTGAACAGCCTGTAATCCTCCCTGCTGCGGCAATACCCCTGCAGATACCAGGAGAAATCCTTCAGTAAAAGAGACAGGGGCTCCACCACACGGCAGGTATCCTCTCCCCTTTTATTAATATAATCAAAACAGATCATCCGCTTCTCACAGATTGCCCGGTTCAGCGCTTTCAGCTTGTCCTTGTCCCTGTTATTGCTGTTCCAGTTACTATAATCAATATTAATCGGTATGACATTGCTCTGCTTCGACTCCATCCCCTTCTGGGGTCTTATGCTCTCCAGCTTGTCCAGAGTGAGGGATATCTTCTTGTTATTTACGGAATAATTCAGATTTTTTAATGCTGTAATCACAGAGCCTATCTCATAATCATCCAGAAAATTCTTATTGATTTTATAGCTCTCCATAATTCCGAAGCCGCCCTCGGCACCCATATAGGAAATAATCGGTATCCCTGCCTGGTTTATCGTATCTATGTCCCTGTAAATGGTTCTCTGGGACACTTCAAAATATTCCGCCAGCTCCTTTGCATTAAGCTGCTTCCTGTTCAGCAGCAGCATAATGATAGCCAGCAGCCGTTCCATTTTCATAAGATCACCTCTCCGAAGAGTATCGGCGGCAAACTGTTTGCCGCATCAAGACGCCTTTGCCGCATTTGACAAATACCCAATTAATGGTACGATAGTTCCAAAGCATATGCAATTTTTTACTTTCCATAAAATTCAGGGTAAGGATGGGAAAGCCATGCCAAATCTCAATAAACGGAATAATTTTATGAAACAGGCGGGCGTCCTTGCCATTGCAACCATCCTATGCCGGATTATCGGAATGTTATACCGAAGTCCGCTGCTTCGGATTATCGGTGACGAAGGGAATGGCTATTACTCCACGGCTTACAATATCTATCTCATCCTGTTGGTAATATCCTCTTACAGCATTCCTTCCGCACTCTCAAAAGAAATGGCACAGAGGCTGTCTCTGGGAGAATACAAAAACGCACAAAGGATGCCCAAGGCAACCAAAGAGAGACGAACAGGAGAATTGATACGGCAATTCGCTCCACCATGCTTCTCGCATTTCCTGCCGCATTGGGGCTGGCAGCTCTCGCGCAGCCAATTATGCAGCTCCTCTTCCCCCAGAAGGAAACCCTCCCTCTGGCGGCTTCCCTGCTAAGGTGCCTCAGCCTCTCCGTTATATTTTACTCACTGTCAACCTTAACCAATGCCATACTCCTGGGAATCGGGAAGGTGAACCTGCCGGTTTTTAATGTCCTGGGCTCGCTTCTCCTGCAGACAGCCATACTCCTGGCTCTTTTATTCTTTACCCGGTGGGATCTTTACAGCCTGGCTGCGGCAGCTGTCGCATACTCCCTGTCCATGTGCATTCTTAACAACTTTTTCATCCGGAAGTATCTGAGCTACCGGCAGAATATATCCAAAACCTTTCTGCTCCCCCTGGCGGCATCCGGGGCTATGGCTATTGCCGCTGTTTTGTTTTATTGGGGTGCTTACAAATTGTGTCAAAGTAATATGATATCCCTTCTTTTCTCCATTCCCGCTGCAGCCCTGATCTACTTCTTACTAATTATTAAGCTGGGCTGCATCACCGAGGACGAGCTGGCCGGCCTTCCGGCAGGCACGCTGCTGCTTCAAATAATGAGAATGCTTTTCAGACAGCCTCCGGCCGTATGAAAATTTACATCCCTGTTTCCAAACTGACAATTGAAATTTTTACCACAATGTAATAAACTTTACTTTAGTTTATTTTTCAACACCTGTCAAGTTTTGGCGGAAGTATCGAATGGGGTGATTGAGTGGGAATGATGAATTCTGCATGGAATAAGAACAACCGGCGTGAGATATGGCGTACCCTGGGGCGCTATTTGGCAATTCTTATGATCATAGCGCTGGGTGTCGGCTTTTTCTCCGGACTTAAGATAACCAAAGAGGCAATGCTTCGAACAGGGGATACCTATATTGCACAGAGTGATATGTATGATTACCGTCTGCTGTCCACCCTGGGGTTTACAAGGGAGGATGCGGATTACTTTCATGGACTGGATGGTGTCAAAACCGCGGAAGGGGCCATCTATACCGATTTTATAGCCGAGCTGTACGACCGGAAGGATCTCATTCTTAAGGCACATTCCATCACCCGGAATTTAAACCATCTTAACATTGTCGCCGGCAGAAGCCCCAAGGCGGATAACGAGTGCCTTGCCGATGCTCTTTTCTTTACGGAAGAGAATCTCGGCCAGACCATCCGCGTTTCTCTCCAAAATGATGAGGACACGCTCCGCTCCTTTGCTTATCCGGATTATACCATCGTCGGATTATGTAACTCCGTCAATTATATGTATCGCAATGACCGCGGCTCCACAAAGCTTGAGGGGGGGACGGTAAACGCCTTCCTCTATCTTCCTGAGGGAAGCTTCTCCGTTGACTTTTATACCGAGCTCTATCTCCTCCTGGACCTTTCCAGCCGGCGGATTTTCAGCAAGGACTATGAGACTGCCATATCCGCTCTGGAACAGCCCCTGTCGAATGAGGCTAAATACCGGGCCGAGCTGCGTTATCAAAGCATCACAGAGGAGGCAGACCGGGAGATTGCCGATGCCCAGAAGGATTATGATGCTTCCTACGCAGAGTATCTTTCTCAAAAAACCGACGCAGAAAAGGAACTGGAGAGCGCCAGAAAGAGGCTGGAAGATGCCAAAACCGAAATCAGCCATAAGGAAAAGCTGCTGACAGACGGCAGGACACAGCTGGAAGAAAGCGAGGAGGAATACCGTTCTTCCCTTGCCGCCTATAACAATTCTCAGAAGGAATATAGAACAAAAAAGAAGGATACTCTTGCCGCCCTTGAAGTAAAGCAGGAGGAACTGGATAACAACCGCTTTGAAATCACCTCCGGTATGGAGCAGATTGAACAAAGCGGTGTTCCCCGCCAATACGATGATTTAAAGCAATCGGAAACCTCATTAAAGGAAGCTCTTTCCCAGCTGGAGGACCAAAGCAGTACAGAGTACCGGACCTACCGCACACAGCTGGAGCAAGTACAGCAGGGATTGGCGCAGATTGAGGCGGCGGGAACAGTGAAGCAGTATCAGGCATTACAGAAGGCCTTGGCCAAGATCAGCGCCGGACAGAGTCAGCTCGATACATCAAAGGAGATGGCTAATAAGGAATTTGCTGCCGCTGCAAAGCAGCTGGCTCTTGCCAAAACGCAGCTGAATACCGCAAGAGAAACCATAGAAAATTATAAGACAGAGCTTGCCGACGGCGAAACAGCATTATCGGAGGCAAAGGAACAGTACAGAGACGGCTTGGAGGAGTATAATAAAGCCAGTGAGGAAACCGAGTCCTCCTTATCCGACGCCAAAGATAAGCTGGCAGAAGCATTGGAGCAGATCAATGCCGCAAAAGATGAAGTGAAGCGTATCGATAAGCCCTCCTGCTATGTGCTGGACAGAAGCAAAAATATCGGCTACACTAGCTTTGAGAATGATTCCTCCGTGGTGGAGGGTATCGCCAAAATATTTCCCCTGTTTTTCTTTCTGGTAGCCGCTCTGGTATGCAGTACCACTATGACCAGAATGGTGGATGAACAGCGGACCCAGATCGGCACTCTAATGGCACTGGGATACAGCAATGGGTCCATTGCCCGAAAATATGTCTTCTATTCGGGAAGTGCCGCCGTCCTCGGCTGTATTTTGGGATATCTTGCAGGAACCAGACTGTTTCCCTTTGCAATCTGGCAGGCTTACAAAATGCTCTATCGTTTTGCCGAGATCGAGTATGTATTCAGCGGCTCTTTGGCACTCCTTACCCTGTTGGTGTCCCTGCTTTGCTCGGTGGGTGCCACTTACGGTGCCTGCCGCACAGAGCTATTGCAGATGCCGGCCCAGCTGATGCGCCCCAAGGCTCCAAAAGCCGGCAAACGTATCTTTCTGGAACGTCTTCCGTTTTTGTGGCGGAGAATAAACTTTCTCCATAAGGTCTCCGTCCGCAATATTTTACGGTATAAAAAACGGCTCTTCATGATGATTCTGGGTACCGGCGGCTGCACTGCGCTGCTGTTGGCCGGTCTGGGATTAAAGGATTCCATCAGCAATATTGCCGATGATCAGTTTGATACCATTATGATGTATGACTATACCCTTGCCTTTCCCAATTCCCTGACCGGGGAGGAGAGGGAGCTTTTTCGTGAGGATACCTCGGACCTGCTTTCCCAGTGCGTATTCATCGCTACCGACACCTATGACTTTACCGATAAAAAGGGGAGCCAGAAAATCAATGTGATCGCCACCGATGATCCGGATATCACCAGGATTATTGGTCTGCATCTGGACGGCAAAACCGTACCCTACCCGGACTATGGCTATGTTGCCATCAATGATCAGCTTGCCAGGTCGGCAGGAGTGGAAATCGGAGATACCATGACCATCAACCTCAACAACACCGAGTATTATACGGTTCTGATCGGAGGTATTTTTAAAAATTACGCGTTTAATTATATGTACATGACCGGAGCAACCTACCACAAAATCTTTGGCACGAACTGCTCCTATAAGACCGCCTATGCCAATACCGGCTCCGGCCAGCTTTATGACATAGCCGCCAGGCTTATGAAGGATTATGGCGCATCCACTGTAATTGTCACACAGGATACAAAAAACCGGGTGGCCGATATGATGAACAGTCTCAATTATATTGTCTGGCTGGTAATTGCCTGTGCTTGCGCACTTTCCTTTGTGGTTATGTATAATCTCAGCAATATCAATATTACAGAGCGAAACCGGGAAATTGCCACCATTAAGGTTCTTGGCTTTTTTCCTTCGGAAACCTACAGCTATGTTTTCCGGGAGAATATTGTAATTACATTGCTCAGCACAGCGCCCGGCCTGCCGGCCGGTATCCTGCTCCATCGTTTTGTCATGGAGCAGATCAAAATTGAAGCTGTGTCCTTCAACATACGGATATTTCCGATGAGCTATCTCTATGCCTTGGCTGTGACCTTTGGTCTGACGATATTAGTTAACCTGATATTAATCAGTAAAATCGACCGCATTCCTATGGCCGAGTCCTTAAAATCCGTAGAATAGAGCCGTAAACCGGGATATCATTTGCAGTATAATTTTCCGGCCGCAGCTGCCGCCGCGGCTGCGTAACCGTATATTTATATAAGTTTGGGGAGGTATTCCATGCAGATATCAAAGCGTAATGCAACCTATATTGTGCAGGAAATCAGTAAGATTATTGGGGAGAAGATCAATATGATGAATGCTGACGGGATTATTATCGCCAGCAGTGATACCAACCGCATCGGAAGTTTTCATGCAGCCGCCAAGGAATTAATTGATTGCATGCTGCAGGAGGTAATTGTCAATAGCGAAAGCGAGTATGAAGGAGCACGGCCCGGCCTTAATCTGGCAATCAATTTCCAGGAGAAAATTGTTGGAGTGATCGGCGTGACAGGACCCTATGACGAAGTAGCCAAGTACGGACAGATTATAAAGAAAATGACTGAAATCCTTCTGCTGGACCAGTATTACAAGGAACAAAAGGATATTGACAAACGTATCAGGGAGCGTTACCTGGATGAGTGGATGTTCGGCGAATCCAAAAATATTACTCCGGTGTTCGTTCAGCAGGGAAAAACCCTGCAAATTGATATCACCTTTCCGAGAAGAATACTGGCAATCTCCTTTATCACTGAAGAACAGCAGAGTGAGAAGGCACAGCGTATGATTGACAGTGCGGAGAAGATCGTCATTGACTTAATCCGCGAAGACAGAAACAGCTATTTTATTAAAAATGGAACAGAGTTGTTATGTGCCGTTACAGAGTGTCCGGACAGCGATATGGCAAAGCTTGCGGAGCACATGAAGAGAGATGTGGAGTCAAAACATCCCATTAAGTTCTGCTGCGGTATCGACGGGGGATGCGAGGGATATGTGCTGATTCATAACAGTATCATCAAAGCCACCAAGGCGCTCAAGACCTCGCTTCGCTCTCCCCAGAAGGGAATACGATTCTATTCCAGTATTTCCATGGAGATTTTTCAGAGTGAATTAAGCAACAGTATTAAGCGCGAGTATATTTTCCGAATATTTAAGGATTGTACCCTGGAGGAAATTGACCAGTGGATGAGACTTCTGAATATTTTTTACGAAGAAGAGGGTTCTATTACAGCGACCGCCAACCGGATGTTTATCCATAAGAATACGCTTCAATATAAGCTTAATAAGATTAAAGAAAGAACCGGATATGATCCCAGATCCATTCGATACTCCTCCCTTTTTTATAATGCGATTCATTTTTATCAGGATGTGAGGGACAAGATAGTCTATTAGAGATTTTCAACAAATATATTATCTTATAATTTATTTTGTTGTACATTATAACAATGACTTACTTCTTTTTTTGTCTCACATAACATAGCTTTTATAGGTCCATGGAATTATAATGAGGATACATTAACGACGTCGTTTCCCTATTATCAAAATGGAGGTATTTGCTATGTCAGGCATTTCTTTAATCATTGCTTTTGTAATTGCTATTATACTTATGATTTATGCAATATCAAAGCTCAAAATCCATCCTTTCCTGTCAATTATGGGCGTATCCTTATTATTAGGATTGGTAGCGGGCATTCCGCTTGTTGATGTTAAAGTGGATGGAGTGGTTCAGACACAGGGCCTGGCCACTGTTATTGGGGCAGGCTTCAGCGGAACCTTCACAAGTATCGGTATTGTTATCATTCTCGGTGCGTTAATTGGAACCATCCTGGAGAAAACCGGGGCTGCTTTAAAGCTTGCCGACATGACAGTCCGTCTGGTAGGTAAGAAAAGACCTGAACTGGCTATGTTACTTATGGGCTGGGTTGTGTCCATTCCGGTTTTCTGCGACAGCGGTTTTGTTATTCTAAATCCGATTCGGAAAGCGCTGGTGAAAAAGACCATGGCTTCCAGTGTTGCCATGACTGTTGCATTATCCGGCGGTCTTTATGTATCCCATGTATTAATTCCGCCGACTCCCGGACCCATCGCAGCAGCAAATACCCTGGGTGTAGGTGATAATCTGCTTTTAGTAATCGGAATGGGCGCTCTTTGTTCCATCTTTCCCTTGATTGCAGGCTATCTATATGCAAGGTACATCGGCAAAAAGGTAAAGTCGAGTGATGAAGCAGGTATGGATAACGGGGAAATCACCCAATCCTATGATGACTTGGTAAAGAGCTTTGGTAAGTTACCTAATGGTTTTATGTCCTTGGCCCCCATCATTGTTCCCATTCTCTTAATGGGTATTTCCTCCGTGGCGTCTATGGCTAAGATGACAGGCATGTTTGCTCAGATTTTATTATTCCTCGGTACCCCAATTATCGCATTGGCGGTAGGTACGATCTTTGGTGTAATCACCCTGGCTTCTGCCAATAAAATGAGCGATTTCTATGATTTAACCAATGAAACTCTCAAGGTAGTCGGGCCGATTCTCTTTGTAACGGCCGCCGGCGGAGTTCTCGGCAAGGTAATTGCCGTATCCGGCCTCGTAACCTTTATCACTGACAATGCCACCGTATTCCAGGCCATTGGTATCTTCTTCCCGTTCCTGCTGGCGGCAATCTTAAAGACTGCACAGGGCTCCTCTACAGTTGCGATTACCACAACAGCTGGTATCCTGGCTCCGATGCTTCCGATACTCGGATTAAACACACCGGTATTATCCGTACTTACCGTTATGGCAATTGGTGCAGGCTCCATGGTCGTGTCCCATGCAAATGACAGCTATTTCTGGGTGGTCACCAATTTCGGTGCGATGACGCCGGATAAAGGGTATAAAACCCAGACCGTTATGACTTTGGTTATGGGTGTTGCCGCGATTATACAGATATTCTTATTATCACTGATTTTCTAGCAGATAGTTAATAACATCAATTGACTTACATTGCTGACATAACATAACAACAAGGATGGGACGGTGAACCTGCCGTCCCATTTTATACAAGGAGGTTAATCTATGAGCAAATTCCTGCTGATTCCAGATTCATTTAAAGGCACAATGAGCTCGGAAGAGATCTGCTCCATTATGGAGAAGGCAATACGCAAGAACCAGCCCGAAGCAGAGATTATTTCCATCCCCGTAGCGGATGGAGGAGAGGGCAGTGTGGATGCCTTCCTGAGAGCCATGGGCGGAGAGAAAGTGACCATAACAGTAAAGGGGCCTTACTTTGAAGACATGGAGGCATTCTACGGGATTGTACAGGACGGTGAAATCGCCGTAATTGAAATGTCCGCCTGTGCCGGTCTGCCGTTGGTAGAGGGAAGAGCCGATCCAAGAAAAACCACCACCTACGGCGTGGGACAGCTGATGGAGGATGCGATTCGCCGCGGCTGCCGTAAGCTCATTCTGGGTCTGGGCGGAAGCTGCACCAATGATGCGGGCACGGGAGCTGCCGCAGCTCTGGGTGTCATCTTCAGCGGCAGGGATGGCCGTCCCTTTATTCCGACCGGCGGTACCTTAAAGGATATCCAGCACATTGATACCTCTAAGCTCCTATCTGCGCTCAAGGAAGTCGAACTGGTTGCCATGTGCGATATTGATAATCCTCTTTACGGCGAACGGGGCGCTGCTTATGTCTTCGGTCCCCAAAAAGGTGCTGCGCCCGACATCGTCCAGGAGCTGGATAAAGGCCTGCGGCATCTGGACCAGGTATTGCAAAGGGATCTTGGTCTGTTACTGGCAGAGGTTAAGGGCGCCGGTGCTGCCGGAGGAATGGGCTTTGGAGTGTTAGCTTTCTTTGGAGCCTTGCTTCAGATGGGAATTGATACGGTTTTGGACACAGTACGATTCGATGAGCTATTGACCGATGCGGATTATGTGATTAGCGGGGAAGGAAAGATCGATACCCAGAGCATCCGCGGCAAGGTGGTCATTGGAATTGCCAGAAGGACAAAGAAGGCAGGAGTTCCTCTCATCGCAATCGTAGGTGATATCGGCGATGGTATTGAGGAAGCCTACGAAATGGGAGTGAGCGGTATATTCAGCATTAACCGTGTCGCAGTGGAATATAAGGATGCCCGAAAGAGAGCGAAGGAGGATCTGTACCTGACCGTGGATAATCTGATGCGCTATATGAAAGCCATCGGAAAGCAAAACCCGCCGCTGCTATAGAAAGACTACATGCAAGACCCCCGTTTTTATTCCGGGGGTCCTTAATATAACTATAGGTATATCTTGCACCAAAAGTTAATTCTGAATTCGTTCCCTCGCCGGCATGGCAAAGGCAATACGATTCGTCGTCATTGCATAAGCTCCATTTTCAAGCATATGCTCAATTTCCTCAGGCTCATCGACGGTCCAATAGCTAATCTGCACTCCGGCCTGACACAATTTATTCATCACTGCAGGGGGTACCGTCCTGTAATTCAGATTGAACGCCTTCATTGCATGATCCTTGCAGTTCTTCCAATAATCAATTAACAGATCTGCTTCCTCTTCACCGATTACACCGCTGCTGAGCTTAATATTCGTGCAGTCAATATTAAGGAAGTATTTGTATTTGGCGTCTGCCTCCGTTTTTACTTTGTAGCTTCCGGTAAATACGGCTCTTTCCTCCATGCCATATTCACGCAGCAGCTTCAATGCTTCATAAAAAACCGTCTCGTCCTTTAAATCACAATTCAGCCCTGCTTTTTCAGAAGCTAAAACCTCGAGAGCATCCCGAAACTTAAGATAGCGATCCAAATGCTCCGTATCCAGCGCATCGTGGGACAAGTAGACATTGCCTTCGTGCAATCGAAGATCCACTTCAATGAGATCTGCTTTATGCTTTAATGCGGTCCGTATGTTCTCCAGGGAGCCCGGTACTGTGCTTTCACAACCCGCATGTGCTCCTATTATAGTCCGTTTCAAAATGATACACCTGCTTTCCTCTTTTGATTCCTTTGTTCATTCTACTGTGATGCTACCCAATTGTCAACTTCCTTTTGGACCGCCATGGACAAAAAGGTAAGTATGGATGCTGTCATAATACCCTGTCAGCTCGAATAAACTTTAAGGTATAGCCAGGAGAAGAGGTAAATGAGCATGAGTGATATTAAAACCAATGACTGCAATTACAGGGTTAATGCGCCGTATCCGCCAGTGCAGGCGGCCGGTCCAAACCCTGCCTATGCCTGCGAAATGCTCAGTAATATAGCCGATGTTGTTTCCGAAATGAGCGATGTCACCAGGTATTTCTATATCTCCGTTGTGACAAAGCCGCATTATAGCTGGATTTCTACATGCTTCCATCATGTCAGTATCGTTGAAATGTACCACCTCGATATATTCGCAGAGCTTGCATTGCTGCTTGGAGCTGATCCGCGGCTTTGGAACTGCGGAGAACAAACACGTTGGTGGTCGCCCTCCTTTATCGGCTATCCGCATGAGCTGCGCGCACTGGTAGCCGAATCAATCAAGGCAGAGGAAGCGGCCATCCGGAAGTATTCCCGGCAGGCAAATTCCATTCGTGATAGGAATATTGTGGAAATCTTACACCGCATTATACGCGACGAGGAACATCATCTTCAGATTTTTAACGAGATGTATCGGCAAATATAAACTGCATTTTGCATACTTCAGAAAAGCTTTTTCTTCTTCAACCGTAAAGGCTTTTCTTTTTTGTCTGCATAATTATCCCTTTTGCATAGCACTATACGCCTCCTGTCAGCTTTATGCTATAAACATGGAAAATATAATACTCTAGCTTTTTATCGGTATACAATAAATCACACGGGGCAGCAGATTAATCTGTGCAACAAGCAATATTAACGATGTCGCAAGCAATGCAGCCTCAGGCAGGTGAAGCCACACGGACAGGGCATTCAAAATATGGAAGCATACAATGACGCATATTATTCCCCCAAAAGCGGTATACCACTTTCCGAACTGAAAGCCGGCAGCAATAGTCCACCCCATCAAAAAAAACAAAGGCATCTGTATTAAGTTCACGATTACGGACATCGGTGTAATGGTGCCCATTAATATCTCGGCGATTACCATAGGTAACAGAAGACCCAGTGACAGAATACCAATTGCTCCGGTAAGTGCCCAGAAATACTGTTTTCGCGTCAATCCCCGGGATAGATACAGTTCTGCGCTAATCAGCGGATATACAATTCCCATGACTAACAAATACACCTTCGGTGAATAGATCGAAGATATGCCCATCCAACTGCGGTCAACATCTTTGATATAATGGAATACAATCGATAATATAGCTATAATCAGGGCATAAATGCAGAGGAACCATATGGCGGATTTTATCTGATCCATAAGTAGAAGCTTCATCGCTTTTTTTGTCATTCTATTTCTCCTTCCTTTCCGGTAAGATAAATAAACAGATCCTGCAGGCTGGGCTTTGATATGGTAAGTCCCGCCGTTGCAGCAATACGCCGCTCCTGCTCCGTAAGTTCGCAGAAGAAAACAGCTTCCTTCTGGTTACCAAGAGTCCGCTGGGAGAGAAGCTTCCTGCCGCCGACAAAATCGTCTACCGCTCCCCCATCTCCTGTGATTGCAGTTCCCCTTTGGCGAAGAGAGTCGCAATCATCGTAAGCAAGCACCTGCCCCTCATGCAGGATAACCGCATCGCTGAATAATGTCTCCATCTCATTAATATAGTGGGTGGAAAACAGGATTAGCTTTGGCTTCCTCATATAATCCTCCAGCAGCTCGCTAATAAATAGTTTTCTCATAGCAGCATCCATACCCAAATAAGCCTCGTCATACAGGGTAATGGGTGTCTGCCCCGCAAGTCCGATTGTCACATGAACTGCTGCGCGCTGGCCATGGCTTAGGGCACCCAGAGTTTTTTTAACGGGTACCTCAAACAACTTAAGCAATCGTTCAGCATAAGCGCTGTCCCAGTTTGGCCGCAGTACCTCAGATATATGCAGCAGATCCCTGACCTTATACTCCCCCTCCACTTGTTTTTGGTTGTCATAGATGTAAGCAATCTGAGGAAGTATTTTGGGGTTCTCGTAAGGATTTTCACCAAGTACGGCAATACTACCGGAGGTTGGCCGACGGTAAGTGCTGATCAGCGACAGAAGGGATGTCTTTCCAGCCCCGTTTCTGCCAAATAGCCCACAGATGCCGTGTTCCGGTAATTTTATATTTATATTCTTGAGTGCGGGGGTGGCTCCGTAATAAAGATTTACATTTTCTATATTAATCATTCTTATCTCCTTTCCATGCCTGTTCAATCATTTCATGAATCTCGGAGAGAGTAAATCCGAGTGGTTTTGCAAGCTGAGTTAACGGTTCGACGTGCTCGTGAAAAAACGTTTGGGAAAAACGCTTTTTTAACTGCTCCGGGGCCCCCGGACTGACATACATGCCAATTCCGCGCTTTTTATAAATAGTTCCTTCATCCACTAAAAGATTAATTCCCTTGAGAACCGTTACAGGATTAATATTATAGAAGCTGACAAGCTGATTGATGGATGGGATCTGTTCATCAGGTGCAAGCTTTCCATTCAGGATATCCTCTTCAATGCTTTCCTTGATCTGAAGATAGATCGGACGGTCGCTGTCCAAAGTTAATTTCATGGGCTCCTCCTTTCAGCAAGGTATTATTGTGTATTGGTGTTATATATAAGTATAACACCTAATGACGATATGTCAAGTAAGTTTCCAAACTTTTTATCCAAAAACAGCATAATCAAAGATGCCTGGGTATCAAACAACCCAGGCACCATTTGTACATTATGTATTTTCAATTTCAGATCCCATAATCACATAATACTTCTTTATTCCGTTCGTGTTCATTAGAAATAGCAACATAGTTTTTATTAGCTTTTATCTCTCTAATAAAAATCCAAGTATTAACTTACCATATTTACCTCACAAACTTTGATACTTTTAGTTCCACCAATGCTGCCACCGTCTTTTTGTATATTTAGCGATTTCGAATATAACTCTCTACTGACTTCCTGCATAGTTCCAGAAAAGTTTCTTCTCCAATGGTATTCATCTTAAAGAATACTGCCTGGCTGCCTCCTGAGGTAATGGCACTAACAAATAAATCTTCACCGGTTCCTACGATAGTTATGTTCATGCTTACACGATTGCCTCCAGCCATACTATACCGTTCATAAACCCGGACAGCTACGCGTGAATTCACCAAGTCAATATCGCTGCCATCCTCATAGCTTACGGAAGAACTGCCATTGGTAATATCTCTGTGTATCTGATTCAATAACTCATTAAAATTTCCCTTCAATCTTTGTTCATATTTAGCCATAATTCAAATCCCTTCTTTTAACTCATCCAATTACTAATTTATTTACCCATAACATATTCAAATTTTAATACAAAATACTTTCGCGATACGCACAAATAAGCAGTACATAATCTAATGAGAAATCAGCCACTCAAAGCCATAATTGAAGCTTTCGGGTGAATGGCCATGTCCTCCGTCATAAAGCATCAGTTCCACATCCTTATGCCATTCTTTCAGCATATCATATAATGTCTTGGCTTGTTCTACAGGTACACGCTCATCCGTCTTGCCATGACATATTAACAAAGGCGTGTTGATATACTCCGGCCAACAGACGGCCGAACGCCTCTCATATTCCTCCGGTACTTGCTCCGGCGTGCCGCCAACAAATCCTCTCAGCATATCCTTCATTCCCTGTTCACGCACATTATAGACATTCATGAGATCTGATACACCTCCCACGACTACAGCTGCCAATATCCTGTCTCTGCCCGCGAGATATTCCTCTCTGAGTACGCAATAGGTTTCAAGACCGCCGCGTGAACCTCCAAACATGTACATCCTTCCATCCCCAAAGGGCAGCAGTTCCGCTATGTCCATCAGGCTTATCACGTCCTGGACATCGGCGCCTCCATAATCCTCTTTCCCCGTTCCTCCATCATTGCCTCTATATTGAGTGGCCATGACAACAAACCCCATATCTGCAAATAGGCAAAGGTCAACCGGGGTAACCTCTCCAAGGTTGCCATTACCACCACGATTATACATAAGTATAGGGTACCTTTTCTCCAAATAGTCAGCTGGTGCAGATATATAACCAACTACCTCAAAGCCGTCGCTTTTGTACTTTATCTTGTAAATAAATTTATCATCCAGTCCTTCGGGCAAACCAAAGTATTCATCACCGGACCTATATGCTTCATAGTAATATGCCGAGAGTTTTACCTCACTGATGGAAATAACCTGATCCAGTTTATCCATGTCCTCTAACCTGTTTATCTCCTTATTATCTACAGCAGTAATTTCCACATTGTCTGAAGCCGGGGTAATGCTGGCAGACGGTATTTCTTTTGATTGGATATCAATTGGATAACTCCGGGTGCAGCCCACGAAAGAAAATAAGAATAAGAGTGACATAACAAAGGGTATCAATCGTGAGCTAATATTAGATTTCACAGTTTAAATACCTCCTCATTTGTTTAAAATACTCTCATGGGCAAATAATCCGCACAATGGCTCGCTTATTCCAAAATCCTACTCAAGCACATGCACACATTACAATTCCATTATATTACATATCTTCGATGCAGTCAATTTTTTGCAAGCCGTGAATTCCTTCAAATACCTTTCTAGTGCTTCTTACCCGTAATTCTCTGTAATAAAGAAATCCAGGCAATAAAAGATAGCGTATCCATTTTTTCGTATCGACACCCCAAGATTATTTTAACATAACCTCCTTAATTGAGATCTTCTTTATTTTTGCGGAGTAGCAAAACATAATCACCTCGTAAATCAACGCAAATGAGACAAGAACAGCCATAAACGCCTTAATATCAAAATTATATTCCGGAATGTTCTCTACGGATTGGGAATATAGCGAAAGCATTATTTTCAACAAACAGTACTGATAGATTGTTCCAATTACAAAACCTATATAAGCGATCGGTCTGTATCCATTCAATATTGTATCACTGCATTCGCGCAATGAATAACCGAATACCCTCATCATTGATATGGTTTGTGTATTAGCATTTACAACCGTTGTAATAGCCAGGAATAAAGTCGTACATGCTAAAATAAGACCGATAACAACAATAATAACTGCAAACATCGTACTTGATAGCACCTTCATACTGAAAGACATTTGCATCATAGAGGAATAACAAAATGAGGCAAATCCAATAAAGAAAACAAGTGAGAAGCGACTTTTTACCGTACTTTGCTTTAATTCTTGCAAAAATGTCATTTCAGTATGTTGTTGCTTTTTGTACTTCTTTTTCTTGATGACAGATGTACTTTTCCCTTTCATCAATTCCAATACAGGGCATTTCAGTTTGTGGTAGCTGTAAATAACTGCAAGCAAGGCGAATATAACCGTGGGCAGAACGACCAAGCAAAGCATTAATACCATATTAAAATGCAAGGGTATTGCAGGCAATATCGAATCTTCGTTCATAACCTTATAAAAGGTTGGCATTAAGGCAAAGGACGAACAGAAGCCGAGAGCAGCTCCTATAAAAATACTAAGCCCAAATACCCAAAATCCCTTTGCTATTTTTAAATTTGAGTACCCCATTGCTTTCAGTATTCCTAATTCTTTTTTGTGAACATCAATATAATGCTTAATATAGAAAAACAACATTATAACAGAAGTTAACAGTAAACAGCCACCACTAACAGCACTTGTTACTTTTCCCATTAAAACCTGTGCATCATAAAATGCCATTATAGCATCGGAAGTAATCAACTCTTTTACTTTGACTATATCAATATTAAAATTTAAAAACAGCGTACAAACAAAAACTGCACAGCAAGCGATAATAGAAACACCTACCAGTTTGGCAGCATCCTTCCAACGAATTATCATATGGTCACCATCCTATCTCATAAGCAGTTTTTTGTTTTTCGTTGGAATATATTTGAACGATATTACCACTGTTCATTTTGATAACCGTATGTGCCATTTCTGCAATATTGATATTATGCGTTACCATGACAATAGCAAAATGATATTCCTTTTGCAGCTTGCATATGTAGTCTAAAACCAGCCTGCCTGTTTCTTCGTCCAAGGCTCCTGTTGGCTCATCCAAAAACAGCACCTTTGGTTTTTTTGCCAAAGCTCTTGCGACGGAAACTCTTTGTTGTTCTCCGCCACTGAGTTCGCCGGGGAATTTATCTATTTTTTCTCCAAGTCCAACGGCTTCTATGATCTGCTTATATTCACGATTTCCCGCCAAATCAGCTCCCATTTTTACATTCTTAGCCACATTCAAATTAGGAAGCAAATAGTATTGCTGGAATATGAAGCCTACCTTGTTTTTCCTAAACTGTGTTAATTCTGCATCCGATAGCAATGTTATATCCTCAGAATCATATAGAATTGTTCCGCTGTCCGGGCGTTCAAGGCCTGATATCACATTCAGCAACGTTGATTTTCCAGAACCTGACGGACCCAAAATAATGGTGAAATCTTCATCGTTCATTTTTAGCGTTATCCCTTTTAATACGGGAAAGGTATTGTCCTTGCTTCCATATGACTTGGTTATGTTATTAATCTTAATCATTATTTTTCACCTGCTTTCAGCCTCTGTAGAATGCTTCTGCATACGTCGTCAAGCATCGTACTTATTTCTGCGTCTCCAAACTGGCATACCTTAGTTGCGCACAGTGTCGCAATACCATGGGTAAATATCCATAAATACTGATAAACCTTTCGTGCCTTAGTAGCATCCAGTCCGTATTCTTTTTGAACCGCCTCCAAAATTCTACTGCTGTTTTCATCAATTATGGAGAGAACATCTGTAAGCTCAGGCGCCGCTCTGTTCTCTGTCATAAACAGTAGATGAAACAGCTTAGGCTCATTTATTGCAAATTGGATATACGCCATCCCAACTCCTTTAAAAGGGTTCGGTTCGGCAAGTCCTTTTGCTACATATTGGTTATACAATGCTTTCGCTGCCAGCATTATTTCATTCTGTACTTCATCCATGTTCTGAAATACCGTAAATATTGGTCTGGATGAGCTGTCCAACTCCGCTCCCAGTCCTCTGGCAGTAAGTGCCGATATTCCGTCTCGTCTCGTAATCTCTAAGGCAGCCATGATCATTTCCTGCTTCGAAAATTTTTGTTTCGGTGGCATATAGTTTTCTCCATTCAAAAACAGATGTTTTGCAACATGTGTTTTATATTGTAATCATTTGCCGTTTTGATGTCAATGGAATTCAATAAAGTTTGAAAAATCAAAAAATAAAGTCTAAAATAAAATCTTAGATTAATGCAAAAGAAAGCATTTAAAGCCTTCATTTAGTAGTCGTTTCGTGATCAGATCAAGATATTGATTCCTTAATTCCACTGATCATAAAATACTAATTCATCCAAATTCTTCATGTGCTTTTTGCATGGCATCTCGTCTGCATAACCGACGGGAAGAAGATAAAAGCAGCTAATATGCTGCGGCAATTGTAAAATCCTGTTGGCCTCTTCAATATCCAGAAAACCCACAAAGCAAGCGGACATCCCATAAGAAGCTGAGATAAGAAAAATATGTTCTGCCGGTATTAAACTTGTTCCATTTTCAAAAAGGGTCACTCGTGCTTTCCAGTCAGGATATTCACATATATATTTTAGGAATTCATTATTAAATCTGAGTTTATTTACAATAACCCCAA
>JAFAGA010000050.1 GCA_023423045.1 Bacillota bacterium | reverse complement strand
TGATGAAAGAAATAGAATCCCAGGCCCGCCAATATGGCTACACCTCGATTCTTTTTAATACAAACGAAGAGGAAGAACAGGAGCTGGAAGCGATTCACTCCGCGCTGAATAAAAATGTGGACGGGATCATCATCTGTCCGACGCAGAAAAGTCCCCGTAATCTGGAATATTTAAGAAACACCGGCCTGCCCTTTGTTCTGATCGGGCGGTATGAGGAGGATTACAGCTATGTTGTCTGCAATGATGAGCTGGGCGGATATCAGGCTACCGAGGCATTGCTGGATGCGGGGCATAGGGATATTCTTATGCTGCACGGTGCCACTTATATTTCCAGTGCGAGAGAACGTCTGAAGGGCTACCGCAGGGCTTATGCACAGGCGGGCATTCCCGTCAATGAAAAGTTAATCTGGGAAGTGCCGGTCATGGCCAATGGCTGCGAAGCCATATTAAAGCATTTGGATGAGGAGGGAATTAAATATACGGCGATTTTTGCCTTCAGTGATATGCTGGCCTGGGAGGCCTGGTGCTGTCTGCTGCGGCGCGGACGGAAGGTGCCGGAGGACTGCTCTTTAGTCGGCTTCGACCATATTCAGTCACGGATGAGCCTGCCTTTTCGCCTAACCACCATAAGCTCTTATAAGGGTCAGATGTCTGTAACGGCAGTAGATATCCTCGTCCGCCAAATGAGAGAAAAAAGCGGTAAGGAGCAGACGGTAATTGACACTGCTCTGGCGGAAGGAGATACGATTGCGGTGAGGTAGGCCTCCTTCTGCTTCTAATTCAACAAAGCAAGCATGTCTTGAATTAAAAGAAGATTTGATGTATAATTGTAGCATTATAAGCTTCATGAGGAGATGATATTTTGTCACATACTCATTATTATATCGAGAATCCGAAAGGTCAGATATTGTCACTCAATCCAGAGCTTTTATATACCGGATTGGTGGCAGATGACCCGAATTGGTTTAATGTCAGACACCTACATGATACTTGCGAAATGCTGTATGTTGCCAGCGGAGAAGGCCAGATTACCGTTGATGAAACAATATATCAGCTCAGAACGGGACATTTGATCATTATCAACCCCTATGTATTTCATGAAGAGCGGACAGCGAAAGAGAACCCTCTGCAGTTATTGTTTTTATCAATGAAGAATTTCTCATTACCGCTGCTGAAGATTAATCATCTTATAGATGATAAAACCTGCCCTGTAATCGATTGCGGTAACTATAAGCATCAGATGGATACTTATTTTCGTATGCTGTTGACGGAATCTGCCAATCAAATTCAACATTATCAGCAGATAACGAAGAGCCTGTTGATTGCAATTATAGTATTGACCCTGCGAATGCTGAGTATTGGCGGTAATGGGCAGGAAGAGATGTCCGTGAATTGTCAGAAGGTAAGAGACTATCTGGATAAGAACTATACGGAGCCAATAACCCTGGAATCCTTATCTGAGATGGTATATGTCAGTAAATGCTATCTATCACATATGTTCAAGGAGCAGACAGGCATATCGCCGATCAAATACTTAACTCAAAAGAGAATTGAGAATGCCTGCAATTTATTAAAAGAAACAGATATGTCAGTAAAGGAGATCAGCAGGACTGTGGGTTATGAGAATCCGCTATATTTTAGCCAGGTGTTTAAGAATGTGATGAATGTATCTCCTGTGGAATATCGCAATACATATTTGAAAAACAAGAGAGTACTTGTTGCTGGCAAGGACTGATATCGCATTACAATAGCGTAGGATAAATGTAATAGATATATGAAAAATTGTGGTTTAAAATAATTTAAAAAGCAAAAAAATATATACTTTTATATAAGAACCAATGGTTAGCAAGCTCTATTTTTGCAAACCATTGGTTTTTATTATGCAATTTTATCTATAGCGGCGGAATCGGAGCTTTCCTGGGCTTGTACAATATATTATATAGTCGGTTATGCTGAGATGGAATAAAACAAGAATGCCTATATAGACAACATGATCGCTTATGTACATCCGGACCTGATTACGGGATAATTAACCTATGTAACGCGGACGGAAGATGCTCCCCGTTACAACAGCCGAAATTGAGAAAAATGAAAGGAACGGTTAACATGAATTCGAATCCTAAAATCGGCATAAGGCCAATTATTGATGGAAGGCGCCTGGGTATTAGAGAAGGCCTGGAGGATAAAACCAGAGCCATGGCGGAGGCAGCAAAGCTGCTCATAGAAGAAAATGTTACATATCCGGATGGAACCCCGGTGCAATGTATCATCTCAGCTTGTTCGATCGGCGGAGGAGAGGAGGCGGCACGGTGCGCGGACCAGTTCTCCAGGGAAAATGTATGTGCAACCTTAAGTGTCACTCCCTGCTGGTGCTATGGAAGCGAAACAATGGATATTAATCCAAAAACAATAAAAGCAGTCTGGGGCTTTAATGGCACAGAACGGCCCGGAGCGGTTTATCTGGCGGCGGTGATGGCAGCGTATAATCAAAGAGGGCTGCCTGCATTTTCAATCTACGGTCATGATGTGCAGGATCTGGCGGACAACCGGATACCGGAGGATGTGCAGGATAAAATTCTCCGGTTTGCAAGAGCGGCAACTGCGGTTGCACTTATGGAAAACCGTGCTTATGTAGGCATAGGCTCCGTGTCCATGGGAATTGCAGGCTCAAATGTGGATGCCCAGTTTTTGCAGGACTATCTGGGAATCAGGGCGGAATGGGTCGATATGACCGAGGTTCTGCGAAGAATACAGTATGAAATCTATGACAAGGACGAATATCATAAGGCGCTTGCCTGGGTGAAGCAAAACTGCAGGGAAGGCTATGATAAGAACCCGGAGGAGATCAGACATACGTCAGAACAAAAGGCGGAGGAGTGGGAACGCTCCGTGAAGCTTACGCTGATCTGCAAGGATATCATGCATGGGAATCCCAAATTGGATCAACTGGGCTGGTATGAGGAGGCCCTGGGGCGCAATGGCATTATGGGAGGATTTCAGGGTCAGAGAATGTGGTCGGACTGGTGCCCGAACGGAGATTTTACAGAAGCACTGCTCAATACCAGCTTTGATTGGAACGGCAAGAAACAGCCGGTGATATTTGCAACAGAAAATGACCATTTGAATGCGGTATCCATGCTGTTCGGACATTTGCTTACGGGATCAGCAAGTATTTTTGCGGATGTAAGAACCTACTGGAGCCCGGAGGCGGTGGAGAGGGTAACCGGATGGAAGCCGGAAGGAAGAGCAAAGGAAGGCTTCATCCATCTGATTAATTCCGGAGCGGCAGCCCTGGACGCAACCGGAGCAGCTACATCCGACGCAGGCCCGGTAATGAAAAAGTGGTGGGATATGACCCGGGAGGACATTGATGGATGTCTTCAGGCAACCGATTGGTGCCCTGCGGATTTGACCTATTTCAGAGGAGGCGGCTTCTCCTCCCATTTTAGGACGAATGCTGAAATGCCGGTTACATTAATCAGAATTAACCTGGTTAAGGGAATAGGACCGGTGCTTCAATTAGCGGAAGGATATACGGCGGTCCTTCCCGGGCATGTACATACGGCGATTGATCAAAGAACCGATCCCACCTGGCCTACCACCTGGTTTGTACCGGTGCTGACCGGAGAAGGGGCATTCAGTGATGTATATTCCGTAATGGCCAATTGGGGCTCCAACCATGGCGCCTTTGTATATGGGCACATCGGCAAGGATTTAATCACCCTGGCCTCTATGCTGAGAATTCCGGTATCGCTGCATAATGTTGCAGAGAAGGATCTCTTCAGACCCCATGCCTGGAGCGCTTTTGCCACTCAATGCCTGGAATACGGCGATCATAAGGCTTGTGAAACCTACGGACCGAGATACCGTTAATTTTACATGAGGAGATAATACGGTGATTAGCATTGGAAATGACTTGATTGAGATACAGTTTGATGAGAAAAATGGTGCGGTGCGTAAAATTATTGATTGCAGCAGGGATAAAATTCTTCTGGAGAACTCCTTAAATGAAGTATTTTTGTTGGAATACAACGAAGAAGAGTACGAGGATACCTTTGAGACCTTCCGGTATGAGCAGGAGGAAAACGGGTTAAAGCTGCTATGGAGGATCAATGCGGAGGTTGAACTGACTGCAGCCTGGCAGATTGAAGAAAATTCCATAGTTACAGAATCCCATGTCAGCAATACTGCCGGACAGAAGATATGCAGTGTAGAATATCCCCTGCTGGACGGCCTGCTGAATTTAAGAGACGTTTATAACGGTACGGAAGCCGACCATAGAAATTATGTGGCACATTCCTATGCAACCGGCTTTCTGATTGAAGAGCCTTTGGATCATTTTAAGGAAGGGGAGGGCTTTCGCTATATGCCTTACCCCGAGAGCTTTTCCGGGGCGTCAATGCAGTTCTTTACCTATTTCTGTGAAGGAAAAGCCGGTCTTTATTTTGCTGCCCGGGACGGGGAGTATTATCAGAAATGGCTGAATTTCTATAAACATAACGGAAAACTCAGAGCCAGCCAAATTAGTGGGTATGAGGATATCGGCCCGAATAAAGGCATTCATGCGCCCTGGAAATTCGTAATAACCCTGACGAAGGGAGACGGATGGTATGAAGCCGCGGATATTTATAAAGAATGGGCGCTGCAGCAGACCTGGTGTCCGAAGCACAAGCTGAAGGACCGGCCGTACAGTCAAAAGTCATCCTGGCTGTTGGAGGAAGTGGGTGCCTGTACCTTTGGCATCAATGCCTGCCATGACCGTTCCTTATGGATGGAACGCTATTCGGAGGATATTAAGACACCGATCTTTCATGTGCTGGGTCCGGACTGGAGCCAGGTAGAACAAAATTATTACAATTCAATTCCGGGCGGCTATCATGACTGGTTTCCAACCAGGTTTGATAAAGCAAATCTGGATATGATCCATAAGAAGGGTGACCGGTTTGCTCCCTTTGAGTTCGACTTCCTGGTAGCAATTGATAAGGATGAGAGCGATTCCATCTGCAAAAGTCTTCAAAAATGGCCTCAGAAACCGAAATCAAAGGATGAATATAAATTCACCATGCTTTGTCCGGTGTGCAGCTATACAAAAGAGCTTCATGTAAAAAGAGACCTGCAGGTTTTAAGAGAGAGTAACTGTGATTCCATGTACTACGATATTTCTGCAAATAATATCATAAAAACCTGCATGAGTGACGAGCATGAGCATCCGGTAGGAGCCGGAAGGCAGATGACCCAGGCTTACCGGGAGATCTATACCCGGACCAGGAAAGCGCTGTCGGAGGAAAAGGGTCATTATGTACCGCTGGGTACGGAAATGATGAACGAAGTCTTTCTTGACTGCCTGGATTATTATCAAGCGAGAGCGAATGCCCAGCCCTGCTCCTTTTTGGAAACAGGGATATTCAGAAATATAATAAAGCAAGGAAAAGCTCAGATCATACCAATGTTCCAATATGTATACAGCGGATATGCACCTTTGCGTATGGATGGATGGGGCAAATTAGCAAAGGAAGGAGGAGACCTGATTTACCACACCATTGCCAAGACCTATCTTTGGAATGGCCTGTTTGAAATAAACAGCGAGTACAGTGAGATGGAGGCAGTCGGAGAGCATACCAACAGCTCCGAGGAGCATTATTGTCAATTTAAACATGTTGCTTTCCCATATGATAAATCGATTGCCGACTACCTGGCTAAATTTGCCTCGCTTAGAACCGGAAGGTATAATAAATACCTTGCCTACGGTGAGATGAAGCGACCCCCCAGGATCGAAACAGCCAGGGTCTGGCGAACCTATTATCAATATAATTCATCGAAGCACAGTATGGAACAGGGCGACAGAGGTATGATACTGCTGGACAGCGTGCTTGCTGTGAAGTATTTCCTGGATGGCTGTGAGCTGATGATATTGGCAAACACTACTGATTTTACACAGGAAATTGTGTGGAAGGATGACAGTTTGAACGAGGAGAGGGTATACGAGGTTTGCTTAAGCTGTGACGGCAAAGCAAGCTTATCGCAAAAAATGAATGGGGAACAAGTCAGAAACTTAAAACTTTTACCGTTACAACTAATGGTAATTGAAAATAAGATTATGTAAAGGGAGGACTATTTTATGAAATTAAAGAAACTCATAGCACTACTTCTGGCAGGTATGATGCTGATCACGACTCTGACGGCTTGCGGTGCCGATACAAAGAAGCCGGAGACAAAAAACACAAACGAAACGGGCGGCAAAGAGACGGAAACACCAAATAACACGGATGGGGCTGCAACCAGTGAAGAGCCTGTAAAAGTAGTAGTGTGGAACCAGATTTTTGAAGAATGGAATCAGGAATTCTTTACCCAGAAGGCAGAAGAATATAACCAGCTGGGAAGGGGTTATGTAGTGGAACAGACCTTCATCGCGGGAGATGCCTGGACAGAAAGAATGGCAGGGGCTCAAGCAGCCGGAACAGCACCGGATACCTATGTTGCTTCCTATAACAATTTAGTATCCTCAGCAAGAGACGGACTGATTATGCCGTTAAATGACCTGCTTCCGGCAGAAGCATTTGATGATTTGCATGATAATGTAAAGGAAATGATCAGCCTGGACGGCAAGTATTATGCATACCCCCAGCTGGTTGAACCCTCCACTGTTCTTTATTATAGAACGGATTTATTTGAAGCGGCAGGAATCACAGAAGCTCCCAAGACCTGGGATGAGCTGATTGCTGCAGCAAAGAAGCTTACCACAGCGGATGTATTTGGACTTAGCATACCGGATTTCCCCTCCATGGGATGGTGTACCTGGGGCTTACAGCACGCAACTTCAGGCCACCTTGCAATCAATGATAACTGGGATGCTCCGACGATCGACCAGGGATACATTGATCTGGCAAACTTCTATAAGAGATGTTATGACGAAGGCGTGGTTCCGGAGGTTGCATTGTCAGGATACGCAACGATGAAGGATTTTGGTGAAGGCAGCGTAGCGATGAAATTCTGCGGCTCCTGGGGTATCGCACAGATTATCAATGAATATCCGGAGCTTGCCGACAAATTCGCTGTTGTTGCTCCTCCTACAAAGGATGGCAACCAGGATACAGTTTTGGCAACCAACGGCGGCTGGACCTATGTAATTGATGCCAAAACAAAGGTGGCAGAAGGTGCGGCAGATTACATCAGCTGGTTATTGGCAGAAGATGTAGAAACCAGTGCGGAATTCTTTGAACTTGCAAAATATGCAAAAGCCGCGCCCCGCAAAAGTGTGGCAGAATACTTAAATTCCAATGCCGGCGACAGTAAATGGGCTGAAGTTGTCAGCTATGTTTCCGCTCATGCCATTGCTGAGCCTACCTATCCCTGGGATATCTCCTCTACGGTTGCTCTGATGTTTGAAAATACCGCGCTGGGTATGATGAGCGTGGAGGATGCGGCTGCACAGGCAACTACGACAATTCAGGATATCATCAATAATCAGCAGCTTGCAGGAAAGAATCCAAAACAATAATCTCCTATAGAGGATATTGCTTCAAACGTTTAAGCTGGGGCTGGCCGCTTCCTGACAGTGAGTGAAGCGGCCAATTCCGGATTCAATGAATCTCAGGACAGGAGGAAACAGATAATTGAAACGAGAGAAGGTACTAAATAACAAGGTAACAAACATTGATAAAAGAGACATGAAGATGGCCTATCTCATGCTGCTTCCGGCAGTGGCCATGCTCACAATATTTGTTATTATTCCCCTGGTGATCGCGTTCCAGAAATCCTTTTATGACTGGAATTATTATATTGATTCAATCTTTGTAGGACTTGACAATTATAGAATAATCATTAATACGGTGTATTTCCAAAAAGCTGTAATTAATGTTTTAAAGTTTGTAATAACCATTGTTCCGCTGCTTCTTTTATTATCCTTTGCTTTAGCGCATGTATTAAAGGGTTTGTCCGCTAAAATGTCTAACATGATAAAAACGGCAATCTATATTCCCGGAATCATATCAGGAATTGCTACCTCGGTTATTTTTATATTCATCCTGGATTATAAAGGCGGTGTGATTAATCAGACGTTAATGCAGCTTGGGATTGGAAGAATCGGATTTCTGAACAACCCGTTCTGGGCTTATATTGCCGTGATACTGCCTACGGTCTGGGTAGGGCTCGGCGGCAATACGATTCTGATGTATGCGGCGTTGGTAAATGTTCCTCCGGAATATTATGAGGCTGCCTCCGTGGACGGTGCAGGGGCGTTGAAGAAAATGATATATATCACGCTGCCGCAGATGAAGAATATATTTGTACTTATGTGCATCAGCCTTACCGCAGGTACTCTGCAGATGTTTGATATTCCCTACATGCTGACCGGCGGCGGACCTTCAAACTCAACACTTACCCCGATGCTTTATTTGTATAACAATTACAGGGATGCCAGTAAGGGTATGGGCTATACGATCGCAGGAGCTATTTTGATGCTGATCATCATTGTGATGATTAACTCCGTTGTATTTGCCGTAATTAAATCAGAAAAAAGCGTGGAAGGTTAAGGTGCCGGTATGAAAAATGGATTAAAATTGATAAACAGGATTATCTGCAGCATTATTGCGATATCCGTTGCTTTGCTGGGCTTATTTCCTTTGGTCTGGATGGTGCTGGCAAGCTTTAAGAATAAAAAAGAGGTGCTTGCCACTCCTTTGAGGATATTTCCGTCGGTGTTTACCATGGAGAATTTCCAGAAGATTTTTGATGATAAGACAATCTCTTTTACCAGATCACTGCTCGTGACATTTTTTGTTGCTGCGGTGGCGGTATTTCTGTCTTTGCTTATTAATATGATGGCCGGATATGTATTTGCAAGAATGAACTTTTATTTTAAGAGATTTCTATGGGTTTATTGCATATTATCCATGTATATCCCCGGCATGACGATTTCCCTGACTTCCTTTTTGGTGGTTCAGAAGCTGGGAATGCTGGATACCCTGGCCGTTCTGATTTTACCGGGTGTTGTTTCAGGTTATAGCATATTTTTCTTCCGCCAATTCTTTCTGAATTTGCCCTCGAGCCTGGAGGAAGCGGCAATGATAGACGGGGCAGGCCGGATAAGAATTTTCTTCAATATATTCCTGCCGTTATCAAAGTCCCCGATGGTAGTATTAGGGGCCGGGTGCTTTATTGGATATTGGAATTCCTTTATTTGGCCTTCCATGACAATCACATCACCGAAATATATGCAGGTAATGCAGATTATCCGTTCCATGAGATCGGTATATGCCACGGATTTCGGAGCGGTTATGGCGGGGACTGCAATTGCGGTAATACCGCCGGTTGTTCTGTTCTTTATATTCCAGAAGCAGATCGTAAAAGGCTTGGTATTATCTGGCTTAAAATAAACTTTATTAAGGAGAACGCTTATGAATTGCTCTAATGCAGCAGATTTATCGAATATAATGCAGCCCAGAGAGGGAAAAAGAAGAAGAGAATCTTCCTATGACAGGACCGGCGGAAATGATGACCGGATTTATGTCAAGCCGGGCGATACGGCGGTGATCGCCGACATTAAGGCGCCCGGTATGATTACTCATATCTGGATGACAATGATGAACGAAGGGTTTAAAGAGGAGAAGAACAGTTTTCGTAAGGTGGTTCTTCAGTTTTACTGGGACAACGAAGAAGAACCGAGTGTCCTGGCCCCCATTGGAGATTTCTTCGGAATGGGTCATGCGATGAGCCGCAATTTTGTATCAGCACCTCTCCAGATGAGTCCGGAGGACGGGAAGGGCTTTAATTGCTGGTTCCCTATGCCGTTTAAGGAAAGAGCCTTATTAACAGTCAAAAATGAAAGCGATACAACTCTGATTTTATATTATTATGTTGACTATGAGGAATATAAGGCACCGAAGGAGGAGCTTTTGCATTTTCATGCCCAGTGGCACAGAGAGCTCCCAACACAGGGTGTTGCGAAGGAAATGTTTAAAACACACAGGGATTGGTGTTTTTCCGGCGAAAATAAAACCGGCGAGGAGAACTATATTATCTTGAATGCAAAAGGCCGCGGCCATTATGTCGGAGCAAATGTGAACATCCATAATCTGAATGCGGACGGCTTATGGGATTGGCCGGGAGAGGGCGACGATATGATCTTCATCGACGGAGAAGCCCAGCCAAGACTTCACGGAACCGGTACGGAGGATTATGTAAATATGGCATGGTGTCCGACCCAGGAGTATAGTGCACCTTACCACGGATTGATCCTGGGCGGTAAGGATAACTGGAAAGGAAAAATCACCTATTACCGTTATCATATACAGGACCCGATTATGTTTGAGGAATCGATTAAAGTAACAATTGAGCATGGTCATGCAAATCACAGGAGTGATGACTGGTCAACCACAGCATATTGGTATCAGACAGAGCCTCACCTGCCATTTGACCCGATTCTTCCGGTGGAGAAGAGGCTCCCCATCAATGAAGAGGCGCTTAGCTGGGGCGATAAAGCCTTCTAAATATTCAATTACAACTCCTTTCCATTATTTCACCGGACTTGCTTTGCACCGGCAGTAGTGGTCAGGAGTTATTCATACATACCTGACGGCACAAACAGTTACAGTTTGGCCTGCGGCATTCTTAACTGTAACCACAAGTATTATATTTCCTATGGGATCCGTGGCAAATGCTGTTTTAAATTTTTTTATTCAAAAAACATATGTTTACTAAGGGTATTAAAGTGTTGATCTTCAAAACATCACTTTACAGACCCTTATATTACATTATGGATTTTACGCTATGAATTTTTACGTTATGAATTATGAGGAGGCAAATTTGATCAGAAGAGATAAGGTATTATTCATTATCATAATAATCATCGGTGCAGCCGCAATTTGGGGATGCGGTTCGGCTAAGGAGAATACTGTAACGAAGAATAACGGATTTGCAGAAGAGAAAGCAGGTACGCAGGAGGAATACGCTGCAGCAGATAAGGAAGGGACAGAAGGCAATGAAAATGTAGCGGAGGAGCAGTCGGAGAACGGGAAGGAGCCGGAGTTGTCAGTTTCGGAGAAGAAAGCGCTGGAAGCCGTCGGGATATTGGAAGGACACAGGGCGAAGAACCTGACTTATGCTCCTTTAAATGACCCCGGGGAGGAGTACAACCTTAATATAGTGAAAAATATACATATGATAGAAGCAGAGACAGGTGAGTATTCCATTAACAAGACAAAATCAAATTATGGCGTCGGCGGCACGGATCTGGGCATCTCGTTCAACTTAGGGGATAAGACCTATATTGCTTATGGCGATACCTTTATGAACGAGGGAATGATAGGAGGCTGGAGAAGCAATGTTTTAGCCGTAACCACGGATGGAGATTATAAGGACGGAATTCTGTTCGACTATATGGTATCAAGACCCGGTCTAAAGAATGCGAAGGAGCTGATCCCAAGCAAAAAGAAGGATAACCAGGAGATGACTACAATTCCTACCGGAGGGATTGCAATAGGCGAGACCCTTTATCTCTCCTACATGTCAGTAAGGCATTGGGGAGCCCCGGGAAGCTGGGATTGCAACTACGGTTCTGTCGCCAAGAGTGTGGATTACGGTCAGAACTGGGAAGTGCTCACGCAGCTTCAGTGGCCGGGAGACAGCAGCTTCTGCCAGATGGTTCCGGTGATGATTGAGGATTATATTTATATTCTGGGTATTACCGGAGGTCGCAACGGTTCTGCAAAGCTGATGAGGGTGCCGGTCCCGGAGTATGAGAACTTCGAAGCTTACGAATACCTTACCGGATTTAACAAAGAGGGAGCTCCAATCTATGAAAAGGGTCAGGAAGCGATGTATGGGGCATATGATGTATTGCCCAAGGCCGTAGGAGAAATGTCGGTCCTATATAGCGACTACCTGGAGGAGTGGCTGGTTACCTATATCGATGGGAGCGCCAATCTGGTCGTGCGAAGCGCCAAAAACATATACGGACCTTATTCAAAGTCCGTAATCATTGCCGCTCAAAAGGATTTTCCCAGCTTATACGGGGCATTCATGAATCCAAGATGGGTATCGGAGGACGGCAAAAAAATCGCGTTTATGATGTCACTATTTGATCCGGTATACAATACCGTTCTTATGGAATTAGAATTGGAGAGATAAGGAGAGGAACTATGGGAGACAGGGCAGTTAGAAGTAATACACAAAGGAGCTTTCCGAAAGAAGCTGCTGCAGCAAAGTTTTTACTTGGCGGGATTGGTACCGGAAATGTATCAATTGGTTCGGGAGGCAATCTGATCGATTTTGAGATTCACGGTTTACCTAATAAAGGGATGGATTCTCCGTATACTTTTTTTGCGCTGCGGTCGGAGGACAGCAAAGGCAACACTGTGATAAAGGCGATCGAAGGAGAAAAAGTGCCGCCCTTTGATCATTCCCATGGGTTTACGGCGTGGGAGATCGGAGGCTTGCCAAGGTTTCGTGAGACAGAAATGACCGGAGAGTATCCTTTTTTGTGGATCGATTTTAAGGATGACCAGGTTCCGTTGGAGGTTACCCTGGAGGCCTTCACGCCCATGATACCTCTGAACGTGGAGGAATCCTCCCTTCCCTGCGGCGTCCTCCGGTATAAAGTAAAAAATATCTCCGAGGATACCCAGAAGGTGAGCATTGCCGGCTCCTTCGCCAACCTGTGCAATTACAGCGGCCGCGATATATGGAATAAGCCCCTGTTTGAGGGAACCTCCGTGAATACCTTTATTGACAGGGGAAGTTTTCGAGGCCTTTCCTTTACAACGGAAAGCAAAGAAAAGGAAGATTTAAATTATATGGATATGGGCCTCTTTGTGACTGATCAAGAGGTATTCTGCCGGGAATATTGGAATGAAGGCGCCTGGTGGGACGGACTGCAGGATTTTTGGAACGACTTTGCCGAGGACGGTGAGCTGGACCGGGAAAGAACGCTTGCCGGAACAGGAAATAGAATGCATCAAAGTGATGTTAAAATAGGGTCCGTCGGAATGAAGAAAATATTGGAGCCGGGACAAACGGAGGAATTTCTTTTCTTCCTGACCTGGTGTCATCCGTGGAGAATACGGTCCTGGGATCAGCTCCAGGATTACAGGAAAAACGGCAGGCAATTGATAAAAAACTATTACGCAAGCTTATATCCGTCGGCAGTCGATGCCGCAGACTATGTGGTACGGAATTTTGAGCGTTTGGAGGAGCTGACGGCAAAGTTTCATAACAGCCTGTTTGGCAGTACCCATCCGGATTATGTGTTAGATGCAGTCGCAAGTAATTTGACAGTAATTCGAAGTAATACCTGCTTTCAGGTGGAGGACGGAACCTTTTTTGCTTATGAAGGCTGCTTTGCCAATGCCGGCTGCTGTGACGGCAACTGCACCCATGTGTGGAATTATGCCCAGTCCCTTGCATACCTTTATCCACGGCTTGAACGGTCCATGAGACGGACGGAATTAATCGATGAGACCAATGACGAGGGGAATATGTGTTTCCGGGCACGGACTTATCTTCAGGATGAGGCATGGGAATATCATCCGGCAGCAGACGGCCAGCTGGGGTCAGTGATTAGATTGTACCGTGACTGGAAATTGTCAGGGGATACTGCTTTCCTCAAGGAATTATGGCCGAAAGCCGGCAAGGTGCTGGAGTTTGCGCGAACTTATTGGGACGAAGACGGGGACGGAGCTTTGGACGGGCAGCAGCATAATACCTATGATATTGAATTCTACGGTATGAACACCCTGGTGAACTCCATATACATTGCCGCTCTGAAGGCGGGAGAGGAGATTGCACGCTATCTCGGCCAGTCAGAGAAAGCACAGGAGTATCGGAAGATATGGGTGAAAGCAGCAGAGATTGTTGACCGGAACTGCTTTAACGGCAGATATTATATACAAAAAATTGATGATGTAAACCGTCATAAATATCAGTACGGGGACGGATGCCTTGCCGATCAGCTGCTGGGGCAGCAGTTGGCGCATTTATCGGGGCTGGGATATGTTATGGAGCAAGAGCATGTGAAATCTGCAGTAAAGTCGGTCTATGATAATAATTTCAAAGAAACCATGAGAAACCACTGCAATCTGCAGCGCACCTATGCCTTAAATGATGAGGCCGGACTTTTGATTTGCACATGGCCGGATGGGAAGCGGCCGGAGATTCCGTTTGTATATAGCGATGAGGTATGGACCGGAATTGAATATCAGGTGGCGACTCATCTGATACAGGAAGGTTATCTTGAGGAAGGTCTTAATGTAGTGAAAGCAGTCCGCAGCCGGCATGACGGAATTCGAAGAAGCCCCTGGAATGAGGTGGAATGCGGATACCATTATGCAAGATCCCTGGCAAGCTATGGTCTGTTGCTGGCCCTCAGCGGTTATCAATGCGATATACCCATGTCCAGGATAACGATCCATCCTGTGGCGGAGGAGGAGCAGTTTAAAACCTTTTTCAGCTGTGACCAGGCCTGGGGAACTCTGTCTGTTGAAACGGATAGTCATTCCGGAGAGAGAAAACTTAGGGTTGAAGTGCTGTACGGAAGCTTGGAAGGGATTAATATTGAATTGATATAACGGTTATAACGGTTAACGATGCTGCTTTTGAATGGCACTGATTTATTCTGATTTTGGCTTAGCTTTATTTTAGTTTAAATAAAAAAGGAAGGCTTAAGCAGCTTCGTTGGCAGGGGATATTTTTGTAAGACGGATGGAAGCTTGACGCAAGACGGGCATGAGACAGACATAAGCTAAAAATAAGACAAACATAAGACATATGTAAAACATATGTAAGACAGAATTTATTTAGGAAAGGATTCAGTTATGAGTAAGAAATATACAATAGGCATTGACTACGGAACCTTGTCAGGCAGGGTGGTCCTGGTGGATGTATCAGATGGTTCGGTTATAGCACACGGCACGAAGGAATATACCCATGGGGTTATGGAGGAATGCCTGCCGGATGGTACGGTTCTGCCGCCGAATTGGGCGCTGCAGCATCCGGGGGATTATCTGGAGGTGCTTGAACAGATGATACCCGCGGTGGTAGCTGAGGCGGGTGTCAGTGCGGAGGATATTATCGGGCTTTCTGTAGATTTTACAGCCTGCACTATATTACCGATAGACAAGGAGGGGGTTCCGTTGTGCTTTCGCCAGGAGCTGAAGAATAATCCGCACTCCTATGTAAAGCTTTGGAAACATCATGCTGCACAATATGAAGCGAACCGCCTGAATCAGATTGCCGAGCGTATGGGAGAGGATTTCTTGCAAAGATATGGGGGGAAGATATCCTGTGAATGGGTTGTTCCGAAGGTGATGCAAATATTGGACGAAGCTCCTGAGATCTATGATCTTGCAGACCGTGTTATCGAGGCTGCGGATTGGATCACGATGCAGATGACGGGAAAGGAGGCCAGAAACAGCTGTACCGCAGGTTACAAAGCGCTATGGAACAAGCAGAAGGGATACCCCTCCAAGGAATTCTATAAAAAACTCCATCCCAAATTGGAGAATTTCGTTCAGGAGAAGCTCAGTAACAATATCTATCCTCAAGGTGCGAAGGCCGGGGAGCTTACCGGAAGGATGGCCAAAAAGCTGGGCTTGCTGCCCGGAACTGCGGTTGCCGCTGCCAATGTGGATGCACATGTAGCTCTACCCGCAGTTGGGATTACGGGGCCGAATAAGCTTTTGATGATTATCGGTACCTCGACCTGTGATATCATTTGCGATGAAGAGGAAAAAATTGTTCCCGGGATGTGCGGAGTGGTAGAAGACGGAGTTTTACCCGGATTGTTCGGCTATGAGGCGGGGCAATCCTGCGTAGGCGACCATTTTGAATGGTTTATAAAAAATTGCGTTCCGGTCAATTATCAGGAAGAAGCGGAAAAGAAAAATATATGCATTCATCAGCTCCTTACGGAGAAGGCGGCGATTTTAAGAGCCGGTGAAAGCGGTCTTCTTGCGTTGGATTGGTGGAATGGCAACCGCTCGGTCCTGGTAGATGCGGATCTGACCGGCCTGATGCTTGGCATGACAATGGTTACAAAGCCCGAGGAAATTTATAGAGCTTTAATTGAGGCAACCGCTTATGGAAAAAATATGATTATTGAGAATTTTGAAGCCTCAGGAATCAGGGTGGAGCAGCTTTATGCCTGCGGTGGGATCAGTAAGAAAAACCCTCTGATGATGCAGATCTATGCGGATGTTACAAACCGGGAGGTATTTATCGGCGCTTCGGAACAAACACCGGCTCTCGGTGCGGCAATGTTTGGCGCAGTAGCTGCGGGAAGCAGGAAGGGCGGATATGACACGATATTTGAAGCAGCAGAGCATATGGGTAAGGTGGAGGAGAAAACCTATAAACCAATTCCTGAGAATGTAAGAACTTACCAAAGGCTTTACGATGAATTTAAACTGCTGCATGACTATTTCGGCCGAGGCGGCAATGATGCCATGAAGAGGTTAAAATCAATTAGAACGGATGCCAGAAATAACAAATTATGATGGGTAAGCAGAATTAATAGTCTATGTACCCATCATCCTGCCTTTCTTCGATTCTTTATTGTTTTTTCAGGGATAATGAGTTATAATTATTCAGGTATTACCGGATATGCAGTGCATTAAAAGAGGATACATTTATACATATTTGAGCCTGCGTAATCCTGGGGACGGATGAAGGCAGCAATACAAAAGATTAAGTATGATATGCAAACCACGGAGGTAGAGGATGAAGAGAAAGCTTCTTTCTATGGGATTATGTCTCATATTGGTTTTTGTGATTTCCGGCTGCAGTGCGTCCGGAGACCTTTATCGGAATGGGAAGAAGAGTTTTGACAGCGGGAATTACGAAGAGGCGTTATCCTACTTTACCGCCGCAAGCGAGAAGAAGCCCGGGAGGGCCGATTATTACATAGACAGCGGCATGGCTCTGATCAAGCTTGGAAGGTATGAAGAGGCCCTGGCTGAATTTGATAAGGGGTATGTGAATAAGGATATTATTATCGTGAACCGGAACAACAAGAGAATATACCGGGGAAAAGGAATTGCCTACTATTCCGTGATGGAATACGGCAAGGCAATGGAGGAATTTGGTAAGGCTCTTGGGATCAATGAATTATTGAAGCTGAATATGGATATATTGTATTATATCGGAAGCTCGCTCATGGCACTTGGCTCTTATGAGGAAGCGATTCAAAATTATACGGAGTTGATCAAGCTGGATGCTAAGAGCGCCGATGCTTACAGCAGCCGGGCCTTATGCTACCGCTACCGCGGGGAGACAGAAAAGAGCCTGGAGGATTATGATGCAGCAATACAGCTGGAGCCGGGCAATTATTCCCATTATCTTGGGAAATACTATCTCCTTACGGAGAATGGGGAAGGAGAAGCTGCAACCGAGGTGCTGAGGAAAGCTTCCGAGCTTGAGGTAAAGACCAGTGCTGACGAATATAACCGAGCTAAGATTCATTTTTATCAGGAGGATTATGAGGCTGCACTGTCCGAGCTCAGTGAGGGCTTTAAAAATGGCTTTAAGGAAGCCTATTATTATATCGGAGAGATCTACCGCATCAGGAAGGATTATCCCAAAGCAATTTACTACTATGATATTTTTATCAAGGATGGCGGGGCTGTAGTCCCGAATGCATACAACCAAATTGCTTCCTGTTATATCAAAACCGGCGAGTATGACAGCGCCCTGCAGTGCCTTGAGCAGGGGATTGCCTTAAATCATGCCGGGACAATGCAGGTTTTGAAGAAAAATTTGATTGTGACATATGAATACCTGGGCAGGTTTGAGGATGCGGGAGAAAGTCTGACCGAGTACCTGGCTTTATATCCGGAGGATAAAGGGGCTGCAAGGGAGGCCCGGTTCCTGGAGACAAGACGTATGGAAGCTGATATGGCAGACGAAACACAATAGTTGGTGGGAGCCATCTGAATAATTCCCGGTGTTTTGGCAGAATGGAGAGTAGTGTGGCAGAATTATATGAGATGAAGGAGCAGGAGGAACGCTTGATATTAGTAGCGGTCTCCTCCTCGGATCATGATGACACGGTCCAGTCCATGGAAGAATTAGAGGAACTGGCGGCAACCGCGGGAGCACTTACCGTCGGTAAGATTATACAGAACAGGGAGAGCATTCACCCCGGTACTTATATAGGTAAGGGAAAGATAGATGAGGTTCGGGAGCTGGCGATGGAAACGGAAGCTACCGGAGTGGTCTGTGATGATGAACTCACACCGGTGCAGCTTAAGAATCTGGAGGATGCCCTTCAGATGAAGGTGCTGGATCGGACCGTAATTATACTGGATATATTTGCAAAGCGCGCTTCTACGAAGGAAGGCAAGATACAGGTGGAGCTGGCACAGCTGCGGTATCGGTCCACCAGATTGATTGGCCTTCGCAATTCCCTGTCCAGGCTGGGAGGCGGAATCGGCACCAGAGGACCTGGTGAGAAGAAGCTGGAGATGGACCGCCGAATTATCAAGGAGAGGATCAGCCAGCTTAAGAGGGAACTGGATGAAGTAAAGCAAAACAGAGAGACTCTGAGGGGACTTCGCAGCAAAAACCGTATTCCGGTGGCGGCAATTGTGGGGTACACCAATGCAGGAAAGTCCACTCTATTGAACTGCCTGACGGGTGCCGGAGTTCTGGAGGAGGATAAGCTTTTTGCCACTCTGGATCCGACCACAAGAACCCTCACTCTGGAAAGCGGGCAGCAGCTTCTGCTTACGGATACCGTCGGTTTTATCCGCAAGCTTCCCCATCATCTGATTGAGGCTTTCCGAAGCACACTGGAGGAGGCTAAATATGCGGATATCCTGCTCCATGTGGTAGACAGCTCCAATCCCGATGTGGACCGGCAGATGCATATCGTATATGATACCCTGAATAAACTGGGTATCCAGGATAAAGTTATTATTACAGCTTTCAATAAGCAGGATAAGCCGGAAGCAGAGACGGTGATTAAGGATTTTAAGGCAGACCATACGGTTAAGATATCAGCCAAAACCGGCGCGGAGATGGATAAATTGCTGCAGCTGCTGGAGAAGGTATTGAACGAACGCAAGGTGCTGCTGGAGAAGGTATTCCCCTATGGGGATGCAGGGAAAATCCAAACAATCAGAAAATACGGACAGCTTCTGGAAGAGGAATACCAACAGGACGGAATCTATGTGAAGGCATACGTTCCAAAGGAGATTTACCAAAGCCTGATTTGAGGATATTTATCGGCAGTGAGCCCTTCGGACATTATAGGCATTAATTACTATATAAATACTAGATATAGTGTGGCAGCAAAAAATGTCGCATATATCTAGTATTTTATGATTGACGAGATTACCCTTTTCTGGTAATATAAGTTATCAGAAGTTGAACTTTAACTTCTGATAACTCAGTTATAATTAAAGGAACATAATGATTGCGGAAAGCGGGAAGGGAGTCAGTTACATATGATTAATGTAATTAAAAGAGATGGGCAGATTGCACAGTTTAACCTAAGTAAAATCAGCGAAGCTATTACCAAAGCCTTCAAAGCAACGGAAAAGTTCTATACCGAGGAGATTATCAGCTTATTGGCGCTTCGTGTAACCTCCGATTTTCAGGGCAAGATAAAAGATGAAACCATACATGTAGAAGACATTCAGGATAGCGTAGAGAAGGTACTGGAACAAACCGGCTATACCGATGTTGCCAAGGCCTACATCCTATACCGTAAAAATAGAGAAAAAATCCGCAACATGAAATCCACAATTTTGGACTACAAGGAGATTGTGAACAATTATGTGAATGAAGAGGACTGGAGGGTGAAGGAAAACTCAACCGTTACCTATTCCGTCGGCGGGCTGATACTGCACAACTCAGGGGCGATAACCGCCAATTACTGGTTATCTGAAATCTACGACGAAGAGATTGCCGGTGCGCACCGCAACGGAGATATTCATCTGCATGATTTATCCATGCTGACGGGATACTGCGCCGGTTGGTCATTGAAGCAGTTAATTAAGGAAGGTCTTGGGGGGATTCCCGGCAAGATTACCTCGTCCCCCGCAAGCCATCTTTCCACCCTGTGCAATCAGATGGTGAACTTCCTGGGAATTATGCAGAATGAATGGGCAGGCGCCCAGGCATTTTCTTCCTTTGATACCTATCTGGCGCCCTTTGTTAAGATTGATAACCTTTCCTATAGAGAAGTGAAGCAGTGCGTCCAATCTTTTGTCTATGGTGTAAATACGCCAAGCCGCTGGGGGACACAGGCTCCTTTCTCCAATATCACCCTGGACTGGACGGTTCCTGCCGATCTCGCCGAGCTGCCCTGTATCGTCGGCGGTAAGGAAGTGGATTTTAAATACAAGGATTGTAAGATGGAAATGGATATGGTGAATAAAGCCTTTATTGAAATCATGATTGAAGGCGATGCCAACGGAAGGGGCTTCCAGTATCCGATTCCTACTTACTCCATAACGAAGGACTTTGACTGGTCCGACACGGAGAATAACCGTCTGTTATTTGAAATGACCGCAAAATATGGGACACCCTATTTCTCCAACTATATCAACAGTGATATGGAGCCCAGTGACGTTCGCTCCATGTGCTGCCGGCTGCGCCTGGATCTGAGAGAGCTGCGCAAGAAGACCGGAGGCTTCTTTGGTTCGGGAGAGAGCACCGGATCGGTGGGAGTCGTGACCATCAATATGCCCCGGATTGCTTACCTGTCAGCCGATGAGAAGGAGTTTTTTGTGCGCCTTGATCGGATGATGGATATAGCGGCGCGTTCCCTGAAGGTGAAAAGAAACATCATTACCAGGCTTTTGGAGGAAGGCCTGTACCCGTATACCAAGAGATATCTGGGCAGCTTCGAGAGCCATTTCTCAACCATCGGTCTCATCGGTATGAACGAGGTCGGCCTTAATGCAAAATGGCTGGGTGAAGATATGACCCACAAGAAGACAAAGTTATTTACAATTAAGACCTTAAATCATATGAGGGAACGTCTGTCCGATTACCAGGAAATGTACGGAGACCTCTATAATCTGGAAGCAACCCCGGCGGAATCAACCACCTACCGTCTGGCAAAGAACGATAGAAAACGCTGGCCCGACATCAAAACAGCCGGTAAAGAGGGAGATACTCCTTATTATACCAACAGCTCCCATCTTCCCGTAGGATATACCGAGGATATCTTTGAAGCATTGGACATTCAGGATGAATTGCAGACTCTTTATACCTCCGGAACCGTATTCCATGCATTCCTTGGCGAAAAGCTTCCGGATTGGGAAGCGGCAGCCAAGTTGGTAAAAGCCATTGCGGATAATTATAAATTGCCATACTATACCATGTCCCCTACCTACTCCGTATGCAGGACCCATGGATATCTTGCAGGAGAGCAGTTCACTTGTCCCCATTGCGGAGAGGTGGCGGAGGTTTACAGCCGGATCACCGGTTATTACCGTCCGGTGCAGAACTGGAATGCGGGCAAGGCCCAGGAATATAAGAACCGCAGAATATACGATATGCAGCACGCCAGACAGCTGACACCGCAGTTTCGAAGCGATTTTGTTACAGGTACGGCTTTAAGGAGCAGTTCCATCGGGGACGGTCTCTATTTGTTCACCACCAGAACCTGTCCGAATTGCCATATTGCCAAGGAATATCTAAAGGATATGACCTTTGCTGTGGTGGATGCCCAGGAGAATCCGGAACTGGCGCAGGAGTATGGCATAATGCAGGCTCCTACCCTGGTGGAAATTAAAGATGGGGTTGCCAAGAAGTTTGTCAATGCGTCCAATATCAAGAAATTTGTGGATGAAGAGCTGGTATGCTTATAAACAGAAAGAGTTGCTGACAGCAGAAAAGTCTGGCGATTAATATAAGTATAATTAATAAAAAAATTGTATGGTGCCTATATCTTTGATATGGGCACCATTTTTATTGTGAATAAATTTATAAAGGATTCTTGATTTATAAAGATGAGGGTGGTAAAATAATACACATTTCAATTCGGAGGTAAATAATAAAAATGGAACTTGAAAATTTACTGATTATTGATGCGGGAACAACATTTACAAAGGTATTATTAGCGCTGAAAAATGAGAAATTATTCTATAAATTCGAAGCGAGGTCAGAGCAATGCAGTGAAGCGATTGAAGACCTGTATATAAAACATAATATCAAAAAAATAATTATGTTTGGGAGCGGCGCAGCCAATATTTTATTCAAGGATAAGAGTATTGATATCGTTACTTATAACGAATTGGAAGTAGTTGCAGCAGTGGCGCCATTATTCCATTTTAGCGAAGCGCTTATCGTAAGTATGGGTACCGGAACATCGGTAAGTTATTATAGTGATAAAGAACAATATCATATATCGGGTACGGGGATAGCCGGCAGGACACTTCAGAATCTGGGAGAGCTATTACTGGGAGAGCCTTTGGAGGAGATAGAGCAATTGGCTCAGAAGGGAGATATAAGTAAAATTAATCTTTTGGTGGGAGAAGTATATGAGTCTATCGACTGGTTATCAAAAGAGATAACGGCATCCAATTTTGCAAAAAAGAATTCATCAAAAGAGGATATCGCCATTGGATTATACTATCTTATTACGGAGCCGGTGATATCCATATTACATGCGTTTTTATCCGGAAGGGAAAAAATGAGTGTTATCTTTTGCGGCGGTGCCAGTAACAGCAGTATCATCAGAACTATTATAAGAAAATACGCACTCATATACGGTTATGAACCATATTTTTGTAAAAACGGGGAGTTCATTCCTTGTCTGAGTGCGTACAGAATATTTACAAAGAGGGAGGTTGCGGAGTTAAACCTGGAAAGCGATTAAAACCTGAAAAGCAATTAAAACAAGGGAAAGCAGTAAAATATTATGTTGCCTTGGCTGGGGATATAGGGTACAATAATTTATTGAGAGACCATGGGTGGGGGAGGCAGTCCCTGTTGCCAATGGTCCATTGAGAATACGGCAGGGAGGATTGGAGCATGAGCTTAGCGGATCATATTTTTATTGATATGTGCAAGGATATTCTGGAGCATGGAGTAAGCACCGAGGGAGAGAAAGTAAGGCCCAAGTGGGAGGACGGCTCCTATGCATATACCCTGAAGAGATTCGGTGTGGTAAACCGGTATGATTTATCCAGGGAATTTCCGGCCCTTACCCTGCGAAAGACAGCCATTAAGAGCTGTATTGATGAGATATTATGGATCTGGCAGAAGAAATCCAATAATGTCCATGATTTGAACAGTCACATCTGGGATGCCTGGGCAGACGAGGACGGCTCCATCGGCAAGGCCTATGGATATCAGATAGGTGTAAAGCACAAATACAGGGAAGGTGAGATGGATCAGATTGACCGTGTCATCTTCGATCTGAAAAATAACCCCTATAGCCGGAGAATTATGACCAATTTGTATGTGCATCAGGATCTTCATGAGATGAGGCTCTATCCCTGTGCTTACAGCATGACCTTTAATGTTACGAAGAAGCAGGATAGTGAAAAACTTGTTCTGAATGCGATCCTGAATCAGCGGTCCAACGATATTCTGGCGGCAAATAGCTGGAATGTCTGCCAGTATGCGGTATTGGTACATATGCTGGCGCAGGTGTGCGGTTTTGAAGCTGGAGAGCTGGTGCATGTGATTGCGGATGCCCATATCTATGACCGGCATATTCCGATCATACGGGAGCTGATTGAGCGTCCGACTTATGCGGCGCCTGAATTTTGGATGAATCCGGAGATTAAAGATTTTTATCAGTTCCGGGTGGAGGATTTTGAATTAAGAAATTATCAATTCGGGCCTAAGGTGGAGATACCGGTAGCAGTCTAGGTTTCGGCTGGCCGCTTTTGGCGCAAAAGTCCGCAAGCGGACTCTTTATTCGAGGGAGAGGTGAAGTGTGAATGAATGTTATTGTTGCAGTGGATGAGAACTGGGCGATTGGTTACCGGAACAAGCTGCTGGTCAGCATTCCGGCAGATATGCGGTTTTTTCGGGATGAGACTACGGGTAAGGCGGTGATCATGGGCAGGAATACCCTGGAGAGTTTTCCCGGAGGACAACCTCTCAAAAATAGAAAAAACATTGTAATAACCTCAAAAAAGGATTACAAGATAAAGGATGCCACTGTTGTATGCAGTATTGAAGAGGCTCTGGAGCAGACAAAGGACTTCCGCTCGGAGGATATCTATGTAATCGGCGGAGCAAGCATCTATCGGCAGATGCTTTCCTACTGCGATATAGCCCATGTTACCAAGATAGATTTTAAGTATCAGGCGGATACTTATTTCCCGAATCTGGATCAGATGGAGGACTGGGTGCTGGCCGAGGAGACAGAAGAGCATACTTATCATGACCTGACCTATACCTTCTGCCGTTACGAGCGGGCACATTCATAGAATTCATCATGTTTAACTGCTCACCGGCTGTGAATAGTGACAAAATTCCGGCAGAAAAGGGATATTTCACAAATAATACTTGAAAAATCCAAGAAGTAATACTACTATAAATGATATAAAATGAACCTTGTGCAGTTATGCCTGCTTTTATACAGCTGGGAATGAATAGGGATAAGGAAGGATGAGAAGTATGCTTAATATTAGAATTGAGATGACGAAAGACCCCAAGGTATTGCCGGGATCGGATAATCCCCTGAAGTTTGGTACCATTTTTACGGATCATATGTTTCTTATGAATTATGAGACGGGAAAAGGGTGGTATGATCCCCGGGTGATACCCTATCAGCCTCTCAATCTGGAACCTTCCGCCATGGTGTTCCATTATGGACAGGAAATGTTTGAGGGCTTAAAGGCCTATAAGTCCGATGACGGCAGAACTTTGCTCTTCCGTCCTGAGAAGAATATTGAAAGGGCCAATAAGACCAACCGCAGAATCTGTATCCCGGAGATTCCGGAGGAAGATTTTCTGGAGGCAATTAAAGCGGTGGTCAAAGTGGATGAAACATGGATTCCTACGAAGGAAGGTACTTCGCTTTATGTCAGACCCTTTATTATTGCAACAGACCCCTTCCTGGGAGTCAGACCCTCTGATCGGTATCTTTTTATCATCATCCTTTCCCCGGTGGGTGCGTATTATCCGGAAGGACTGAATCCGGTCAGAATCTGGATCGAGGACGAATATGTCAGAGCAGTGAAGGGCGGTATCGGGGAAGCTAAGACGGGCGCCAACTATGTGGCTTCTTTAAGAGCCCAGGTGAAGGCCCATGAGGAAGGATATTCCCAGGTGCTGTGGCTGGACGGTGTTCACAGAAGATATATTGAAGAGGTGGGAGCAATGAATATCTTCTTCAAAATTGACGGTAAGGTTATCACACCGGAATTAAACGGGAGCATTCTGCCCGGCGTAACCAGGGATTCTGTGCTTGCCCTGTGCAGGGAATGGGGATTTGAGACACAGGAGCGTAAAATATCCATTGATGAAATCTATGAAGCATACCAGAATAATACCCTGGAGGAAGTATGGGGAACCGGAACAGCGGCGGTAATCTCGCCGGTGGGACAGCTTCGCTGGGAAGAGAATATCATGCGGGTGAAGGATGGCGGCATCGGGCCGCTCAGCCAGAAACTATATGATACAATTACAGGAATTCAGTTAGGAAGAATAAAAGATGAATATGGTTGGACCGTGGAGGTGGTTTGAAAATCTTGTGCGCCGTCCAAATCAGTAAGGTTGTGGCAGCGTGAAGAAAAAGCAGCTTCACAATTGGAAGACAAAAAGCAGCAGAATGGAGGATTAGAATGAATCAATTATATGCTGAAGCGGGAGTGAAGAGAAAGGATACCGGCAAGACGATGGGGCTTCGCGCACTTCTGATTGTAGGAATTATAGTCGGGGTGCTGCTTATGATGCTGGGAGGATTTTTTGGCATCGGCGGAATGGTAATCATCGTTGCTATGATTTACTTTTTTCCCAAATTAAATGTGGAATACGAGTATGTCTTTGTGGATGGACAGCTGGATTTTGACCGTATCACCGGTAAGTCGAGACGTAAAACGATGCTCCGAATCGATATGGAGCAGGTTGATATCGTGGCTCCCCAGGGCTCTCATGCATTGGACAGCTACAATCAGATGCAGCTTTTGAATAAGGACTTCTCATCCTGTGACAAGTCGGTAAAGCCGTATATTGTTATTGCCAGTGTTGAGGACAAGAAGTACCGTATTGCCTTTGAGCCCAGTGAAAAGATGCTGGCGATGATGAAGCAGAAGAGTCCGAGAAAAATATCACAATATTAAGAACAAACAACGCGGAGGATGCATTCCCATGCCATGCTGGATGGAAGAATGACATCCTTCACTCTATATTCATAGTTGACATAACAGTAATTATTCGTTATACTTTTAAAAATCTTTATAAAACAACAGAAAGTGAGGAGATAACAAAATGGGTCAGATTATCGGTGAAGGAATTACATTTGATGACGTGCTGCTGGTACCGGCTTTTTCTGAGGTGTTGCCGAATCAGGTTGATTTGACAACAAACCTGACGAACACAATTAAACTGAATATCCCGTTAATGAGTGCCGGTATGGATACCGTTACCGAGCACCGGATGGCAATTGGAATGGCAAGACAGGGGGGTATCGGTGTTATTCACAAGAATATGTCTATTGAGGAGCAGGCGGAAGAGGTAGACAAGGTAAAGCGTTCAGAGAATGGTGTTATCACCGATCCATTTTATTTATCCCCGGATCATACCCTGCAAGATGCCAATGACTTGATGGCAAAGTACAGAATCTCCGGAGTGCCGATTACGATAAACGGTAAAAAGCTGGTGGGCATTATCACAAACCGAGATCTGAAATTTGAGACAGATTTTTCAAAGAAAATCAGCGAATCCATGACTTCGGAAGGGTTGATTACGGCAAAGGAAGGCATTACCCTGGATGAGGCGAAGAAGATACTGGCCAAGGTCAGAAAGGAAAAACTCCCGCTGGTAGATGATGAGGGTAACCTGAAAGGGCTTATCACAATTAAGGACATTGAAAAACAGATAAAGTATCCGTTGTCAGCCAAGGATACACAGGGAAGGCTTCTGTGTGCGGCAGCAGTAGGAGTGACCAATAATATTCTGGAACGTGTGGACGCCCTGGTGAAAGCAAAGGTGGATGCCATCGTGATCGATACGGCCCACGGACACTCCGGAAACGTTCTTAAGGTAGTGAAGATGGTACGGGATGCGTATCCGTCGGTTCAGATTATTGCCGGCAATGTGGCGACAGCTGAGGCAACTCTGGATTTGATTAAAGCAGGAGTGAATGCGGTAAAGGTGGGAATCGGACCCGGATCCATCTGCACCACAAGAGTTGTGGCAGGAATCGGCGTGCCTCAGATTACCGCAATTATGAATTCCTACGAAGCAGCCCAAGCATACCAGATACCCATTATTGCCGACGGCGGTATCAAGTATTCCGGTGATATTACCAAGGCCCTGGCAGCCGGTGCCAATGTATGTATGATGGGAAGCATTTTTGCAGGCTGCGACGAGAGTCCCGGAACCTTTGAATTATATCAGGGCAGAAAATATAAGGTATACCGGGGAATGGGTTCCATTGCCGCCATGGAAAAGGGCAGTAAGGACCGTTATTTCCAGACGGATGCCAAAAAGCTGGTGCCGGAAGGCGTAGAAGGCCGTGTTGCATATAAGGGAACCGTGGAAGATACGGTGTTCCAGCTGATCGGCGGCTTGCGCTCCGGTATGGGATACTGCGGAGCGGCAAATATTAAGACGCTTCAGAATAACGGGAAATTCGTTAAGATAACCGCCGCATCCTTAAAAGAGAGCCATCCTCATGATATCCATATCACCAAGGAAGCGCCGAATTACAGCGTAGAGGAATAAACAATCACAGATTAAATAGATACTGAATGGGAACAGTTTCCCCCTTTGAACCGGCGGCCGAAGAGGTAGCTGAGTTCAAAGGGGGTTTCATTTTATGAATTTTATCAGGGAAATTGGTTGAAGATATTTCTGGGGCTGAGACGTTTGTAATATGGAAAGGAAGCAGGCCCCGAGTGTCTGCTTCAATGGGAAGAGCAATGCTTTAGGCAGCTGTAAAGCGGTATAGGTGACTATAGAAATAGGGGAAAAGGATGAGGAGCGTTAAATGGATCTTCAGTTGATAGGAGAAGGAAACACAGCAGAGGTATATGCCTGGCAGGATGGATGGATTCTTAAATTGTTTCGGAAGGGATTTTCCCGGGATGGAATTGAAAAGGAATACCGGGTCAGTAAAGAAGTTGAGAAATTAGGACTGCCGATTCCCAGGGTTGGTGAACTGATGCAGTATCATGGAAGGACCGGTATTGTCTATGAAAGGATCCATGGAGAAGCGATGCTCAAGTTGATAAGCACAAAGCCCTGGCTTGCAGGAAAAGTGGCAAAGCAGCTTGCCGGAATACATTATGGGATACATCAGTGCAAGGCGGAGGGCCTGGCCGATTATAAGGAAGAGCTGGAGTGGAATATCAGCCATGCAGGGGCATTATCTGCGGAGAAAAAGGAAACTGTGCTTCGGTATTTGGAAGGGCTGCCCCAAGGGACTTCCCTGTGCCATGGGGATTTTCATCCCGGAAATCTTGTAAAAACAGAGAATGGATATGTGATCCTGGACTGGATGACGGCAGCCGTCGGAAGTCCCGGCATGGATGTGGCCAGAACGGTTCTGCTTCTGAAGGATGCGGAGATCCCCGGAACGCTTCCGGGGCCTGCCCGGAGGGTGATTAACCGGATGAGGCGCCGGATGGCCAGGATATATTTAAAAAGATATGTAAAGCTATCCGGTTTGTCCGCGGAAGAAATTAACCAATGGAGACTTCCTATTCTGGCGGCCCGTCTGACGGAATGGATTTCAGAGACAGAGAAGGAGATCTTGAGAAAGGAAATTGACATGCTGCTGCAATAGCGGGATTTTTCAAAGACGGCTAAAATAGCAGTATCGATCAGGTGATATGATGAAGAGAATACTTACCAGAGAAGAGTGGCGAAAGCGAAGACGCAGAAAAAGGATTGTCCTGATCTCGCTGATTATAGCTTTGCTCTTACTGATTTTAGGACTTATTGCAATCCTTATTGCAGATGCATTAACCCATGGGGGAGCTATCCGGAGAGGGATTATTCATCAAATTCAGGACGAGCTTCAGGGAAGCAATCGGGAAGGGAAAGAAGCAATTGATGAGACTCTGCCCAACGGTGTTGTCATAGAAAAGGATTATCTTACACCTAATATCTATTCCAGGCCTCAGACACCCCTTAAAGATATCAATGCCATTGTGATCCATTATACGGCGAATCCTGGAACCTCTGCAGCAAATAACCGCAGCTATTTTGAAGGGCTGGCCCAAAAAAAGACAACCTATGCCAGCAGCCATTATATCATCGGCCTCGAGGGTGAAGTGGTTCAATGTGTACCATTGAATGAGATATCCTTTGCCTCCAATGACCGGAACTCGGATACCGTAGCAATCGAGTGCTGCCATGGGGATGAAACAGGACAATTCAATGAAGCTACCTATCAGTCCCTGGTTGCGCTGACTGCCTCCCTTTGCGTGGAGTTTGGACTGGAGGAAGAGGATATTATAAGGCACTATGATGTTACAGGAAAGCTCTGCCCGCTCTACTATGTGGAACATGAGGAGGAATGGCTTCAATTCCGGCGGGATGTCATGGCAGAAGCAGACAGGCTTAAAAAAGGTCAAAGCTGATGCAAAGAATCAAAGAGAAATTGTGATATCCTTATCAATTGGCTCATATTGACGATAGGCTACTCCTGCGGCATCCATCATACGTTTTGATGCGATAACTGCATCGGTAGCGGCATATTTGTCACTTCGATAGATGATTTCGGCGATACCCTTCTGGATGATTGCTTTTGTACATTCGTTGCAGGGAAAGAGCGTGGTGTACAGCTTCGCTCCCTTCATGTGAGTTCCGGTATAATTCAGAATAGCATTCAATTCGGCGTGACACACATAGTAATACTTTGTATCCAGGTTCGATCCTTCCCTATCCCAGGGGAAATCATCATCGGAGCAGCCGATGGGCATTCCGTTGTAGCCTACGGAAAGGATCTTATTGTCCTGGCTGACAATACAGGCACCTACGCTGGTGCTGGGATCCTTGCTGCGTTCGGTGGACAAAAGTGCAATACCCATAAAATATTCATCCCATTTTAAATAATCCTGTTTTTTCATCTGTAACATCCTTTCTTGGAAGCATAATAAACGGTAATGGTTCATAGCCGTTAAGATTCGGTTGCTGCAATAGCGTTTATGATATTTTATCACAGGTTTTATCCTTGGTGCAACTGGTTATCGCTGTGTTTCGCAGGATGCGCATTCAGCGTGTAACAGTTTGGCGTGCAGTGCGGATGAATTTGCATATGGATCGGTGAGCTGCCTATAAACAAGGGCCGGCAGGCTGCAGATTAACTGAGAATGTAGTATTCTTAATTATCTGCAAGCCTGCCGGCCTAAATTGTATTTTCCAGATTAATATTTACTTCCTGCAATCTGCACTTTAAGAAGGTTCGTGGTGCCTGAGGTGCCGAGGGGAACACCTGCGGTTAATATGGCTAATTCACCGTCCTCCAGATAACCTGCATGCTCTACGGCCTGAACGGCATGATCGAACAGCTCAAAGGTGTCGTGCTCTACGGCCATAAGCAAAGGAGTAACGCCCCATGACATATTCAGCTGTCTGCACACCATGGGATCTGTGGTACAACCGAGGATCTGGCAATCCGGACGGTACCGGGAGATCATCCGGGCTGTTTTGCCGGAGGTGGTTACAGTGATAATCATTTTGGCATTCAGATCATGGGCTGTCGTAACTGTTGCGCGGGATATCGCATCGGTGATATCGGGATTATGGCAGGGATCCAGCAAGCGGAAGCGTTTTTTGTAATCAATATCCGCTTCGGCGCGAATAGCTATCTTGACCATGGTCTTTAGAGCCTCCACCGGATACGCCCCGGCAGCGGTCTCGCCGGAAAGCATGATGGCGCTGGTTCCGTCGTAAATGGCATTTGCCACGTCCGTGGTCTCTGCACGGGTGGGCCTGGGATTCTTAATCATGGAATCTAACATCTGAGTGGCGGTAATAACCTGTTTACCGGCATTATATACCTTTTTGATAATGAGCTTCTGGAGTACCGGAACCTCCTCGTAAGGAATTTCCACACCCATATCACCACGGGCGATCATAATACCGTCAGAGGCTTCAATAATCTCATCGATATGTTCCACACCCTGGTAATTCTCAATCTTGGAGATGATCTTCGTCAGGGAATTGTGCTTATTAAGCATTTTACGAATCTCTTTAACGTCGTCAGCGGTTCGGACGAAGGATGCGGCAATAAAATCAAAATTATTCTTAATGCCAAACAGAATATCCTCCCGGTCCTTATCACTGATAAAAGGCATGGACAGGTGGACTCCGGGGACATTAACACCCTTTTTGCTGGAGACAGTGCCGCTGTTTATAACCTTACAGATGATATCGGTGGAGGTCACATCCGTTACGACCATTTCTACCAAACCGTCATCAATGAGGATGGTGGAGCCAATTTCGATATCGTAGATCAGATTAGGGTAGGAGATGGAGCTGGTTGTCTCATCCCCGTCCACCTTCCTGGAGGTGAGGGTAAAGGATTGCCCTTCCTTCAACTGAATTTTCTTGTCATCCTTAAAAGTGCCCAGGCGGATCTCAGGTCCCTTGGTATCCAAAAGAGTGGCAATGGGAATACCAAGTTCCTTGCGGAGCTTTTCCACCTTCTTCAATCTTCCGAGATGCTCCTCGTGGTTTGCGTGGGAGAAATTAAAACGGGCGACATCCATACCGGAACAGATTAATTCTCTCAGTACTTTATCACTGTCGGTGGACGGCCCCAGGGTACAGACAATTTTTGTTTTTCTCATAATAACCTCCATTCTGCTGCCACCCTGAGAAGCTGGCGGCAGTATAAATTTACAAAGTGAACTGTGTTTTCTTTGGACCACATCCATGCCGGTCCTGGCTTCTATAACTTTAACCCTCTATTCTTACGGTACCTAATACCTGAATACCGCTTCTTCCATAGGAAAGCGGCCAAAAACAGCAGGCTCATGAGTATCACCAGTACAATAATCATTAAGGCACAGTGCAGAAAAAAGGTATCCGGCAGGATGAGTATGACCGGATCGGTTGCAGGGTCGAAGAGCCAATAATCATTATTGAAGAACAGCTTATGAAATACCACAAAAGCGCGGTCAAAGTCGATGGAGAGCAGCAGAGCCAGCAACGTAGGCAGGGCAATCGCAGTAATGGATGAGACAAGAAGATAGTGATGGTCATTGTTCTTCGTCTTGCGGATTACGATTATGATTCCAACCACAAGGGTAACCACACCCATCAGATAAAAAGCGGTAAAAATATTTTTGACCTCTTCAAAATGGATCAGACCGTGTTCGGATGCAGGCAGAGAGGGGAAACGAAGCTCGCCCTGAAAAAAGGGAGAGGAATAATCGATGAGCGCATTATAGTTTTCCTTGATCAGTTCCCTGTTCAGCCCTGAAGTCTCTTCGATATGAAGAAGGGAGATATCAATATAATACAGGGGTCTGAAATTTATTGTAACGACAACTGCGATGCTGATGAATAATAAGGTGAAGAGAACCCCGATCAGCAAATCGGTAATCTTAAACCGTTTCATGTATGCCTCCAGTTATATATGTTTTATAAGTTCCAAACGAATTATAGTATAATTTAATTATGAATGCAACTCTAAACTTAAATTCCCGATCCATAAAGTGGTTAACAGTTTGCGGGATCTATTAGTAATTTCTATAAGATACATTAGTATTTATCAATTGAATTCATGGTATGCATGGTGTAAGATTGCCTTATAACGAAGAAATATGAGGGAAGACTAAGAGGAAAAAGAAAAAAGGAGAGAGAACATGAGAGCATTAATCAGCGTATCGGATAAGACGGGAATCGTAGAGCTTGCCAGAGAATTTGTATCTCTGGGGATCGAGATCATTTCCACCGGAGGAACCTACGGAAAATTAAGGGAGGCGGGAATTCCTGCAATCGAGATCTCTGAGCTCACCGGTTTTCCGGAATGCCTGGATGGCCGTGTCAAGACCCTTCATCCGGCGGTGCATGCAGGACTGCTTGCCATCAGAAGCAACGCCTCTCACCGAAAGCAGCTGGCTGATTTGAATATAGAAACAATCGATCTTGTTGTGGTGAATCTCTATCCCTTTAAAGCCACGATCCTGAAGGATGGGGTAACAAGAGAAGAAGCGGTGGAAAATATTGATATCGGAGGACCGACCATGCTTCGGTCTGCTGCCAAGAACTATCAGGATGTTGCGGTGGTGGTTGATCCCGGGGATTATGGCAAAGTTCTGAGTGAGCTCAAAGAGAAGGCGGAGGTCTCTCTGGATACCAAGCTTTATCTGATGCAGAAGGTATTTATGCATACCTCCTCCTATGATACCATGATTGCGGACTATCTGAGGAAGCAGAGAGGGGACGCTTCCTTCCCCGAGACGCTTACGATGACCTTTGAGAAGGTGCAGGATATGAGATACGGAGAGAATCCCCACCAGGCAGCCGCTTTCTACCGGGAAATCGGTAAGAAAAAGGGGTCTCTCACAGATGCGGTCCAGCTAAACGGCAAGGAGCTCTCATTTAATAATATTAATGATACCAACGGTGCCCTGGAATTATTAAAGGAATTCACCGAACCCACTGTTGTTGCCTGTAAGCATGGCAATCCCTGCGGTGTGGGAAGCGGGGAGGATATAGGCAGTGCCTGGAGGAAAGCCTACGAGGCGGACAAGACATCTATCTTTGGCGGGATTGTGGTTTTGAACAGGGAGGTGACCCTGGCGGTTGCGCAGGAGATGAAGGACATATTCCTGGAGGTAGTGGCTGCACCTTCCTATGAGAAGGAAGCGCTGGAGGTGCTGACTATAAAGAAGAATATCCGTCTTCTTCAGATTACGGATATTGAAGTTCCCCAGAATGAAAATGCATATGATATGAAGAAAGTGAACGGCGGTCTGATTGTTCAGACAATTGACAGCAAGATCTATGAAGAAGAGGAACTGCGGGTGGTTACCCACCGGGCTCCTTCCGAACAGGAGCTGGAGGACTTAAAGTTTGCCTGGAGAGTGGTGAAGTTTGTAAAATCCAATGGTATTGCGCTGGCGAAGGACAAGCAATCCATCGGTATCGGCCCTGGACAGGTGAACCGTATCTGGGCTACGAAGCAGTCCATTGAGCATGCAGGAGAGCTTATCGGTGAGGGAATCACTGAGGGCGCCGTACTTGCCTCCGATGCGTTCTTTCCCTTTGACGATTGCGTGGAAGCGGCACATCAGGCGGGAATTACCGCAATCATCCAACCCGGCGGCGCAAGCAGGGATGAAGACTCTATCAAAAAATGTAATGAGTACGGAATTGCCATGATATTCACCGGAATGAGACATTTCAGGCATTAATAGCCGGGAGTGTTGCTCTTAGGTTAAATAGAAAGGATGAAAAATTGCAGAACAATTTTTCATCCTTTTAATATGTTCTTATTGAAATAATTCAAAGCCTGCGTTACAACCCATCCTATTATAACTTTTAAAATATGTATCCATATATATAAAAATTACTTTAGCCGTCGATTATAACCTGGTTACGTTTGCTGCCTGAGGTCCCTTGTCACCCTGTGTTACCTCAAAGCTAACTTTTTCCCCCTCTTCAAGAACCTTAAAGCCGTCCATCTGAAGTGCTGAAAAATGTACGAATACGTCATTCCCCTCTTCATCAGAAATAAATCCAAATCCCTTCTTTGCATTAAACCACTTAACTGTTCCTGTCTTCATAAAAGCCTCCTAAAAGCAAAATTGATTTCGCATTATCACGATTGATAACGATAGTATAAATTTAACATAAAATTTAAAAAATGTCAAACAAGTTTTGTAGAATTATGCAATATTTTAAAATATTCGACGTATATTTATTAATTGTGTGTTCGAATAAAACAAATTCCGCACAGAAAGCGGGGACAGCCCGGAATATATAGGAAATCTGGATAAAGAGGCAATAAAATCATAAGAAAAGTACAATAAAAAAATGATGAAAGTACTCCGTAATAGAAGGCTGCAGGAACGGACAGGGCATAAAATGAAAAGATAGTATAAAATAATGAATAAATATTACAAAATAAAGAACTAGGAAAATAGCCATAGTAGGAAATGACAAATAAAAATATTTGTGATATGATGAATAAGCGCATACTATAAATTACCATACTTAACATGAATGAGAGGCTTCAAAAGAGGCTTCCGTCATTGCTTGTTAATAGAATCTGCGGCACAAGCTGCAGTTATCATAACGGATATGGAGGTTAACTTATGAAAATTAAGATTCCCGCTGCCTATGAATTTATTCTTGAAGAAAAGCTGGAGGATATGAATGGGATCGGAACCCTGCTGCTTCATAAAAAGACAGGAGCCAGGGTGGCGATTGTTGCAAATGATGATAATAACAAGGTGTTTTCCATCGGCTTTCGTACTCCGCCGGCCAACAGTACCGGGGTTGCTCATATTATCGAGCATTCAGTATTATGCGGCTCCAGGCATTTTCCTGCGAAGGATCCCTTTATTGAACTGGCGAAGGGCTCGCTGAATACTTTTTTAAATGCAATGACTTATCCTGATAAAACCGTATATCCGGTTGCAAGCATGAATGATCAGGACTTTAAGAATCTGATGCATGTATATATGGATGCGGTTCTGTATCCAAACATTTATCAGAGGAAGGAAATCTTTCTCCAGGAAGGCTGGCACTATGAGCTGGAGACGGAGGATGCGGAGTTAAAGTATAACGGAGTGGTTTACAATGAGATGAAGGGAGCATTCTCTTCACCGGAGGCCATGCTGTATCGCATGATTCAGAATTCCCTCTTTCCGGACACCCCCTACGGTGTGGAATCCGGCGGCGACCCGGATTATATTCCGGAGCTGTCCTATGAGGAGTTTTTGGAATTTCACAGGACTTATTACCATCCCTCCAACAGCTATATTTATTTGTATGGGGATATGGATTTTGAAGAACGTCTGCATTGGCTGGATAAGGAATACTTGAATCAATATGAGCGTCTGGAGGTGAATTCAGAAGTTGCCTTGCAGAAGCCTTTTGCTTCCAGCCGCGAGATCAATGCCTTTTATCCTTTGGGTGAGGAGGAAGGAACGAAGGACAGTACGTACATCAGCTATAATACGGTGATCGGCAATTCTTTGGATAAAGAGCTGGGACTCACCTTCCAGGTGCTGGATTATGTGCTGCTCCAGGCTCCGGGAGCGCCGATTAAGCAGGCATTGCTGGATGCCGGTATCGGAAGGGATATTCTGGGGGGCTTTGAGAATGAGCTGCTTCAGCCGACCTTCACTGTGATTGCTAAGAATTCCGAGGAAAGCAAGAAGGAACGTTTTGTGGCTATTATCCGGGAGGTATTGGCCAAGGTGGTGGCAGAGGGCCTGGAGGAGAAATCCCTGAGGGCTGCAATTAACTATTATGAGTTCAAATATCGGGAAGCAGACTACGGACAGTTCCCCAAGGGACTGCTCTATGGGCTTAGAGCCATGAGCAGCTGGCTCTATGACGATAAAAAGCCTTTCCTTCATCTGAAAGATACTTCCGGTTATACTTTCTTGAAGGATAAGATCGGAACCGGTTACTATGAAAGAATTATCAAGGAATATCTGCTGGAGAATACCCATAATTCCATTCTTCTGCTAAAGCCCAAGGCCGGCCTGAATGCCGAGAAGGAGGAACAGCTGAAGGAACGGCTTGCGCAGTATAAGGCCACCTTGTCAGGAGAAGAACTGCAGCGGCTGGTGCGTGAGACCAGAGAGCTGGAAGAATTTCAGGAGACACCCTCTACGAAGGAGGAGCTGGAAGCAATTCCTTTGCTGACCAGAGCGGACATTAAGAAAGAGATTGAACCGTTGTTCAATACGGAAAGTACCATCGGCCAGGTTAAGGTAATCCATCACAATGTATACACCAACAAGATTGCATATCTTCGCCTTCTGTTCAATATAAAAGAGGTTCCGAAGGAGCTGCTTCCATATGCGTCCTTGCTGTCCTATGTATTGGGCTATGTGGATACCGAGAATTACAGCTATTTGAACTTGTCCAATGAAGTGAATATCAACACCGGCGGTATTGCGTCCAATGTAAGGAGCTTCTCTGTCAAGGGAAGCCTTGGGGAGTATATTCCGGTATTTGAAATCTCCACGAAGGTTTTATATGATAAGCTGGCAGAGTCCTTCCGCTTGGTGGAGGAGATTCTGTACCGGACCAGACTGGAGGATAAAAAGCGTTTGAAGGAAATTATCGGAGAGATGAAATCCAAGCTGCAGATGCATTTTAATTCCTCAGGCCATTCTGTGGCAGTGGACCGGGCCATGAGTTATTATTCCGTCCATGGTTTATTCAAGGAGATGACAACGGGTATTGCCTTCTATCAATTCATCGAGGATTTGGAGGAGAATTACCAGGAGAAGGCGGATGTGACCATTGCACGGCTGAAGGAACTGGTCCGGATGATCTTTACCAGGGAGAACCTGTTCGTAAGCATTACTGCGGATGAAGAGGGATATGAGAGATTTAGCGACAAGCTGGCAGGCTTTTGCAAGGGTCTGCCGGAGGAGGCAGATCATGCGCTGTTTGAGGTTTACGATACCTCCAGCCTCCAGCCGGTATGCCTGAATGAGGGCTTTAAGACGGCGATGCAGGTGCAGTATGTGGCCAGGACAGGTAATTTTGTCAGGGCCGGATATGAGTATAACGGAGCCCTGAGGGTATTGAAGACCATTTTAAGCTATGATTATCTATGGAATAATATCCGTGTCAAGGGCGGAGCCTACGGGTGTATGTGCGGCTTCTCCGGTGTGGATGGCGATGCTTACTTTGTTTCTTACCGGGATCCGAATCTGAGGGAAACCAACAGTATCTATGAGAAAGCGGCACAGTATATCAGCAGCTTCTCAGCAGAGGAACGTGATATCACCAAATATATCATCGGCACCTTCAGTTCCCTGGACACTCCGCTGACACCCCAACTGAAGGGCAGACGCTCTCTCAGTATGTATCTTGGCAATATCACGGAGCAGGAACTTCAGAAGGAGCGTGACGAGGTGCTGAGTGTCACCCTGGAGGATATTCGGGCCTGCCACAAATATATTACGGCAATGATGGAAGCTGGGAATATCTGCGTCATCGGTAATGAAGGCAAGATTAACGAGAGCCGGGATATGTTCCGGGAAGTCAAGAATCTAATGAAATAACGAAAGGGATAGAACGTATAAAATGAAAGAAACAACATTTAAATCAGGGTTTGTCACCTTGATCGGAAGACCCAATGTGGGGAAATCAACCCTGATGAATCAGCTGATCGGCCAGAAGATTGCCATAACCTCCGATAAGCCCCAGACTACGAGAAACCGAATTCAGACGGTTTATACCGATGAAAGAGGTCAGGTTATTTTTCTTGATACACCAGGAATTCACAAAGCTAAGAATAAGCTGGGAGAATACATGGTGAATATTGCTGAGCGGACCATGAGCGAGGTGGATTTAATCCTGTGGCTGGTGGAGCCCTCCACCTTTATCGGTGCAGGAGAGCAGCGGATTGCCGAGCAGCTGAAGAAGGTGAAAACTCCGGTGATTCTGGTGATCAATAAGATTGATACGGTGAAGAAGGAGGAGATTCTTGCATTTATCGCTGCCTATAAGGATATCTGTAACTTTGCCGAGATTGTTCCGGTCTCCGCATTAAAGGGAGAGAATACGCCGGTGTTGATGGATGCAATCTATCGATATATGCCGGAGGGGCCTATGTATTACGATGAGGATACCGTGACGGACCAGCCGGAGCGCCAGATTGTGGCGGAACTGATCCGGGAGAAGGCTTTGCGCCTTCTGGATGATGAGATACCTCATGGGATTGCTGTCAGCATTGAGCGGATGAAGGAGCGTCCCCAGAGTGGGGAACGTCCTCATTCTGAGGACGAGGAAAACGGCTTGATTGATATTGATGCCACCATCGTCTGTGAGCGTGATTCCCACAAGGGCATTATTATTGGCAAGAAGGGAAGCATGTTGAAGCAGATTGGCACCAATGCGCGCAGGGAGATAGAAAACCTTCTTGACTGCAGGGTAAATCTGCAGCTCTGGGTAAAGGTAAAGAAGGATTGGCGTGACAGTGATTTTCTGATGAGAAATTACGGTTATAAAGATGAGTAATAATTGAGTCTATAATATTGTCAAGGGAAAAAAATACATTTTGGCTGGGATATTCTGACCAGTTTAACAGAATATAAAATGGGAAACCTAATGATATGACAGGAGATAAGATGAAACTGATATGATGCCGGGCACCATGTCAGTTCGGACCATTTTCTGAGAGTTAAAACATAATAAATATCATGGTTAGGGGGCTCATTTTATGAAGGATTATGATTATTGGACGAGTTTTATCAAAACTGGAAGGATTGATGATTACTTACATTATATTGCATGTACCAAGGAAGAAGTGATGGAGGAGCCGGTATCGTTTTCCGGCAGGCCAGGACAGAGCGGTCCCGGATATGAGGATTTCAGACATTGGGAAGATGTGTATAACAATACTCATATGTAAAAGAAGGTGATTAATTGCCGGTATCAAATACCGTGACAGGGATGGTCCTGTCGGCCATGCCGGTCGGCGAATATGACAAGCGGCTGGTGATTTTAACGAAGGAGATCGGAAGAATATCAGCATTTGCCAAAGGCGCCAGGAAACCCAACAGCGCCTTGCTGGCATGCAGTCAGCCTTTTGCCTTCGGTGAATTCAATCTGTACGCAGGGAGATCCTCTTATAATATTATGTCTGCGGAGATATCCAATTATTTTGGAGAACTGAGAGATGACTTTGAAGGCTTGTGTCATGGATTTTATTTTTGTGAAATCGCCGACTACCTGACGAGGGAGAACAACGATGAGAAGGAGGTCCTGAAGCTTTTATATCAGACGCTTCGGGCACTTTCCAGAAAAACAATCGATACGGCCCTGATCCGATCCATCTATGAGTTGAAAATTATGGTAGTTGGGGGAGAAGCGCCCCAAGTATTTGGCTGTATCAAATGTAATAAAAACTCATTTTCCAGAGAGGAAGAGGAAGGAAAGTACGCCGGCGGACGATACTATTTCAGCGCAAAATACGGAGGAATCCTATGTGAGAGCTGCAGAGGCTATGACAGAGGGGCAGTGAGCATCAATACCTCGACCCTGTATACCATGCAGTACATAGTAGCGAAGGAGATAGAGAGGCTGTATACCTTCCGGGTTACGGGGGAGGTGCAGGCGGAACTTAGCCTCTGCATCAAGCACTATCTGGAGCGCTACATTGAGCACGATTTTAAGTCCCTGGATATGCTTAAGAATTTGTAAGGTTCAATTATCTTTCGAGTGACAGTTCAGCTTGCAATTTTTAAATTCCTGTTGAAATTATCAAGCTTTAAGGTTAAAATGATATGAACCCAAAACTTAAATGGAGGGAATGCTATATGAAAAAATTGTTTCTTTGCATAATCCTGCTGTTATTTCTATTAGGAGCAGCGGGTTGCAGAAAGGAAGAGGTATTTATTTCTACCGAAAATCTTACCGCAGATACCCTGCTGGCGAAATCAAACGGTGTGCTCCAGGTAGCTACGATGGAGGATTTTGATAAAACCTATTATAATCTGAATGAACTGGAAGGTTTCATTACGAAAGAAATAGATGCGTATAATCAAAAGGCGGGCGATAAGAAGATTACAGTGGATGAAGTGAGGCTTCATAGCGGCCGGGCGATTATGCTGCTTACCTATTCCGGTATGGATCAATATGCGGCCTTTAATGATGCTACGGCAGCATATTTTAACGGTGGGATATCGGAGGTGCCATTGAATCTTCCGGCGACTCTGGTCACTGCCAAGAACGGATCCCTTGCCAGCACTCAAGAGATTCTTCAGGATGATAAATTAAAAATACTGGTATTGAACGAGCCTTACGATGTCATGGTGGATGGAACCATCAAGTACTACTCTGAAGGCGCAACCTATGTGGATAAGAATAAGGTGCAGGGTGCGCAGGAAGGCATGACGATTGTTGTATTCAAGCCCTGATCGGCAGATGTATTTACTAAAATGATTAAAATGAGAGGATAAATGATATGGAAAAGACGATGGAAAAGATTGTAGCACTTGCCAAAGCGAGGGGCTTTGTATATCCGGGCTCCGAAATCTACGGCGGCCTTGCCAATACCTGGGATTACGGCAATCTTGGTGTGGAGCTGAAGAATAATGTAAAAAAAGCCTGGTGGGCAAAATTCATCCAGGAGAATCCCTATAATGTAGGTGTGGATTGTGCAATTCTTATGAATCCGCAGACCTGGGTTGCTTCCGGGCATTTAGGCGGCTTCTCCGATCCCTTGATGGATTGCAAGGAGTGCCATGAGCGTTTCCGTGCGGATAAGCTTATTGAGGACTATAACATGGAGCAGAAAATTACGGTAGAGGGCTCCATAGATTCCTGGTCCCATGAAGAAATGAAGAAGTATGTTGATGAACATAACATATGCTGCCCTACCTGCGGCAAGCATAATTTTACCGATATTCGTCAGTTCAACCTGATGTTCAAGACCTTCCAGGGTGTGACCGAGGATGCGAAGAATGTGGTGTACTTAAGGCCTGAGACGGCACAGGGTATTTTTGTTAACTTCAAGAATGTACAGAGAACCTCAAGGAAGAAGATTCCCTTCGGTATCGGACAGATCGGCAAATCCTTCCGTAATGAGATTACTCCGGGTAACTTTACCTTCCGTACCAGGGAGTTCGAGCAGATGGAGCTGGAGTTCTTCTGTGAACCGGATACGGATCTGGAATGGTTTACTTACTGGAGACAATTCTGTATTGACTGGCTGAAGAGCCTCGGAATGAAGGAAGAGGAGATGAGGGTCAGGGATCATGACGCCGCGGAGCTTTCCTTCTACAGTAAGGCAACTACAGATATTGAATTCTTATTCCCCTTTGGCTGGGGTGAGCTCTGGGGTATTGCTGATCGTACGGATTATGATTTAACCCAGCATCAGAATGTATCCAAGGAAGATATGAGTTATTTTGATGATGAAAAGGGACAAAGATATATCCCCTATGTAGTTGAGCCGTCCCTGGGCGCTGACCGTGTGACACTTGCTTTCCTCTGTGCCGCTTATGATGAAGAGGAGATTGCAGAGGGCGATATGCGGACCGTGCTTCGTTTCCACCCGGTACTTGCGCCGGTGAAGATCGGCGTGCTTCCTCTGTCCAAGAAGCTGTCCGAGCCTGCGGAGAAGATTTATATGGAGCTTTGCAAGACCTATAACTGTGAATTTGACGACAGGGGTAACATCGGTAAGAGATATCGCAGACAGGATGAGATCGGAACACCCTTCTGCATTACCTATGATTTTGAATCCGAGACAGACGGTGCGGTTACCGTTCGTGACAGGGATACAATGGCGCAGGAAAGAATCAAAATTGAGGATTTAAAGTCATATTTTGAGAATAAATTTAAATTTTAGAAAAAAGGGCTTCCCTTATTCCGATGTTGTATGATATAATGCAAAGCGGAATGAGGGAGAGGCAAGCTTGCTTGCATCTCCCGATTGAAGCAATAAGATCATGAACATGTTTTAAGTTCATGATATAATGCAAAAGCGGAATGAGGGAAGTGCGAGAAAATCTCGCATGGCAAGCTTGCTTGCATCATCCGATTGGAGCAATAAGAGCATGAAATGTGTTTATGCTCATGCTCTATCCGGCTTTTTATGATTAAAAAAGCTGAAAACGAGTTATAATTTGATACAAGCGTGTTGATTGGGTGATAAAAGTATTACGCAAACAAAACGAACGAAGGGTTCTTACACAGGGAGTGAAATGTAAGAGCTTTATTGACGGCTCTTACATGATGATCCCTGTACAGGAACCGGTCGAAGGCTCGTTTTATTTGCGGAGTACTTTTGGCGCTCAATTGACTGTAATGATGTCAAAAGCATTTTTCTTATCTTGCTTTTGACATTGTCCATGATAACGCCGTAACAAATTGTAAATATATTATATTTTAGGAGGGCACTTACAAAATGGCAAAATGGGTTTATTTGTTCAAAGAAGGTAAGGCGGATATGAAGAACCTTCTTGGTGGTAAAGGCGCTAACTTAGCTGAAATGACTAATTTAGGTCTTCCGATTCCTCAAGGTTTTATAGTAACAACCGAAGCCTGTACAGACTACTACAATAGTGGCAAGAAAATCAGAGATGAGATTAAAGACCAGATTTTCGCATCCTTAGCTATTCTTGAAGAAGAGCAGGGTAAGAAATTTGGCGATACTGATAATCCTTTGCTTGTATCAGTACGTTCCGGTGCCAGAGCTTCCATGCCTGGTATGATGGACACCATTCTTAATCTGGGTCTGACGGATACTGCTGTGGAAGGTTTTGCTAAGAAATCAGGCAATCCGAGATTTGCTTATGATTCTTACAGAAGATTCATTCAGATGTTCTCTGACGTAGTTATGGAGATAAGCAAGTCCAAGTTTGAAAGAGTACTGGACGAAATCAAGGAGCAGAAGGGTGTTCATTATGACACTGACCTTACTGCAGAAGATTTAAAGGAAGTAATTGAAGGCTTCAAGGCTTTATACAAGGCAGAGAAGGGCTCTGATTTCCCTCAGAATCCGGCAGATCAGCTGATCGAAGCAGTTACCGCCGTATTCCGTTCCTGGGATAATCCCCGTGCGATCTATTATAGAAGAATGAATGATATCCCTGGCGATTGGGGTACTGCTGTTAACATTCAGTCCATGGTATTCGGTAATATGGGCGATACCTCAGGTACTGGTGTTGCATTTACCCGTAATCCTTCAACCGGTGAAGCTAAGATCTATGGTGAATACCTGATCAACGCTCAGGGCGAGGACGTAGTTGCAGGTATCAGAACTCCCCTTCCGATTTCCAGATTAGAGGAAGATATGCCTGACGCATATGCTGAGTTCATGAGAATTGCCACTTTACTTGAGAACCACTACAGAGATATGCAGGATATGGAGTTTACGATCGAAGATAGAAAGCTTTACTTCTTACAGACACGTAATGGTAAGAGAACTGCTCCGGCAGCTCTTAAGATTGCCTGCGATCTGGTAGATGAAGGCAAGATCACCAAGGAAGAAGCGATCAAGAGAATTGAAGCTAAGTCCCTGGATCAGTTATTACATCCGACTTTTGATACTGCAGCATTAAAGGCAGCGAAGCCGGTTGGAAGCGCTCTTCCTGCATCCCCTGGTGCAGCAGCAGGTAAGGTATACTTTACTGCAGAAGATGCAAAGAACAATCATGATAAGGGCGAAAGAGTAATTCTTGTTCGTCTTGAGACTTCTCCGGAAGATATCGAGGGTATGCATGCAGCTGAAGGTATCTTGACCGTACGCGGCGGTATGACTTCCCATGCAGCAGTAGTTGCCCGTGGTATGGGAACTGCTTGTGTATCCGGTTGCGGCGAAATCGTGATTGATGAAGAAGCAAAGGTATTCTCCCTTGGCGGACAGACAGTGAGAGAAGGAGATTATATCTCCTTAGACGGTTCCACAGGTAACATCTACGTTGGTGATATTGCGACCGTAGAGGCTTCCATCAGTGGTAACTTTGATAGAATTATGAAATGGGCTGATGAAATCAGAACCCTGAAGGTAAGAACCAATGCGGACACACCTGCAGATGCAGCAAATGCTGTTAAGTTTGGTGCGGAAGGCATCGGCCTCTGCCGTACAGAGCATATGTTCTTCGAGGGCGACAGAATTCATAAGATTAGAAAGATGATCCTCAGCAAGACTGTTGAAGCAAGAGAAGCTGCTCTGAACGAGCTGATTCCTTTCCAAAAGGGCGATTTCAAGGGCATCTACGAAGTGATGGAAGGAAGACCGGTTACAATCCGTTTCCTGGATCCTCCGTTGCATGAATTTGTTCCCACCCATGCGGAAGATATCGCAGCATTGGCAAAGGATATGGGTCTGAGTGTAGAAGAGGTTCAGGCTACCTGCGATTCCCTGCATGAGTTCAACCCGATGATGGGTCACAGAGGCTGTCGTCTTGCCGTAACCTATCCTGAGATTGCAAGAATGCAGACCAGAGCAGTTATGGAAGCAGCAATCGAAGTTAAGAAGGAAAAAGGCTTTAACATCGTTCCTGAGATCATGATCCCTCTCGTAGGTGAGAAGAGAGAGTTAAAGTTTGTTAAGGACATCGTTGTTGAGACTGCAGAAGCAGTGAAGAAAGAGATGAATTCCGATATCGAGTACCATGTAGGTACTATGATCGAGATTCCTCGTGCTGCTCTGCTTGCAGATGAGATTGCAGAAGAAGCTGATTTCTTCTCCTTCGGTACCAATGACTTAACACAGATGACCTTTGGCTTCTCCCGTGACGATGCAGGCAAGTTCCTGGATGCATACTACAAGACCAAGATCTATGAGTCCGATCCTTTTGCAAGACTGGACCAGGAAGGTGTTGGCCAGTTAGTGAAGATGGCTTCTGAGAAGGGCCGTGCAACCAGACCTGACATCAAGCTTGGTATCTGCGGCGAGCATGGCGGAGATCCTTCCACCGTTGAATTCTGCCATAAGATAGGTTTGAACTATGTATCCTGTTCACCTTTCCGTGTGCCGATCGCAAGACTAGCAGCTGCACAGGCAGTATTGAATAATAAGTAATATTGATATTTCAACATTTTTCGATGGTTTGATTTACGTTAGACTGTATTGAATAATAGCGAAGAAATTATAGGGCACCCTATCATTTAAAAAATGGTAGGGTGCTTTTGCAATTCTATTTAAATAATTAGTAATAAGGCTATAATGGCTACAAAAAGTAAATTTTATCGCATTGGGAGGAGTATTTTTTATTCATAAAAATGTTTGGGGTTGAAGTCCTAAATATTAGTATGTTATCATTTATAAGAGAAGGAGAATTAATATGATACCGTTCATAAAATTACAAAGTGTGGTTTTAGACTGCAGGCAACCAGCAGAGCTTGCAAAGTTTTATATGTCTCTGTTAGGCGGAGAGATTGTATATGAAATAGAATATTTTGTATCAATCTCTATTCCGGGTGAGGCAATCAGTATTTCTTGCCAATTTGATGAAGATTATACCCCACCTGTGTGGCCGGATTCAAGAAAAGAACAAATGAAAATGGTACATCTGGATTTTACAGTAAAGGATATGGATAGTGCTGTGCAATTTGCGTTGTCATTAGGAGCGACTAAACCGCTTACTCAATACTGGCAGCCTGAGTGGGGTCCTCAGTGGACTACTCTCCTTGACCCGGCAGGTCATCCGTTTTGCTTATGTACCCACGAATGAGTCAAACACAAACAAGTAACGATTAGCCCTTGCTATTCTAAGATAATCTGCTATAATATAGTTAGAAAAGGCAATCGCCACAGGGTGGTTGACCAGTGGAAAAGAAAAAACCTTCCTGACTCGCCAAAGTACAGGGAAGGTTTTTTTATGTTAGTGACATATTAGATAAATCAATGTCAGTAATGCAATAATGAACATACCAAATTACATTAAGTCTTTAAAATCAAACTTATTGTTCATAAGCATCACCTCCATTCTATGTAGAATGAAGGCCAACCACCCTATACACGATTGCCAGCAGTCATGAAAATTGCTTAGTAAAACTGCTTAGGTAAATTATACTACATAAACATGGAGAACACAAGTTCGAAAAAAGGTAAATGATTATTTGATTGGCGGAAATCCTATACGATTTGTAATATAAAGCGTAAGCTCCTGTTTCTAACATAATTCTTAGCGGTACTTTCATTGAGGGCAGCACAGGCAGTATTGAACAACTAGAAATAATTGAAATTTCAACATTTTTCAATAGTCAAACTTTAGGTTAGGCAGTATTGAATAATAGCGGAAAATAATGAAGCACCCTATCATTTGAGAATGGTAGGGTGTTTTTAATAATTCAATTTGTAAATGGAATATCATAGTTGAAGCTAGAGGGTTAAAGCTTCCTCAGAAGTGCTTGTGAATGAGCATTAGATAAAAGCGATGAAATAATCTATAAGGTTCTTCAACTTATGGATGGTTTCCAAATTGCATTTTAGAACTAATTGACAACTATGAAATGAATGGATAAAATAGATTTATCATAGTGAAAGCGAGGTAAGTGTATGTTAAGTGTGTTGGTATTGGAGATTGCAACAAAATAGTTGTGGCGTTACTTATACGATTACGCTATAAGTGCGCCCATATGTCGGTTGATGCCGGTATATCTGCCTTACTGATGCTACATACACTTCAATATAAGTCTGGAACGAATAATAGACTATTTGAGAGCATGGCTGTTTAGGCCGTGCTTTTTATCAGGTATAGTTTAATCGGATTTTTATAGATAATGATTCCATCCTCTTTGTAGAAACATAGAAGTAGTATGCCAGAATTATTGGGCAAATATATCTGTGGTTTTTTTGCGATCGTATACACAATAAGTGGAGGATTGAAATGGATTATAATCAAATTATTAAACAATGTGAAGAAAACAGCAAGCTAATAAGCATGATATCAGTAGAAGAGATATTACGCTTTGGATATTCAATTGGATTAAATGAAGACAGCAGAGTGGTATGAAATGTATTTCTTGTACAGGCGGGAGTACGAGGGTCAGGCATTATTTGGGTTAGAAAGAATTTAACTGTTGAAATGACCGAATGTGAAACAGTTTCTGCAAATATCAATAAAAGGCACAGCAGCTTTGCGCTTTAACGATAATATAAAAATATATTTTCAAATATGACACGATATTATCTGATTTGTCATGCTATAATGATGGAAAATTTAGTAGGAGGAGCTAAAAATGAGCAGGTACGAAGAAGGATTAAAATTAATTGAGGAAAGGTGCGGCAACGGAAAAGATAATGTCATCTCTCTCTCAACCATTGCAATGGAACCGAATGCTGACGGAAAACCCCGTCCTTATATCCGTGATGTGGACGCTTATTATGAAGACGGTGTGTTTTATGTTACCACTTGGGCGAAATCAACTAAAATGCAGCAGATAGCACAAAATAGAGAAGTTGCGTTTGCGGTTTGCTTCGAGTGGTTTTCAGGAAATGGAATTGGCGAAAACCTGGGATGGGTTTTAGATCCGAAAAACGCGGAGCTAAGGACTAAACTACGTAAAGCATTTGCCAATTGGTATGACGGCGCAAATAATGAAAAGGATGAAAATTGCGTTATTTTAGCGATTCGCATCACAAGAGCCACGGTAATTAAAGATCACGGTGCTGTGCGCTACAATATGGACTTTGTGAATAAGGTAGAGACTGAAGAAGGAAAAGTCAGGTAAGGCATTAAGCCGCATCTAATAAGCAGTTTCTTTCTTCGTTTTAGTAAAATCAAATAGCCATAGATCGACAATCTGGGGCAGTCCATAAGGGGCTGCCTTACTTATTGAAATAGTTCTCGGCAATAAGTTTGTCGATTTTAAGTGAATGTAAGTTATTTACATGAATGGAAGTTGTTTTTAGCTAATATACACTAAAATGTCTCATAGATTTAGAATAAAAAGGTAATAATGATTAAATGTCAGATAATACTTGAAAAATCACAAAAAAGATGTATAATTATTGCTATAGTAATTATTACAATTGTTATTTTAAGAGGCAAATAAAGGAGGAAACATTATGAAAGAAGATGATTTCAAAAAAATATCAGATGAATTTAATAGCGAAGTTGCTGATTATTCCATTTCTGATGAAGGGGCATGTTCAGCAGAATTTTCCGGTGGCTGCATCGAGTGTGAGGAACAATAATCATAAACATAAATATTATTTCTTATGCTTAGATAAAGGAGAATAAAAGTGAGATGATACCATTTCTGATCAAGGATGAACTCAAGACCAGCGGAAAAAAACATGTAATAAATCATAAAGGGATACTGCAAAAACATTGCTCCTTTAAGTAGAGTAATAGTTGCAGTATCCCTTTTATATTTCAGCCATGCAAAAATTCGGAGGAATTATTATGTGTAAAGCATTAGTTGTATATTACTCTTATTCAAATACAACAAAAAGATTGGCAGAAGATATTGCAATCATTATAGATGCAGATATTAGGGAACTAATCCCGGAAAGATCATATTCATTTACCTACAATGGCGCAACAAAAGAAGCAAGAAGTGAAATTGAACGGGGGTACTGTCCTAAGCTGCTGTCTGGACATGAACCGATAGCCGATTATCAATATATTTTTGTAGGCTCTCCAAATTGGTTTAAATCCTTTGCACCACCAATACTGAGTTTTTTGCGCAGTGTCGATTTGGATGGAAAGACAATCATTCCGTTTTGTACTCATGGTGGTGGAGGGTTCGGGCAAATAGAGATTAATATATCCAAAGAATGCCCAAACTCAAAGATACTACCGGGATTTGCAGCAACAGGTGATTTTGATGAAAAGCAAATTGAAGATTGGATTGATGGAATTAGGATTTTAGAGTAAGTTTGTAGAAATATTAATTCATTTATACTTGACTGTAAAATAATGTTATGATAGTATGAGAAAAATAATTAAAAGCGTTGATGAGAAATAGTAGATATTATATTGTGTTCACAGAGAGAAGACAGGGGAGTTCCTCAAGCTGAGAGTCTTCACATAATTAATATTGAAGAGGCCTCTGAGCTGTGGACTGAACAGATAATCTAAGTAGGTTACATCGGAGTTTCCGCCGTTAAAAGGAAAACAGTATCGATTATTTCTGTACTGGTTGAGTGCAAAGAATATTCTTTGAAGTTAGGTGGTAACACGGACTAATGTTCGCCCTAAGTTGATATAAATCAACTTGGGGCTTTTTTAATTCATAGGAAATTTCGTCCTATGAATTAAAAAGCCCTCCGGGCAGGATGCGCACTCACGCGAAAGGTATTATGTCGGCTGGGCCGACCGCACTCGGCGCGAGAATGTGCCAAGACACATTCTTTGTTTTGGTAAGTGCAAGAGCTCGACAATTTGCCTTATCAAGAAGGGAGAAAGACATGTCAAATAAACAATTAGCAGATTTATTATTTCCGGATGTCACATTAGCACCAAATGATATTGAAAAATTATATCCGATAAGAGAATTAGATAATGGGGCTAAAGTTACCCGAATTGGACCAAGTCCAACCGGCTTTATCCATTTGGGGAATTTATATAATGCTATTATAGCAGAAAGGCTAGCCCATCAAAGTAATGGGAAATTCTTTTTGCGGATTGAAGACACAGATAATAAAAGAGAAGTACAAGGTGCAGTCAGGATTATTATTTCGGCATTAGAATATTTCGGCATTTATTTTGATGAAGGGGCTGTAATAGAAGGAGATAAAGGAGATTATGGTCCCTACAGACAACGGCAGCGTAAAAATATATATCAGGTTTTTGCAAAATACTTAGTTGAAAATGGTTTGGCATATCCCTGTTTTTGCAGTGAGACAGAATTATCTATTATCAGAGAAAAACAGATGAGCATGAAGCAAAATATCGGATATTATGGTGAATGGACATCTTGCAGGGCATTAAAGTTTGAAGAGATTAAGCAGAGGATTAATTCTAATCAGCCCTATGTGCTTCGGTATAAAGCGGACTATGATAATCATGTGAAGATCTCTGTTATAGATGCTATAAGAGGTAAACTTAGTTTTCCGCCCAATGTACTAGATTTTGTACTTTTAAAATCAGACGGCATTCCGACCTATCATTTTGCACATGTTGTGGATGACCATTTGATGCGGACAACCCATATCGTGCGCGGAGAAGAGTGGCTGCCGTCCCTGCCGATGCATGTTCAGCTATTTGATATCTTTCAATGGGAGAAGCCGGTTTATTGCCATACACCTACCTTGATGAAAATAGAGGGCAATTCCAAGCGTAAACTATCGAAAAGGAAGGACCCGGAACTGGCGTTATCTTATTATCAGAAAGAGGGATATATACCTGAAGTAATGTGGAATTATCTGCTGACTGTTTTAAATTCAAATTATGAGGAATGGAGGATGAAAAACGCTGAAAAGTCTTATTTGGAGTTCTCTTTTTCTCTGGAGAAAATGAGTAATTCCGGAGCCTTATTCGATATGAACAAAATGAAAGATGTCAGCAAAGAAATATTAAGCCATATGACGGCGGAAGAGATATACAATCGGCTGTTGGAATGGACTGAGCAGTGGAACAAAGAGTATTCCTTCATTTTAAATGCAAATAAGGACCGTGCGATTGGAGCGCTCAATATAGGCCGTAATATTCATAAGGTGAGAAAAGATCTGGTGAATTGGAAACAGACCTGTCAATTTATGAGCATGTATTTTGATGAAACCTATAGAATAGAAGATGAATTCCCGGCAAGTGTGTCAGTAGAAGACAGAAAAATATTCTTATCCCGATATATGGAGCAGATTGACTTTTGTGAAGATAAAGAAACCTGGTTTTCTAAAGTGAAAAATATTACGGAGCAAATGGGGTATGCATCAAATATAAAGGACTACAAAAAACATCCGGAAAGTTATAACGGGAGTATCGTTGATCTGACGAATATTCTTAGAATCGCGGTCACAGGGCGAAGCAATGCCCCGGATATCTGGGAGATTAGTAATATTTTAGGCAAAAGAAGTATTCTTGAGAGGATTAGAAATTGTGTGCATTAAAAGGGATATTGTTTAACACGGTTTAGCTATGCTATACTGATGAAAAAGACGAGGAAGGTGACTAAATTGAAAAACATAATCAAAAAAAGAATACTCTCCGTAATACTGGCATTTATCACGGTATTTACTATGATGCCCACATCAGAAGGCTATGCATCTTCTGTCAGTAATAAGGCGCTGGGCTGGGGGTATACAAAAAGCAAGAACCATAAGGTACCCGTCGTTTCAAAGAGTACGAAAGCATTGCTTAAAAAGAACAATGGGTACTATGTTTATAATGAAAAGGAGAAATATGTTTATCTCACCTTTGATCTTGGCTACGATAATGGTTATACGAACAAAATTCTTGATGTTTTAGAAGAGCATGAGATAAAGGCAACCTTTTTTGTATGTAAGGCAGCAATTACCGCGAATCCAAAAGCAATCAAGAGAATGGTTAAGGAAGGCCATATTGTGGCAAATCATACGGTAAAGCATATTCCTTTCTATAAGCTTTCCAAAAGCTCATTAAAAAAAGAGCTGCAGGGGGTAGAAAAGGAATATGAAAAAGTAACCGGAGAGAAGATGGTTAAGTTTGTCAGACCTCCGGAGGGTGGATATAGTGAGAAATCATTGGCAATTACAAAAGAGTTAGGCTATACCTCGATTTTCTGGAGCATTGCGCTGCCAAATGATTGGAATTTAAAAAAGCAGCCATCGAAAAAGACAACCTTAGCATTATTTAAGAATCAACACCACAAAGGTGCAATTATCTTGCTGCATGGGGTTTCTCCTGCAGTGGCAGATAATTTAGATACTATGCTGACTCAGCTGGAGAAGGAAGGCTATGAATTCAGACTGGTGACTGATATGGAAGAATAGGAGGTTCTATGAATTACCTATGCAAAAGCAATGATATAAGCATACGTAAAATGGAGGATGATATTAAAGACTATAGCCTTATGGCAAAATGGTTATCTACCGGGGAAATCCTTGACTATTATGGTGGGCGCAATAATCCGCTTGATTTAGAGGAGGTAATGAAGAAGTTTGCACCTCGCATAATGGCGGAGGAAGCGGTTGTGCCATGTTTCATGGAATATAATGGAATGGCAATTGGGTATATTCAATATTACCGAATAGAACCCAATGGATATGATGTCGGAGATGCTATTAATATGAAAAATTATAGACTTCCATATGGAATAGATTTATTTATTGGTGAGAGCGATGCTTTCCTATCTATTTCTCAATGAAAATGCGGACATTGTATTTATTGATCCGCAAACTTGGAATAAGCGTGCAATAAGATGCTATGAAAAAAGTGGATTTACTCCAATGACGGTGATAAAGAACAGAGAAATGCATGATGGAGAGTATAAGATAGCTTGATTATGTCAATTTCTGTTCAAGAGTGGAAGAAATATAATGAAGAATGAATTGTATCATTACATAGCAAAGGAAGCTGTCGATAAATAGTTGGCAGCTTCCTTCGTTATGTATCTTAGTAAATATCGGATGGTGTTATCTTGCCTGCAAAGTAAATGCAAAGCAGCTCTAATATAAGTCCCCGGTCTCAGAGTTTACCCGTCTATTTTTTGGTAATTTCGATTATATCCAGATAGAACATGTTTAAAGTATATAGATTGAAGTGAAATTAACAAACAATTATGGAATATGTGAATAATAGTTAGAAAAATAATCTATTTTTGATAAATAAGACGGTTGATTTCTTTTGTGCCCTTTGCTAGTATATTGATATAAAAATGATAATAGTAATCATTTACATTATTCTTGGAAAATTCACCCGATACCAGATCAGTGTACATACTATAGCGAAGGGGTTGATGATATATTCCTAGACAGCAATATGTAAAAGGCAAACCGGTCGAAAGGCCGGGACGCAAAGCCAGGAGTCTAAAGCTTTATTCATGATAGTCCGGCTGCCATATTTTTTGGTTGGCTGCTGAAGTGTTTTAAGCCAATCAACCTGAGGGTTAACCACGTTTTACCTTAAAACGCGGCTGAAAACAGAGAACTTACCTCTAGAAGAATGTAGGAATAATTAATGAGAGGTGCAGACTATGAAGAGGACGTCATGGTTGATTGTTATTTTTGTAATGATTTTTGTTTTACTAATTAGTATGAACAGTGCCGCATTTGCAGCTCCGGGTAAGGCGGATGATACCAAAGGCTACCAGCAGAACAATAATGAAGATATTATGCTTAACATTTCTTCTTACGATGTTGTGGAGATGAAAGGTCATCCACAATTAGTTAATTTCTATGCTACATTGGAAACAAGTCATTTTTACGTTAATGGACATAAGCCAACACCGAAACCAACGCCAAAACCCACACCGAAGCCAACACCAAAACCCACACCGAAGCCAACACCAAAACCAACGCCGAAGCCAACGCCAAAGCCAACACCGAAACCAACGGCGACACCAACACCGAAACCGACAGTAACACCAAAACCGACACCAACGGAAGCGCCAACCCCAACACCAACAGAGGCACCTACCCCAACACCGACAGAGGCGCCAACCCCAACGCCAACAGAGGCACCAACCCCAACACCGACAGAGGCGCCAACCCCAACACCAACAGAGGCGCCAACACCAACAGAAGCGCCAACACCAACACCGACAGAGGCACCAACGCCGACACCAACGGAAGCACCAACACCAACGCCAACAGAGGCGCCTACCCCTACACCGACAGAGGCGCCGACCCCGATACCGACGGAAACACCGGAACCAACGCCAACAGAAGCGCCGACCCCGATACCAACGGACACACCGGAACCTACACCGACAGACACACCGGCGCCAACGAATACTCCAGAACCAACAACAACTCCTACTAACCCGCCAACGGAGACACCGACAGGAACACCGACTGCAGCTCCGACATCAACACCTGAGGAGACTGTGATTCCTGATCCGGAGATACCCCAGGGGAATCCAGAGCCCATTGCAACACCAGAGCCGATAGCAACTCCGGTTGAGGAACCGGAAGAGTTGGAGGTGGCGGATTCCGAGACACCGCAAGGTATTTCAGAGGCCGTAACCCTGGATGCAGCCGAGGAAGAAGATATTCCTGACGATGCAACACCAGCAGGCGAAATGCCGAAGACGGGCGGATCTTCCAATGAATTGCTGTACGGGGCAGGAGTATTTTTAAGTGCTTTAGGCGCAGCAGGTCATAGGTTTAGCAGAAGAAAGAAACGCTAAAATAACTTTAGCTCCAAATAAGATGATAAAGATATTAATTAGTGACTGCTGATTAAACCGCTTTCGGCTTAAGACCAACAGTTTTACACCTTAAAATTCGTATCAGCAAAATAAGAACAGAAAGTATTCGCGCCTGAATCTTGAAAAGATTCGTCACGAATACAG
>JAFAGA010000048.1 GCA_023423045.1 Bacillota bacterium | reverse complement strand
TAGACACCATTATTCTACTACAAAAAGGAAGTGGATTCCTTATATTTAGGGCATTATTTGAAAGTTGTTTATAAAGAGAGTTATGAATCCGAGACTCTGTGGATAAATCTACGGAAACTCAAGGAGGACGGAGAGCTGGAAGATATGGCTAAGAAGCTGTATCATTATGTGATGGAGGTCGCATCCGGGAAGCAGGTGTGCAGTGAAAAAGCCGGATTTCATGATATGGCTATTTTCAAACGAGGTGTTACATTATGATTTCAATGTGCGACAAAGGAGGAGAGGATAGGTCTTTCGGCTGGGATGGTGCGGCTGGTTCCTATGTGGCCATCGACAGGGAAAACGAAATCGCAGTGTTCTATGTGCTGCACATGTATGGCTCCGCCAGCCATGCTTACCAGGACAGACTGAGAAATGCGATCTACGAAGAAATCTCAAAATCCAATCAATAAAGAGAAAAATAAATGCAGCCAGAGCTATATGCTCTGGCTGCCTAAATATTCAAATATATTAAGCTTGGCTAAGGCCTTGACCAGATCCTTCATATTACCATAATCGAATTTCTTTGCTTTTTTGAACTAATTTTTGAGCAATTTCCGGACGCAGGGAAGTTCTATTCTCACTGACATTGTACATTGCCTGCAAAATTTCCTGATCGGACAGAGTTTTCAGCACATAATCAGTAGCACCATTTACAAATGCGGAGAAGATATAATTATTGTCATCATAATTGGTAAGCATGATGATTTTTAACTCCGGCATGATTTTCTTTAGCTTGGGAATGATCTCAATTCCGGTGGTCGGTTCCTCCATCTGAATATCCAGCAGAAGTATCTCCGTTTTTTCTCCTGTATCAGCTCCAGACAGGATTGTTCGTCTGTGGCAAAGCCTTCAAATATCAGATTCGGTTCATTTTCAAAAGCCCATTCAAAGTTTTTACATAAATATTCTGCATCATCACAGATCGCCCAATGTATCATTTTATTCCTCCCTGTTTTTGTTGCGTGGCAGTACGATTTGAAAAGAAGTGTACTGATCCACTTCACTTTGTACGGTTATATTGCCATGATGCTGCTTTACCACAGTTTCCACATAATTTAACCCGAGACCGAAATTGCTGGGGGAGGATTTGGTGGAATAATAGGTCTTGAACTCTGATTCCGAGAGAATGTTGATTTTAATTGTTGGGTTGGGACCATTCTTTTTCTTAAGGGCAAACTCTGCATTGGATAAGAGGTTTAGGAATACTTCCTGAAGGTAATCAAAGTCGCCATATAGCTTCAAGGTATGATCGGCTTTGGGGTTATAATTTTTTTCCACCGTTATTGTGGGAGAGGGCGAGGAATTTTGCTGGTTTTCATATTCCAGGCAGTTTCACAATTAATTATGCAGCCCTGTCATCTGGCTGAGGTGTGAGAAATAAGGAAAATACCGGAAAATAGAACAAACATTCGAAAGTATATTGATTTTAAAAACTTGCTGTGATATAATTACTAGCGTTACAATTATCGTGGGATTGCATTTCCGGAAGAGGATATGCGGATAAAAATTTGCAGATAAGAATCCGGGCAGCCAGGAGGTAATGTTGGTATGGAATTTAAGTTAACATCGGAATATACGCCGACCGGTGATCAGCCGGAGGCAATTAAAGCTCTTGTGGAGGGCTTTCGAAGCGGTAATCAATGTCAGACACTTCTGGGTGTCACAGGTTCAGGTAAGACCTTTACCATGGCGAACGTAATCCAGCAGATACAGAAGCCAACTCTGATTATTGCGCATAATAAGACCTTGGCCGCCCAGCTGTACGGGGAGTTCAAGGAGTTTTTTCCTGAGAATGCAGTGGAATACTTTGTCAGTTATTATGATTATTATCAGCCGGAGGCCTATGTTCCTTCGACGGATACCTATATAGAGAAGGATTCTTCCATCAACGATGAGATTGATAAGCTTCGTCACTCAGCCACTGCGTCTTTGTCGGAGCGCAAGGATGTAATCATTGTGGCCAGCGTATCCTGCATCTATGGACTGGGAAGCCCGATTGACTATCAGAAGATGGTTCTTTCCCTGCGTCCGGGCATGGTAAAGGATCGGGATGAGGTTCTGAAGAAGCTGATTGAGATACAATATGACCGGAACGATATGGATTTTAAGAGAGGAACCTTCCGGGTTCGGGGAGATGTGGTGGAGATTTTCCCCGCAGCCTCCGCGGAATTGGCGATACGAGTTGAATTTTTTGGTGATGAAGTTGAGAGGATTTTGGAGATTGATACCCTGACCGGTGAGATTAAGAATAGTCTGGGGCATGCGGTCATATTTCCTGCCTCTCATTATGTTGTGGCCCCGGATAAGCTGGAGCAGGCTATTCGCAATATTGAAGAGGAACTGGAGGAGAGAATCCGCCATTTCAAGAGCGAGGATAAGCTTCTGGAAGCCCAGCGGATATCGGAGCGGACGAATTTTGATATTGAGATGATGCGTGAGACGGGCTTTTGTTCCGGTATTGAGAATTATTCCAGGCATTTGACCGGTCTGGAGGCCGGAGCTCCGCCCCATACTCTGATGGATTATTTCCCGGAGGATTTCATGATTATTGTGGACGAGTCCCATATTACCCTTCCCCAGGTCAGGGGAATGTATGCGGGGGACCGCTCCAGGAAAACCACGCTGGTAGAATACGGCTTCCGGCTTCCCTCGGCGCTGGATAACCGGCCTCTGAATTTTGAAGAGTTTGAGAGCAAGATCAGCCAGATTCTCTTTGTATCGGCTACCCCTTCCGTATATGAGCGCGAGCATGAGCTGCTGCGTACGGAGCAGGTGATCCGTCCTACCGGTCTATTGGATCCCGAGGTGTCCGTAAGACCTGTGGCGGGGCAGATCGATGATCTGCTGGGCGAGATCCATAAGGAGATCGAGAAGAAGAACAAGGTACTGGTGACAACGTTGACCAAACGTATGGCGGAAGATCTTACGACCTATCTGAGGGAGGTTGGTATTCGTGTAAAGTATCTTCATTCGGATATCGATACCCTGGAGCGCTCGGAGATTATCCGGGATATGCGTATGGATGTATTCGATGTTCTTGTAGGAATTAATCTCCTTCGAGAAGGGCTGGATATTCCCGAGGTGGGGCTGGTGGCTATTCTGGATGCGGATAAGGAAGGCTTTTTGCGTTCCGAGACCTCCCTGATTCAGACCATAGGACGTGCCGCCCGTAATGCCCAGGGACATGTTGTTATGTACGCGGACCATGAGACGGATTCCATGAGGAAGGCATTATCGGAGACGAACCGGAGAAGGCAGATACAGCAGGCATATAATGAAGCTCATGGGATTACGCCAACTACTATCGTGAAGAAGGTGCGGGATCTGATCAGCATATCCAAGAAGGCCGAGAAGGATGCGAAGGAGATGGAGAAAGATATGGAATCCATGTCACGTCAGGAGCTGGAGGAGCTGGTGAAGACGATTACCAAACAGATGCATACCGCAGCAGCAGAGCTGAACTTTGAGCTGGCAGCCCGGTTAAGAGATAAGATGGTGGAAATTAAGAAACAATTACTGGAGTTATAGTCTGTCGGACAGAAGAATAGACCGGACAGCAAGTTGAGATATACGGTAGCAGCGTGGAGGTAGCTATGTCAGAGAAAAAGAATTATATTAAAATCAGAGGTGCAAAGGAGAACAATCTAAGGAATCTCAGTGTGGATATTCCAAGGGATCAATTTGTGGTCCTGACGGGCTTGAGCGGTTCCGGCAAATCATCCCTTGCCTTTGATACAATCTATGCCGAGGGGCAGCGAAGATATATGGAATCTTTGTCTTCCTATGCAAGGCAGTTCCTGGGACAGATGGAGAAGCCCAACGTGGAGAGCATTGAAGGCCTGCCGCCGGCTATTTCCATCGACCAGAAATCAACAAACCGGAATCCCAGATCAACCGTAGGCACGGTAACTGAGATTTATGATTATTTCCGTCTGCTGTATGCCAGAATTGGCATCCCCCATTGCCCGGAATGCGGCAAGGAGATTAAGAAGCAGAGCGTGGACCAGATGGTGGATGAGATTATGAGCCTTCCCCAGGGGACCCGGATCCAGCTTCTGGCTCCGGTGGTAAGGGGAAGAAAGGGAGAGCATGTCAAGCTTTTTGAACAGGCAAAGCGCAGCGGCTATGTTAGGGTCAGAGTTGACGGAAATCTCTACGAGCTCACGGAAGAGATCAAGCTGGAGAAGAACAGCAAACATAATATTGAAATTATTGTAGACCGTCTGGTGGTCAAGGAGGGAATTGAGAAGAGGCTCTCCGATTCCATAGAAAGTGTACTTAAGCTTGCCGAGGGATTGTTGTTTGTTGATGTTATTGATAAGGAACAACTTACCTTCAGTCAAAATTTTGCCTGTCCTGATTGCGGGATCAGTATTGATGAAATTGAACCCAGAGTGTTTTCCTTTAACAATCCCTTCGGTGCCTGTCCGGAATGCCATGGTATTGGTATTAAGATGGAATTTGCCGAAGAGCTTCTGATTGCCGACCAAACCAAGAGTATTACCAGCGGTGCCGTGGCAGCACCGGGCTGGCAGTCGGTGGTGGATAAAGGCAGCTACTCCAGATGTGTGGTAGAAGCGCTGGCTAAGGAATACCAGTTTGATTTGGATACTCCCTATGAGAAGCTTTCCGATGAGATCCGCCATATGTTCATCCATGGAACCGACGGACGTTCTGTCAAGGTGCATTACCGGGGACAGCGGGGAGTGGGAGTTTATGATGTTGTCTTTGAAGGTTTGATCCGCAATGTGGAACGCCGCTACCGGGAAACCGGATCAGAAAGCGCGCGTCAGGAATATGAGAGCTTTATGCTGACCACCCCTTGCAATGTCTGTAACGGAAAGCGCCTGAAGAAGGAATCTCTCGCGGTAACGGTAGGAGACCGGAATATCGCCGAGGTTACGGAATACCCGATCCATCAGTTGGCGCTGTTTATGGCTGATCTGAGCCTTACTCCGATGCAGCTTAAGATTGGCGAGATTGTCCTGAAAGAAATCAGGGCAAGAATTAAATTCCTGATGGACGTGGGACTGGATTACCTTACTCTGGCGAGAGCCACCGGTACCTTATCCGGCGGAGAGGCACAGAGAATCCGCCTCGCGACCCAGATTGGATCCGGACTGGTAGGGGTTGCCTATATTCTGGATGAGCCCAGCATCGGACTTCATCAGCGGGATAATGACAAGCTTTTGCAAACCTTGAAGAATCTTAAGGATTTGGGAAATACCCTTATTGTAGTCGAGCATGATGAGGATACCATGTTTGCCGCGGATTATATCGTTGATATCGGGCCGGGTGCCGGGGAGCACGGCGGTGAGGTCGTGGCTGCCGGTAAGGCGGAGGATATTATGAGTGTGGAGGAATCCATAACCGGAGCATATCTGAGCGGACGTATTATCATACCTCTTCCCAAGAAGCGGAGGAAGCCTACCGGGCATCTGTCCATAATCGGAGCGGCAGAGAATAATCTGAAGAATATTAATGTGGACATTCCTCTGGGAATTATGACCTGTGTTACCGGTGTATCCGGCTCCGGCAAGAGCTCCCTGGTGAGAGAGATCTTATATAAACGGTTGGCAAGAGATTTGAACCGTGCCCGCTGCATTCCGGGAAAGCATAAGGATATGCAAGGAATTGATCAGTTGGATAAGGTAATCGATATTGACCAGTCACCCATCGGGAGAACCCCCAGATCGAATCCGGCAACTTATACCGGAGTATTCGACCATATCAGGGATCTTTTTGCCTCAACTCAGGATGCCAAGATGCGGGGCTATTCCAAGGGCCGATTCAGCTTTAACGTCAAGGGCGGACGCTGTGAGGCTTGCAGTGGTGACGGTATTCTTAAGATAGAGATGAATTTCCTGCCGGATATTTATGTACCCTGTGAGGTCTGCGGTGGGAAGAGGTATAACCGGGAGACACTGGAGGTCAGATATAAGGGCAAGAATATCTATGATGTGCTGAATATGACGGTGGAGGAAGCGGTTCATTTCTTTGAGAATGTTCCGTCCATTCGCAGAAAGATTGAAACCCTGAATGATGTGGGACTGTCCTATTTACGTCTGGGACATCCTTCCACCTCCCTGTCCGGCGGCGAAGCGCAGCGTATTAAGCTGGCTACGGAATTAAGCAAGCGGAGCACCGGCAAGACCATCTATATCCTCGATGAGCCCACCACCGGATTGCATTTTGCGGATGTGCACAAGCTGATTGAGATATTGAAGCGGTTCTCGGATTCCGGGAATACCGTTGTTGTCATCGAACATAATCTGGATGTTATCAAGACGGCGGATTATATTATAGATATCGGCCCGGAAGGCGGAGATAAGGGCGGCACTGTTGTTGCCAAGGGTACGCCGGAGGATGTGGCAAAGAACAAGAAATCCTACACGGGAATGTATGTTAAGAAGTATCTGAAAAAGAAATAAATAAACATCGCAGAAGAAGAGTTGGCCGAGACACATGTTAATGATTGTACAAAAGGAGAGGTAGAGGATTCGGCAAGATGAATGTACAAAGATTGAACATGTATTTCGTTCAACTGGAAAAATGCATGCGCGGAGACGGAGGAGACAATGGGGAATAGTTTTTATGCAATGGTGTCCAGGATGAAATATATCGAGCGTTGGGCGCTGATGCGCAATACAATTACCGAGAATATCAGTGAGCATTCTCTTGAGGTGAGCATTTTAGCGCATGCATTGGCTGTAATCAGCAAGGAACGGCTGGGTCGGGAAGTGAACGCGGAACGGGCAGCCCTGATCGGAATATATCATGATGTGACGGAGATTATCACGGGAGATATGCCGACTCCCATTAAGTATTTTAATGAAGGTATCCAAGGGGCATTTAAGGCCGTGGAGCATGCTGCGGCAGAGCGTCTGCTGGAGATGCTTCCCGAGGATGTGAGAAGAAGCTATGAGACCCTTTTCTTCCCCCGGGAGGAGGATGCATATCTGTGGAGGCTGGTTAAGGCCGCAGATAAATTATCTGCCTTGATTAAATGTATCGAAGAACGCAAGGCAGGCAATGCGGAATTCTTAAGTGCAGAAAAATCACTTCATGAGATACTGAAACGAATGAATATGGAAGAGATTGCCATTTTCATGAATGATTTTCTACCAGCGTATGATAAAACTCTGGACGAACTATAATATTCTTATTAATATAAGGAAAGTGACTTGCCATTTCTCACTGTATGCAACCAGTAGTTTACAAACTGTAACTTTAAGTTGGTAGATTGAAAAGATAAATTTCGTTATACTTATTCCAGGAAAACACCAAAAACAATACTGAGATTAAGAAAGGTGAGGATAAGTGATGAAATTACAGGATAGGATCGTACAGATAAGGAAAGAAAGGGGATTATCCCAGGAAGGCCTGGCGGAGCGGCTGGGAATATCCAGACAGGCAGTCGCAAAGTGGGAATCCGGTGTAAGCTATCCCGATGTCGACAATTTAATTGCCCTAAGTTCGATTTTTCAGATCAGCATAGACAGTATGCTAAAATCGGAGGAGGATGGGTGCAATGCCTTCCATCCAAAGAATAAAAGGGTATTGTCAGATGCGGCCGTAGCATTTCTGTGCAAGGCGAAAAAGGAAACCTATGCAGGAGAAGCCAATCGTGTGGAGGCTTGCAGGCCCTGCTCCTATGATTATCGTTATTGTGAAGGAGAGTATGTATATTATGATTCTTACTTCGGAGGAGAGCGTTTCACCGGAGAAGAGGTATTATATGAGAAGGAACAGCCGGTCTATTCGATGAACTACTCAGGCCGTGTTCTGGGAGAAGGCTTTTCCGGAAATTTTCTGAAGGAGGCCCTGCTGCTGGTTCCGGAGGAAGCACCGTTTCGCGGACCCGGGTTGTACCGGAACGGAGATTATACCTATCATTGCTTAATCAGTGGTGATTTGGAATGGTTCCAGGGCTACGAAGAGATTTTTCGTTTAGATCAGCGGATTTATGAATGCTGCTTTCATGGGGGCATTATTAAGTAGTATTCGCCCGGCTTTAACCGGCCTTAATTGAGGCTAGATGGAATTATCTCATAAATAGAACAGGGGGAGGAAATGATACGATGGTGGAGATTGACGGAAGATGGACGATGGAGGGGCTTGAACTGTCGGACAGCAGAAGGATAAAGACAAGCATGGAGCTGTCCGGGTTCATTGAGGATATTGGTTTTCTTCCCCTCTTCAAGAATAATGTGAGAGGTTTTTCTGTGGAGGAAATAACAGCCTCCGCGTCCTGGTGGAGCGATAATCCGGAAGAAGATCCCTGGGAATGGCGGGAAGTAATTGCGGAAGAGGGAAAGATTGCTTACGGCAAGCTTTTTTCCAACCGTGCCGGCTTTATCTCCAGGGAATGGTATCCGATGTTTGCATCCTATCGAAGGGATGGTTATGATTTTGACAGCAGATATGAGGATGGTCTGGCAAGCCATCGTGCCAAGAAGATTATGGAGGTTCTTGAACGCGAAGAGGTGCTGCTCTCCAATGAGATTAAACCGGCGGCCGGTTTTGGGAAAGGTGGAGAAAAGGGATTTGAAGGAGCTATGATGTCCCTTCAGATGCAGACCTATATTACGGTCCGGGGGTTTCGGCGGAGAAGGAACAAGCGAAACGAGGAGTATGGTTGGTCGGTCGCCCAGTTTAGCCTCAGTGAGAAGCTCTATGGAGAGGATTATGTGCGGTCTGCATATGGGATCGGCCGGGAAGAGGCAAAGCAGCGCATTATAGACCGGGTGAAACGCAGATTTCCCGAGGCATCTCTGGCTGAGATTGAGCGGGTTATCCGCTGAAGAAGCAGTTTACAACAGTTTACATATGACATCATAGATGGGCCTGCCGGATTCTGGCAGGCTCATCTATTTTAATAGATAAAAATAGATAAAAACCGGTCTCAAATTTTTGATAAGATCTTAACGTTTTCTTAAGATTATAGGAATTAGTCCTATATTATTGCGCCAATGTACAAAAAGGACTATAATACCAGTAGAAACAAATGGAAGGGAAAGAAGAAATACCCATAGAAAATAAAAATGATAAAAATTATATGTACTGCAATAGCTGGGAGGAGAAGGAGATATGAGTAAAAGAGATAGGAGTGCAGGCTTGAACTGCAGACAGAATAGATGGAGATATACCTTTGTTTTGACTGCGTTAGCCCTTGCACTAATTATGATAAAGGCACCGATAAGAGCTCTGGCAACAAGTACGGTAACCGGAACCTCGGTCAGTGTTACATGGAATTACCTGGACGAGACGGTAACTGTGAATAAAGGGCCTGGTAACAGCGACAGATTCTATATCAGCCTGGATAAAAGGAAAACGTGGGAAAGTATCCCTATTGTTGGCGGAGCGGCAGGACCGGCAGGACAGATCGACATCTCTGCATTCCTCTCCTCAAAGGCAGTTGTTCTCTCTTTTCGGGGAAATAAGGACACCAATCCGGTAGATATTACCCTGATGGCGGAGCCGAATGAATTAAAGGCAAGCTATGAAGTGGTTAATGGCGAAGGCCGGATTACTTATAGCGGAGCCAGTGGAGCGGTTGAATACCGAAAGGGAAGCAACGGAACCTGGAAGACAGCATCAAATAATATGGCAACCTCCATTTACGAGGTGAAAGGCGCCACCTTTTATTATCGGACGGCGGCGACAGCCAATATAAGAGCAGGAAAGGCAATCACTGTGAAGGTGCCGAAGCGTCCTGCCCCTCCTGCGGTAAAGCTGGACGGAGGCAAGCTGGCCCTTACGGGAATAAAACCAAATCAAACACAGTACTACAGCACCATTAAAGGCGGATGGCTTCCAATGACCACGGATCCCAAGGCGAAGAGCGTCAGTCTGTATTCTCTGCTGGAGATACCAGTATCGAACTCTTATTTTCCTGCAACGATGCTTGAGATTCGTTCCTCCGGGGATGCCAAGAAACCGGCCTCGGGAGTGCGCCTGCTTGAGATTCTTGTGCAGCCAACCTGTCCGGATACGATTAAGCTGGAGGGAACAACACTGACGATCAGCGATCCGCAGAAGAGGAGTTATGAGTATACAAGAGCCACAGGAAATGCGCCGCTGAATATTGCTACAGCAAAGTGGACCAGCATATCAGCAAATAAGCCCGTTATTGTTCCTAAGGCAGCCGTCAATGATGTAATCTATGTCAGATTAAAGAGCACAACGGATTCTAAGACGAGAGAGATTACCCCGGCTTCAACTTATAAGAGCTTTACAGTAACCTCCGTAACCGCGAACAAAAAGTGATAAAGAGATACAGAGAATAAAACGAAGCATTCGCAAGAAATAAAGCGGCAGCTTCAAAATATGTGTTGCTTATGAAGGACATATGTTTTGGGGCTGTTGCTTTATTTATACTACACTATATTTTCTTCGACATAATGTGCATAAATAAGAATATTTGGATAAAACATTGGTGGGAAAAGAGGGCGGAGAAGAGAATTTGACTTGTTGACAAGGATATTATTTCATGTTACTCTCGAAAAGAAAAAGAGTATAATGTGAAGATTACAGTATAGATTTATTTGGAAAAAAATTATCAGGATGCTTTCTTTCCTGGGCAAGGAGAAGGAAATTTCAGAAGAAATAATATCCTGATTACATATATTTTATTAGTAAAAGTGATATGTTATTTATTTAGCTTATTTATTTACAAGAAAGAGGAAAAGAAGAGCATACTGGTGATTACAGCTTTGGATTAACAAAAGATTTATAATGTACAGGAGGAGAAACATGGGCAGATTTAAGTTAAGCGGTATTGGTAAGAAATTCGGATTATTTATTTTTCTGATCATCATAGCGGCTTTGTTGGGAACATCAGCATTCAACTACATTATATCCCGCAATGAAATAGCCAAATCCAGCAAAATTATTCTGGAGAATGCCATTGAGACCATAATGTCAGATATTAATCGCAACTACTCCTATTCTAATTCAAAAGGAGGCTGGATGTCGGAAGAGGAGGCCAAAGCAGGGGCCATTAATACGGTCAAGATGCTTCAGGAAGATTTAGCCGATACCGTATCCTCCGCTACCTCTGAGGAAACGGATGCTGCTTCGTCAGCGACGGAGAATACTGAGTTAGCAAAGCATACTTTGAATCTTGGAAAGTCAGGATATTTCTTTATTATCAATTCAGCGGGAGATATTGTCTCCCATCCTTTTCTCGAAGGAAATATATATAACCTGGAAGCCCGCGACGGAAGATTTATTGTTCAGGATATGATTACCCTGGCGAAAACGGAAGGCGGTACCCTTCATTATGCTTTGAAAACGGATGACAGTGCTGTTGAAGACAGCAAAACAGTATATACTATGTATTTTCCCCATTGGGATTGGGTGGTCAGCGCGGTGATTTATGATATTGATTTTTATCGCGGGACCAATATGATTCTGATCAGCAATGCGATTGCTGTGGCAGTAGTGCTTGTGTTTTCATTTCTTCTGACCATGCTGATATCCGGAAGGATTACCGGGCCGATCAGGAGAATATCCGGTACATTGCATGAGGTGTCCCAGGGAAACCTGATCCAGGATAAGATTGAACTTAGAACCAAGGATGAGACCAGGCTGCTGGCAGATTCGGTAAATCGCCTGCTGGACAGCTTCAGTGATATAGTGAGGACGATGACCTCCTCCAGCGGAAGATTGAATCAATTTGCAATGAAATTGAGCCAATCCTCGGAGGTTGTGACAGAAGCAACGGTTGAAGTGACCAAAGCCATCTCCCAGATGGCTACTCTGACAGAAAACCAATACAAGGAGACTTTGGATACCGTGCAGAAGATTACACTGCTGGGTGAAGATATTGAGTATAGTGCCAGAGAGGGGATACGGGTTGAGGAAGCGGCCCAGAAGAACCTGGAATGGAAGGAAGAAGGAGGAGTTTCCGTCAGCCGGCTGAAGGAAGCGAATCAGGAGAATCAAGTCAACTCAACTGAAATAGAGAAGATTGTGAATAGAATTAACGAGGCATCCCAGGATATCGGAGAAATTACAGCTATTATTACAAGAGTGGCGAAGCAGACGAACCTTCTGGCTTTGAATGCAAGTATTGAGGCCTCAAGAGCAGGAGAGCACGGAAGCGGCTTCTCGGTAGTGGCCGAGGAGATTCGCAAGCTGGCCAGTGAGACCGCATCTGCAACGGAGAATATTCGGGAAAAGATTGAGCAGATGCAGTTACAATCGGAAGAAGCAGTGCGTTTCATCGGAATCAACCGGGCCGGTGTGGAACGGATTAATTCCAGCGTCCTTCGGATGGAGGATGTGATTGATCGGATTGAAGAGGGATTGATTCTTCAGATCCAGGGGATTAAAGAAATCACCCATCGAAATAGAGAGATTAATATTAAAAAAGATGATATTTTGGAGATGCTGCAGCATGTAGCTGAAACAGCGGAAGAGAACTCCGCCTCTTCGGAAGAAATTTCTGCCGCTGCCGAAGAGCAATCCATGACTTTGGTTGATATTACGTCAAGCATATCTCAGCTGTATGACATGGTACAGGAATTGAATGATTTAATAAGAAAGTTTCGGACGAATTAAATAAGATAGTTGCTAAACAGGATAATTGATTAAAGCTGAAATAAAACCGTTGGAGTTCTTGAATTTAGGACTTCAGCGGTTTTTGTCATTGGAATATTCTTGACAACTACAGACGATCATGGTAGTCTGAGCGGGTAATCTGAAATAATAGTCTGAAATAGTAGTCTGAAATAATAGTCTGAAGCAAAAGTCTAAACAAAAGTCTAAACAAAAGTCTGGAAACAGTAAACTGAAACTAGATTGGAAGAGTATAAATCAGTCTTAAGAGGTGAAGCTATGATGAACAAAGAATATAAGCAATTTCATAGATTGACCCGGCAATTCAAAAACTGGCCGGGCAGGCGGACCGCAATCATTGTTATTTTGCTGTTTCTTTTAATTACGGGCACCGGAATTGTATTATTCGTAGGACAAGTCAAAAGCAGAGACAGTATAACCCCGGATTCTGGAACTGAAGTTTCGCTCTCAGAGGACCAAAGCGGAGATAATGACATATTCGGATGCTATGAATTCGATGAGTGTTTGTATATGAATCCCTTAAGCTCTGCCTTAGCGGTAAAGGGCTTTATGCCGTATGTTTATGGACTGGGCAGGGATGGAATGATTATTGCCAATACGGGAACCGGAGATATAGAATATTTAGCGGCGGAATATGAGAACAGTACGATAGCCGAAAGTGAATTTTCGTCGATAAACAACTTTTTCGCCTCTTCCTTGCCCGACCTCTCCCGATATGAGGAGCGCAGGCGGCGGGCCAGGTTTACCGGTGAGGGGAGGAAATACGGACTTTATCAGATGGACGATGAGATTTGGCTTGTCATGTTGAGCGGAGGAGAGATTGGGGTGTGGAGCATATACCGTCTGCAGCCGACAGATCAATTTACTTTCTCTGATTTAGAATATGCACTCGGCATACAAAGCGGCGCGGCTGATAATAAAACCCAAATGAGCTTGCAGGATGTCTACGAATTGGCACGAAAGGGCGAAGACCTGCAACTTAGCGATCTCGAGCCTTTCCTTGCTGAGGCTGCCGGTGCCGGGTTTACAATTATGCGATATGACATCCAAGGCGGTTGTGTGCTTATTGTGCACTCGGATACCCCGGATTCGGCAATTAATTATGCCCGCCTGTCTAAGCGGGGCTATGATCCGTTTGATGAGGCGCTGAGCGTTGATATCCGGGACGGAGCACAGGTTGTGGCTGCATATCTTAATCCACTGCATTCATTGGAGAAACTGAAGATTGAGAACGCACATGGCAGTACAGGAGAGCGTGAGCTCATCTATGAATTCGACGGTTACCGGTATTTTCTGAACACCGGGCGCGCCGATCATATTTTTATTACCTTTGATAATGGAGACCGCCTGCCCCTCAGACAGGCGCTGGAGGAACGCCGGACAACAGTGGAGGATCTGGCGTCCAACGGGCTCTTGAATATCTTTATGGAGCCGGCGGATAACCCGATGGGCGGGTCTTTCCCCATATTACATCATCTGCATAAATTCACATTTGAGGGAGAGGCATTTTATCCGTCTGCGTCCTTTTTATATATGGAATATCCATCTGTGTACTTTGATATCACAGAGATTTCAGATATTCTTCAGCTTCAGGGCAGGAAGGAGCTTGCCGAAAAGCTTCGTTTTATAGCAAGTACAAGCAACCTCCCTGTGATTGCAGGGAAGGCCTATTTGAAGGAGGATGGATTTGCGGAAGCCGGCATCGCTGTGAAGATTGGATGGGAGCTCAGTTCTCATACACCGGTAAGCTTTACCTTGGAGAATGAATAGGCGGACAAATAATATTCAGCTTTTGCAAAAGTGATGAAGCATAAGGTAAAAATTAAGCCTACAGATCCCTAATTTATTGGGCCTGTAGGCTTTTTCTTCTTTATTCCCACTCAATCGTAGCCGGTGGCTTACCCGTAATGTCATAGCATATTCTATTTACATGCTTTACTTCATTTACAATTCTATTTGAAATCTTTCCAAGCAAGTCCCAAGGAAGCTCAGCGAATTCCGCTGTCATAAAGTCGGTAGTAGTAACCGCTCTTAAAGCCACCGTATAATCATAGGTTCTCTCATCACCCATAACGCCGACGCTTCTAAGGTTGGTCAACACGGCGAAGTACTGGCCGATGCTTCTGTCCAGGCCTGCCTTGGCGATTTCCTCCCGGTAGATATAGTCCGCATCCTGAAGGATGGCAATCTTCTCCGGTGTGACCTCGCCGATAATGCGGATTGCAAGGCCGGGGCCAGGGAAGGGCTGCCGGTAGACCAGCTTCTCCGGAATACCTAACTCCAGACCGGCTTTACGTACCTCATCCTTGAACAGATTGCGCAAAGGCTCGATGATTTCCTTGAAATCCACATAATCCGGAAGACCGCCCACATTATGATGGCTCTTAATCACTGCGGATTTGCCCAGGCCGCTTTCGATTACGTCGGGGTAGATGGTCCCCTGAACCAGGAAATCAACCGTACCGATTTTTTGGGCCTCTTCTTCAAAAACACGAATGAATTCTTCGCCGATGATCTTTCTCTTTTGTTCGGGCTCGGATACCCCAGCCAGTTTATCATAGAAACGCTGCTGCGCATTAACGCGGATAAAATTCACATCGAACTGAGTGGTAAAAATCTGCTCTACCTCGTCCCCCTCATTTTTGCGGAGTAAACCGTGGTCCACGAAGATACAGGTAAGCTGTCTGCCGACTGCCTTGCTGATCATAACGGCGGCAACGGAGGAATCAACTCCGCCGGATAGGGCACACAGTACCTTTTTATCACCAATTTTAGCTTTTAAGGATTGGATCATCTCCTCGGCAAAGGAGGACATTACCCAGGCACCGGAGCAGCGGCAGATTCGGTATAAGAAGTTATGCAGCATCTTGGTTCCTTCCTGGGTGTGGACAACCTCGGGATGAAACTGTACACCGTAGAGGTTTCTTGCGGTATCCTCGATTGCGGCAACCGGGCAGGAAGCAGAGCGGGCCGTCACCTGAAAGCCGGGAGCGGGTTCCTCGACATAGTCGGTGTGACTCATCCAGCAGATGGTATCAGCGGATATCTCCTGAAATAATTGGGAAGTCGTAGTTACGTTAATTTCAGTCTTTCCATATTCGCGGACAGGAGCCTTGGACACCTTGCCTCCAAGAAGATGGGTCATTAACTGACAACCGTAGCAGATACCTAGTACCGGTATTCCTAATGAGAATATTCCCGGGTCGCAGGAGGGGGCGTCTTCTCCATAGACGCTTGCCGGTCCTCCCGTAAATATGATACCCTTCGGAGCAATTTCTTTAATCCGCTCCAGGCTGACTGTATGAGGAAGGACTTCACAATATACATTACATTCTCTGACTCTTCGGGCTATCAACTGGTTATATTGGCCGCCAAAGTCAAGTACAATAACTATTTCTTTTTCCAATGGTTTACCTCCTATAGATCTGTTTCATTTGCTTCATAATCTTGCTTATAATCTAATTTATAATTCTACTTATAAAAAATGTAGCTTCATAATACAACATTTTTTATAAATATGCTAGTCCAACGTCAAATAAAATTTTATCTGATCCTGGAAAGATGAGAAAGTGTTGTTCCTGGGCGTACACTTTATTTATCGAAAAATGAGTTTTGTTCAGACAATATGAAAAAATTAGGAATAAAATCCTATTTATTAGGATAATTAACTGTTTACAATGATACAACATAGTGGTATTATTGACCTAATATTACAATATATAGTGTAATATGCTGTGGCGCATGTATTCATAGGAGGTAATTCCATGAGGGAAAGCAGAAGACAGGAAATATTTGAGTGTATGCCTGAGGTTGACTATGATGCAGGATATCGGTATTTTCTCGGGAATAGGGAGAACTATTTCCGTGCGCTTCTGGCCACCTTGAAAAGTGTTAAATCCAAGCTGCCCATTATCCAAACCATGATGATTGCCCGGGAATACGAAGGACTTCGTTCCATTGTTCAGACGCTTCAGAAGATGTTTACCAATATCGGTGCAAATGGCATGGCAGAGGAAGCGTATCAACTGGAGAAGGTTCTGCTGAATGGTGAGCTGAGTTTAAAGCCGGATCTTCTTGAAACTTATGCACAAAGACTTGCCATATTTTCAGTGCATCTGGAAGAGATGCTTCAGAAGGTTGAAATACGCAAGACTATGGATAGGGAGGCTGATGATGCTCCCGCCTTTTTCCACCATGATTTCACGAGGACCAGAGAAAGCATTAAAAGAACTTCAGATATATTAGAGCGTAAAATCAGCTCGTAATCATTATATAATTACATAATCGAACCAGTGTAAATAATTTATAATGTGAATTGTGTTGCAAAGTAAATTACTTTACATTTCCCCCATGGCCCTGTTTCCGCTGACAAAAACAGGGCCTTTTGTTGTATAAAACAGGTGGTTGCTCCCTGGTTACTGTTCATAGACCACAAACGCGACGTGTTTTTTGTGAGTGAAGCGGAGCGGAAGTCACAGAAAACCGGAGAATTGCAGCGCCAAAACGCTGCTTTTGCGTTTTGTGTGCATCGCGAAGCGTGTTACTGGTCACGGAACTGCTGTATTTTGCAGTGGAGTGAACGGTAACGCTCCCTGCGATGGTTCATGCCTTGCCGGAAATAAGATATTGCAAAACCTCCGGGATTCAATTATATTGAAATAAGTATAACTTTGATATAAGTATAATGATAAAATGCAAGGATTGATAATGGAGGAGAGTTCATTGCTGGAGAGATTAAAGAAGGAAGTCTATGATGCCAATATGGAATTGCAGCAGAAGGGTATGGTTATCTATACCTGGGGAAATGTAAGCGGTATTGACCGGGAGCAGCAGCTGGTGGTTATAAAGCCCAGCGGAGTGGACTACGGCGAGATGAAGCCGGAAGATATGGTGGTGGTTGATTTGGAAGGGAGGGTAATAGAGGGACGTTATAAGCCTTCCTCGGATACTGCTACCCACCTGGTATTATACAAGGAATATCCGTCAATCGGCGGCGTGGTGCATACTCATTCCACCTGGGCGGTGACCTTTGCCCAGGCCGGTTTGGCGATCCCTGCCTTTGGTACTACCCATGCGGATTATTTCTACGGAGACATTCCCTGTACCCGGGAACTGACACAGCAGGAAATCGAAGGAGCCTACGAGCTGAATACGGGCAAAGTAATTGTAGAAACCATCGGAGCTAATGATCCTATGGCGATTCCGGGAATTCTTGTTAAGAATCACGGCCCCTTTGCCTGGGGAAAGACGCCCGCCGGCTCCGTATATAATACGGTAGTCATGGATAAGGTGGCGGAGATGGCTTATAAGACCATGACTCTGAATCCGAGAGTACCCAGAGTATCCCAGTACCTGTTGGACAAGCATTATTTCAGGAAACATGGTGCCAATGCTTATTATGGCCAGGGCTCCGAGGATCATTAAAATCCATAGAGATGGCTGATAGTATATTATTATAAAAAGAAGATGCCCACGTGCATCTTCTTTTTATAATAACTTCTCTGATCCAGAGTTATAATTCTTCAAATAGCAGCGATTAAAATAATAACTCTTTAAAAAATAAATTTTCCAGGTTATGGATATGCGTCTTCTGTTGACAGCTCTTTATAATTGACTACTGTTCTCTTTTGCTCAGCTTAATACGGCCTTCTGCCCCTTATCTCCCCGTTTTCTCATCCGGACCTTCTTCGCATTCAAAAGCTTATCATTATATTGGAAGTTTTCCTCGTTCTGGTTCAAAGTGGTTGCATAACATATGAAATCATTCTTATCCAGGGTGATGGCTTTGACACCCCGGCTGGTTTTCTTCAATTCACTGACCTCCGAGAGCAGGAAGCCCAGGGAGAGGCCTTTATCCGTTAAGAGGATTACCTTCTGGCTGCCGGCCAGTACCTCGTGACTGGATAGCAGGTTGATGGCTACAATTTCATCCTGCTCCTCCAATTTGGTGGAAGCAATCTGAGAGCGGTTGGTCTCGAATTCTACACCGGAGACCTGTTTGATATATCCGCATTTTGTGGTGAACAGGAGCTGGGATTCGAACAGCTGCTCAAAGGAGGTGTATAGGATGGCATTCTCTTTATTTAGTTTGCACAGAGTATGGATCAGAACACCTTTATCCTTCATCTTACATCTTGGAATGGCCTCCGCCTTTACCTGATACATACTTCCCTCCGCTGTGAACACACAGAGGCGGTCTGTATTCTTCATCATAACGATATGACTGAACTCCTTTAAGCTATCCTCTGAGGCTCGGGAATAGCTGGCCACATCGATGGATTTGGTATATCCGAACCGGTCAATTAATATATAGATGTCCTCGATCTTCACTTCCTCCACATAATCGGCCAGGGAGGTGTTAACAAGCTGGGTTCTCCTGGGCAGATGGAAGAGTTTCCTGTATTCTTTCAGACGTCCCTTAATCACCTTATACAGCTCCCGGGTATCCGCAAGTATTTTGCGGTATTCTTCAATGGAATTGCCGAGGGAATCGTTCTCCTCATGGAGCTTTAAGATCTCCAGCCCGATTAATTTGCTGAGCTGCATGGCAAGAATGGCATCCGCCTGGCGTTCCGTGAAATCAAGCTGGGAGGCTTCCTTCTCGGATACGGCGGTTTTGAACTTGATGCCCTCAGTGTTGCCCTCCATTAAACACGCCTTGGCTTGCTTGATGGAGGAGCTCCCTCTTAAAATCTCTATAATCAAATCGATGACATCGGTGGCTTTGATCAAGCCGCCTACGATTTCGAGACGTTTTAACGCTTTATCCAGAAGATAGTTATATTCCTTGGTATATAATTCTACCTGGAAATCTACGAATTCACCGATGAGATTTTTCAGGTTGAATACAATCGGCTGCTGGTCCTTTACGGCAAGGAGATTGGCGGCATAGGTATCTTCCATGGAGGTTTTCTTATAAAGACCGTTCAGCAGGTTGTCCAAATCCCGGTCCTTCTTGACCTCAATTACGATTCGGATGCCCTCCTTGGAGGACTCGTCACGTACATCGTAGATTTCATCAAATACCTTGTCCTTAATTAATGTGGCCAGCCCTTCCACCAGCTTGGTTTTATTGCCTGCAATTGTGTAAGGAATCTCAGTGATCACAATATTCTTGCGACCGTTATCCCCATTCTCTATCTCTACCTTGGACCGGATACGGATGCGGCCTTCTCCGGTCTCATACAATGCCGGGAGGTCGTCCTGGTTTGTGATAATACCCCCGGTGGGAAAGTCCGGGGCCGGAATATATTCCATCAGCTTTCTTACGGTGATGTCCGGATTATCCATGTAAGCGATGACGCCGTCAATTACCTCAACCGGATTATGGGGCGGTATATTGGTTGCCATTCCTACGGCAATACCCGTCGTTCCGTTGATCAGAAGGTTGGGAATCATTGCCGGAAGGACCGTGGGTTCTTTTTCACTGTCATCAAAATTGGGAACAAAATCGATGAGCCCCTTCTCCAGATGGTCCAGTAAAGCCATGGAGCCAAGGGATAGTCTTGCTTCGGTATATCGCATGGCGGCAGCGCTGTCTCCGTCAATGGAGCCAAAGTTTCCATGGCCGTCCACCAGGGGGAGCATCATTGAATAATCCTCGGACATATGTACCAGAGAATCATAGATGGAGCTGTCTCCATGGGGGTGGTATTTACCCATGGTATCGCCCACGATACGGGCGCTTTTTCTGTGGGGCTTGGAAGGCTCCAGGCCCAGTTCTATCATGGAATAGAGAATTCGTCTTTGAACCGGCTTCAGGCCGTCACGTACATCCGGCAGAGCGCGGGCGATAATAACACTCATGGCATAATCCCGAAAGCTGTTTTTCATTTCCTCGGAAAAATCCATTTGTATGATTTGATCCATTGCTGTTTTCATAATCTACCTCCGGAAAGCCGCTTTGCGGCCTCGTATTCTTCTTTTAGATATCCACCTTGGCATATTTTGCTTCTTCCATAATAAAGGTACGCCTGGGAGGTACATTGCTGCTCATGAGCAATGTTGTGATTTCATCAGCCTCAATGGTATCGCTGATGGTAATCTGGGCTAATGTCCGGGTCTCCGGATTCAGTGTGGTCTCCCAGAGCTGATGGGCATCCATTTCTCCCAGACCTTTGTATCTTTGGAGGCCGATAATCTTATTTCCTTCGAGTTTACGGAACTTGTCCAATTCAAAATCGTTGAACAGATACTGGGAGCGCTTTGCCTTCTTACCTTTTACCGTAGTCTCGTAATCCACCTTATAGAGCGGGGGAAGGCCGCGGTATACCTTTCCTTCCAGAATCAGATCCGGCATAAAGCGGTAGAAGAAGGTTAGGAGCAGGGTGCTGATGTGTGCGCCGTCCACATCGGCATCGGTCAGGATGATAATCTTGTCATAGCGAAGCTTGGCAAGATCGAATTCGTCCCCGATACCGCAGCCAAAGGAAGCGATCATGGATTTTATTTCATTGTTCACTAATATTTTCTCAAGAGTGGCTTTCTCTACGTTCAGGATCTTGCCCCGCAGGGGAAGGACCGCTTGGGTTCTGCGGTTTCTGGCGGTTTTTACCGTGCCGCCTGCAGAATCACCCTCAACAATATAAAGCTCGCATTCCTCCGGCTTTTTGGAAGAGCAGGAGGCTAGCTTGCTTCGGGTATCCACATCGTTTAGCTGCTTTAAGACGGCAATCCTTGCTTTATCACTGGCACGCCTTGCGTTAAAGGACTTCAGAGAATTCTCCAAAATGCTGCGAAGTACCTCCACATGCTTGTCAAACCAGCGCTGGGCCTCGGAGGAGAAGACTTCATCCACCGCACTCTTTGCGTCGGTATTGCCCAGCTTTGTTTTTGTCTGCCCTTCGAATTGTGGGTCCGGATGCTTGATGGAGATAATTGCCACCAGGCCGTTTCGGATATCCTTTCCGTCAAAATTCTCATCCTTTTCCTTGAGTATATTAAGCTCTCTCGCATATTGGTTCATAACACGGGTCAGTGCGGTCTTGAAGCCGGTCACCAGAGTGCCGCCGTCGACAACATTGATACGGTTGCAGTAAGCGTTGATCTGTTCCGAATAGCTGTCCGTATACTGCAGGGCAATCTCCACCTCAATGTCTCCGCTTTTCCCTTCAAGATACACCGGCTCCTCATGGATGGGAGTCGTTTCACGGGTGAGATAGGATACGAAACTTTTGATACCGAACTCTTCCTGATATGCCTTGGTCGTGCCATTTATTTGATCCGTGAACTGAAGTATGAGATTTTTATTTAAATATGCAATTTCTTTCAGCTTCTTCTGAATGATGTCCGCCTTGAATTCCACTGTCTCAAATATGGTCTCGTCGGGATAAAAGGTAACCTTGGTTCCGGTATCCGATTTATTGCATTTTCCCACCACAGGGAGTAGACCGTCCTCCAGCTGAGTTACCGGATGCCCTCCATTCACATATTCGTCGCGGTAGATCTTGCCGTCCCTCCTGACCTCGATCACCATCTTTTTGGAGAGCGCATTCACGACCGACGCACCTACGCCATGCAGACCGCCGGAAACCTTATATACGGAATTGCCGAACTTTCCGCCTGCGTGAAGAATCGTATATACTACGCGAACGGTGGGTATTTTCTTCGTCGGATGAATGTCCACCGGCACGCCGCGCCCGTTATCACAGATTTGAATTCCGCCGTCCTTTAATAAAGTAATATCAATTTTTGTACAAAAACCTGCCAAGTGTTCATCAATGCCATTATCTACTATTTCCCAGATTAAATGATGCAGGCCTCTCGGTCCGGTGCTTCCGATATACATGCCCGGACGCTTGCGGACGGCCTCCAGGCCTTCCAAAACAACGATTTGACTGCCGCTATATTGTTCCATGGTAAAATTACCCCTCTGCTTATTTTGATATCCTGGTTTATCCAGTTCGCTCTTTATTGTATCATAATTACATTAACTTTTCCAGAAATATTGCAATCATACGTTCGTACCAGAGGAAATATGGAAGTATTATGCAAAGAGGGACAATATTCTGGAGTTTTATAGAAATCTATATGTAAATCGTGTATAATAGAAAGCATGTAGAATAAGCCTATGCGGACAAGGCTGCTTAATCAGGGTGTCCGCGGATAGAATGAATAATAAGGAGAGAGATTATGGCACTATTACATGTAAATTTTTTCTCAGAAGTATTAGGAATGAGTATGAACATGGATGTAATCCTGCCCCAGCGGACAAGCGGGCAGATAGGAATGGAAGGAAACCGGAAGGACGGTAAATATCCGGTTCTGTATCTCCTTCACGGTATGAGCGATGACCATACCATATGGCAGAGAAGAACCTCCATTGAACGTTACGTGAGTGAGCTGGGGATCGCTGTTGTTATGCCGACGGTCCATCTTAGCTTTTATACGGATATGAAATACGGATTAAAATATTGGACCTTTATCTCCAGAGAACTGCCCTCCATCTGCCGTGAGTTTTTCCCGAATATGTCTGACCGGAGAGAGGATACCTTTGCAGCAGGACTTTCTATGGGAGGATATGGGGCATTAAAGCTTGGACTTGGTGCTTCGGAGACCTTCAGCGCGGTGGCAAGCCTGTCCGGAGCCCTGGATATGGCAGCAAGTCTCAGAAGCGGTGCGATTAATGATCCCAGCGGTGTATTTCGCAATATCTTCGGCTCTCTGGAAGAAATGGAGAATTCGGAGGAGGACCTTATGGCTGTTGCAGGCAGGCTGAAAGAAAACGGGAAGCCCCTCCCCAAGGTTTATATCTGGTGCGGTACGGAGGATTTCCTCTACGAGCAGAACTGTACGGCAAGAAAGCGTCTCGAAGAGCTGGGATATGACCTGACGTATGAGGAATCGCCGGGAGATCATCAGTGGAAATATTGGGATGAGAAAATCCAGAGGGTATTGGAGTGGCTGCCTCTGTAAGGCGGCAGGCAGACTGTATAGGGAGGAACAGGGTGGAAGAGAAAGTACAGCAGCAAAAATCATATACAAAGGTTATTGACTATATCAAGCATCAGATACGGGAAGGCAGCCTGACCCTGGGCAGTAAACTGCCGGCGGAGCGGGAATTGTCTCAAATACTGGGGATCAGCCGTAATTCGGTTCGGGAAGCTATTCGCACCCTGGATATTATGGGCGTGATCTCCAGCCAGCAGGGAGCTGGGAATTATCTTACCGGTAATTTTGAGAATAATCTGGTGGAATCCATGTCCATGATGTTTTTGCTTAACCAGATTGATTATCAGCAGATCAGCCAGCTTCGCCGGGGACTGGAGATGCAGGCCCTTATGCTTGCCATTGACAATATAACGGATGGACAGATCAGGGAATTGGCCGGAGTGCTGGAAGAATTAGAGCATACCACCGAGGAAAATAATATCATATTGGATAAAAAGCTGCATTATACCATTGCCATAGCCTCTCAAAATACACTGATCGTCAGCATTCTCCAGGCCCTGTCTGACCTGATTGATCAATTTATCTCAGATTTGAGGAGAGAAATAATAAGCTCGCCGGATAGTAGAATTATCCTGTGGGAAGCGCATAATGCGATGATGAAAAGCCTGGTTACCAGGGATAAGAATCTGGCGTATGAGGCTATTAATAAGCACTTTGGCATAATTGACGAAAAACTCCATAAGAACGCTGGTGGAATTGTAAAGTAGCACATATCACTTAATTTGGCTATTGTGATATTGTTAAAAAAATGACGTTTGTTGACATTGAAATAAAACAAAAGTATAATAAAACTACAAAGTGGTCCTACCAATTTAAAGGTAGACAGGGTGTTGCATAACTCTCTGTTTCAGCTGCGGAAGCGATTGATAATTTTTATACTGCAGATATTAATTTATCATGCGCAGTAAGCTGAAACTTCTGGTTATGCAACTTTTCTTTTATGACAAAATTGGTCCTACCATTTGGAAAATCATTCAGGTTACTAGTTTTAGGACAGGTACACTGCGCTGGAATGGAGAAAATTATGAATATGACATTAGCTTTTGTTTTAGCATTATTGCCGATTATATGGCTGATTGTAGGTTTGACGGCTCTAAAGATTCCCGGTTTCAAAGCCTGCGTGGCAGCCTTGGTCATTGCTTATATTCTGGCGGTATTCGTATGGAAGATGCCCCCGCTGGAAAGCGTAACGGCGGTAGCCGAGGGAGCAGCATTGGCTTTGTGGCCGATCATCATTGTTATAATCGCAGCCATATTTACCTACAATGTCTGCGTATCCACCGGCAATATGGAAGTAATTAAGAAAATGTTAGCAAACGTTACAAAGGATAAGAGAGTTTTAGTATTATTTATTGCCTGGGGTTTTGGCGGCTTCATGGAGGGAATGGCCGGCTTTGGAACCGCGGTTGCTATTCCTGCCAGTATGCTTTGGGGACTGGGATTTAATCCGGTATTTGCTGCAATTGTCTGCCTGATCGCCAATGCAACCCCCACCGCCTTCGGCTCCATCGGTATACCGACAACAACATTGTCAAAGATTACCGGTCTGGATGTCTTCGGATTATCTACAAATACGGCATTAATTTTAACTCCGATCATACTATTGACACCTTTTATTCTCGTGTATCTGACCGGAAGGTCCAGAAAAGCATTTCAGGGTGTGTGGCTGATTACCCTGATATCCGGATTGTCCTTTCTGCTGCCGGAATATCTGGTGGCGAAGTATCTTGGAGCGGAGCTTCCCGTAGTAATCGGTTCCGTCTGCTCCATGCTTGGTACCTTCGTTGCAGCCAGGTTATTTGGCAGGGGAGAGGTTGATCCCAAGTATCGTCTGGAGACAAAGCAGGAGGAAAGAATTACCGGGAAGCAAGCTTTACTTGCCTGGAGTCCCTTTATCCTGATTTTTATTCTGCTGCTGGCAACTTCTAAGCTGATTGCTCCGTTGAACGAGCTTCTTGTTCCGGTGAAAACTTCAGTGAATATCTACAACGGTGAGAATGCGGCGCCTTATGTCTTCTCCTGGTTAGCTACCCCCGGAGTATGGATCATACTGGCTGCATTTATTGGGGGCAAACTCCAGGGTGCGGGTTTTCGGGATATGATAAAGATCTTTGGTAAGACAATCATCCAGTTAAGCAAAACAATAATTACGATTGTCTGCATTATGGCGACTGCGAAGCTGATGGGCTACAGCGGGATGATTTCCTCGATCGCCCTGATGTTTGTCACCGTGACAGGTTCCTTCTACCCGCTGTTTGCGCCCTTCCTTGGAGCAATCGGAACCTTTGTAACAGGCAGCGGGACTTCTGCCAGTGTGTTGTTTGGAGGACTTCAGTTGGAGACCTCGGTTGCACTTAACTTAAATCAGTCCTGGATTGCGGCGTCCAACACCGCAGGCGCTATTACTGCCAAGATGATCTCGCCTCAGAGCATCGCTGTTGCGGTGGCGGCGGTAAGCCTCCAGGGGAAGGAAAGTGTATTGCTGAAGGGAACCATTAAGTATTTTATTCTATTTGTTGTGATCGTGGGAATTGTCACTTTTATTGGAGCAAGGCTCCTGGGATAAACGTAAAAAGGATGCTGAAAATGCCAGCATTCCTGGAATGGTTTGCGCCGCCGGTGGCGGCATGATTGTAAGTGTGCAAGGAAAGCAGCTCCATCGCTGTGAAAAAGAAAAAGGAGGAGAAGCATGAACATTCTAGTATGTATCAAACAAGTGCCGGACAGCAATAAAGTGGAAGTAGATCCGGTTACGGGAGTATTAAAGAGGAACGGCGTTGAATCCAAGATGAATCCTTATGATTTATATGCCATAGAGACAGCCCTTCGCATCAGGGAAGAGCTTGGCGGTAAGATCTGTGTCCTGACCATGGGACCGGGGCAGGCCGCCAGTGTGATCCGAGAGGCCTTTGCCATGGGGGCCGATGAAGGGGTTCTGATATCGGACCGGAGATTCGGAGGAGCTGATGTTCTGGCAACCAGCTATACTATCTCCCAGGGAATTAAGCTCTTGGGAGAATTCGACTTGATCCTGTGCGGAAAACAGACGACGGATGGTGATACGGCCCAGGTTGGTCCCGAGGTATCCGAGTATCTGAATATTCCCAGCGTATCCAATGTATCAAAAATCGTAGAGCTTGGTGCCGGGGCAATTACAGTAGAGATGGATATGACCCATGATGTGGAGATTGCAAAAATCCAGTATCCCTGCCTGCTGTCGGTGGATAAGGATATCTTCATGCCAAGGCTCCCCTCCTATCTGAAGAAGGAGATGACGAAGGACCGTGAAATCAAGGTGATCAGCCTGGATCAGCTTGAGGATCAGGACGAGAAGCATTATGGACTGAACGGCTCTCCGACGCAGGTTCAGCGTATCTTCCCTCCGGCGGTGAATTCCCATCGTGAGCAATGGACCGGGAACCAGGAGGAGATTACAGACCGGCTGCATAAAAAGCTGCGTGAACTGAAATTTGTATAGGAGGGAAAGACAATGGCGAAATTAGTCATCAATCAAAGCTTAGTGGGAAATATCGAGGAAATGATTCATCTCTGTCCCTTTAGCGCAATGGAGAATAAAAACGGAGAACTTTATATCAATGCAGCCTGCAAGATGTGTAAGATCTGTGTGAAAAAGGGTCCCAAGGGAGCCGTAGAGTATGTGGAAGAGGAAACTGTCAAAATTGATAAAAGTCAGTGGAAGGGCATCGCTGTCTATGTAGATCACATTGACGGTCAGATTCATCCGGTTACTTATGAGTTGATCGGCAAGGCCAGGGAGCTGGCGGCAAAGATCAATCACCCGGTATATGCGGTGATGATGGGCAGCAAGATAGGGGAAAGCGGCCGCGAGCTGCTCCACTATAATGTTGACAAGGTGTTTTTATATGATTACGAGACTTTGGACCGTTTTAAGATTGAGCCCTATACAGCGGTGCTCGAGGATTTTGTTACCAGGCTTCATCCGACAGCAATTCTTATGGGCGCAACTCCGGTGGGACGTCAGCTGGCTCCCAGACTGGCGGCGAGATTAAAGACGGGACTTACCGCTGACTGTACCATCCTGGATATTAACGAGGAGACGGATCTGGTTCAGATCCGTCCGGCCTTCGGCGGAAATATCATGGCGCAGATTCTGACTCCGAATCACAGGCCCCAGATGGCTACCGTCAGATACAAGGTAATGGATGCACCAGGGAGAAGTGACGCCGAGTCCGGTGAAATCATCGCCTGTGAGGTTCCGGCAGCAAAAATGGGAAGCAAGATTGAAGTCCTTGATATTATTGCAAAAGAAAAAGAGCAGTACATCGAAGCTGCGGAAGTACTGGTGGTTGCAGGCCGCGGTATCAAGAAGGAAGAGGATCTGCAGATGGTGCAGGAATTAGCGGAGCTGCTGGGCGGACAGCTTGCCTGCACGAGACCGATGATGGAAGCCGGATGGGTGGAGGCGAAGCGCCAGGTAGGCTTAAGCGGCAGAACCGTAAGACCCAAGCTGATTATTACGGTCGGTGTATCCGGTTCGGTACAGTTTACCGCAGGCATGAATAATTCCGAGCACATCATTGCCATCAATAAGGATGAAAATGCGCCGATCTTTAAGACTGCCCATTACGGACTGGTCGGAGACTTATATGAGATTATTCCGAATCTGATCAATCAAATCAAGCTTAACAGGTAGATCCGGTGAAGCCGGTGAACCAGCGGGGCAGCCGGGATGCCTGGTAAATTCATAGGAAGATTAGAGGCGCGCATGAGATGCGCAGGAATGGAGGCAATAATGAATTATAAAAGAATTGATCAGAATGATTTACTATATATCAGTCAATTAATCAATGACCCGGAGCGGGTATTGTACGGTGAAAATATTAATGAAGAATACAGTCATGACGAATTAAGCGATACGGCAAGCTATCCGGACCTTGTAGTTAAGGTGATTTCTGCAGGGGAGGTATCCGAGATCATGAAATATGCTTATGTCAATAATATTCCGGTAACACCCCGCGGTTCGGGGACCGGGCTGGTGGGAGCTTCCGTAGCCATGGAGCATGGTATTATGCTGGATACCACGCTGATGAATCATGTCCTTGAGCTGGATGAGGATAATCTTACCATCACCGTGGAACCGGGTGTTCTCTTAATGGAGCTGTCTGCCTATGTCCAGGAGCGAGACCTGTTCTATCCTCCGGATCCGGGTGAAAAATCAGCAACCATTGGTGGGAATATCAGCACCAATGCCGGAGGCATGAGAGCGGTAAAATATGGGGTAACCAGAGATTATGTCCGAGGTTTGGAGGTAGTATTGCCGGATGGAACCATCGTTGAGTTCGGCGGTAAAGTAGTAAAGAACAGTACGGGCTATGCCATGAAGGATCTGATGGTAGGCTCTGAGGGTACCCTTGGAATTATCACAAAGGCCACCCTGAAGCTGATTCCTCTTCCCCAGAAGGCCATCAGCCTGCTGATCCCTTTCCCCAGCCTGGAGCAGGCCATCCGGACCGTCCCGATGATCATCAAATCGAAATCTGCTCCCACTGCAATTGAGTTTATGCAGAGAGAAGTAATTATGGACGCGGAGCAATACCTGGGCAAGAAATTCCCGGATAACAGTGCGGATGCATATCTTCTACTGAAGTTTGACGGCAATACCACCCAGGAAATAGAGAAGGCATATGAAAGCGCCGCGAAAATCTGTCTTGAGCAGGGAGCGATTGATATCCTGATTTCCGACACTACGGAGAGGGAGGAATCCATCTGGAAGGCGAGAGGAGCTTTCCTGGAGGCCATCAAAGGCTCCACCACCTATATGGACGAGGTGGACGTAGTAGTTCCCAGAAGCTGTGTCAATGAAATGGTGGAATATATCCATGGCCTGTATAAGGAGGTCAATATCCGGATTAAGAGCTTCGGCCACGCAGGAGACGGAAATCTGCATGCTTATATTTTGAAGGATGAATTAAGCGAAGAGGAATGGCAGGAGAGGATGACGGAAGCGATGGATAAGATTTACGGCAAGGCAAGAGAGCTTCGCGGACAGGTATCCGGCGAGCACGGCATCGGCTATGCAAAGAAATCCTATCTCTTTGAGTCCCTGGATCCGGCAACCGTAGAAATTATGAGGGGAATTAAGAAGGCCTTTGATCCGAAGAATATTCTGAATCCCCGGAAGGTATGCCAGCGATAGGAGGAGTAATATATAACGAATGCTTAAGTGAAAATAAATCCTTGTGCGAAGTCAGGGACAAGGATAAAAAGCTGGACCGAATTAATAATTGGGTTCAGCTTTTTTCACACACTCATTGTAACAAGGGGATATGAAAAGTGACTTTCATTCAACAATATACAATGCGATATACAAGGAATTAAAAAAAAGGATTGAAAAAAACGTAGAATGATGTATAATAGGAACAATTATTATAAATAAAATTTACCCCCCTCGAAGCTGAGCGACAGGGGGGAATTTCTACGATAACTAGGAATTGATCGAATAATGTAAAAATATGCCGCATTGATAAGCAGGTATAAATATACATTGTAAGAGGAGCAAAACTATGAAAGGCGATGATGTTTATGAGCCTGTTTCTATATGAAACACATTTGCATACGGCCCGGGCCAGTGCCTGTGCTATCTACAGCGGAGAGCAGCATGCCAGATATTATAAGGAAGCCGGCTACAGCGGAATTGTTGTAACGGATCATTTTTTTAACGGTAATAGCAGTATTCCCCGAAATCTTCCCTGGAAGGAGCGGATTCATCAGTTTTATCGGGGATATGAGGAGACGAAGGAAGAGGGAGACAGGCTTGGCCTCTCGGTGTTCTTTGGCTGGGAAGCAAATTTCAGAGGAACCGAGTTTCTCATCTATGGAATGGATAAGGAATGGCTGGTGAACCATCCGGATATTCTATCCTGGACAGTGGAGCAGCAGTATAAAGAGATACATGCGGCAGGAGGCTATGTCGTCCACGCGCATCCCTTCCGTCAGCGGGAATATATTGACGAGGTGCGCCTGTATCCTGATTATGTGGATGCAGTGGAAGGAATCAACGTGGGAAACCACAACGATGAATTTGATAAAAAGGCCATGGAATACGCGAGGAAGCATAAGCTTCCCATAGTTGCAGGAACGGACGCCCACGGAAAGGAGACTTACCGCAGCGGGATTGCCTTTAAGAGAAAAGCGGAGGATATCGGAGATTATATTGATATGATCAAAGCCGGCAGGTATGAGCTTATTAAACCGCGTAAAATCAACCAATAGCATATAGGAGGTTCTCTATGAAAAAATCGTTTGTAACTTTGGAACAGCTTCAGGAAATAACGAAAACATACCCGACCCCCTTTCATATTTATGATGAAAAAGGAATTCGTGATAATGCAAGACAGCTTTCTAAGGCTTTTGCCTGGAACAAAGGCTTCAAGGAATATTTTGCGATAAAAGCAACACCAAATCCCTTTATTATCAATATATTAAAGGAGGAAGGCTGCGGTGTGGACTGCTCCTCCATGACGGAGTTAATGATGGCGGAGGCGCTGGATTTTGCAGGTGATGAAATTATGTTTTCCTCCAATGCTACGCCGGCGGAGGAGTTTGTTAAGGCTGCACAGCTGAATGCGATCATCAATCTGGATGATTATACCCATATTGATTTTTTGGAGAAGACCGTGGGACTCCCGGAGACGATCTGCTGCAGGTACAATCCCGGCGGGGTATTTAAAACCGCTAACGGCATTATGGATAACCCCGGGGATGCCAAATACGGATTTACCAAGGAGCAGCTGATTGACGGCTTTCGCAGGCTGAAGGAAAAGGGAGTGAAGAACTTCGGAATTCATTCTTTCCTGGCCAGCAACACAGCAACCGATGAATACTATCCTACCCTGGCGGGTATCTTATTTGAACTGGCAGTTGAGCTTAAGAATACCACCGGTGCGGATATCAAGTTTATTAATCTGTCCGGAGGGATTGGCATTCCATACAAGCCGGATGCAAAATCCAATGATATCATGGAAATCGGAGCGGGTGTGCGAAAGGTCTTTGAAGAGATATTGGTTCCTGCGGGAATGGGAGATGTCGCAATTTATACCGAGCTTGGCCGTTTTATGCTGGCACCCTATGGACAATTGGTGGCCAAAGCGATCCATGAGAAGCATATTTATAAGGAATATATCGGTCTGGATGCTTGTGCAGTGGATCTCATGAGGCCGGCAATGTACGGAGCTTACCACCATATTACGGTGATGGGAAAGGAGAATGCGCCCCATGACCATAAATATGATATCACCGGGTCCCTTTGTGAAAATAACGATAAATTCGCAATCGACCGTATGCTCCCGGAGATTGAGATCGGCGATTATATCGTGATCCATGATACGGGCGCCCATGGATATGCCATGGGTTATAATTACAACGGAAAATTAAAGTCGGCGGAGCTTTTGCTGAAGGAGGACCAATCCATCCAGCTGATCCGAAGAGCCGAGACACCGAAGGATTATTTTGCTACCTTTGATTTTACGGGTTTATTTTCAGAGGAATAGGCGGAGATTTTTATTGGTAAAGGGTTTTGGATGTTTTATGCATTATTCACAAATGGAAAGAATATTTTAGCCATATAGAAGATAAGATATAATGTCGGCAGACTTTATAGCAGTGCCGACCCATAAGTACTATGGACAAAAGGCCCGCAATGGTGTGATAATCAATAAGGTTGACAATGTACTATCGATACGATATAATACGTTGAATGTATTGTATATTGTATAAAAAGCAATATGGAGGAAGGGTGTTTTATGGTAGAAAAAAAGAACATATTGACTTATGAGGGATTACGACAGCTGGAAGATGAGCTTCATGATCTGAAAGTAAACCAAAGAAAGCTTGTAGCTCAGAAAATCAAGGAAGCAAGGGAGCAGGGGGACCTTTCTGAGAATGCGGAATATGATGCGGCTAAGGATGAACAGAGAGATATTGAGGCCAGAATTGAGGAGATCGACAAGATTCTCAAGAATGCCGAGGTAGTCGTAGAAGATGAAGTGGATGTTAACGTAATTAATATAGGCTGTAAAGTCAGGATTCTGGATATGGAATACGACGAAGAGCTGGAATACAAGCTGGTGGGGTCAACGGAAGCCAATAGCTTAAGAGGCAAGATATCCAATGAATCTCCTCTGGGAAAAGCTCTGATCGGCGCCCAGGTCGGCGATGTTGTGAGCGTGGAAGCTCATGCGGGAACGATGCAGTATAAGATATTGAATATTAACAAATCAAATTAATTAGATGAAGTGGGCAGGCAGTACCGGAGGATGAGATGAACTGGAGTACGTTTGCTGCGATAAGAGGTGAAATTCATGGCAGAGGAAAGAATCCAAACGGAACAGGATATTAACGAGTTGCTGAAGGTGAGAAGAACCAAGCTTGCGGAACTTCAGGAGAGCGGCAGGGATCCCTTCCAGATTATGAAGTATGAGGTAAGCAACCACTCAGGAGATATCCTCCGCGATTTTGAGAGTTTTGAAGGTAAAAGCGTATCCATTGCAGGACGTGTGATGTCCAAGCGTATCATGGGTAAGGCTTCCTTCTGCAATATCCGGGATATTCAGGGTAATATTCAGGCTTATGTAAAAAGAGATGAGATCGGTGAAGAGCCCTATGCGGAATTTAAGAAATATGATATCGGCGATATTGTCGGTATTGAGGGTGAGGTTTTCAAGACACATACCGGCGAAGTATCCATTAAAGTACAGAAAATTGTTCTTCTGACCAAGAGTCTGCAGATTCTGCCGGAGAAGTTCCACGGTCTGAAGGACACCGACACCAGATACCGTCAGAGATATATCGATTTGATCGTGAATCCGGAAGTGCGCGATACCTTTATCAAGCGTTCCAATATAATTCGGGAGATCCGTAACTATTTGGACGGCAAGGAATTTATCGAGGTGGAGACACCGGTGCTGGTACCCAATGCAGGAGGTGCGGCTGCCAAGCCTTTTAATACCCACCATAATGCCCTGGACGAAGATTTACATCTTAGGATTTCTTTGGAATTATATTTGAAGCGTCTGATCGTAGGCGGATTGGAGAGGGTATATGAAATCGGCAGAGTATTCCGTAACGAAGGACTGTCGGTAAGGCATAATCCCGAGTTCACGCTGCTGGAACTGTATCAGGCTTATACGGATTACTATGGAATGATGGATTTGGTAGAAGAGTTATTCCGCACTGTAGCTGAAAAGGTGCTGGGAACCACGGCTATTTCCTATGATGGCGTGGAAATCGATTTGTCCAAGCCCTTTGAGAGGCTGACCATGATCGAAGCCATCAAGAAGTATGCCAATGTTGATTTTGAGCAAATTCCCGATGAGGCGGCAGCCAAAGCTCTTGCCAAGGAACGCCACATCGAGTTTGAAGAGCGCCATAAGAGGGGCGATATCATCAACCTCTTTTTTGAGGAATATGTGGAGGAGCATCTGGTACAGCCTACCTTCATCATGGACCATCCGGTGGAGATTTCTCCGCTGGCAAGCAGAAAGCCGAGTAATCCGGATTACACTGAGCGATTTGAGTTATTCATCACAAAGCGTGAGATGGCCAATGCCTTCTCCGAGCTGAATGATCCTTTGGATCAGCGGGGACGCTTTGAGGCACAGGAAGCTTTAAGGGCTGCCGGTGATGAGGAAGCAAATCAGTTGGATGAGGATTTCTTAACGGCATTGGAATACGGCATGCCTCCCACCGGCGGTATCGGTATTGGAATTGACCGTTTTGTAATGCTTTTGACCGACTCCATGGCGATCAGGGATGTATTGCTATTCCCGACGATGAAGACGCTGGATAAATAAAGCTAGTAAAATCAAGGGTTTGAAGCATTAATATTTTGCAATGTATGGACACGTTTCAAAAAGGTAACTTTTAGAAACGTGTCCTTTTTCGAGAATAATATAAGATATATAATAAGGAATAATGTCGCAAAAAGTGCGACACCCGGTCGGCGCGGGAACAAAGTGTGCTTTCTAAAGATTTTTGGTCGCGGGAGTGTGTAAAGCACACTTTGTTCCTAAAACAAAAGGACAAAGATATTGTAAAAATCATTACTGGTATACGTCGAAGCGGCAAATCTACGATTCTTTTTGAACTTTACTATGACGAATTGATAAGTATAGGGGTAGCTGAAGACCATATTAGAAAGATTGTGTTAGACAACATCAAAAATGAGGATTTGTTGAAAGCACGTGCACTATATCAGAATATAGAAGGACAGATTAAAGATGAGGGAAGATATTATATCTTCTTAGATGAAGTACAGTTGGTAAATCGTTTCGAAGATGTGGTAAATGGTATTAAGCGTGATCTTAACTGCGATGTGTATATCACCGGCTCCAATTCAGAATTCTTGTCATCTGACATCAGTACAAAGTTTAGAGAGAGAGATTAAACTTAGAGTATATCCCTTTAGCTTCAAAGAAAGCTATGATTTTTATGGAACTGATAAGTATCTGCTGTTTAACCAGTTCATGTTATATGGTGGGATGCCTTATCTTGCCCAGTAAAAAAGTGGTGCATATTGCGCTTTTTTACATTTATATCTTTGCTTTTCTTCAGGAGATTTTCCGTATATTATTACTTCCGTTTTACCACACTTGGGGCATTGTACTTCTATCTTTGCCATCTGTTTTCACTTATCGTTTCTTTCCTTTATATCATAAACAACAGGTTTTGTACACTACCCCCGTTTCCTCTCGACTTTGCATATGAACTCCTCTTTCTTATCCTCTTCCGCCTCCACTTCCATCAGATAGCTTTCAATAAAATATCTGGGGCGCTTCTTGGTCTCAAGATATATCTTTCCAATATATTCACCAACAACACCTAAGGAAAATAATACCAGACCTCCAATTGCCCATAAGGAAACAGCAACACTGGCCCATCCTACGATTGTTTTCCCCGTAGTATAACGAATCAAAATATAGATTAGCATCAGAATACTAAAAGCAAAAATGATGCCTCCAAGTGCTGAAATCATACGGATTGGCTTTACACTGAAGGAGGTTACCCCCTCCCAGGCAAACTCTAGCGTTTTATTCAGAGGGTACTTACTCTTGCCTGCAAAGCGTGCATTCCTTTTATAATATACAATATCTGTTTTATAACCAATTAGGGGCACTACTCCCCTAAGAAAAAGATTAACTTCATTAAATTCATTCAATCGGTTGAGTGCACGTTTACTCATTAACCGATAGTCCGCATGATTAAAGACGGTCCTAGCTCCTAAAGCATTCATCATACGGTAATACATCGTTGCAGTAAACCGTTTAAAAAAGGTATCTGTTTCTCTGGAGCTTCTAACTCCATATACAATATCACAACCCTGTTGATACTTACTAAGCATTTCATCTATAGCATCGATATCATCCTGCAAATCTGCATCCATGGATATAACTACATCCGCATCGTCCTTCACCGTAAGTAATCCGGCGAGTAAAGCATACTGATGTCCATTATTTATACTTAAATTGACTCCGGAAAAAATGCTGTTTTCTTCGTGCAGCTCACAGATCATATTCCATGTCTCATCCATTGACCCGTCGTTTACAAAGGTAATCCTGCTCTTTCTGCTAATTTTTCCAGATTTAATTAAACCTTGCATTTTATTCAGTAATTGTGATGACGTCTCTGCCAGCACCTCTTGTTCGTTGTAGCAAGGGATTACAATATTAAGTATAATGCTCATCGCTCTTAGACCTCCTATGCATTCGACAATTTATGGGTTCATTGATTATGGACGTGCCGAAAGTCTTATATCCCACTGATTAATCATATTAACAGAAATAGTTACTGATTTCAACAGATAACTTCGTCAAAATTCTCCTTGATTTGCAATAACTGTTCACCGCTGAAAAAAATGAGTTAATTAGTTGATATACTATAAATTCTTTGATATACTACAAATTAGTAATACATAATTTGAGGTTATTATGCAAAAGAAGATACAATCGATAATTTCATATGCGTTTATAGTCGTTGCATCTGCTTTGTTTATGCTTCTATTTGCATACAACACAAGCCCAATTTCTGAATATATTGGCGTAGACAGCGGTATGTATCTTGTTATGGGCAAGGCAATGGCACACGGTAAAACGCTTTATTCAGGTCTTTTTGATCACAAAGGCCCAATTATTTTTGTTTTTAATATGCTTGGGCAGCTTTTAATTGACGGAACAATAGGAGTATGGCTTACAGAACTTATTCTTATAATGATTTCTTCTTTCATGATTTATAAAATTGCAGACCGCTATTTAAATAATACATTGTCTATTATCATTCCGCTAATCTACATATGGATCACTGTTACCTTATTCAACGGAGGTAATTATACCGAGGAATACAGTAATTTCTTCTGCGTGATTTCACTTTGTGTTTTCGACAAGTGGCTAAGGGACAAAAAGCTGACCGCACAAATGTCATATATACTTGGCTTATGCTTTACTTTTGCATTTTTCCTGCGACCAAATAATGTTGCTTTTATTGTATCGATTATTATTTTTATTGGAATCTATATGCTTATGAAAAGTAGGGTTGAAATCAGAAGTGCATTAATTTTCGGCTCTTTAGGAATTTTGACTGTGACACTTCCGATAATAATATATCATTTATACACGGGAACACTATATGATATGTTTTATGCAACTGTCTTACATAATATTAAATATTGTCAAGTTGGAGATGAGCATTTTACTCTTATTCCTAACGGAAACAGTCAGCAGCTTTTATGCTTTTTTATCGCTTTGGGAATAACTGTTATTGCAATGTGCACCTGTTATTCAAGTGACGAAATAAGAATAGGCAACTTTATCTTACTTAGTTCTACGGTTATTGCCTTTGCAATATTGCTAGGAAGACGTCCTTTTATGTATTATTGGACGCTTCTAGCACCTTTATCCGCATATTCCTTAATATTTATAATCAAGTATGGCATCAAAATCAAAAAAAGGTCTCTGTCCGTGGTTGCCTTGACCTTGATTTTTGCATTGATGTGTACAAACAGCTTTTTGGCTACAAAAATAACAGAGAAAAGAAGCTATATTACCGAATATAAAAGCAATGCACACGAAATGTATAATCTGATACCCGACGATGAGAAAAACGATTGCTTTGCTTATAATATGCCTGCCATGTTTATATATGAAGTAAGCTTAAATACCCCCTGCAAATATTTTACTATGCAGACTTGGATGGCTAAAATAAATCCCAATATTGTGAAATATTGTACTGAATATGTGAAGAAAAATAAACCAGAATGGGTTTTATCGTATTTCGATTTCCAACGCGACAATACAAACCCTGAGCTTGCAGAAATTATAAATACAAGCTATACCCAAGTATTTAACAATGATTGCGGGTATTTATATCGGAAGGTGAATAGCTTACAATGAAAAAAATAACAATTATTGGTGCAGGTCCAGCAGGGCTTACTGCAGCTTATGAAATTTTAAAAAAAACAGATAGATACCAGGTTACAATTCTCGAGCAAACAGACAGAGTAGGTGGTATTGCCTGTACTGTTTGCCACAACGGGAATTATATGGATTTAGGCGGTCACAGATTTTATTCAAAATGTGACAGCATAACAAAGTGGTGGCATGCTATTCCAGATGTTTCTCTGCTTAAAAAAAAACGCATATCTGAAATATATTATAATAAAAAATTTTTCGGTTATCCTATTAAAACAGATTTTAAAAGCTTATCATCACTTGGCATAAAAGAGCTTGTACTGATTTTTACTGATTACATAAAGGCACAGCTTATAAAAAATGAGGAAAATTCTCTTGAAGACTTTTACATAAACCGCTTCGGTAAAAGACTTTACGAGCTTTTCTTCAAAAACTATACCGAAAAGGTCTGGGGAATATCTCCGAACAAAATATCTCCCGATTGGGGCAATCAACGAATTAAAGGGTTAAGCATTTTTGAGGTTATAAAGGATAGCCTTAAATCTGCCCTGCACATAAAAGATAGCAGTAATACGCAAACCTCGCTTATTGAGGAATTTTACTATCCCTCATTTGGCCCAGGCGCATTGTGGACTGCAGTTGCCGAAGAAATTGAAAAAATGGGCGGTAAAATCAAAAAAAACTGTCGTGTAAGCAAGGTACAGACAGAGAATACGCAAATTGTTGAGGTTTCATATATATGTGAAGGCAAAGAAATTTCAGAGCATACGGATATTCTTATATCTTCAATGCCTATAAAAAACCTGATTATAGGTATGGAAAATGTACCTGATGCTATTAAAAAAATATCAAGCGGTTTAGTTTACCGTGATTTTATAACTGTGGGCGTGCTAGTTAAAGATATGAACATAAAGACTGATGACTGCTGGATCTATATGCAGGACAAAAGTGTCAAAATGGGCAGAATACAGATTTTTAACAATTGGTCTGAAAGCCTCGTGAAAGAGCCAAAAAAAACAGTATGGCTTGGACTTGAATATTTTTGTAACAAAGATGATGACCTTTGGAACAAATCAGATAAAGAAATGGAAGATTTCGCAGCAGATGAACTTGTAAGCACTGGAATTATTTCAGACAAAAGTGCCATAGTAGATACACATACTGAAAGACTTGAAAAGGCATACCCTGCCTATTTCGGAACATATAAGAATATGCAAGAAATGAGAGAATATCTGGACAGCTTTGAAAATCTGTACTGCATAGGCAGAAACGGACAACACCGCTATAACAATATGGACCACTCAATGCTGACTGCATTTGAATGTGTAAAAAATATCATGTATGACGTTAAATGCAAGGATAATATATGGAAGGTAAATACTGAAAAGGAATATAATTAGATGATTAATTTGTTAACTCAAAAAAGAAACAATTTTATAGATATTTTTACTTTGGGCGTATCCATTCTTTTAATATATGTTCTAGTGTACATCTTTGAGCTTCAAAACAGCGTACAAGGCATTATGCTATTCCTCATTATATCCATAGCTTTAATAGGTGGTTACAAACTATGCCAAAAATTCGACGGAGAAATACTGGTAAGATACATTCTTTTTATTGGATTTGTTATGAGAATAGGCTATATGCTCTATACACCGTGTACCGTCAGATTCCACGATTTAAAAGCTGTTTCGATAAATTCTGATGGAAACGCCGCATACATACTGAATATACTTAATGGACATCTGCCTATGAGCAATGAGGGACAATTTTATCATCCTCCCCTTTATTACATTTTAAGCGGTATTGTTATTTTTGTTCTTAAGCCTATTTTGAATTTAACAAATGAAATGGACATAATTAATTGTGCAAGGCTTGTTTCGTGTACTTTCTCGTGTGCAACTCTTTACTGCGTAAAAGCCCTTTGTGCTGAGCTTAAAATAAACAAGCTTATTCCTCTTTCGCTGGTAGCTTTTTTGCCTAACTTCTATCTCATGGGAGGGCGAGTAAACAACGATGCTATGGCAGTATTTTTTATGACGGCAATTTTGCTTTTTAGTATTAGATGGTATAAAACTCAAAGCATAAAAAATACGGTTATTCTCGCCCTATCCTTTGGGCTTGGAATGATGTCAAAAATGTCTGTTGCGTTATTAGCAGTTCCCACAGGTCTTTTGATGATATATGTTCTGGCAAAAAGTATTAAAAAACACTATCTACTTAAAGCACTAAAAAGCTTGTGCCTTTTTGCGGCAATAAGTATGCCTCTCGGTCTTGCTTATCCAATACGGAATATGATTTTATTTAATCAACCCTTTAATTATGTGTTTGATGTTGGTAGTGAAGGATTTGCATCACAAAATTATTCATTTGTACAAAGGTTCCTGACATTTCCGATAACCAAAATGATTAATCCTGTATATAACGATGTATTTACTGATTATAACATCTGGATATATCTATTAAAGGGTGGGTTATTTGGTGAATTTCGGTTTAATATTTCAGTTACTATACCTGCTATAATGCTTTTTATATTTGCACTAATAAACATTTTTATGACTATATCGGTGGCTAGTTCCTTAAAGGAAAAGGATGAAAGCATTATTTATCTTGTATTATCGGCAATAGTGCTTGTGATATCGTATACAGTCTTTAATATAAAGTACCCCTATGGCTGCACAATGGATTTTAGGTATGTTGCACCTGTATTTGTTATAAACGCACTTCTTTTGGGAAGATTTATTGACATCAATAAAGATAAAAAGTACGGCAAGACGCTTTATCGAATATCGATTGTAGCAATTTTAACATTTTCACTTTTGTCTGTATGTATGTTTTGTGTAATTTAGAAGAAGTGTGATGATGGTTATGCCTTTTTTAGGAGTGTCCGTTATATAAAGTTAGCTTTAACATTATACATCTAAGTAGACTTAAATTTTGCACAAAAGCAAATTAAGTATATAATACAAATTTTTTAAGGAGGAAAAAATTAATGAAACACTTTTCAAAACAACTATCGTGGTTACTTGCATTTGTGCTTATTTTCACAAGCGTAGTATCAACAGGCATTCCAGTTTATGCCTCCGATACAATTACTATTGGCGAAAGTACCGATGAAGTAATTCTTGCCGGAACAAATGTAGAATTATATGATTGGGGGGGCGATGCATACATTAGTTATTATGAATCTGCTGATTCGGATACTGTTCTGTATGAAGACACTTATGCAAGTACAATTGGCTCCAATAATATCGCCGCAAAACCATATGCATGGCATATAACATTTGTGAAAATAGTGCAAGACAACTCAGGTACAGCACGTCCTCCTGAGTATCATTTCAAAGCATACCCAGATACTTCTCTTGAAAATGTACCGGTAAGCACTCAAATGACCTTACCCGAGGGTATAACAACAACAACAACAACAGCAACTACAGGTGCTGCTATCAATATCAGCGTTTATATTGGAGACACCAAGCTAACGGATTATAATGAAACATCTTCTTTTACACTTCCGTCTGCATCATTGCTTCGTTCATATGTAGGTGAAACACAGTTTAATTCAGCTTTGGAAACCGCAGGCTACAAATTACCTGATTTGACGGAGCTTTATTATACTGTTGAGCTTACAGACAAAAGTGCAAGTTCGTATAGCCTGAAACTAACTCTTGTTCCCACTGTAGAGGTAACCTTTGATGAAAACACAGGTACACCTGACTTGGCTGGGACAAAAATGTACGCAACACCAAATGCCAAAATTGACAGTGCTAAGCTCCCTACGGTATCAAAGGATGGCGTTGATTTTTACGGTTGGAAAAGATCAGATGCTAAATATGTATTTCTTGCAAATGTAATAAATGCTTCAGATCTTCTACCAGGAGTTAGCAGTGCAAGTGAACTTAAGGCTATGTATAAGGAGATAAATCCTACATTTAGTCTTGATTTAAAAAACAAAAAGGTAACAGATCTTTTACCTGGCAGAACTTATGCATACCCGAAATTGGATATTGTTACATGGGATGATACAACAATAGTTGCTGATTCTAACGGTGAGTTTTCTTACGAAACATTATCTGAATTTGAAAATCTGGCACAGCTTCGTTTGAATGAGAATATAGGTGTATCTATCAATTCAAACTATGTTTCTCTTAAACACGGTATACCAAGTATTCCAGTGACTGAAAATACTCAAACAACCGCAAGGGTTACAAACACAAATGATTTTGCAGGTTGTGAATTTGCTATTAGAGCCACAAGTGATAGCAGTGCCTTAAGTTGGGGAACTTCGTCTACATTTTCAGGACTGACACCAGAAACAGAGTATAAAATATATGTAAAGCACTCTGCTGACGAAAATGGTTTTGAAAGCAATCCAGTTGAAACAGTAGCTTTCACTACTTTAGCCGTAAAAGTAGTTTCCAACGATGCTCCAAACGGGGTAACTATCGAAAATATCTCAGTTCAAGCTCATACAAACAGTGCTATAGAGCCAGTACTAGTGATAAAAGACGGTGACAAAACACTTGTTGAGGGTACAGATTACACGGTTGTTTACTCAAATAATACTGATGTAGGTACAGCAACTGCTACTGTAACCTTTATCAATGACTACAGCGGTACTATGACAAAGAACTTCACTTTAACACATAATTGGCAGACAGACTGGTCAAGTGATGCAACCAAGCATTGGCACGAATGTTTTGTCTGCCATGAAAAGAACGACGAAGCAGCTCATATTCTAGGTACACCCGCTACAGCAACAACACCTCAAACCTGTACAGTATGTGGATATGTACTTGTACCTGCTCTCGGAAGCTGGATTGTTTCTTTTGATAGAAACGTAGGTACAGGAACAATGGCAGATGTATCAGTAACAAAGGGCGAGCAATATACACTTCCAGCTTGTACATTTACGGCACCAGCAAACAAAGAATTTAAAGCTTGGAATATTGGCGGAACAGAATATGCACCAGGTGCTAATTACACAGTTACCGCTAATACAACCGTTACAGCTGAGTTTATAGCGGCAGTGCCGACTAATGGTGGTGGTGGTTCTTCCACAGCTACACCGCAGCCGGATGCAGGAACGGCGGCGACTAAAGATGCTAGTAACAAAGCTAGCAGGGAGGCGATTAAAGAACAGCTCAGTCAGACCAAAGCAGGTGATGCTGTAACGGTAGAAATGAATGGGTCATTGGTAGTACCTGGGGAAGTCCTTAGCATCATCAGAGGAAAAGATGTCACCCTTGTACTTGATATGGGCGATGGTATTACATGGAGTATTAACGGTCAGAGTATCACAGACAGTAGTCTGGATGATGTGGATTTTGATGTAACACTTGATACGAATGCTATTCCGAAAGAACTTATTAGTCAGATGGCGGAAGAGCAGGCATCTACTACCCTAAGTCTATCTCATGATGGCTCGTTTGGATTCACAGCAGTTCTTACCATCGATCTGAATGAAATCAATGCCGGAAAGTATGGTAATCTTTTCTACTATAATCCGGAAACAAAGCAATTGACACTGCAGGCAGTGGAGAAGATCGGAGAGAAGGGAGCTGTAGAACTTCCGTTTTCTCATGCTTCGGAGTATGTGGTCATAATTAGTGAAGAGCCTATGTTAGAGAAGACACTGGATCAGATAGAAATTAGTGCTGTGAAGAGAACACTGTATGTGGGTGGAACCGAGAAGAAGAGTATGACCTTAAAGCTAGAATTGCCACAACTATTGAAAGAGGCAGTGGAACAAGACAGCTCTATATTAAAGATTACCTACCAGTCCAGTAATCCTAAGATTGCAACGGTCAATGCTTCTGGAAAAATCACGGCCAAGAAGGCAGGAAAAACAACCATAACAACACAGGTTACAATCAATGGAGTACAGAGAAAGTTTAAGACAACAATTACAGTCAAGAAAGCATATATTAAATTGATCAAGAGCACCAATACCTTAAAAACTGGAAGTACCTTCACCTATAAGGCAATCGGATACGGAGTTAAGACAGAGGATATCATGTTTTATACCTCCAAGAAATCCATTGTAGTGATTAATAAGACAACTGGCAAGGCGAAAGCAAGAACCAAAGGAACGGATTATGTCATTGCGAAGGCAGGAAAAATCATAAAAAAGATAAAAGTGAAGGTATCATGATCCGAGTTTGCTTTATGACAGAACCGAAACCTTTATAGCGTATTATTTCCATTACAAAACTATATTGGAGCTAAAAATACTTAACTAGAAAAAAAAGAAGCTGTTGTAAAAAAAGGTACAAACATCCGTGTTAGAAAGTACCTGAGTTTGCAACAGTTTTTTTAGTTTCACTCAATCCACAATCAATATGTTATGCGTTCGCATAATGCTTATGACAAGCTTGTCATAAGATCTATACGCCGAAGTAAATGATAGCACAACAAGAGAATCGCTTGAAAAATTAGCAAAAAATTTGGATATATTTTAGGGAAGAGTCCTCATTAAATGAGACTTCCAAAAAGGACAGCAATTTCGAACGAAGGACATAATAAGGACATCGAAATGTCATGAAAACGGGAATAAATACGAACAGATTTGAATAAGTACCTAGTTGAAATTTGAATGGATACGTGGTATGATGATTGAGTTCGGAGAAAGTACAATTAAATTTCCGACGATGAAGAGCCTGGATAAATAAAGCCAGTATTTATGCGGGTTTGAGGAAATAGAAGGCAAGATTTACGACCAACTTACGACCAAATAATAAAGTATATTTAAAGAATCTCTTGGAAACAGGGGGTTCTTTTTTGTGTGACGGGCAAGACACTAATCAAGCTAGTGAGTCTAGCCATGGGTATTTACCGCCAAGTGTAGTGAACCACAAGTTGGCATCAGTAATGACATGGATGAAGAAAGTGGTGTGGTCAATTTCCTGAACGAACCGAAACTTGATAAGGCGAAAATTATTCTATCAACTCTCTCTGAAACTGAGACAAAGAAATAGTGGAAAGTTTGAAGGAGATATTAAATCTGCTCTTAATGTCATAAAATTGAAAGAATTGTTCCAATGTATCCAATGAGTAAGGATGAAGTGAAAATGAACGATTGATAAAGATTTTATCCTTATATAGACTTACTCTGGGATAAGCCAGACAGGAAGAATTACTTGAGAATTTATACACACAGTTTGATGATACCAATGAATTAATGAATCAATTTATTAATTTAAGTCCATTTTCCATTTTCCAAAGAGTAAAAAGATTGGGAAACGGTAGCTTGAAATTTACAAAATTTTGTAGAATTGTAAAATTAAATTTGATATAATGGATTTTAGAACAAAAAAGGAGAAATAAGACATGTTAACTGGAGATCTAAGAAGCAAAGTTGATAAGATTTGGGAGATTTTTTGGACGGGTGGTATTGCAAATCCACTGGAAGTCATCGAACAGTTTACATATCTAATATTTATAAAGCAATTAGATGATATCGAGACTACAAAGGAAACAGAAGCTAGCTTTTTAGGAGTTCCTTATACAAGCATGTTTCCAGAAAATTGTACGATATATAGATGGAGTAAATTTAAGAATTTAGGATCAGCTGAGGAAATGTATAATGTTGTATTAAATGGTATATTTCCCTTCATAAAAAGTCTACACCAAGATGGAGATTCGGCATATGCAAAATATATGGGTGATGCAATTTTCAAGATCCCGACACCTGCTATGTTATCCAAAATAGTTGATGGAATAGATTCGCTTGACTTATCTGAAGCAGATAGTAAAGGTGATCTATATGAGTACCTTTTGAATAAGGTATCTACAAGTGGTACAAATGGTCAGTTTAGAACGCCAAGACATATTATTAGGATGATGGTGGCTTTAATGAAACCAACACCAAGTGATGTAATTGTAGATCCAGCAATGGGAAGTGCGGGTTTCTTAGTGGAATCACAGGCTTATCTTCGAGAAAATCATGCTGATTTATTTCTTAATGCAGGATTAAGACAGCATTTTAATAATAAGATGTTTTCTGGATTTGATATGGATAGAACAATGCTACGTATAGGAGCAATGAACATGATGCTTCATGGTGTGGACAATCCGAATATCACATATAAAGATAGTTTATCTGAAGGAAATACTGATAGAGAAAAGTACACATTAGTATTAGCAAATCCTCCATTTAAAGGTAGTTTGGATTATGAAGGAGTTGCAGCAGATTTACTTAAGGTTACAAAGACAAAGAAGACAGAACTTTTATTCCTGGCTTTGTTCTTGAGAACACTAAAAATCGGTGGCAGAGCAGCAGTCATTGTACCAGATGGAGTTCTGTTCGGAAGTAGTAACGCACACAAAGACATTCGCAAGGAAATTATTGAGAACAATAAGCTGGATGCAGTAATTTCAATGCCAAGTGGAGTATTTAAACCATATGCAGGAGTATCAACAGCTATATTGCTGTTTACAAAAACAGGAGCTGGTGGAACTGATAAAGTATGGTTTTATGATATGAAAGCTGACGGGTTCAGTCTGGATGATAAGAGACAGCCTGTAGAGGCAAATGATATTAATGACATTATTAATAGATTTAGCAATTTGGCAAATGAATATGATAGAAAACGATCAGAGCAGAGCTTCTTAGTGGGACTTAATGAAATCGAGAGCAATGATTATGATTTATCAATTAATAAGTATAAAGAAGTTGAATATAAGACAATACAGTATGATAATCCTACCGTTATTCTCCAAAGGGTAAAAGATTTGGAAGATGAAATTCAACAGTCATTAATAGAATTAGAGACAATGCTGGATGATTAAATAAATTTGAGAAAGAATCTACTTAAGGTAACAATTTAGATTTGTAGGGATGAATAGATGGAAAATAGAAAAGAAGAATATATCACAAACGAAGACAATACGGTTCGCTATGTATTAGGAAAATACAATAAAAATCCATTATGTGTCTTTGGCATTAATCCTAGTATAGCAACAGCGGAGAAGAATGACAATACAATTAGTATTGTTGAGAATATAGCAGAATTAAGAAAATGTGATGGGTATTTAATGTTTAATATTTATCCGTTTAGAGCAACAAAGATTGATAAAGATTTTCCCAATACATTACAAGAAAAGATAGTGACAGATAATGTGAACTATATTGAACAAAGAATTATTGAAGGTATGGAAGTTATTGCAGCTTGGGGTACACATATAGAAGATAGAGAGTTTTTTATTAATGCTTTAGAAGCAATCAATAAAGTTGTATTAAAGAAAAAAGCAAAGTGGATATGTCTTTCAAAAACGAATAAAGGACATCCACATCACCCGACACGACTTGCATATAATAATATGAGTTTTGAAGAATTTGATATGAATACTTATATTGAAAAAATAAAGAAGAAAATTTAGATTTGTAGGGATGATTATGAGAGAAAAAGTGTATCTAGAACAATTATTTGACATAGGCTCGAGTAAACGAGTTTTTCAATCTGAATGGCGAGACAGTGGTATACCTTTTTATAGAGCTAGGGAGATTGCTAAACTTGCTGCTGATGGTTGTGTTGATAATGAATTATTTATTGATGAAGAATTATATCAAGAGTACACAGAAAAATATGGAAAGCCTAAAACTGGTGACATTATGGTGACGGGAGTAGGAACATTAGGTGTGTGCTATATAGTCAAGGATAATGAAGAATTCTATTTTAAAGATGGAAATATTTTATGGTTTCGTCAAAAAGTAAAGGACAGAGTAATATCTGAATATGTTGTGAAAGCCTTTAAGTCTAGAGCAATAAAAGAACAGATTCAGAAGAACTCAAGTGGAACTACTGTCGGTACTTTTACAATACAAACGGCTAAAAGAATAGAGCTTGAATTACCAAGCATGGAGGAACAAAGCAAGATTGTTTCTATATTAGGAAGGCTTGAAAAGATTTTAGGCAAGAGAAAAGACCAATTAACCGCTTTAGATGAACTCATCAAATCCCGATTTGTCGAAATGTTTGGGGATTCTGTTGAAAACACTATGAATTGGAAAATGTGTAAATTAGGCGATTTGTCAGTTCAAATTAATAGTGGTAACACACCAAAAGGTGGAGAACAAGTTTACGTTGATAAAGGAATAACTTTCTTTAGAAGTCAAAACGTTTGGAAAGATCGATTAGAAATGGATGATGTTGCTTTTATTGACGAAGATACACATCAAAGTATGAAACGAAGTAGTCTTAAGCATGGAGATATCTTAATGACAAAAACAGGCAGAATCAATACAGAAAATAGTTCTCTTGGGCGTGCTGCTCTATACCTTGGAGAGGATGATGCAGCAAATGTGAATGGGCATGTTTACTTTATAAGACTTAAACCTGATGTTAATAATAAATTCATCTTGAAGATATTGGTATCAAAAGAATATCTAGGATATATAAGAAGCGTATGTGTTGGCGGAATTGATAAAAGACAGTTGAACAAAAATCATATTGAAGATTTTCCGATTATTTGTCCTCCTAAAGATATGCAGAATAAGTTCATAGATTTCGTCCAAATCATCGATAAATTGAAAGCTGAAGTGCAGAAATCATTAAATGAAACCCAGTTACTATTTGATTCGTTAATGCAAAAATATTTTGGATAAACTTATAGAAAATCAGCCAAGGAGTGATAAAGATATGAGTAAATTATTTAGTAATCATTCATGCTTGACTAATGTTTATAAACATAAGGAACTACCAATCTATATGACTAAGGAGTTCAACTTCTTTAGATGTATTAAATTTGAAGACACCTTTTATGGAAAAACAATAAGTGAATTGCATAGTGGAAATTTACGATTGAATGAAGGTGTTGGAAGATATTCTAAGTTATTTCAAAATGAAAGAATTTCTTATTGGGCTGATAGCATAGGAACTGCTCAAGCGGAAGTAAAAAAGCATAATTCAGGGAATGATTTATTAACATTTTGGGCTTATGATGATGCAACAAGTACCTTTCCAACAATATATGATCGAGAACCTTTAATTATTGTTGATGGTATCGAACTGGGATTTAAGGAAATTTTAGATAAAATTGAAAATTATCAAGAAATATCAGTCAGTGATAAAAAGATTATTGACAGAATATCGGATGAAAACCAGATTGTTTAGCATATAGTTCTCATGCAAAAGGTAAAAGTGTGAATTTTTTGTTTTTCGAAAAGGGGTTCCAGAAGTTATCTCTCAGAGAGGTTAGATTGCGACTAGGGGACAAAAAAGGGAAGAATAGTAATACTGTTGCGTGTGCAGTTACTTCAGATTATTGTCCTATAATTAAAAACTATGGTTTTTACTTCTCACCAATAGCAAAAACAGGTATTAACCACACATATACGCAAAGTGAAGAATATAAACTTCGGAAAAAGGTGCAAGAAGAATTATCTAAAGAAAGAAAATCTCATTATTAGGATAATATAATATAAAGGGGCAGGGGGATGTAATCATGTGCACTAACTTTGATTTTCTAAAACAGAATAAACAGTATAGCTCATTTGCTGAGCAAGCCATCGAAGCTGAAAAGAGTCTTTTAGTGTCTTCGGCTACATGTGCCATTCTTAGCAGAAGAGCATTGGAGTTAGCAGTTAGATGGACATTTTCTTTTGACAATGCACTGAAATTACCATACCAAGACAATATTTCTAGCTTAATTCATGAGTCGACCTTCCGAAATATTATAGATCCAAGCATGTTTACAATGCTTAAATATATAATTAAGCTAGGTAATGTTGCTGTACATACCAATAATGTTATTAAAAGAGATGATGCAGTATTAACGTTAAGAAATTTACATGAGTTTTGCAAATGGATTGATTATTGCTACTCTGATGTATATAAAGATGATGTATTTGATGAGTCATTACTTGATAAAGGTAATGAAGAAAAGAAACGACCAGAAGAACTTAAGGATTTGTATGAGCAGTTAAGTGCCAAAGACAGAAAGTTGGAAGAAATCCGAAATGAGAATGAAGCACTTAGAGAACGTTTGAGCGCAGCTAGACTAACACACAAAGGAAACAGACAATTTAACATTGATAAGATTTCAGAAGCTGAGACGAGAAAAAAATATATAGACTTAGAGTTAAAAGAGGCAGGATGGATAATCGGAACAGACTGTCTTGAAGAAGTTGAAGTGTTAGGTATGCCAAATGCCGCGGGGCTAGGATATGTTGATTATGTTTTGTTTGGAAATGATGGAAAGCCTCTTGCAGTTGTTGAAGCAAAGAAAACTAGCGTAGATCCTATAGTGGGTAGTCAGCAAGCTAAACTATATGCCGATTGCTTACAGAACAAGTATCTTCAAAGGCCAGTTATACTCACCACAAACGGATTCGAAGTGTTTTATACCGATGATACATTAGGCTATCCAAGAAGGAGAGTTAGTGGAATATTCACAAAGGACGAGCTTCAGCTTGCTATAGATAGACGTTCACAATTAAAACCATTAGTAAATATAGACATAGATAATAATATCACTGATAGACCATATCAGAAGGAAGCAATTACAGCAGTATGCGAATCTATATCAAATAAGCATAGAAAAATGCTACTTGTTCAAGCCACAGGGAGCGGAAAGACTAGAGTTGCGATTTCAATTGTAGATGTATTAAGACGACACAATTATGTTAAGAATATTCTGCTTTTAGCAGATAGAAAAGCTCTAGTTAAACAGGCAAAGAAGAATTTCGTAAATCTTTTGCCTAATTTAACGTGCTGCAATCTTTTAGATAGTAAAGACACCCCTGAACAATCGCGAATGATTTTTTCCACATACCCAACTATGATGAATGCAATTGATGAAACGAAAAGTGAGTTTGGGAAGAAGCTCTTTACACCAGCACATTTTGACTTGATTATTGTAGATGAAAGTCATAGAAGTATTTATAAGAAGTATCAAGATATCTTTAATTATTTTGATGCAAATCTATTAGGACTAACAGCTACACCAAAGAATGAGATAGATAAAAACACATATAGCATATTTGATTTGGAACGAGGAGTGCCGACTTTTGCTTATGAGTTAGATAGAGCAGTAGAAGAAGGATATTTGGTTGACTACTCCACGATCGAAGTAAAAACAAAGATTATGGAAGAGGGCATTCATTATAATGATTTGACCGAGGAGGAGAAGGATCAGTTTGACGAAACGTTTGAAGATGACGATTCAGTGGATGATTCAGTATCAAGTGCGGCAATTAATGAGTGGCTATTTAACAATGATACCATTGATAATGTGTTAAAATTGTTGATAGAGAAAGGTTTGAAAGTAGAAGGCGGGGATAAACTTGGAAAAACAATTGTTTTTGCTAAGAACAGCAAACATGCAAAAGCGATCGTTGAGAGATTCAACAAGAGATATCCAGAGTATGGAGCAGATTATATTAAGCAAATCGATTATAGTATTAATTATGTGGATTCACTAATTGATGATTTCAGTACCAAGGAAAAGTTGCCACAGATAGCAGTAAGTGTAGACATGCTTGATACTGGAATAGATGTACCAGAGATATTGAACCTAGTATTTTTTAAAAAAGTGAGATCTTACAGTAAATTCTGGCAGATGATAGGAAGAGGTACAAGACTATGCAAGGATTTACTTGGAGTTGGATTTGATAAAGAAAAGTTCCTTATCTTTGATTTTTGTAATAACTTTGAATTTTTCAGAGCCGATTCCAAAGGGCAGGAAACAGGTATCCAGGAATCAGTGAGTGAAAAGATATATAATGCCAAAGCTATGATAGTAAGGGACTTGCAAGAATCAAGATACCAGAGTGATGAAGATTATGTGGCGTATCGCAGCGAACTAGTTGATGAATTAGTAAGCGGTATATTATCTCTAAATGAGGAAAGTTTTAGAGTAAAACTTCATATGAGGAACATTGAAAAATATAAAGACAGGCAAAAGTGGGATAACTTAGAGACTATTAAAATGTCTGAAATTAAGGAGCATATTTCACCTATATTAGCTCCAATAGGTGATGATGAGTTAGCAAGAAGATTTGATTATCTGATCTATACTCTTGATCTGGCGGTACTTCAAGGCAAAGATGCTACAAAGGCATTGAATGGAGTTATTGGTGCTGCGATGCAGTTATCTAAGCTGTATAATATTCCACAAGTAAAAGCAGAACAGTATACGATTGAAAGAGTTCTGACAGAGGATTTTTGGGAAACTGTAAATATATTAGAGCTTGATTCTGTTCGTGAAGCTTTAAGAGACTTAATTAAGTTCATTGAAAAGGAATCCCAAAAGATATATTATACAGATTTTACAGATGAAATACTGATGATTCATGACGGAGAATCGGTTTACATTACAAATGATTTGAGCAATTACAAGAAGAAAGTTGAGTTTTACCTTAAAGAGCATCAGGATTTATTGGCAGTTTATAAATTGAGAAATAATAAGAAACTTTCACACGGAGATTTAAAAGAGTTAGAGAATCTACTTTGGAAAGAACTTGGTTCAAAAGCTGACTATGAAAAAGAATATGGCGATACGCCTATTTGTAAACTAATCAGAAAAATTGTTGGGGTTAGTAGAGAGGCGGTAAATGAGGCATTTAGTGAGTTCTTAGATGAGCAAAAGCTTAATGGAAACCAGATCAAGTTTGTTCGCCTTATTATTGATTATATCGTGGCTAATGGTAACGTAGATGATAACGCATTACTTATGCAAGAACCATTTAGGAGTGTTGGAAGTATTACATCATTATTTAAAAATGATATGGGTATTGCTAAGAGAATAATGAATGTTGTCGAAGTGATTAAACGGAATTCAGAAGAGATTGCTTGATGTTATAAGTTATTTTATGGATCACAATAAATAGTTATTAATATTTATAAAGATTATAACCCGTAGTATAGGAGGATAAATTTCGTGCTAGTTGATCAGAAAATAGAGTATTGGAAAAATCGGCTACTTGACCTGGGTAAACGCAACAGACTTATTAACTGCGCTTTGCCGAAGCCAGGTAATCGTGTTTCACGAACTTCGATTTTGATTTATAATCCGTCTTCAGAGGATCTGTGGAACATGTTGGCGGAAGGTGAAACAGCAATTCAATTCCCTATTCCGATTGAAAATTCTTACATTGATGAAATGGAACAAGGATCTCTGTTTGAATCAGATAATTTTACTAACGGTATAAAAACAAATCAATCACCGAAAGAAACTTGTAAGACGCTTCGCAGCCTTATGAAAAAGTCTAAGGAGTTCAACGAAGAGAAGGGACTTAATGCACTATATCTTGCTTTTGGCTTTCTTAATTGGAAAGAATATGGATCTGAAGGACAAGATATGCGTTCTCCCCTAATACTTGTACCAATATCACTGTCACAGGAGAGTATAAACGATCCAATATTACTTTCAAGATTGGACGATGAAATAACAATAAACCATGCACTAGAGCAAAAATTACAAAACGATTTTGGTATAATACTTCCTAACTTTGATGAAACCGATAATTGGCATAATTATATGGAACAAGTACTTGAAATTTGTTCTTCTCTGAAGTGGCACGTTGAATATGATGTTGCACAAATGTCACTATTCTCATTTCTTAAAATAAATATGTACCGTGACTTGGAGAAAAATGTTGATAAAATTACTGGGCATCACATAGTTCGAGCTTTGAATGGGGAAGGATTCGAAAGTGGTATCGATCATTCTGACATTAGCAATTACAACCACGATATGCCTGAACCGCAGGATGTTTTTTCTGTAGTCGACGCAGATTCAAGCCAACAGGATGCAATATTACTCGCTAAGCGAGGAGCAAGTTTTGTATTGCAAGGACCTCCTGGTACCGGCAAAAGCCAAACTATAACTAATATAATTGCTGAATTAATGGCTGATGGAAAAAAAGTTCTATTTGTATCCGAAAAAATGGCGGCTCTTGAAGTTGTATATAAGCGCCTTAAACAAACTGGTCTTGGTGATTTTTGCCTTACATTGCACAGCCATAATGCGAAGCGTCGTGAAATACTTGATCAAATGGAAATCTCATTAAAATTGTCAAGAAACAAGGCACAGCTTCAGTGTCAGACGACACTTTATAGTCGGCATAAACTACATTTTATCTTTACCATACCTGATACCTATAACGACAAATATCAGTCGGGACGACACGGTTGGACCAGCAAAACAACAGCTTCTCGTAGCCTTA
>JAFAGA010000042.1 GCA_023423045.1 Bacillota bacterium | reverse complement strand
ATCCTGCATCCTGTTTCTGATTTTCCGTTTGATACATACGTCACTGATTTCTCCATAGCCGTCATAATCCGTTCTCGGCATGTTCTCATTCAGGGGATCACCATTGGGGTTAGCCCCATACACGGTAAAGAACATAACAAAATCAATCTTTTTCTCTAATGCAGCCATTAATTTCTTCCTCCTTCATCTTGATTCGCATCTGTGTTTCCTTGCTTCTTTTCTTTCTTTGTATAGAAATAGAGCTCTTTTTTCTGTGCATAGTATCCAAAGACAAAATCTTCATCAAGGGGTCTGTTTTTTTCTTTCTCATAATCTTTCGCTTCTCTGATCAAAGTCGTAACTTCCATTATGATATTATCACAGTGTTCAGCCAAACCATAATTAAACTTAATCAATCCCTCTCTATAACTATTCACTTTTCTTTCAAGGATCTCAAGGGTTCTTTCCGGCATCTTCGTATAAGCACTCCAGAGTCTCTCTGCATTGGTAGCCCTTCTATCTTTATCGTCGGTTATTTTCTTGTTAAGAACATCCTGTTCTATCTTCTCGTAGACTGCCAGCAGTATTCCATACCGATAACTCCGGGTCTGTTCATTGACATTTAGCATTTCACTCACCTCACCTTTCTTTTGATTATCAATCCGGTATTTTTTGAAAACAGAACATCCCAGAGCGAATACATAGTTCCAGGTCTTATCATAGGAACTGCGATTACATACATTCTGAAACATCCGGTTTTTCATGTCCGACGGAAGCTTTCTACGCTCTAGTATACACGGAAGCAGACGTTCCAAAGTTTTTTTCTTCAGTTCACTATTCTTACACTCCAGATACCCCTTCTCATTTTCCATACCGAAGATCGCATCTGCATAGTGGAAAAGGGCTGGTGTTTTCTGAACTATCTCCCCTGCCGAATTATCGTAAAAGAACCAGCCTGTGGATTGATACCAATATTCTGCGTTCTCATAAAGCTCGGATTTAGGTAGCTCTCTGAAATACTTCACAGAAATTCGTCCATTGGAGATCTTGTCCAAAATCATAAGATAGAACTTACCTTCCGGATCAATCTCCCTATTTTTTCCTGTTATGTAATCATTGATCGCAGAGGAAATACTCCCTCCTAATGTTTTTGGTCCTTTCTCCTCCTGCACTACATCGTCTTCATCTTCTTCGTCATCTTCATCACTTTCATTCTTTTCATCTTCCCACTCTTCACTATATTGCTCTTCGCTATCCGCCTCATCATTCTTCCCATAAGGAGCAATCGGGTTCATCAGATTTATTGCTTCCTCATTACCAATATCATCGGAGAACCAATTGATGAGAAAACAGCTTTTTCCGATCTGCCTTTTATTCTGGCTATTTTCCAGCAAATACTTCAACATTAGATGAATTGCCTGAGAGACCTCATATCCCATATGAATGATCTCTTCTCCAGAAGCAAATCTGCCGTAATAGGTTTCATCATGATTGCTGATGGAAACCAGCTTGGCATTTCCCAACAGTCCTCGATGTCTGGATACACAATAAGTCATCTCTCCTGAAATATCGCATCTCTCCTGAGGCAGCCCGAGATTCTTCTTTCTGACATAGTCTATATAGTTCTGATGGAGTTCCCGGTCAATGCTCACGGACAGATTTTGCTCAACTGCGCTGTCCGTTTCAACCCGGAATGTGACAAAGCTCTTATCCAAAAGAATCGTCTTTCCCGTCTTCTCTCCCACATTGATGATAACAGTATATGCATTCCCTATTTCATAGCTCGTCCCTGCAAAAAGCGAATTAACGCAATCCTTGAAGATCGTTCCTTTGCTCAGATATGCATCAAGTATCTTAAGTAATCGGTTCGGATTCCCTTCTTCCATATGTGAGACCCATTCCCACCGTACACTTTCGTACGCCTTGTGTTTCTCAGGATCGAGTTCCTGGGACAGATAGGATAATTCATCGCACAATGGGTGAGGAGCAATTCCCACCGTTCGCATGATTGAACTCTCCGTAACAGGGAAAATTACAATTTGATCTTTGGGTATCCATTCCGCCTTAATAAACTCTCCTTTTTCAGAAAGCGTCACTTCAATCATGTCATTGGTGCCGGCGGATTTCCTGTTGGAATGATATACCGGCAATAATACAGTCTTCTGCTGAAGCTGTTCTGTCCGATCTACCATATCATTGTCAAGAGCACTGCAATATGTCCTGTATAATGCAGTTAATACACTCATTCCTCCACCTCCTCAGGGATCGACCTGATCTCATCCTCCGCAAAGGTCATATTCGCTCTAGTAAAGGGCCTAAAGCTATAATCCCTCAAACTATGTTGAATCTGGCATTCCTCGGGACGTATGAAGTTGATTTCTCCATTATCCATGATTATATTGGTGAAGTTGGATATCAATTTGCCCTCGTTGCTATGTACTGCCTCATCCGGATAGAGAAAAGAATGAAACATTATTCCAAAGGATACTTTCTTCCCATCATAGTCGGTGGGGGCCATTCGATACTGTTCCTCTCTAAATCGTTCTACATAACCGACACATTCTCTTGTACCCAGGAACAAATCCCTTCTTCCTCCTTTTGCTATGGACCTGAGAAGAATCTGTTCATGCTTTGTCTCATTCCAATCCTCTTTCAATTCCGGCCGGTTGTGATTCCATTCAAAATGAAATTTAACAAGATACTCTACATCACGCAGATAGGTATAATAGTTTAAATCATTTTTACCGTTTTTGAGCGGTGTACGAATTCCCTTCGTCTCAGTTTGGATTTTTTTTATTACCTTTACTGAGTCAATGTAATAAACGACTGTCGGTTTCCAATAAAGCTGCTCGGTAATCCCTTTCAATGCCTGGTACGTTGGAATTTGGTAGGTGTATTTCTCCCCGCCTCCCTTGGTCACAGGATCTGTGAAGAGGGCATAGTCCCCATATAAGCGATAATAAAAGGGATCTGATTTAAAATTCTCTTCCATGCTATTCCTCCTTCCTTATACAATCAAATCTGCAAGTTGATCCATAACAACTCCTTGCTTTATATTATAATACTCTTTTTGCAGGAAATATATACCAAAATCACTTATTTTGTCATTTTTTTCAATAAAAGGTCCCCATTTAGGGGTAAGATACATATTGACTGTATATCTCTGCAGTTTTCGTAATAAGCTGCGGGCGCGGGCATAGTCCTGTCCTGTTATTGCTGCCTCCAACTGATCCAACAAATCTTGATTTTTATAAGTCACAATCACTCCCACGGTATTCTGACCAATCAGTTCAAAATTCTCTGCCGCCGATCGAAAGGCTTGAAACATCATCGGTGTTAGTCCGTCATGCTTTCCTATAAGATAAGCATCTCTGTCAGGCTGATTTTGCGCTAATTCCTCCAACATGCTGCTGTTTCTTTTCGGATCCGCATAATCTAATTTGTTTCTATTCTCAACGTAATATTTTTCAAAATATGGTCTTTGCAAATCGTTGATCTTAAGCTGATAACTATCATCTCCCTGCACTGCACCCTGTCTTCGTATCTCTTCTCGTGTCCCCACCCCTTTCCGTATGGCATATTCCGCCGCATCTGCCGCTGCCTTGATTTCCGCCAGATTATTGAGATTTTCCGCTTCGTATCTGATAATATACAACTTACCATGAACATACCGGCCATCCAGCATCAATTTACCTTCCCGGTTACACCGGCCGGCACACTGGACCAGACTGTCAATCCCGGCCATAGATCGAAATACCACGTCGAAGTCCAAATCCACCCCCGCTTCAATCAGCTGAGTGCTAATACAGACAATTTTATTATGAGTATGCTCACTCCTATTCTGTAATAACTTTATTTTCATATCAGAAATGATGTCAAGCCGATGGGCGGCACATAAATTCGTCGTCAGGTAAATGTTCTCTGTGCTCGACAGGTTCTGCTCCAGATAATGATATAGATTTGCAACAGCGCCTTTTGTGTTCAATACCACAAGACAACTGTCAAATACCCTCAATTCTGCTTCAATATAAGAGGAAAGCTCCTCCTTGGATAAGGTTGTTCTCGCATCCTTTCCTGTGAGGTTATAATAATCAACTCGCCTGAAGCATTCCATCCCGTTTTGGTTTACCTCTACTATTTCAGCTTTATTATCCTCACTATTTCCATAATAAAGCTTATGCCTCATGGCACCGCTGTCTAAAGCCGGTTGTGTAGCTGTACAATGCACTATATTACAATGCATCACCTCTTTCATGAAGTTCATCATAAGATTAAAGTTGGACAGCACCTTCAACGGGAGGCTCTGAACCTCGTCGATAATAATCACTGAATTTATTAATTTGCAAAATCTCCTGATATTTGCCGGCTTTTCCTTATAAAGGGTATTAAAGAATTGAACCATTGTAGTCAGTATAATCAGGTTCTCCCAACTATCTCTCAGGTAAGTCTGGTGATTATATTCGTCCTTGTCTTCATCACTTTCCAGTTCCGAATTTGTGTCTTCTATGATATTGCTGTGATGCTCCAGAATCACTTCATCCTGATCAATTATCTTTCGGATATCTGCCGCATTCTGCTCCAGAACCGAGAGATAGGCTGTTATGTAAAATATTCTGTCCCGGTTATATTCCATGGCATTTGCCACTCCATACCGCAGCCCCGCTTTCGTCTTACCTGCTCCGGTGGGCAGCTCCAGCTTAAATATGCCGCTGTTGTTGGATATTGCCGCTTTTTTTGCGAGATTTGCCAGGAGATTTCTAGTGCTGTTTAACTCTGAAATCTCAGGACTACTTTCAAATTCCTGATACATACTTTCAATTCGCTCAGAGGCCCTCTCCCACACCTTAAGCCTCTCCTCTTTGTCCCACAAATGTTGTTTGGGGCTGTGGAACGCATTTGCCGAATCGTATATATCCGCTTCCTTTAGGATCGAAAGACATAATCTGGTCAGACAGGCGATATAATACTCCATTTCTTCTTCCTGGCTTTCCTTATCACAATTCTTTTCAGAAAGACCGCGAATATTGCCATATACCAGCTTAAATTCTTCATACGCTATTTTAATCAGCTCTATGAGCGGCGGCTCCCCTTCTTCCTGTAATCCAGCATCAAAGCTCTGTACAAACGGTACTACATCCTCCTCGTAAAAATAGTCGCCGTCTTTATCGTACTGAAATCTTAAATAGGTATGATGCTCCGTGCTTCCATAGCTCACCTGGTCATAAAGACCATGATGTGCAAAAATAATGTAGGTCATAATCTCTTGAAAATACCGAAACCGCTTCTTTTCTCTCAGTCCCTTGAGTTTCTTATCGGAGTTGATATAATCATCCAGGACTCTTCCTCCTGCTGAGGAATGGTTAACGCGCTGTTTTTTTTGACTCTGGAGATAAGTCTGGAAGGACCGATCTGACTTTCCTGCATCGTGAATATAACCAGCCAGCTTCATAAAAGCTTCCAATCCAACTTCACTGCCGATCTGTCCGGCTCTGCTTCCCACCATATGTAAATGTTCATACAGCGGTTGTTCTAAAATATTCCCTTCTTTACTCTTTTCTCTGTGGGCTAATAACATGTTGCTACCTCCTTTATAGCTGGCAAAAAGTTGAGGTTCAACTTTTTGAGATCAACTTTACATTCACATAAAACCATGTTATAGTAAATATAAGGAAAGGAGCAACTGACCACAAGGTGGTCAGCCTCCTAATTACAGTTTAATAACTGCCCTCAGGTGTCCGGCTAAGACAACGGGCAGTTATTTTTTATGCTTATTATTCCTATTGTTTAAATAGGTAAGCAATGCGATGATTACCAATACAAAAGTAAATAAATCACTATATGTAACATAATTCGTTTGTATCACCTCCATATATAATATTTTATTCTGTGTAATTTTATATAAGCAATGTAACATATTTTATTATTTTTGTCAATATCTTCTATAATATCTATTTATCTTACATCATCTTCCTTAATGTGGTAACAAATAAACTCTACCTAACTCTTAATATTTATGGTATACTACCCTTGCCATTCAGTTAACCTAAATTGGATGCGGATTGAAATTGTGTTATTTTATATGTAAAAAAAGACCGGGCGCCGACGTTTTAAACGTCGGCGCCCGATCTTTTCTGCGTCATTTGAAAATGGTTATACCCTCAAGACCTCCCATATCATCTTCTCCTTCGAAAACCATATTCCTTTTTTAATCTTTCATATATCTCAAAAGCAACAGGACATACGGTTATTACATCCAAAACAGCATATAAGCTATGAAGTCTTTCCGGTCTATTGGTATACGGATAATCCTTACAATTGTCCGGTCTGACTTCCCCTAGTCTGCATTCCCCATTTTTCTTAAGAAAGTCACACGGCTTATGCTTTGTTTCATAGTTACTTTCAATTTCGTTAAAAACCAGAAAATCCTCTATCACCTGCTCCCTTCCCATATCCAATACTTTCGCAGCCTCCATAAGCTCCTGCTCTTCCAGAGTTGCCTTATACATTTTGCAGCAATTCCTGCATTTACCGCAATCATAATCCGCAAATAATTCATTATGTAATCTTAAGAAACGCTCATCCAGCTTCTCTTCCTCCGCATGTGATTTTAAATAGGAGCGAAAACGATAATTTTCATCCTCCAACCTTTTTGCTTCTTCCTGAACCTTTTCCGGGGATATCATAATAGCATACCTACCTTCCACAACATTTCTTATACTTCTTACCGCTGCCGCAGGGACATGGATCATTCGGATATACCTTCTTCGTCTTCACCTCCACGGAACCGTTGATCCCTGAAGGCATCGAATAAACAGGCACCTCCGTCGCATTAGCGTCAAAATCAACGGGAAATCCCATTCGTTCGATCTCATCCCTTCCTTCCATCAATAGTTTTGCTGCCGAACTGCTTCCCGGAATGATGGTGGGCATATTACCGGGGCCAAAGGGGAACATATCTCTTCTTAATTCTGACAGCTCATTCGGCTTAAATCCTCGATTCGCCAGCATTCTTGTATTATTCCAAAGATCATTGATGATTGGAACAAATTCATTTATATCTTTTGCTTCATTAAAGCAAACTCCATTCTCATTAATCATATCAAAGATATCATGCATGTCGCATCCACCGTTTATATTATGCTGAATATCTCTGACCATGCTGATTGCTTCGTTTTCCGGCATATTAAGTTTGTCTGTAAAATAGCAGAGCAGCCTTCTTACCTGGGGATCATTCATAATAAACTGATTCATATTAATATCCCTGATTTCATCCTCCGTAGGGATATAGTAATCCTTGTCTCCCTGACGTTTTATCAGATGCTTATAGAGTTCTTTTTCCATCAGGTTTTTATGAACAAATAATTCTCCAATAAGAACAAAGTCCTTTTGATTTGCCGGAACTCTGTTATAATCGCTGAGCAGGGTTTTACAATCGTACTTCCAGCCTTTTCTCCGATTAACAACTTTAACCATAATCTCTGCCGGAACTGCGCCATAGAACCAAGTGGCCGCATCAAAGCAGATCAGCAGCCAGCTGATGCGTTGTCTAAGGTTTTTGAATTGCTCTGTGTTAACCTGATTGTATCCTTCGATCACGTCTTCCGGTATATCCACCAGATTATCCATATAAACTTCCACATATCCCATCTCAACGAGATATTGAAGCAGTCTTTCCTCTCTTTCCGAAATATAATAATCCGATTCACACTCCGCAATTCTTTCAAACGTATGAATCGCATCATCCATCAGCACCATGAATGTTTCCTGAATTGTCTCCGGCAAAAGCATTTTTTCTTTGAGCTTATGAATTAATTCTGCTTTTTTAAGAGATGATACTCCTCTCAAATGATAAATGGATGCCAGATCTCTTAGGTCTTCTTTTCCATAGGAATTCAGCAGATCCGCTAACTGGATCTTTCGCCTCTCTCTGTTTTTTGGAAATAAACCCGCTATGTGCTGTCTGATTTCATCCGGGATAAGATCTCCTGTCAATTCTTGCTCTGAGGATGATTCATCAAAATTCTTCATCTTTTCCTGCAAACTCTTATTTGCTGCCAACCGCCCAATCATTCCAGCCATTTGCTGTAACATTTCATCCTGTTTGTGACGCTGCGCCTGTATTTTGGGCACGTTATTCTTTGCCGTCTTAGAAGCGTACAGACCACACTTATCATTGGACATATCTTCATAAATCTCACTCTGTTTCCGCTTATCTCCCTTGCCGAAAATAATATAACAGGTTTCTTGTAAATCTTCATTTACTTCGTCCATATCATAGGAAATTCCATATCCTTGTGACTCCGCCCATATTCTCCGATCACTGCTCTCAGGATTATCCGGATCTTCCATCACATCAATGCATTCATAATATCCCCATATACCACCGCAATCCTCCATTGGACAATCACCTTTAAATTTGAGAACTTGAGGGTAGTTAAGAGGATAATCCTTAATGATTTTCTCTATCGTCACTCTGTGCTGCCAGTCATCGCCGAAATCATAGGTGTAGGTAAACCATTCCTGCTGCTCCATGTATTCATTGATAAATGTTTTCGAAGAATCCAATAAGTCATAATCCCACATCGGAACAAAATCATCAAACTCATCTTCTTCCCTCAGCTGAAGCTGTAAATGATAGAATTCAAATTCTGATAAATGATAACCCGACCACCCCATAACCTTATTCAAAATAATGCTCAGCTGGGAAAAGGTGATCCCCGCTGGAACAATACATCTTCTCCAAATCGGTGGTTTCGAATTTTTAATGACAATTTTCAACTGGTATGCTTTCATATGAATCTCCTTCCATTGTATATTAAATACCATACCTATCGCAGTTTGCATGATTTTAATTCCTTATAAATTCATTATTTTCAATTCTGCAGCATTTTGAAAACACCATATAAAATTGTCGCATATTCTCAGATTAGCAGATATGGTTTATCATCCAACGCAGATATACTATCCAAAACTGTAAATTACCATTGCAACATTACTATCAATTTTAAGTATATTCTATCTATTTATGTTAATCAATCAAATATTTCTCAAAGGGAAATTGAACATTAAATTAAAACTTACATTTCTTATGGTTATATTGGGATAATGAATGCAAGCATTCCTTCTATAAATAATTATCTATATAAAATTGAAAGGCGGCTGTAACTGACTTCTTTCAGCAATTTTCTCCTGCTGAGATGCCGTAAAGATTTGTGAGAGTCAAAAGATTTGAAGTGCTTGGTCAGAAATACCGTTTTCCTATTTCAATATCGCTTGCCGGTTGAAACTGATATTTTCTGCGAACAGTTTGACAGAAAATCTCTGTTACCAAAACCAGCTATCGCACAAAAAAACAGTTTTATTTCAGTTGCGTTTGAAATAAAACTTGGTACTATGTCAAGAAAAAGTACAAGTTAAACGTGAACTTTTTTAATAACAATCAACTTTATACCGCTTTTAATTCCATTTCCTTCAATTCCTTCCAATATCCTCTTTCATACTCATTCGGAGATA
>JAFAGA010000090.1 GCA_023423045.1 Bacillota bacterium | reverse complement strand
CTTTTTGTTGCACTCAAGGTTGGCGCTGCCTACCACTGCATAAATTTCTGGTCATAATATTTGCTTTTTCAATGTTCAAAGGGTCATATTTTTTACATCAGTTTTTCATACCAAACTTTACACTACCATTTTTATACTTGTCTATTTTTAATTCCGTTAAAGATAATACTGAGCAGTGAATTCACTAATTTATTAGCCTCTTCATCGAAATGCTTATAGCTAATATCACCAAATTTATTAAGCATGTATTCATTCACTGCTTTATTAAGGGACTGCAGCATCATGCTTAAAGCAAAGGTATCAACATCACTATCAATTTCTCCTTTTGATTTTACATGCTCTATCATCTGGATAAAGAGTGACTCCGATTGCTTCTCTCCTTCCTTAATGACAGCTGACTTTGCAGCTTCATTATTCTCCCTTGAAAATTGCTCCCCTAATGCGGCATATTGAGGGTAATCTTTCGCAAATTCAATTCCTTTCATAAATAGCAGATGAATTTGCTCCATTAAAGTCAGTGTTTTAAATTGATCTAAAATTGCAGAAAAAAAAGTAATCTTAGCTTCAATTGCCAAAGTCATAACATATGCATAAAGATCAAGCTTATCCGTAAAATACTGATATAAACTTCCTTTTGCAATATCTGATTTCCTGCATATTTGATTAATGCTGGCCGTATCATAATTGGCAGTAGAAAACTCTTCTAAAGCAACTGATGTAATTAAATCTCTTTTATCCTCTGATAAATTAAAAAAGGATTGATTAGGCACAATATTGCCTCCTTTCATGCAATGTGACCATGTGGTCATAATGTCGATTCCATTATATGACCACATGGTCACATTGTCAATAAATTTTTATATATCATAAACTCACTTCCGGCAGTACAAAATAACGGGTATTATTTTACTTTTATTTTGACATTTCCGCTGTAGTACAAATTCAAGTAAATGATATTGAGTATATAAATTTTATGGAATCAAATTTACAGATCAAAATAATCCGATATAATAGAATAAGAAAATGAAAGGGGTGTCCATATGTATGAATAATAAAGGTTATGCACTCGTTGGATGCATGGTATCGCCAGGATTTGAATTCAAAGATTTTGAGTTGTTTAAAAGAAATGCTTTGCTAGAACAATATCCCCAGCATCAGCAGATAATTCATAAACTGACTTCCATTGAATAAACGCAGCTTTCTCAAAAATGTCTGGAGGAGATTAATATATGAATCACAATGCACCGGAATCCGGAGTTGTAAAAATAGTTGCTGAAAAGTATTTAGATAATATTATATGCATAGAACGCGTCCCAAAAGGTGCATCAACTTATGTGTATCGTATCACAGCAAGATCAGGAACATACTACATGCGTTTTTTGCCAGAGAATGCTAGTTTTGCAGCTGAAGTGCTGGTCCATAATACTCTATGCGCTGTCGGTGTAAGCGTACCTCGAGTAATTGGCTTCGAGCATAAAAATGAACATACCGGACTTTCTGTCATGCTTGTGGATGAGATCCCCGGTACTTGCATCGAGGATGATTTACCGAAAGCCAATTTACAGGATATCCTGCGCGAAGCGGGGCGTCAGCTTGCCCTTATACATAATATTCCGGTGGATGGGTTTGGCTGGATTGATAAAGGCTCTCATCTTATACTTAAGGGCGAGAAGCGCAGCTTTGATGAATATTTTAGGGAATACCTTAATAATGACTTACAAGCTCTCTGCCGGTATCCTTTCTCTGATGCAGAGATAATGCGAATAACGGACCTTATGCTGACAGCGCAGCGAATGCTCAATGTGCAGAAGGGTGTTCTTGTACATGGGGATTTTGATATCTCACACATTTTTCACTCAGCGGGCAGGTACAGTGGTATCATTGATTTTGGCGAGATACGTGGGAATAATCGTTTGTTTGACCTTGCCACATTTGTTGGTTTCTATCAGGACAGAAGATTATATTCGTATTTATTGGAAGGATATTGTGAAATAGCACATCTGACAGACGAGGATTTATATGCCACGGAGCTTATGGCTTTATTTATTATCCTTCGATTTCTCGGTAAAAAGGTGAATTCTAATTCGCGTGAACACTGGTATCAGTTGGCAAAGAAACAGCTCTGCCAGATAAGTATGGTTTAACATCAATAAATCAGATTGTATAAATTAATTCCAGTTACGGCCTTTCAGCACTTTTATTTGACAACAACTTATCCAGGTATATGGATTTAAACTGTTTACCCGCCATCATCCGCTTTAAGGGAGGTAATTTCAAAATAACCCCAAGTACCGCTGCCATCGCACGATGATTGGCAAATGCCTGGTTATCAAATATGAGATTTTGGAGGGTACCTTTTTCGATTGCCTGCAATACAAATCTATGGGTACTATTCACCGGCGTAATGACTTGAATCTCTCTTCGTACTAATTCAATGGCATTTTTAGGGCAACTTCGCACACATACACCGCAGCCAAGGCATACCTCATCATCTATCTCCGCTGCCGCCTTACCCTCTTTGTTGTTTTGCATAGAAATTGCCAATACCGGACATACCCTTTCACATTTACCGCATCCTATGCAATCTTCCGAAATCTTAGGTATATAATTTGTCGTAGCCACCGGCTGCATTGGACTAAATTTTCTTGCTGCTTGCAAGGCTTCGCAGCAGCAACCGCAGCAATTGCAAATAAATGCCGGAGCTTCACGAACATTTTCCCCAATTTGTACCAGATTAGCTGCATAAGAACGTTCCAGTACATCCATTGCCTCTTTCTTATCAATTAATCTCGCATGCTGCCCATTTTCAGCAAGAGAACGGGCAACATTCCCAAGGGTAAGGCAAACATCCAACGGGGCATTTATTTCACATGGGTGGTCTGCATGCAGCATCTTATGTCTGCAATAACAGGTTCCAAGACCGATATGCGTTGCTTCCTCAATAATATGGCTTGCTCTTTCATAATCCAAAATATGAATTGTATTATCATTCGTCAAAACCGGCTCCTGCACATAAACTCGTCCAAGATGCGTCTCAGTTGCGAAAAATAAGTCCTTAACAAAATCTTCTTCCACATTCATATATTGATAATACAATTCACTTAAATATTTCTGATCAATATCGCCTCTTGTACGCATCAATGCAAATTCAATGAAGCCTGCCATTGGCGGCGGCATCACAAATTGACGTACCCCTTTATAAAATGAGTCCACAAGCAATGCTTTCTCGCAAAGATGCTCTAAAAAAGCTTCCGCCTTTCCTTCACTAGTGTTCCAGATCTTTGCTGCTTTTTTTGCAATAAATGGACGAACCGGCAATCGTGCGACCCATTTTGCTTCTGTTTCTGTATATAAAACCTGCAAAATTTTATACAGGCTGTCCGATGGCGGAGCCCCTTGTGTAAACCAATTGATTCTTTCTTCCAAATTCTTATAGGCATCTTTACTTGTAATATGTCCCATGGATTCCCCTTCCGAAGATTAAGGTCACGTAATCACTTATTGCGCAGACTCTTTTCAAATTTCCTATAGTCAATTTTCTGGTCCAGTTTACTTATGGCATTTAAAATACGCTCGAATCCCTTGTTATTCTTGAATAAGGTTATTTTCTCGACACGCTTCGATTTTTCATTCCAAAACTTTATTCGAATATTACTTAGATTTCTTCGGAATATATGCGGTGCATCCATACGGGTTATACAAAGTAAATCCTGGACCTGATTTCCATTCAGGCATTCTTCAATTTTCTCTTTTGCCTCTTTACTATTTAAAAAGGCTTCTTGTGCTCTCTCAGCTTCACTTACTTTTTGAAGCTTCTTACTATTATAGATAACTTTTCCAAGCTTTGTTATCGGCCTCCTGTCATCCTCATATATAATCGGGTCCAAGCTAAGATAATAAAGAAAGCCATCCATTGTTATTGCGAACGCAGTTGTCTTCTGCAGCTTTGTTTTATTCCTGGCTGCACTCCAGATGATATACCCGCCCCAAAATAATACCGTCGCAGTTATTATGTAGGCCAATTCATAATCAGGCGGCATCCGATCCGCCAAAACCGGTATGGATAATAATGATCCTGCCATCATTATAATTCCCGCGACATACCTTATCCCAACAAGCGGATGAAGGTTCTCACAAAGGTGTAACGGCTGAAGCCACTGTGGCTGCGATATATGATCGGGCACACTCGGTTTTCGAATCTGGATTACAGCCGGAATAGGAGCCTTCTGCTGCGGTATTGCTTCTTTTGCCGGTATTGCTTCTTTTACCGGTCTTCTCTCTCTTTTCTTTGCCTCCAAAGCTATCGTTCTCTGCTCACGCCATTTTTTTAACGGCTTATAAGCCAGACAGAAGCCGCCAACAGCAAAAAACAATAAATCAATTATAATGAAACCATAATACACATTTGAAAACGTGACCCGAGAATTGTCCGTAGAATAAGTCTTATAAACCCCAATGGTAACAACTACGATAAACAGCATAAATAGTGTTCCTATCATCGTAAAGACAATACCCATTTTCTTCATCTTATGTCCTTCCTCTTCGCTTTTCTTAAGTTATAAAACAACATGTAAAGCAAGTTGCGCCTTGGCAGATATTCTATTTCTGAGAATCAAGAATAAACATGGATGCATCATGCCCCATAAATATTTTGCTTCCAGTATAAAAAGTTTTGGATTGAATATTCCGGTATCCTATCTTTGTCATAATTTCAGTTAACTCTGTTTGATCAAATCCGTTATGAACCAAATCTGAAACTATTCTTTCATTTTTATCAAAATCTACGATTAGTAAATGCCCGTTTTCTTTCAGCACCTTGTATAATCTTGATAAAACCAACTCAACATCATTAATATGGAGCAGAACCTGGGCCATAAAAATATAGTCGGCATGTAAATCCGAAAAATTATCCTTTTCAAAATCAAAGCATAATACATCTGCATTCTGTATATTAGAGCCTGCAATCTTTTGCTTTATCTGACCAAGCATATTTTGTGATGTATCCAAAAACAGTACCGACTTAAAATTATTCAGTAAATTCATACCAACAAGGCCGGTTCCACACCCAAAATCAATCGCATGCTTACTTTTAGTATCAGCCAAGCATTCGCGAATGGCATCTGATGATACCTTTGCAATTTGGACTCTTTCAGGAGTGTCATAGCGATTGGCTATCATTTCAAACTTGTCCGTATTTCCCATTATTATCTCTCCAATCCAGTTGATCATAAATCTTATGCTAATTATATCGTATTTGACAGAGAATTAGTAGAGACATTTTTGTCTTAAAAATAAAAGAAATAAATTAGAGGCATGCCTCTAATTTATTTCTTTTAACTCACCTGTGATCATGTATATCGTTCTTTCACATATATTTGTAGAATGATCGGCGATTCTCTCAAGATACCGCCCAATGAACAGAAGTTTCGTCCCTTGTTGCGTCAGTTCCTTTTTTTCTGTGATAATGTTAAGAATATCATTGATAACTGTTTCATAGAGCCAGTCAACCTCTTCGTCCCTCCCGGCTGCCTTTTTTGCAAGGGCAATATCCTCATTTACAAAGGCATCAAGACTCATTTTTAACATTTCCCGAGCAATTTCTGCCATCCTTGGGATGTCTGCAAGAGGCTTAAGCAAGGGGGCTTTGCCTATTTCAAGTGTGACCCCTGCGATGTTTACTGCGTTGTCCCCCATTCTTTCAAGATCTGTTACGATTTTCAGAACCGATGCAATTGTTCTTAAATCCTTGGCCAGAGGCTGCTGAAGGGCAAGAAGCATCACACATTCCTTTTCAATTTCAAGTTCCAGCTGATCTATTTCGTCATCTTTTTCATAAACTTTTTTTGCAAGATCAAGATCCTGTGTCTCTAAAGCAGTCACTGCCGTGTCGATAATATTCTCAACCAGGGCTCCCATTCTTAATACCTGATGTTTAATGTCAAGTATTTTCTGTGCAAAATGTTCTCTTGCCAAAATGCTCATCTCCTTTTTTAAAAAACTTTAAGAAACTGGATTTTAACCAAATCTTCCCGTAAGGTAATCATTCGTTCTCTTATCCCTGGGGAATGAAAAAACCTCCTGGGTAACGCCTTGTTCTATCAGATTGCCCATTAGCATGAATGCAACCCGGTCAGCGATACGCCCTGCCTGCTGAACGGTATGGGGTGCAATGATAATGGTGAATTGCTCCTTAAGCTGTCTTAAGGATTCTTCAATTTTGGCCGTTGATATTGGGTCAAGAGCCGAGCAGGGTCTGTCCAGCAAAATAACCTCCGGTTCAAGAGCCAAAACCCTGGCAATGCACAAGCGCTGCTGCTGACCGCCGGATAACCTGGCTGCCGGAGTATCCAGCCTGTCTTTGACTTCATCCCAGAGGGCCGACATACGCAGTGCCTTTTCTACTTTCTCCGCCAAAGCCGCCCTGGTTTTCATTCCGCCCATACGGGGACCCAATGCTATATTGTCAAAGATGGACATAGGCAGAGGTGTTGGTACATCAAAGACCATCCCTACCCTGCGGCGCAGTTCTGTCACATTAATGTCCGGGTCAAAGATGTTTTTTCCATCCAAAAGTATCTCACCCTCCTGACGGGTTTCCACCGTCAAGTCACACAGACGGTTCAAGGTGCGAAGAAGTGTTGTGATACCACTGCCCGCCGGACCAAAAACAGCCAAAATCTCATTTTTAGGTATTTCCAGGTTAAGCTCTTTAATAACCTGTTTTTGTTGATAATAGAAGTTCAACCCTTTTATCACTATTTTTGATTTCTGTATCATTTTTCACCTCTTAACGGCCTTTCGCTATGAATCGATTGACCAGCATATTGAAACCAACATTAAGCAGGAGAATCAGAATAATCAGGAGTGCTGCTGTTCCATAAGCATTCTCCATGGATATTCCCTCTCTCGCCAGTATATAAAAATGTACTGCCATCGTTCGAGTCGGGGCAAAGAGTGATGTGGGCATACGAAGTGCTGAGCCGGCTGTTAAAATAACAGCAGCTGTCTCGGCTACGCATCTCCCTATACTCAAAATTACTCCATTAACAATGCCGGGAAGTGCTGACGGGAGTACTGTCCTGGTTATTGCCTGCCATTTAGTGGATCCCAGAGAGAATCCTACCTCGCGGTATAGCTCCGGCACAGTACGAATCGCCTCTTCCGATGTACGTATAATTGTAGGCAAAATCATTATGGCCATGGTTAATCCACCGGATAAAATCGACCATCCCATTTTTAGGTATATGACAAAGAAGATAAAACCAAACAGTCCATATACAATGGATGGTATCCCTGCCAGGGACTCTGCACTGAAGCGGATAATGCGGGTGATTCTGCCCTCACGTGTATACTCCGTAAGGTATATTGCTGTCCCGATTCCAAATGGTGTTGCTACAATAACGGCTACCGCAGTCACAAGCAGAGTTCCGACAATGGAAGAGGAAATACCCCCGGTACGGCCCATGTTTCGCGGAATCTCCGTTAAAAACTGCCAGGTGATCATAGGTATGCCCTTTGCCAGAATATAGATAATTATGGAAACAAGAATCACCATGACAAGAAGAGCTGCCGTCCAAATCAAAAATTTTGCTATCTTCTGGGAAGTTCTCGTGTTAATTCTCATAGTGACCTCACTTCTTTCGTGTGATATATTGGGCAGTAGCATTCAAAATCATGATAATAATAAACAATACGATACCAGTGGCGAAAAGCGCCTGTTGGTGTTCGCCGGATGCATATCCCATCTCAATACCGATATTCGTGGTCAGTGTCCTGACAGGGTCAAGAACTGATTCAGGAAGTGCAACAGCATTGCCCAACACCATAATGACCGCCATCGTCTCACCAATTGCCCTGCCTAAACCTAAGATTATGGCGGCAACAATACCCGACTTGGCCGCAGGTAACAGCAGGGAGCGTATGGTCTGCCAATGTGTCAGCCCTAAGGCAAGGGCCCCATCTTTATAATGGCGGGGCAGCGCAAGGAGGGATACTTCCGTGATACTGATAATCGTCGGCAGGATCATAATGGCCAAAATGATGGAACCGGCCAATATGCTTAAGCCCGGCCCTCCCAGGTGATTACGTATCATTGGTACAATGAACAGCACTCCCCAGAACCCATATACTACGGAAGGTATGCCGGCCAGCAGCTGGATGGCGGGTCTGAATATGTTTCTAAGTGCTGCAGGAGCAAACTCAGCCAGAAAAATACTGCAGCAAATAGCGATGGGAACTCCCAGGATTGCCGCTCCCAAAGTGACCGATACAGAACCCACTATCATCGGGAAAATGCCATAGGCACCCTGGCCGGGAGCCCACTTCATCCCAAAAACAAAGTTTAGTATGCCAACCTCAGCGATAATAGGCACACCTTTTATAAATATAAACACCGTGATGAGCGCCAGCACCGATAAAGCCGAAAGTGCAATCAGGAGAAAGATACGCTCAGATAATTTTTCCTTAAATTTTTTCATTTTCCTGCCCCCTCTGCTGATGGAATAAGTCCCTCATGGCTCAGTAATGTTTGCCCCTCCAAAGAAAGAGTAAACTCGATGAAGCTCTTCGCTAACCCGGTCGGCTCGCCGTTAGTGACGAATAAAAACGGCCTGGACAGGCTATAGTTGCCATTCATTATATTTTCTCGTGTCGCTTCGATGCCATCTAAATGTAAAGCTTTCACTTTATCATTCACCAAACCCAAGGAGATAAAGCCTATCGCATTGGGGTCATCCGCAACCAATTGTCGGACCGCTCCATTGGAGTCCTGGACGATCGCTTTCGGGGTTATCTCCGCTTCACCCATCAGCAGCTCCGTAAAAGCACTTCTTGTACCGGATCCTTCTTCACGCGCAATTATATTGATCTTTGCTTCCACGCCTCCCAATTGGCTCCAGTCGGTAACCGTGGCTGCGTAAATATCACGGATCTGTTCTAAAGTAAGATTTTGTATCGGATTCTCAGGGTTCACGATTAGTACTAATCCGTCCCTGGCAATTTCTATACTCCACAGGCCTTTCTCTTCCTCTTTCATTGCACGGGAGGACATTCCTATATCAGCACTGTGTGTCTGGGCTGCCGTAATTCCGGCCGAGGATCCTCCACCCTGGATATCAATCTCAGTGTCCGGATTCAAAACCATGTACTCTTCAGCCAGAACCTCGGCATAGGGTTGTACAGAAGTTGAGCCTGCAACAATCGTAGCTGAACCGGGTGCCCGGCTGCAGGCAGACATCATGCTCATAGAAAGGGTCAATATCACTACGCTGATCGATACTCTTCTTCGTCTTAATAACTTACATGTTACAATCTTTTGCATCATATCCCTCACAAAAACCAAACATTAAAATCATCAACCCGGATAAATTTTAATGCCTGATTTCCTCCATTTCATAATATATAGATATATAAAACCATCAATATACAGAAGAACCACAAGTTGTATGGCGTACTTATCATCCCTGTTGGTTACACCTTAAATATTTCTATCCGAACCGACCTGTAATATAGTCCTCGGTACGTTTATCCTTCGGATTAGCAAATACTTGTGCCGTTGGGGCATATTCAACCAATGTCCCCGCCCTATCATGATCCATCATCATAAACGCAGTCATATGAGACACCCTTGCCGCTTGTTCCATACTATGAGTTACAATAATAATCGTATACTTTTGGGCCAGATCCTCCATTAATTCCTCAACCTTCATTGTGGATTCCGGATCAAGAGCACTGCATGATTCGTCCATCAATATAACCTCAGGCTCCACAGCCAACGCACGGGCAATACATAGGCGCTGCTGCTGGCCCGGTGAAAGATCAAAAGCAGATCCTTTCAGCTTGTCCTTAATTTCGTCCCATAAAGCCACCTGGCGTAAATTCCTCTCCACGATCTCATCAAGACGATCCCTTTGCTTTATTCCATGATGCCTTGGACCAAAAGCTATATTATCGTATACAGACATCGGAAAGGGATTCGGTTTTTGAAAAACCATACCAACTCTTTTTTTCAGTGTAACAACATCCATATTCTTATCATAGATAAAAGCATCATCAAGCATAATACTGCCCTCTACCCTAACTCCTGGTATCGGGTCATTCATACGGTTAAAAAGACGCAGAAGTGAAGATTTACCGCATCCTGACGGCCCAATTATGGCTGTAATCGCACATTCCTCAATATCCATGGTAACATTCCTCAGAGCCTGGAAGCTGCCATAAAAAAGGTTTACCGCTTCTGTTTTTATCTTGGCTTTATGCTCAGACTTTAACATTAGATCATCCATTCGTAACCCTCGCTAATTGTTTTCTATTAAAATTTTAGTAAGGAGCTCATACCTTTTTACAATATTTTAAATTACATTTTTCTTTCTCATAACAAATACTAATTATACAATAACACAGATAATATCTGTGTTAATTGCGTGTTAAATGTTTGTAAAGTACCTTTAAGTATCTTTATTGGATATCTGAAAGAGTCTTTAATGAATATCTAACATATCCATATATATCTAAATTTCTAAATCTTAATAGCATAATTTTTATGTTCGCATAAGCAATAAAATCTTTTGCCTCCAGATCCAGGTAAAAGATTGATTAAGTAAATCATCAATGTTAATCAGGTAAAGGCAGGCATTTCTTCGTATAAAATAGGGGTGAACGCAAAAATAGGGCTGAAAAAAGTACTTTTCAGCCCTATTTTTGTTCCTTTTTTACCCAAAACTGCTGCACATAGTGATTAACTCGCCTTATTTCCCTTTCAAGACTTGCTGTTTTTGTATTTTGGAACGCCAACCACTCGGAGGAAACCCAGCGTGTTCTTTAAATACAGTTACAAAATATAGGTAGGATAAAAAGCCACAGACTGCGGCAATTTGTTTGATAGAAAGATCACTCGAGTATAGATATCGTTCCGCTATCTGCACTCAGGCGGTATTTTGTGGCCATAGGCGTATACCGCCATGGAATGCCACTCCCACAGCAGGTCATCCACACTGTCCGACAGACTGAAACGCTGGATAGTATAGGCGGCAGCCTCCGGGAAGCTCCAGGCGCAGATTGTATTTATATCAATCGGACGGAACCGCCAAGCCCGCTTGGCCAAGAAATCTACATCAATCTTCTCCCCCCATGAGCATAGTCCAGCAGAGTGCCGTCGAGATCGAAAATATATCCCTTCACACCTTACTCCTCCTTTCCAGGAAAAGCGCCTTCAATTCCTGTGCCGCTCCCGCCACATCAGGCTTGGCAACGATGGCTGAAACAACAGCCAGCCCGTCGATACCGATGCCTTGGAAGTGCGGTATGGTTTCCTTGTTGATGCCGCCGATGGCAACGATGGGCAGCTGGGTCGCCGCCCGGATGCGCTGAAGTTCATCCAAGCTGGTGATGCCGGCATCGGTTTTGGTTCCGGTGGCGTATAATGCTCCTACGCCCAGGTAATCCGCACCTGCTTCCACAGCAGCCAGCGCTTCGAGGAGATTTCCTACCGATACTCCGACCACCTTGTCAGGGCCGATGATTCGGCGCACTGCATCAGCGGGAAGATCAGTCTGCCCCACATGAACGCCGTCTGCATCCACAGCGAGGGCGATATCCACTCGGTCGTTGACGATCAGCGGCACGCCCAACCGGACGGTAACCTCCCGCACCTTTAAAGCAATTTCGTAGAACTCCATGGAAGAGCAATCCTTTTCCCGAAGCTGCACCAGCGTACAGCCGCCCAGAATTGCCTGCGCCACTGATTCTTCAATGGTGGCGGAACTCATCAATTTCCGGTCGGTGACAAGGTAGAGGGTATAATCAATCTTAGGCTTCATAGATTTTTGCCCTCCTTATGATAGTTTCGGCATCCATCCGGCTCACAGCATCATGCAGTGCCGCCCGGAAGCTGCCGTTGCCCGCTGCCCCTGCCATCTCATAGGCTATTTCACCCGCGATACCCATGGTCAAGATTGCGGCGACGGTTGCCTCTATCGGCCTGTCTGGTACCGCCCCACAAAAGGAGCCGATGAGTGAAGAACACATGCAGCCGGTACCGGTGATATCCGATAGCTTGGGGTGGCCGTTCTCTATACAGACGACCTCCCTGCCGTCCGACACCACATCCACCGCGCCGGTGACTGCAACCACACAGCCCAGCCGAGCCGCCAGCGATTTGACAACAGTCACTGCATCACCCTGCATATCGGCTTCCGAAGCGTCCACACCTTTGGTTTCCGATTGCAGACCCGCCAAAAACCGCACCTCCGAGATATTGCCCCGCAGGACACTGATCTTTACCTCGTCCAATATCCGGGCAGCCGTATTGTTACGGAATTTTGAAGCACCGGCACCTACCGGATCATATACCACGGGAATCCTGGCCTTATTTGCCATTTTCCCAGCCGCTAACATGGACGAAACGGTGCATTCGTTCAGCGTTCCCATATTCAACACAAGGGCGGATGCGATGCGGGTAATGTCCGCGGCTTCCTCCAGCGCATCGGCCATAATAGGCGACCCGCCGATTGCAAGCGTGATATTGGCACAGTCGTTGACGGTCACATAATTGGTGATGTGATGGATTATCGGCTTGGCAGTCCTGACCATCTCCACCAGTGCGGCGTATCGTTTGTTCATTCAGAAGCCCCCCAATCCGTATTTGTATAGGTCGTAAAAGTGGTGTGTGGGACCATTGCCCCCGCCAATCTCCAACGCATGAGTGATGGCGGTAGTGACATATTTCTTGGCACGGCTGACCGCCTCCTGCACTGGATACCCCAGAGCAAGGTTGGACGCTATGGCGGCCGAGTAGGTACAACCGGTGCCGTGGGTATTCTTGGTGCGGATACGGGGAGAGGTGAAGCAGCTGAACCCGTTCCCATCATAGAGAACATCGGTGGCATCACCCTCGCTATGACCGCCTTTTACGAGGACGGACTTACAGCCCATAGCGTGGATGATTCGCCCGGCTTCCTCCATATCAGCTTGAGATCTGATTTTCATTCTGGCAATTTCCTCCGCCTCCGGGATGTTGGGGGTCAGTACATCAGCGAGCGGTACGACCTCGGCAATCAGCGCGTCGATGGAATCCGGGTCCATGAGAGCACAGCCGTTTTTGGCGTACATTACCGGGTCGATGACCACGTTTTTGGCATTCCAGTTGCGGAGCTTTCCCGCCACGGCCAGCATCCCTTCCCGACAGGAAAGCATCCCGATTTTCACCGCATCGGGTGGGATGTCCTCATAAACTGCTTCAATTTGTTTTTCAATGATATCCGGGCGAATGTCCTGGATGTCAATCACACGAAAGGTATTTTCCGCCACCACTGACGCGATGACCGTCATACCAAATACGCCGTGGGCAGAGAATGTTTTTAGATCCGCCTGTATCCCTGCGCCGCCGCTGCAATCAGAACCTGCAATGCTTAATACTTTCTTCATATTGTAACCTCCTGTGTTTTTTTGGATAGATAATCACCAGCGTTCCGGTCTGCACCGGAGTACAGCTGGGAATATCTGCGAATTAGTTGCTTGATACCGAGGGTGTAGATGTTGTGCAAAGCCGCATCATTAAGCGGATGGGTTCGCCTCGTTTCGTACACCGGTGGCATACTCTGAGTGACAGAACACTGAACCCATCCCTTCAGCGTTGGACGGGAACACAATGCAGCTATTCTTGATCGCTGATAACTGTGCCCCTGTCATACAAGTATCCGCGCCCACCCCGGCAAGAGGGATCTTCCATGCAATGAATATTGGTAAGAGTATAGTCCAGGTGGTCATCCGTACCTCCGTAGATATGGAAAAAATGAAATTCCATCTTTCAAAAAAGAGGGGCTGCCTCCGTTAATACAGAGAGCACCCCCTACATGTAAAAAGACGCTTCGCGTAAATGCGAAGCGCCCTAATCACTAAAACGGATGACTTGCTTCCCTACGTCGGTATTAACCAACAGGTTCAAAGGGTCAGGTTTTACCTTCTCAACTCCAAGGAGTCCCCCCGCAAACTTGTTCCATATTTGATTGTATTTTCCTGAAACAAAAAGAGCCTTCCCATAACAGGAAAGCCCAAACAAATCATCATGTTTGAATGCTCCCTGCGTTGGTCTTAACCAACAGGTTCAAAGGGTCAGGTTTTACCTTCTCAACTCCATAGAGTCCCCCTGCATATAGTTACTGTAGCATTATTCTTGATAAAAGTCAATTCTTCATATCTCTTTGCTCGCAATCCAATGAAAGAAACTAATAATTCCCGTTCACTGAGCTTGTGACCGTTTCTGTCGTTCCATTCCTGGTCACATCTGCTGTCACACTCAGACGGTATGTATACCCTTTAGGTACTGCATATGTGCCAAAAAACGATAAGGTAGAGGAACTTGAGACTTTACTCCATGATTTCTCAAAGCTCCACCCTGAGGCAGTCTTTCTCTCCAGCTTAAATACTGCAGAAATCTTTGTAGTTCCGGACAGTGCTCTAATTTTTCCGGAGCAATTAGCCGCTCCATTTTCATAGTACATATCGAGGGTAATATCATTGACATTATCCCATAGTGGTGATATCGATATCTTGTTCCCAGGATCTCTTACCTCATTTGGTAACATTTGTGCAGAAGCAATAACACTCTGCGACAGGGAAATCACCCCGACCAGTATAAATGCAGTAAATCTTTTCATTTTCATTCATAACACGTCCTTTCAATATTGTAAGGCTTGCTTATTTTTTTGCCTTCACATATGAAACGTATGAAAAAATATTTTCCCTACAAGAAAAAGGGGAATTTATAAAATTATTTCCAATATTTTAATAAAAACGCCTGAGTTTGATATTTAAAACGTTTTTTATTCATTTAGTACCTTCATTTTTTAATCATTCATTTACATATCAGAAAAGATTGAACTGTAAAAAGCAATGACCTGATATTTGTACGCCAATTTCTTCCAATGCTTTTATTTATCGATTAAGCCATATAACTATGTATAAAACAAATTATATACATAGTTTACATTTTTGATATAGATTTCTCTTTTATATTTACCAGAATCGAAATGATCCTGGAAATAAAATATAGGAGGAATAATTATGGCTAACGGAGATAACAACGGTATTACCCTAGCCCAGATCCGCAGTGGGACAAAATATTTTCAGTCTGACGCAACAACTGTTAATGCGGATCTAAAAGCAGTTCAGAAGGCACTCTATTTGTATGGTTTTTGTCCAGGAGGCAGCCCTGACGGTAAATTTGGCTCAGGTACACTCGGAGCAGTCAATGGATTCCAGAAAGAACATAATATGACTGTCAATGGAAGGATCGATAAGGCAACGCTTGCAAAAATTGAAGCTTGGTCTGGGACTCTATATGCGGCGCCCACCACTACTCCATCCTTAACTACGGTAAAAAAGGGATTAGATTTCTACTCTATCGGGGATACCGGAAATAATGTTACTACTATTCGAACATTGCTGAACGCCAGGGGTTATTCTTGCGCTACTACCGGTGATTATGATGTTGTTCTTGCATCTGTGGTCAAAACATTCCAGACTGCGATGGGCTTGAGTAGTGATGGTTCAGTGGGACAAGCCACGCTCGCCGCACTGGAAGACGGTACCAGTGACACTTCATGGATTTCAGGAACAACAGTGAAACTCACAGCTGGCAAGTTAGCCAGATGTGGCTTTAAGAACATTTTATTGCGTGACGATATCGTTACACAATTAAATAGTGCCCTTAATACCCACAAAATCAACACGAAAGAAAAAGTCAAGCATTTCTTGGCTCAGGCTATGGCTGAAACTGATTACGGCTTATCGCTCGTAGAATATAGCTATAGACCTGGTACTATGGGCACTGATGACTATGCTCCTTACTATGGAGGAGGTGTCATACAGCTTACATGGAAGGATGCTTATGAAAAGTATAAAAACTACAATGGAGATTCAGCAATCCTTTCTCCAGACGTTTATGCAACGCAGCACGTAGCCTTTAAATATCCTGCTGATAGCGCTGGATGGTACTGGAACACTTACAAGAGTTTTAACAATGGTACTACAATTAATTGGAACGATACCGCCCAAAATATTTGTACTCAATTGACAACAAAAATCAAGGGTAGTTCTAGTGGAGCCAGTGCAAGGTATACCAATTACCAAAACATCTCTAAAATATTGAAATAACCTCTTTCTACTCTCTCTCATAAGAAAAGGGCGTATTGTAAACTAACTTTTAGTTAGAATGCAATACGTCCTTTTCTTTAATAATATTTATGTTGACCATGTAACTGGACTTTGTATCATCTTCCACATTTTATGGTTGCGGAACATGTTTTCCCCATTCCTCAGCATTAATTTCTTCATAAGATACACTTTTCTTTATATCAACCAGTTCTCCGTCTATCACTTTTTGTTCTGTATAACGGGTACCCTGTGATGTAGCATATTCGATACGAAGTTTTGCAATCAAGTTTACTTCACTGCCATTAACCACATATTTATCAATCCCATATTCTCTGGCGTTATCTTGCCATTTACCAAATAGAAATTCAAATCCATCTGAAAACTCCGGTGAGGAAATCTCATCAAAACCTCTTAGTTTTGTATAGTTTTTTGATTCCAGATCATAGACATAGCATACCGAATATGTAAATTTACCCCATATCCCCAGACTAAGAATGATATCATTGCTGCCATCCCTATTGACATCAGCAATCTCAAGACCTTGCCGAACTGTCTCCGGCATAAAACTTGAATCAACATCATAGGTAATTGATTGTATCAAACCATCTTCCTCTTCTTCCCGGCCATAATCAAAAATAAGCAGTTCGATAACATATTTATTATCATCTGTTTTCCGAGTCACTATCATATAGGTCATTAAACCATCCTGAACATCAATGCTTCCATAATATTTAGATATGAGACTATCCTGCACTGTAGAATTCACATTGTCATGGTTTGTTGGTAATATCTCATCGGCGGATAACGACGGCATGGAAGGAAGCGTAGGAGATGCTAATGTCGTAGGCGAAATTGTTGTACCGGAAGATGATAGCGGCGTTGGAGGAAGATCGATGTTTGAGGAACAACTTGTACAAATAATTGAAATGAAGCAGAGTAAAACTAACAGTTGTATTTTTATAATTCTCATAATTATATCCCTTTCTTTCTCGATACTCAAGGTACAAAACATAATAAAAAGTTTGCCTTGAAAGATTTTTTTCAGATGATGATCAGTGGGGCTATTACCTAATATTAATGAGCTTACCGTCATGTACCGAAAACATTCTTAGATATTTTGAGATCAAAGGCACAAGGTTTCTTAGTCCTCCATGCCTTTGGCATCCTAATAAATTATACTACATCAAATTTAATTTAACGATTGTAAAATCTTTATAAGCTCCTCAATTGGTAACTGACTCCAAATATTAAAGGTATATTTATCCATGCTCCATATTACCCCGTTTTCAAAATCGTCTTTCGTTGCTTTCACAGTATAGGCCTCATGCCCATTAATGATTATACTTTCTATTATATGATTTTCATTATCAACTGAAATGCTGGTATCATTTTCTTCTGGTCTATACGAAAGATAGATAACTCCTCCTTCATCATTAACATATTCGATGTCAGTCGCCTTACCAAGTTTTTCAACCGTGCTTTCAAGATACCCTTGTGGCAAATATTGAGGTCTCCATTCTTTTTGTACCCCTGTATCTGAAGCTTCTCCTTGGAAAATAAATGAAGTAAATTTATTGTACCATTCTATAACTGTGTTTTTAACAGCCGCTTTGACTTCATAATTTAAGAGCAGTGTACAAAAGAATATACTTGTTACCACAATAAAAATTGCTGCTGCCCTTTTCCCGAACTTTAAAGTTGTTGTAAGAGTTTCCTTACGTTTTTCATGAGCTAATAAATTTTTCATTCTCAGTTCAAATTCCGCTGAGAACGATATTATTTTCATCAGCTCATTCTTGGATGGAATAGAATCAATCTCTTCCGTGTAATCATCTATAACGGCTTGGCGAAATAATGCTTCAAATATATGATTGTCAGTTTGATTTATATTCATTGGTTCTCACCCCTTTGCATATTACTTTCTTTTTTTATCATCTCCTTTTCTACAAGTTTTCTAACCTTTTCTTTCGCTCTATAAATCCGCATATTGACATGCTTGGGGGTCATGCTAAGCTTCTCTCCAATTTCTTTATATGATATACCAAGAACATATTTCATTGTTATAATCCACCTTTCTGCGAAAGGCACCGATGGGGTTATGAAACCCTTCAACTCCCATCTTCCTTTCGTTCTTTTTTGTGCTATTCTCCTCTTGTAGGTCGCTGGCACACTACAGAAC
>JAFAGA010000040.1 GCA_023423045.1 Bacillota bacterium | reverse complement strand
ATCAAAGCCCTCTTTATTCAGATACAGCGCCCGGTCCGAGCCCAGATAAAGGTAGATATAATTCTTATATTCCTTATATTCGGTAATCTGTACATAAGGATTCTTGCCGGAGGACTGGATACCCGACAGGATATAATAATCCTCATAGAATTGGACCGTTGCTTCTTTGCTCTTTTGATGCTCATAGGCCTTCATTATCTTTTTTGCAGCCTTTTCAATCTGAAAGCTCTGAGTAAGTACCAAAAAGAACACGGCCAGGGATGAAATGATATAGCCGATCCATGCCTGATTCGAATGATAGGACAGCACCAGCAGAAGCAGATATGCGACGGCAGTTGTGATCCAGGTTTTTATATGATGAAAAACGGTGTTATATAGACAGAAATGCTTAATAACCTCCTCGGAATATACGGTGCGGTTGGTATAAAGAACCGGATCTTTGATTTTTTGTTCGTCTTTGATTTTTTGATCCTGGTAAAACCTGGACAGTGCCGCGGTTCTTTCCTTCCTGACGGCCGCATTCTTTTTATTTCTGCGGGAGGATAGCATAACAAAAATAATCGCAATTGCAGCGATGATACCGGTGCCGACGGCCAGAAGAATTGCGCTCTGCCTGCCCTGTTGTTCTATCTCTGCTTTGTCCAAAAATTTTGTAAAATGAGTACCTTCCACCAAGGCTTTAATATAGCTCTCATCCAGGGGGCCTGGGGCATTCTCTTTATAGAGATCATAATACATCACATATCCGTTCACCACAGTGCCGTAGATAATCTCCGTGGCTTCTATGTTCTCTCTCTTCATCACCAGCTCAATTCGAAAGAAGGGCTGCTCCGGCTGGGAGTAGGGAGCTACGTGAAGTGTTGTGCTGTCATCCGGGGAGGGAAATAAGTTGTCCAGAAAATCCTGCCTTTCCTCCTCCGATATGAGGGAAAGATTGAATATCTCCGAACTCTTTTCAGAGCTTTTCTGAATTAGCTTTATGCTGCTGCGGGTATTCGGATCGAATAAGATTGCCCGGACTCCCATTTGGTTCAGTACCTTCTTTTCTTCTTTTGGATTCATAACACCGATTTTACTCCAGAGTTCATCCTCATTCGGCGTATCTGCGGCAACAACAATGGTATCCTCAGGGGTGTTAACTTCCATAAAAAGGCTCTCAAAATTCTGAACCTTGGCCTGCACGCCTGCAGAAGGAAAAAGTAATGAAACCAGTAAAACCAATAGGATGAGCATTATATTATTTTTTTTATGCATCTTAACATCTCCTTACAATTTGAGCTAATTAAAACACGTCCAAACCTGATATCTTGTGGGACTACTTTGCCCTATCAGGCATTATAGCATAATTTCATATAAATGGACAGAAAAAATAATACAACTGCTATAAACATGTCACAGTTCAGCCTGAGGCATAAATGCAATGAAGATTTCTTCTTCTTCCCAGCCTTGACGGGGGAGGGGGGGGAGTGCTAGAATAAAGATTGCGTTAAAGCAAATTCTATTCAGAGTTCATTATCTGGAGATGATACAGGAGGCATGCTTTGAAGAAAGTATTAATGTATCTTAAACCATATACTGCACGAATGATCTTCGGTTTTGCCATAAAGGTATTCGGTACCTTTTTGGATCTTGGATTACCCTGGGTGCTGGCTTATATTATTGATGAGGTTATTCCCTATAAGGAGCTGCGGCTTATCCTTATGTGGGGAATTGTGATGCTTGTGCTCTCCGTCGGTGCAAGAACCTTTAATATCATTGCAAACCGGATGGCCACAAGAGTAGCCAGAAATGCGACGGAGAAGCTGCGCCATGATTTATTTGAAAAAATACTGAGCCTGTCGGGTAAACAGCTGGATCATTTTACGATTCCATCCCTGGAGGCCCGTATGACCACCGATACATATAATATCCATAATATGATTGGGATGATGCAGAGGATCGGTGTCCGCGCGCCGATTATCCTGATCGGCGGAATTGTAATAACCAGCACTCTGGAGCCGGTTCTGACACTGGTGTTGATCGGGGTGCTGCCGTTTCTTGCTCTGGTGGTATATCTGGTATCCGTCAAAGGAATTCCTCTTTATCTGGGACTGCAGGTGTCCGTGGATAAGATGGTGCGGGTAGTGCGGGAGAATATCACGGGAATCCGTGTGATCAAGGCCCTTTCCAAATCAGAATACGAGAAGGAACGCTTTCTGAATATTAATTCCGAGGTGTCTGAGAAGGAGCGGGGAGCCGGGGTAACCATGGCGGTAACAAACCCTATTATGAATCTGATCTTTAATCTGGGATTAACTATCGTGGTAATTGCAGGGGCATACCGGGTGAACGCAGGAGCATCTGAACCGGGTAAGATCGTGGCCTTTTTATCTTATTTCACCATTATGCTTCATGCGGTTATGGCAATCCAGCGAATATTTGTGGTAATATCCAGGGCGACAGCCTCCGGTGCGCGCATTGCTCTGGTGCTGGATACGGAAGAGGATCTGGAGGCTATTCCGGCCAAGGAGTGGGAAGAGGATAAAGAGTATCATATTGCCTTTCGCAAAGTGTGCTTTTCCTATACACAGGAGCCTTGCATTACCGATGTGGATTTTGGAATTAAAAAAGGTGAAAGCCTGGGGATTATCGGCTCCACCGGATCGGGCAAGACCACGTTAATCAATCTGCTGATGCGCTTTTATGATGTGTCGGAGGGAAGAATTTCTATCGATGGGCGGGATATTCGCAGTTTCGATAAGGATAAGCTGCGCAGGAAATTCGGAGTCGTGTTCCAGAATGATGTGCTCTTCGCGGACCAGATCGGAGAGAATATCAGCATTGGAAGAGATTTGTCCAGAGAGAGCCTTCTTGAAGCGTCAAAGCATGCTCAGGCAGGCGGGTTTCTCCAGGAGCTGGAGGGGGATCTGGATTACCAGCTTGCTATCAAAGGAAGCAATCTGAGCGGAGGGCAGAAGCAGCGGCTTCTGATTGCCAGAGCCCTGGCAGGAAGGCCGGAGATATTAATTCTGGATGATTCCTCCAGTGCTCTTGATTATAAAACCGATTCCCTGCTGCGCAGGGCCATCCGGGAGAACTATGACGGAACCACCACCATTGTAATCGCTCAGAGGATCAGCTCCGTGATGAAGCTGGATCATATTCTGGTGCTTGAGGACGGGCAGATGGCGGGCTACGGAACCCATGAGGAACTGCTGGAGGGCTGTGAGGTGTATAAGGAAATATACCAGTCCCAGATGATGTCATAACCAAGCCGCCAAGCGGCAGATAGGAGGTTGCTATGGCCCGGATAGCGGGAAAACCCATAATCAATGAAAAAATAGACCGGCCCAGGGACACGAAATATGTCCTGCGGCGTCTCTGGAACTATATTTATCATTATAAATGGATGCTGGTAATTGCCATCTTGCTTACCATAGCCGGAAATATGCTGGCACTCGTCGGACCGATGCTGTCCGGCTATGCCATTGATGCCATATGGCCCGGGAAAGGAAGGGTTGAATTCCAAAAGGTATTCTATTATGCGGCCTGGATGATTGTATTTTATGCCGCATCTTCCCTGCTGTCCTATATTCTGTCGGTAATGATGATACATTTAAGCCAGCGCATTATTAAAAAGATGAGAGGGGATGTATTCTCAAAGCTGGTAGAGCTTCCGGTTGGATATTTTGACAGAAACCAGACGGGGGATATTATCAGCCGGATTTCCTATGATATTGACACGATCAATACCTCATTGTCCACCGATGTTGTACAGATCTTTGCCGGGGTGATTACCGTAGTGGGTTCCCTTCTGATGATGTTTGTTATTTCCCCGCGGCTGGTTCTGGTGGTACTGGTGACAATTCCGCTTTCCATGCTGTATACCCGGTATATGGCACGGAAGGTACGTCCGTTATTTCGCAGGCGCTCTGCCAAGCTGGGAGAGCTGAACGGTTTTGTGGAGGAGATGGTATCCGGACAGAAGACGATTAAAGCTTATGCCGCGGAGACTGCGATAATGGACCGGTTTGACCGGTTAAATACGGAGACGGTGGATGCTTATTACATGGCAGAATATTATGGAAGCATCACCGGACCCACCGTGAACTTTATCAATAATCTATCCATGTCCCTGATAACGGTATTCGGGGCAATTCTATATCTCTTTGGGAATATGACGCTTGGTAATATTTCCTCCTTTGTACAGTACAGCAGGAAATTCTCGGGACCCATCAATGAGACCGCCAATGTTGTCAGCGAACTTCAGTCGGCAGCAGCAGCGGCCGAGAGAGTATTTAAGCTGATGGATGAAATCTCCGAACCGGAGGATCGCAAGGATGCGGCGGAACTTTCCATGGTGCGGGGGGATGTAGAGATGAAGGAGGTTACCTTCGGCTATCTGCCCGACAAACCCATTATTAAGAAGCTGCTGATGCATGCCCATCCGGGAAGTCTTACGGCAATCGTAGGCCCTACGGGAGCCGGCAAAACAACAATCATCAATCTGTTGATGCGTTTTTATGATGTATGGGACGGGAGCATACGTGTGGATGATTATGATACCCTGGCGCTGACCAGACGCAGCCTGCGGGGAGCTTATGCAATGGTACTGCAGGATACCTGGCTCTTTCAAGGGACCATATATGAGAATATTGCTTACGGCCGAAATCAGGCGACCAGGGAGGAAGTGATTGCCGCGGCCAAAATGGTAGGAATGCACTCCTATATTACGAGGTTACCCCAGGGATATGATACGGTTATTAATGAAGATGGAATGAATATCTCCAAAGGCCAGAAGCAGCTTCTTACCATTGCCCGTGCCATGCTGCTGGATGCCAGGATGCTGATTCTGGATGAAGCGACCTCCAATGTGGACACACGGACAGAGATTAAGATACAAAAGGCGATGCGTAAGCTGATGGAGGATAAGACCTGTTTTGTCATTGCCCACCGGCTATCCACGATCCAGGGAGCGGATAATATTCTGGTCGTGGATCAGGGGAATATTGTTGAGCAGGGAACGCATCGTGAGCTGATGGAGAAGAAGGGCTTTTATTATAAGCTGTATCAATCACAGTTTGAATAGGAGAGTGAATATTCTATCTCATAAAAGGAAATTCAGTGAAATTATTTTTGATATCTAAAAATCAAAATAACCCTTGACATTGCATTATAAAATGAGTATAATCGTCATCAATACAGAAAAAGCGTTGATAAGAAAGAGTAAAAATGAAACTGACTTACAGAAAGCAACCGGTGGATGAGAGGTGCAAGAAGGTTCATTTTGAATACATCTTTGAGCTTCGCACCGAACAGAGCGATCTAAGTAGGCTGCTGACGGATCCCTGCACCCGTTATCGTGCTAGAGTATAACCAGAATGCATCTGTCCGGATGAGATGGATAATTAATCCGAAGGTATTTTGACGTACTCAAAGAGGTCGGCTGTGAGAGCAGCTGATAAATATGAGGTGGTACCGCGTGAGTAATCCCGCCCTCTAAGCAATTAGAGGAGCGGGTTTTTTTGATTAACATAAGAACGGCTCGCAAAGCGTGCCGTTCGTTGTTTTATCTCATACCGACTAAGCCCGGCTCAAGAGTCCAAAGCGGATTCTGTATTAAAAAAAGATAAGGAGAATGATGAAATGGTGGCAAGAAACAATGATGAAATGAAAAACAGGAGCGGCGAAGGAATGAGTATTGAGGAGCAGATCAAAATCATAAGCAAGGGAGCAGCGGAGATTATATCAGAGGATGAACTGAGGGAGAAGCTCATTATGGCGAAGAAGGAGGAGCGCCCTCTGATTATTAAGCTGGGGCTGGACCCGAGCGCCCCTGATATTCATCTGGGACATACGGTGGTGCTGCGTAAGATCCGGCAGATGCAGGATTTAGGGCATCGGGCTGTAATCATCATCGGGGACTTCACCGGAAGGATTGGAGATCCCACCGGAAAGTCCAAGACGAGGAAGCCATTGAGTGAAGAGGAGATAAGAAAGAATTCCAAAACTTATACCGACCAGATTTTTAAGGTCATCGATCCGGAGAAGACTGAAGTCCGGTTTAACGGAGAGTGGCTGGCAAGACTGGACTTTGAGAAGGTGATCGGCCTGGCGGCCAGCACCACCGTTGCCCGGATGCTGGAACGGGATGATTTTCAGGGGAGATTTCGCAGGCAGGAGCCCATCGGTCTCCATGAATTCTTTTACCCGCTGATGCAGGCTTATGATTCGGTGGAAATCAATGCGGATATTGAGCTTGGAGGTACGGATCAGACCTTTAATATTCTTATGGGGAGAACGCTGCAGAGCAGTATGGGCAAAAGCAGGCAGATTGCATTATTCATGCCTATTCTGGAGGGACTTGACGGAATAGAGAAGATGAGTAAAAGCCTGGGCAATTATATCGGTATTTTTGAACCGGCACAGGTTATGTTTAAAAAGGTGATGGAAATTCCCGATCACTTAATTATACGTTACTATGAACTGGTTACGGATGAGCATCCGGATCGGGTGCAGGAGATAAAGGGGAAGATGGAACAGGGAAGAAATCCCAGAGATTGCAAGCTGGAATTAGCCAGAATAATCACGAGATTATATCATAGCGAGGAGGAAGCAGGACAAGCGGAGGAATACTTCCATACGGTTTTCCAGAAGGGAGAGCTTCCGGAGAACATGCCGCAAATTGAGGTTCCTGCAGAAAGCAACTCTCTGATCGGAGTGATTCCCTTCCTTCTGAGGCATGGAATTATTCCCTCCGGCAGCGAATTCCGCAGACTGGTCCGCCAGGGAGGTGTCCAGGTAAACCAGAGGAAGCTGGAGAGCGTGGAAGAGACCTTCAGCGACACTCAGATTGTGATGAAAATAGGAAAAAAGAAATTCGTGAGAATTCTTTTTAAATAAGAATGATATTGATCGGGGCGAGAATTTTTGGGCGGCTTTAGCGGCCGCCCGGTGCGCTTCCCATACACTTCCCGGAGAGGGATAGCAGTAGCAGGAGCCAGAGTAAACGGCAGCGAAGGATTGAAGCTTCAAAGATCTTCGGCTGGATAGTGCAACTCAATTCAGCTCACTGTTAAACTTCAGTGTCAGCATTGCATCCTGGATCAGCTTGGCAATTCCATCATTGTGGGAGCGGCCGATTCTCTTTAACTCATAAAGGCATTCAGGATTGTTATTAATGACATTTACTCCATAGGTACAGGTAAGGGTCGCCTTAAATCCCAGCTTCCTCAGGATATCTTCCGAGTTGTTGTTGTATTTTCCATAGGGGTAGGCGAAGGTGTTGGGAATGATATCGATCTCCTTGCAAACGCTCTCCTGAAAAGAGGACACATCCTCGGAAAGGATCTTTTCATAGTTGGAAAGGGCTTCGTTCTTCATCTGCCCGCATCCGTACCGGCCATTCCGGATAGCATGCAGATTGTAGGTATGGTTTTGTATCTCTGCCAGGCCCGAATCCGCCATTTCTTTAATCTGGTAATAGGTCATATGGGCGTAATCCGCATTGCTGCCCCTAACCCTGGAGAAATCCTCGGTGCTTTTGCCGATGACGGACAGTACAATCTTCATATTATATTTTTTCAGCAGAGGAAATACATTTTTATAGGTATCGATATGTCCGTCATCAAAGGAAAGGATGATGGGATTGGGAGGAAGCTCGGTTCCCTCGTAGACATAATCGATTAATTGTGACATGGTGATGGTATTATAATGATTCTCTTTCAGATATTTTAAGTCACATTCGAATTCATAGGGGCTGATTGCGTTTTTACCGAGCTGGGTGTTTTTGACATGATGATACATGACAATCGGGACGTAGACAGACTTTCTGCCGGCAGAGGATGCAGCGTAAAGCTGGATGGAATCCTTTACGATGGATGCGGATAGTAGAATAAATAACATTATGATGATTAGTTTTTGTAAAATATATTTTTTTCTTATGGTAACTACTTTATGATAGGAGGCTTTTTTGCTCATTATATTCATATCCCTTTATATATTTGATACAATAAAAGGATATGAATATAGGCTAATCCATATGCACATACCGGCATAAGGGACAAATTCATTTGCCGAGAATCTGGAAATCTAATGCCTGACCGCAGTTTTCACAGTATCTTTGTGACGGAGGAGTACTGAGCTCCTCGCGGCATATGGGACAGTAATATACAGATATGGCACCGTCTTTTTCATGGAGCGGTTTTTTGGGAAGCATTCTTTCCAAAGCGCTAATCTTAGTTCTTTCTTCTTCGATCTGTTTATTTATCTTTTGGCTATATACTTCGGATGAACTGCTGCGCAGCGAACGGTTGTAGTATTCCAGACTGTTTTGGCAGCTTTTCAGGGCATATTCAATGTCGCTCGTAAACTTCACCTTCCCATAGAATAATTCAACTGCTACTCTACATAGTATTCATTTTGGGATATAAAATATACATATGGTCAAGTGTGAAATTACAGCTCTAGAGGGTATTCTTTGCAAGGCCTTTCAAATCCTGATAAAAATTCGGATAGGAGATAGTAACGCATTGTGAATCCGCGATAGTGGTTTCTCCTTCGGCGACCAGAGCGGCTATGGTAAAGGACATGGCGATACGGTGGTCTGAGTGGCTTTCGACAAAAGCACCGTGAAGCGGCCTCCCTCCGTTGATTATCATGCCGTCGGCTGTTGCTGTGATATCTGCTCCCATCTTGGAGAGATTATTCACCACGACATCGATCCGGTTGGACTCCTTCACCTTCAGCTCTGCAGCGTCCCGGATGACAGTGCGGCCCTTTGCAAAGCAGGCAAGGACGGCCACAACCGGAATCTCGTCAATAAGTGTGGGTATGAGCTCGCCGCCGATTTCAACTGCCGTCAGCTCGCTGTGGCGTACTACCAGATCGGCAACCGGTTCTCCGCCCTGCTCCGTCTTATTAATCAGGGAGATATCCGCACCCATCTGCCTGCATACCCGGAGAATACCGTCCCGGGTCGGGTTGATACCGACATTACGGATGATAATCTCGGAATTGGGGACCAGCAGTCCGGCGGCGATAAAATATGCAGCGGAGGAGATATCCCCCGGAACATTGATCTTTTGGCCGTTAAGTACAGGTCGGGGAAGAATGGCTGCGGTATTGCCGGAGCTTTTTATGGAAGCACCGAAGGCTGACAGCATCAATTCTGTGTGATTTCTGGATAAGGAGGGCTCGGTAACCGAGGTTTCCCCGTCGGCATACAGCCCGGCCAGAAGCACACAGGATTTTATCTGTGCCGATGCGACGGGAGAGCGGTAATGAATGCCATTTAATTTTACCGGTCCCTTGAAAGAGGCATGGATGGATAGGGGGGCGCAGCCATTATTCTTACTGCTTTTGATATCAGCTCCCATCTGTGACAAGGGAGTCATGATCCGCTCCATGGGCCTGCGCTGGATGGATTCATCCCCGGTCAGAAAGGTTGGAAACTGCTGTCCGCACAGGAGGCCTGAAATCAAGCGCAGAGTAGTGCCGCTGTTTCCCACATCCAGAATCTGATCCGGCTGCTTCAGGCCGTCCAGACCCTTGCCGTGAATTACGACACAGTCCGAGGCTTCTTGGTTCTCAATCTCGATTCCCATTTGGCGGAAGCAGCGAATGGTTGAAAGACAGTCGGCTCCCTGCAGGAAGTTGCTTACCTGGGTCTTGCCCTGTGCTAGGGCACCGAACATTACGGACCGGTGTGAGATGGATTTATCCCCTGGAATATGGATTTCACCCTTTAAAGGGCCGGTTTTTTTAAAATTCATGGCTTGTTCTCCTTAATCAAATCTTTTCTATGTGTTCCCAGAGACAAATATAGTATAAATCGTTAAAGTACAGGTTAAGTAAACGATATGTGTATGATAGACGATCCATAAGAGTTAGTTGCGCTCGTAGATGCGATAATTGTATCTTGTCAGCATGGTGCTGGCCTTTTCCTGTGCCTGTTGGTCATAGAATTCAATCCGTAGGACACCTTCTTCAAATTCCCGGTTATGGATAATTCCGATGTTCTTAATACTAATCTGATTGCTGGCCAGAAGAGTGGCGATGGTAGCAATGGCACCTGCTTCATCAACAATATCCAGGTATATTTCAAACTGCTTTCTCATGAGGCCGACGGATTTGTTCGGGATGGAGCTGCGGTATTCGCCGGCAGTATCAAACATCTGATACAGATAATCCCCATCGGAAGAAGCGAGAGCCTCGGAGGCGGTTTGAAGGGAGGCAATATAGCGATCAAGGCAGGCCTTGATCTCCCGCGTGTTGGTCATGCAGATATTCAGCCACATGACAGGAGAGGAGGAGGCGATCCGGGTGATATCCTTAAAGCCTCCTGCGGCAAGGGATCGCATCTTTTCTGCCTCATCATCTGATTCCCGCACCAGATTCACAAGCTGGGCGGCGATGATATGGGGAACATGGCTGATGGCCGCAGTGATCTTGTCATGCTCCTCCGCATCCAGAATAACCGGAATGGAGCCCATTCCCTGTACCAGCCGGTACAGGGTCCCAAGAAGCTTCTCGGGGGTCTTGGAGGTGGGGGTGAGGATATAGTAGGCATTTTCCAGCAGGAGAGCATAGGAACTGCGATAGCCGGTCTTTTCCGAACCGGTCATCGGATGCCCTCCGATAAAGCAATCCTCCAGATCGAGGGCCTTTACCGCTTCATGGATGTTGCTCTTGACACTGCCCACATCTGTCAGAATACAGCCGGGTTTTAGAAGCGGCTTCAGCTGTGACAGATATTCGATATTGGACAGGACCGGTGCACAGAGGAATATGAGATCACAATTCGGGAAATATTCTTCCATAGAGGAGGTGACCTGATTAAGGACCTGGTCGCCAAGAGCAGCCTGCAAATCGGCATTGGTCCTGTTTCCATGATAATCATAGGCTACAAGATAATAGTCCGGGTTGATTTTTTTCAATGCGCGGGCAATGGAGCCGCCAATCAAACCAAATCCGATAAATCCAATGTTAAAGCCGTCTTTTTGCGTGTTCTCAGAAATATTTTCAAAATCACTTTCAATATCACTCATAGGAACCTCCTGTTTTATATAAGGTATTAATTACTCATCAGCGGGCAAAGCTCTTTGCCCATAAGCGCAGCCAGGGGTCTTAAATCCCTGGTCAAATCTTCAAATTGCTCAAAGGTGAGGGATTGGGGACCGTCCGACAGCGCGCAGGACGGATTTGGATGAGTCTCAATCATAAGGCCGTCTGCACCTGCTGCAACAGCACTCATGGCAAGGGGCTTCACATAAGCTCTTACGCCGGTTGCATGGCTCGGATCCACGATAATGGGAAGATGGCTTTTCTCCTTGATGACGGGAACGGCACTGATATCCAGGGTGTTGCGGGTCGCTGTCTCAAAGGTTCGGATACCGCGTTCACATAATACCACATTGGGGTTGCCCTCCGCAATGATGTATTCGGAAGCATTCAGCCATTCATCTATGGTTGCCGAAAGTCCTCTTTTAAGCAGAACGGGAAGTCCGGATTTACCGGCTTCCTTTAATAAGTAGAAATTCTGCATGTTTCTGGCTCCGATCTGCAGCATATCCACATATTTTACAGCTGCCTCGATGGCATTCAAACTGGTTACCTCACATATGACGGGAAGGCCGGTTGCCTCCCTGGCTTCCTTCATATATTGAAGGCCTTCCTCCTCCAGCCCCTGGAATGCATAGGGCGAGGTACGGGGCTTGTAGGCACCCCCCCGGAGTATCTGTGCACCTGCCTTCTTAATTGCATGTGCGGTCTGTATCAACTGCTCCCGGCTTTCCACAGCACAGGGACCGGACATGATCACCAGATCAGTGCCGCCGATTACAACATTGCCGACCTTCACCCGGGAGGGCTCGGGATGGAACTTCCGGTTGGCCAGCTTATAGCTTTCCGTCACTGCTACAATTTTATCAACATCCTCATAGATCTCAAGATTTTGATCTCCCAGTCTGGATTTGTCACCCACAACACCGATGATGGTGACCTCCCGTCCTGCGGAGATGTGAGCATCCAATCCCTTCGACTCAATCAGGTTTTTAATACGCTCTATCGACTCATTCTTAGCCCGCGGCTTCATTACAATAATCATAGTATTTTCATCCTTTCCAACGTTCTGTTAAAGCATAAGAGCGGCTGGCAAAGAGCTCCGCTCGTTATAAAATATAAGGCAAAAGAAACTTGCCCTTTATTGCTGTTTGCCATTATACGCTGTAATTTTTGCGATGTCAATACTCTGATGCTTTAAAGCGTTACGGTTTAAAGTTGAAAAGAAAGAACTTTTGTTAATTATAGCATAAAACTATTGTAAAAGTTAAGCCTGTCTAGTAAAATATACTAAGAGGTATCTATGGGTATCACAGACCATTCCCATGCCGTGCTCTTTCCATTACTTAGCATGTTTTCTGCCAAGTTCATCACCGGAATGATGATGTGATAGAATTGACCCTGCTACTTACTAAAAGCGTATTGGAGGAAATCAGAATGAATGTTTACACTTCGGAAAAGATTCGCAATGTTGTTTTGTTAGGCCACGGTGGCTGTGGCAAGACTACTTTAGTCGAAGCCATAGCGTACACAACAGGAATACTCAAACGTCAGGGAAAAGTGGAAGAGGGAAACACAATTAGTGACTATGATAAGGAAGAGCAGAAGAGGCTTTTTTCTGTCAATACGTCGGTAGTGCCAATATTATTCGAGGATATTAAGGTTAATTTTTTGGATACACCGGGATACTTTGATTTTGTAGGTGAGGCTTATGGAGCCTTACAGGCAGCGGATGCGGCTGTGATTGTCGTTTCAGCGAAGGCGGGAGTTGAGGTTGGCACAATGAAGGCATGGGACCTCTGTGAGAAATATAGCCTGCCCAGAATTTTCTTTGTAACCGATATGGATGATGATAATGCAAGTTATCGTGAAGTGGTAGAGAGGTTGACTGAGCTCTACGGTAAAAAAATAGCTCCGTTTCATATTCCGATTAGAGAAAATGAGAAGTTTGTGGGATTTGTTAATGTGGTTAAGATGGCCGGAAGAAGATTTACCAATGCCAGCAACTATGTTGAGTGTGAGATCCCTGATTATAGCCAGGAAAATCTTTCGAAGTTCAGAGAGGTATTATTGGATGCAGTGGCTGAGACCAGCGATGAATTGATGGAAAAATATTTCGCAGGTGAGGAGTTCACTCAAGATGAAATCTCTTCTGCTCTTCGAAATAATGTAATAGATGGTAGTGTAGTTCCCGTAATGATGGGCTCCGGCGTTAATGCGCAGGGAACCACAATGTTATTGCAGGCAATTGAGAAGTACTTCCCGGATCCGTGCAGAATGCGTATAAGCGGTAAGAATACCAAGACAGGAGAGGCTTTTGAGGCTGATTATGATGAGAAGAAACCTTTCTCCGCACGGGTATTTAAGACGATTGCCGATCCCTTTATCGGTAAGTTCTCTCTATTTAAGGTATGCTCCGGTGTGTTAAAATCAGATATTGCCGTATATAATGCCGATAAGGAAGCGGAAGAGAAGATAAGCCGCATCTATATGCTTCGCGGCAAGGAGCAGATTGAAGTGGAAGAGCTTCATGCAGGAGATATCGGTGCCCTGGGCAAATTGTCCGAGACAGTGACCGGAGATACCCTGTCTACCAAGGCGGTGCCGGTTGTATATGACCGAATTGAGGTTCCCACACCATACACCTACCAGCGCTTCAAGACCAAGAATAAGGGCGATGACGATAAGGTGTCCCAGGCTCTTCAGAAATTAATGGACGAGGACCTGACCCTGAAGATGGTGAATGATAAGGAAAACAGGCAGACCCTTCTGTATGGTATCGGTGACCAGCAGCTGGATGTGGTTGTGAACAAGCTGTTAACCAAGTATAAGGTTGAGATCGAGGTTATGAAGCCCAGAGTTCCTTTCCGGGAAACTCTTCGCAAGAAGGTCCGGGTTCAGGGTAAATATAAGAAGCAGTCCGGAGGTCACGGGCAGTATGGTGATGTTCATATTGAATTTGAGCCCTCCGGTGATATGGAGACGCCTTATGTATTCGAAGAGAAGGTATTTGGCGGCTCCGTACCGAAGAACTATTTCCCTGCGGTGGAAAAGGGAATCGCAGAGTGTGTTGTGAAAGGACCGGTAGCTGGATATCCCGTAGTCGGCCTCAAGGCTACGCTGGTGGATGGTTCCTACCATCCGGTGGATTCCTCCGAAATGGCCTTTAAGATGGCTACCATTCAGGCCTTCAAGCAGGGCTTCATGGATGCGTCTCCGGTATTGCTGGAGCCGATTGCCGCTCTGAAGGTGGTGGTGCCGGATAAGTATACCGGTGATATCATGGGCGATTTGAACAAGCGCCGCGGCAGAGTACTGGGTATGAATCCGATCACCGGAGGAAAGCAGGAAATTGTTGCAGATATTCCGATGTCCGAGCTTTATGGATACTCTACGGATCTTCGTTCCATGACAGGGGGCAGCGGTGACTTCTCCTATGAATTCAGCCGTTATGAGCAGGCACCTTCCGATGTACAGCAGAAGGTAATGGAGGAGAACGCCAAGGAAGAAGAAGCGGAAGCAAATTAAAAAACAAAGTCTGATTGCACAAGAAAATATGGATGAAAAATTGTTATATTTTATTATTTTTGCTGTGTAATTCATAAGAAAACTATGATATAATTAGAAAGGGTTTTGTTTTAGTAAAAGCGGGTTATTATTTTATTATACAGAACCCTTTCATTTTGCTTTGGGAGTGGACATGTATTCCGGTCAAGGGTATAATAGGGGAGTCTTATTCTATGACTGCTCTTTTTATAAAAAAAATAAAAAGGAGAGTTTTTATGGAAAAGTTTTTCAAGCTTAAGGAAAACGGAACGAATGTTTCCACAGAAGTCATAGCGGGTATTACCACATTCTTTGCAATGGCTTACATCATCATTGTTAATCCCCTTATTTTGTCAGAAACGGGGATTCCTTACGGGGCAGTGTTCCTGGCAACGATTTTTGCATCGGTTGCAGGAACTTTGGTAATGGCCTTGTTTGCCAATGTGCCTTATGCTCAGGCTCCGGGAATGGGACTGAATGCGTTCTTTACCTATACGGTATGCTTTGGTCTGGGTTTCACCTGGCAGCAGGCGCTGGCAATGGTATTTCTTTGCGGTATTATCAATATTATCATTACGGTTACCAAGATCCGTAAGCTGATCATTAAGGCCATTCCTGCCGGCTTACAAAGTGCCATCGGCGGTGGTATCGGCGTCTTTATCGCTTATATCGGTCTATTGAATGTAGGTATTATTGAATTTGGTGCGGTTCCTGCACTTGCCAATTTTAATAAACCGGCTCTTATCATTACGATAGTTGGTACGGTTATTATTCTGGCTCTCCTTCTCTTAAAGGTAAAGGGAGCAATTATTATCGGTATTCTGGTTACAACCATCATCGGTATCCCTGTGGGAGTTACTAAGCTTGATTTTGCTGCCACTGCCGGACTGTCAGATGCTTTTTCAGACCTTGGAACTACAGTCTTTGCTGCTTTTGGAAAAGATGGAATCCAGTCATTATTTGCGGATGCCTCTAAGATTCCCTCCGTTCTTATGACTATCTTTGCCTTCAGCTTATCTGATACCTTTGACACCATTGGTACTTTTATCGGAACAGGAAAGAAGAGCGGTATCTTTGATACATCAGATGAGAAAGCTCTTCAGAGCGGCTCAGGCTTCAAATCCAAGATGGACAAGGCTTTATTTGCAGACTCTATTGCAACCAGTGTTGGTGCCATTCTGGGTACTTCCAATACTACCACTTTCGTTGAGAGCGCTGCCGGTATCGAAGCTGGCGGACGTACCGGTCTGGCTTCTGTTGTAACAGCTGCTATGTTCCTGGTTAGCATTATATTTGCGCCGGTAGTAGGAATTGTTCCCTCTGCAGCGACAGCTCCTGCATTGATTGCAGTTGGTATTCTGATGCTCTCCTCCTTTAAGGAGATTAATTGGGAAGATCTTGAAGAAGCAATTCCGGCATTTTTCGCCGCAATCTTCATGGCCTTCTGCTACAGTATTTCATACGGTATCGCTGCAGGCTTTATCTTCTATGTAATTACGAAGCTGGTTAAAGGAAAGGTAAAGGAAATCAGTCCTGTAGTATGGGTCGCTTCCGTATTATTTATTGCGAACTTTGTTATTATGGCATTTTTATAAGAAGGTTTCCTAAAACGTAATTGGATATAATATACATATTAAAACTACCCTATGAGTAAAAGTACACCCCTGACATTAACAATACCTGATGTCAGGGGTGTATTTTGCTATAATATCCTTTATACAGGAAGTGCTTCTCTGTTGATTTGGTGAAACGGATCGAAACTGGCTCGGATGATCGCTCTGCTTGTGGCTTCACTGATGGGATTACGGCTATAATCCCCATACTCTTCTTCAACGGTGAAGCCGGAAGAGGATAGCCAATCATGTATTTGCGTGAGAGTGGCAAAATGCTTTGAGGAAGGGATATCCTGCCGGATGATTTCTCCGCCGGAGCATGTCAGTTCAAATTTCCTGAGGGAGTTGGTAAATCCGGTTTCTTTATTGAAGGAGCTGTCGGTGATTGACATTCTTCCCGTATTTCCGCTGCTGTCGGTTCCCTGCCAGATCACACGTTCCTCCTGATTACCAAACCAGTTTTCCGGACACAAGGTGTATCCGTAATCAATGTAGATGCTGCCGCCCGGAACCAGTGCTTTAGCAGCTTTTTCAATAAGCAGCCGCTGTGCTTTTTCATAATCCATATCTGAAATAATATTGAACAGGAAGTTTCCTGCAATTACTACAAAATTGAAATCGCTGCCCCAGTCGTCAGCAATCGCATCAGCCTTACGCCAGCTGATATTATTCATACCTCTGGATTTGTCTTCTATCCTGTTCAGCATGTATTCGTCAAAATCCAATCCGGTAACAGTGTGTCCTGCCTTTGCCAAAGGAACGAGAATACGGCCGCTTCCGCAGGCAATCTCAAGAATACGCTTTGGTGCCGGGCCTATCACTGACAATAAAAATTCAACATCATCGGTTTCCAGTGTATCCCTGTCATACATTTCGGTCAGCCATTTTGAAATAATTGATTTCTCATTAAACAATTGATTTTCCTCCATTTTTCTTAGGAGGGCTGAGATATAGTTACCCTCCTGTCATATTGGTACTTTATTAATCCTGCGTTTTTCATAGTAAATCACCCTTTCGAATAAATTATGTATTATCATATAAAAGTATATCATATACAGTTTTTGGCATCAAGTAAAAAGGATGTATTGCCTGCGCCAACTGCTAAGCACCCTGCAATACATCCTCTTCTAATCTGTCAGTTCTTGTGGTTCGAATAAATAATCTGGAACAATTAATCTAAAACAATTAATCAATAATTAATCCAAGTAATTGAATTTATTGTTTTGCTCTTTATTCTTCAGGAGTTTCATCTTTTTCTCCGATGGAGAGAAGAAGATTTAAGACGATACCTGCAACTGCTGCCGTTGCCAAAGCGGGAAACTGCATTCCGAACATGGGTATCATTCCGTTTCCGTCAAAGCCGAAGCTGCCGCCAAGACCGATGATCAGGATGATGGCGATTACAGCCAGGTTCTTGGATTTGAACATGTCCACTTTTCGATCCATCATGATGGTGATACCCTGTGCAGCGATTACTCCAAAGAGATAGATGGAAAGACCGCCAATAACAGCTTTTGGTATGGAATAAACCACATTGATCAAAGGAGTGAAGCAGGAGACAACCATTGTGATACAGGCAGCTGTGATCAGAACCGGGATGGAGAATACTTTGGAGATTGCCATGGTGCTGATGTTCTCGCCGTAATTGGTGCCGGCAGGTCCGCCGATCATACCGGATACGATATCGCCGATACCGTCGCCAATCAGGTTTAATCCTAGCTTATCTGCGATATTATATTTCTTGCTGGATTTCATCTTCTTAGCAAGGTCATTAACATAGATATCTAACTGATATACATGGGCAGTTGATTCCGGAATGGTAGCAATTGCGATTGGCATAATTGCTCCGACTGCAGCCAGGGTCGGTTTAGGAAGAGTGAAGATGGGAAGGCTGAAAATGCCGTCTGATTCAATCGTATTAAAGTTAACAAAGGGAATTCCGGTTATCAAACCGATAACAAAAGCAACCACATAACCTGTCAAAAGGCCAAAAAGAATAGGCAACTGACTCAGTTTGCCCTTCAAGTATACGGAATATGCAATTGTGGAGACAAGTGTAACAATAGAGATAACCCAAGCCATGTTCTGTGCAAGTGCTGACTGTACCTCGTCAATTTTGGGGAAAGAAGCAGCGTCGCCCATTGCATTGGCGGCAAGTGATAATCCGATGATCATTGCGATACTTCCGGTAACTGTGGGGGGGAGAATCTTATCGATTGTTTTTCTGCCGGTACGCTGAATGATGAAGCCGGCGGCAATCGATACGAAACCTGACATTACGATACCGAACTGTGCAACAGAGATTTTGTCGTTCAAGCTATAACCTGCAAACTGTTCTGCTGCCATAATGGAAGCGATAGCTGCAATATAGGAAAAGCTGGAACCGTAATAAAGGGGGATTTTTTTGCCGGTGATTAAGATAAAGAAAAGGGTGGCAAATCCACTGGCAAAAATAGTGGTTGATACGTGGAAGCCAGTGATTAAAGCAACAAGAACGGTTGCCGGGAACATTACAACGATCTGTTGCAATGCAAATAAGATTAGTTCCACGACCGGGGGTCTCTCATCCGGCAGATAGCCGATGGGTTGATTTTTTGAAGCCATAGTACTTATTACCTCCTGGGATTTTTTTTATTTAACCACATTTTTCTCATTTTGTAAAGATAGAATCGTAGCAATATTGTAGAAAATTAAAAAAATTTGTTTTTTATTGACCAGGAGATATCAAATAGACAATTTCTGCCGGCACAGATGATATGATTAGATATGAAACTCTTGGTAATAATGCTTATAAATGTGGTATAATATTATCAGAAGTTGTATTTTAACTTCTGATAATGGGAGCCGGGTTTGCGCTGTGCATCTCAATTACAGGAAATATGTATTATGTTCCTGTAATACGATTAGCAGAAATGATATCTATTATTAAGTGAAGTTGGGGAATATGCCCCTTGTAAATGGAGGGACTTTACAAACGTCTATAAACCTCTGTAAATATCTATAGAACAGAAAGGACATGGCATAGCTATAAGAGGCATCACTCTTTTCTCTTTATGAAACGGAATGTATATTAGCATTCGTATATGAGAGGTCGGATAGGAGGAGATATTATGAATGAGAGGAATAAATTAAGAGAAAAGTGGCAGGGGTTGATTGACACGGTGATGCGGTTTCCGCTGACCGTCATCTTATTGGTAGCTGCAGTAGTGTCCAACACCCTGGCCATTGAATCAAACGATAATGATATCTACATCAAGTTATTGATTGCATTTCTGCTGGGAGCTTTGCTCTATGCTGTTCTTCAGATGCTCTATGAAAGGTTTTTTGAACATCCGATTGTCCGGCTCATTAATATTTTGGTCACGACACTATTCTCAGCCCTGTATTTTTTGATCATCCGTAAATCAGAATGGAGGATTGAGGTCTCTGTCCGTACCACGGTGATTTTCTTTATTTTGTTTATTGCATTCCTATGGTTACCGGCAATTCGCAGCAGAATTAGTATAAATGAAAGTTTCATGGCTGTCTTTAAAGGCTTTTTCATGGCGCTGTTCTTTGATATGGTATTATATCTTGGAGTAGTACTGGTAATTGGTGCTGCGGATCTTTTAATCTTGCGTGTGGATAGTGATGCCTATCTTCATTCCGCCAATTTTATTCTTGTTCTATTAGCACCCGTCTATTTTCTTTCCATGCTTCCCCATTATAGTCGGAAGGAAGCAGCAGACACAGAAGAGGAAGAAAGCAGCAAACTGACCGCACCCAACCGCTTTTTGGCTACACTGATTACCTATGTTATTATTCCGGTTACGGCTGTTTTTACTGTTATTTTACTGCTCTATATTGTTCTTAATATTACCGGGGAATTTTGGGCGGATAATCTGATGGAGCCGATGTTGGTGGTATATTCTATTACCGTGATTGTCGTTTATCTCTTGGCAAGCACTATAAGCCATGCATTAGCAAAGTACTTCAGGCTGGTGTTTCCAAAGGTGTTGATACTGGTGGTATTATTCCAGACCTTATCCTCAGTTCTTAAGATAGGGGATGAGGGGATGACCTACGGGAGATATTATGCGATTTTATTCGGCGTTTTTGCAATCATTGCCGGATGCCTTTTCTGCTTTCTTCCGGTTCATAAAAATGGAAAGATTGCACCGGTTCTTATCGTGCTGTCTATCCTATCCGTCCTGCCTCCGGTGGATGCCTTCACTGTCAGTAAGGTGACACAGACGGCAAGGCTGGAGAGTCTTTTGGTTGAGAATAACATGCTGAAGGACGGTCTTGTCATACCGAACTCCGGTGTCGGAGAGAATGACAGAGCCGATATTGTGAAGACATTGGATTATCTGGATAGTATGGACTATACGAAGAATATTGGCTTTCTGAAAGATTATTCTGTGTCCTTTGACTTTGAGAAGACCTTTGGCTTTTCCAGGTATGGTAATTGGGATAAAGAGTACCAAAGCTTCTATTACAGCAGAAACACGGAAGAGATGATACCGGTAAACGGCTATGATTATATGTTACAGCTCAGTTTCTACCAGAAGCAGGAGGAAAATATCAGAGAATTTGAGCTGAGGGGTATTCGTTACACGGTGAGAGTGGAGGATAGCGCTTCGGATAACCCTCTGATTCTTTTGGAAGAAGGGCAGGGGACGGAGCTGCTCCGGTTTGAGTTCAATCATTTGATGGAGAGGTTATCCGGCGGGCAGTCAGGAAAGGAACAGCTGTCAACGGAAGAGCTTACCGATATTATTGAAAATGATAAGGCTGTCATGGCTGTTGTTGCGAATAGTGTCAGTGTAAATGAATGGTCGGAGGGAAAGGATACCTCCGCGGAGCTGATTATCCTGATTCATATAAAATAATCCTGACAGAAGTGAGGGGTGTGACTGTGCCTGCGTGTATACGCAGGCACAGAATGCTTTAGCTTATATGCATGGAACGATCCCCTGAGCCGGGAATGGGGCAAAGAAACAGGGTGAGGAAATGGCTGCTTACCGTGAATTTTATGGAAATAATGAAAACAGAATTGACATAATTACAGTGATGTTGTAAGATGGTAGAGCGTAGTGAACATGCTGCAAGCTTGCTTGCAAGTATGTGAGCGGAGTGAAGGATCATGAACATGCTTTTGTTCATGATATGGTAGAGCGTAGTGAGTATGCGATAAGCTCGCTTACATAATTTCATAAGGCCTCATCTTCAAGGGTGAGGTAGAGGCGCGGTATTTAACAGTCCATAGAGGAGCTCGAGAGGCGAAGAAGCTATGGAGAAGGAGATATCGCCGAAGTGTATGGTATTCTCGGTGCCATATGCTGGGTCTGCAGTTAAGAGCTGTAGGACTGTCTTGATGAGCTACCCGGCTTGTCAAGTTGTGCTATCTCATTTGGGATTGTGGGGCGTAGGCATAAGCGCATCATCAACCTGAGTGGACCTCAGGTTTTTTTATTTATATTAATCAAGGGAGGATTATTTTTATGAAGAGAAAAAATTTGGTTTTAATGGTTTTGGTGCTGACCCTGGGATTGTTGCTTGCAGGCTGCGGCACAGTGGAAGATACTTCGAAGGTATCCCAAGGAGGGAATGAACCTGAGGGAAGCGGCGAAGTTTCCGAAGCGGCGGAGGATACTCTTAAAATTGGTCTCGAATGCGGATACGCACCATTTAACTGGACGCAGATGGATGCCTCTAACGGAGGGGTGCCCATTGATGGAGCCTCTGAATTCGCCGGCGGCTATGATGTTGAAATCGCCAAGAAGATTGCGGACGGCCTGGGTAAGAAGCTTGTAATAGTAAAGACCGAGTGGGATGGTTTGGTACCGGCCCTGCTGTCAGGTAAAATTGATATCATTATTGCCGGTATGTCTCCGACGGAAGACAGAAAGGAAACTATCGATTTTTCTGATAATTATTACAAATCGGATCTGGTTATGGTGGTAAAGAAGGGCGGAGCCTATGAGAATGCGACCTCCATTCAGGATTTTACCGGTGCAAAGGTTACGGCTCAGCTTAACACCTTCCACTATTCTGTAATCGGGCAGATTGACGGCGTGAAGCAGGAGCCGGCGATGGATAATTTCCCCGCCATGAGGGTTGCGTTGGAGTCCGGTGTAATTGACGGATATGTATCCGAGCGGCCGGAGGGCGTCAGTGCTTCCGCTGCTAATGATAACTTTGCCATGGTTGAGTTTGAGGACGGCTTTGTAACCTCTGAGGATGATACAGCCATCGCGGTAGGAGTGAAAAAGAACAGTGAACTGACCGCAAAAATCAATGAAATTCTGGCTGGAATTTCAGAGGAAGAGCGGATCAGCATTATGGATGCCGCAATTGCGAATCAACCCGCAGCAAATTAGTAAGCACATTTTGGGCTGTCCAAAGACTGAATATTTTTGGACAGCCTTTTATCATGATAATGGGTAAAATGCCCAGATGGAAAGGTTAGGTATATTATGGCTTGGAAATGGTTTGTAAAAATCGTCACCGAAAATTGGCCCATGTTCATTCGGGGAGCAGGGGTGACGTTATTGATTTCCATCGTCGGTACAATTCTTGGTTCACTAATCGGGCTGTTGATTGGTGCGATCAGGACGATACCGAGGCCCGAAAGGGGAATAAAGCGGATCTTATTGGTGATTGTCAATGCCATACTTACCGGATATGTGGAATTCTTTCGGGGAACTCCTATGATTGTGCAAGCCATGGTAATTTATTACGGCTCCGCAATGGCGTTCGGTATTGATATGAACCGTATGGTTGCGGCAATTTTTATTGTATCGATTAACACCGGTGCATATACGGCGGAGATTGTCCGCGGCGGAATTATCTCCATTGACAAAGGTCAGTTTGAGGCGTCTCATGCAATCGGCATGAATCATGTGAAAACCATGCTCAATGTAATCCTGCCCCAGGTGATTCGCAATATTTTGCCGGCAATCGGGAATGAGTTTGTAATTAATATTAAGGATACCTCGGTACTGAATGTAATCTCCGTATCCGAATTATACTTCCAGACAAAAACAGTGGCAGGAATTAACTACCATTATTTTGAAACCTTCTTTGTCGCATGCTTCATCTACCTGGTTATGACTCTTACGGTGACCAGAATTCTTCGCCTGATCGAGCGCAAGCTGGATGGACCGGAGAACTTTATTGTAATTCCCGGCAATCAGATGCAGGTAGAGCGGCCGGAGGATCATGTGAAGAAGATTCACAATTAAGAAAAGGAGGCCAGGATGGAAAGAGTAATTGACGTTCAGCATTTGAAGAAATCCTTTGGAGAAAATGAGATTCTAAAGGACATCGATTTCTCTGTAAATAAGGGAGAAGTGGTGTGTATCATTGGTGCCTCCGGCTCAGGGAAGTCAACGCTGCTTCGCTGCATTAATCTGTTGGAAAAGCCCAGTGACGGCGCAATCATCTATCAGGGGGAGAACATACTGGACAATAAGCATGATGTATATGCCTATCGTACCAAGCTGGGAATGGTGTTCCAGCAGTTCAACTTGTTTAATAATCATAATGTACTCAGCAATTGTACTGTGGGACAGATTAAGGTATTGAAGCGTTCCAGGGAAGAGGCGGAAAAGGTTGCGCTAAAATTCCTCAAGGTGGTTGGAATGGACCAATATGTGAATGCAAAGCCGAAGCAGCTGTCCGGCGGACAAAAGCAGAGAGTGGCCATAGCAAGGGCCTTATCCATGGAGCCGGATGTATTGCTGTTTGACGAGCCTACCTCCGCGCTGGACCCCGAGATGGTGGGGGAAGTTCTTGCGGTTATGAAGGAGCTGGCAAGAAGCGGTCTTACCATGTTGGTGGTAACTCATGAGATGGGCTTCGCCAAAGAGGTTGCAAACCGGGTGGTATTCATGGACAAGGGTGTCATTGCCGAGGAAGGGACTCCGGCACAGATATTCAATAATCCGACACAGGAGAGAACCAGGGAATTCCTTAGGAGAGTACTTAAGGAGCAGTAGGTTCAGAAAGATAATGCAGGAGGAATAGGGGTTCACGCAGGAATGTGTGCCATCTGTACCTCCTGTTTTTATTTTGAATTCTTGCGATATTAATAGAATATAATTGATGACTGGCTAAATGTCTTTAGGCAGGGGAGAATGTTGATGATAATATACTGCAAGTATACCAAGCAGCTGAATTGAAAATTTAAATTCCAGCCCATTCAGCAAAAAACTGGAACTTAGTTTTGCAAAATTACTACCAGAAGTTACTATTGCAAACATTCTGCTCTGTTATACTGTCAGACGACACTTTATAGTCGGCATAAACTACATTTTATCTTTACCATACCTGATACCTATAACGACAAATATCAGTCGGGACGACACGGTTGGACCAGCAAAACAACAGCTTCTCGTAGCCTTA
>JAFAGA010000086.1 GCA_023423045.1 Bacillota bacterium | reverse complement strand
GCTACTGCAGGCTTCGCGGCAAATACCGCCGGAACGGTACTCACTGTTTTGGTTGGAGGAACCAATATTCCATTAGGAAGTGTGCAGCTGTTATCGCCGGATATTACCGTCAACGGCAGCAACACGGTTTTTACCATCAACACCTTCGGACGGTATCGTATTTCGTATCACATTAATACAACAGCCTCTTTATTAATGGGATCGCGGTTGATGATTAACGGATCAGCCAATACGGCGTCAACAATTAATCCGCTTATTACTCTGTCAAACTATTCGAATGAAATAGAGATTGACCTTGGGGTAGGTGCAACCATATCTCTGCAGATGTTTGCAGCAATTCTCGGAATTGCAACCTTACTAAATAACGCGGTGGGAGCATCTTTGATGATCATCCGTCTGAGTTAATTATTATAGAGCCTTATTGCCGGATAGGATGGCGGGCAGCAATGCCTGTCGTTCTGTCCGGGTTTTTTGGAGAAATCTGTCCGGCAAAGGCAGGAGATACTTGACGAAAGCTTTTACATATAATACCATTAAATTAGCATTATTTGGGGAAATAATGTCGAGCGTTAGAAACCAAAAGTAAAGAATTAAGAAAGGGTTATACTATGATCGAAAATTTAAATGGAATTCGTGAGACAGTGGATTATCACGGGGATTTCAGAATCCGGGTTTATCTGAACCGGGAGTATGAAGATTATCCGCTGCATTGGCATACGGATGCCGAGATTATCATGCCCGTCGAGCAGGGGTACCAGGTTACTATTGATGAGGTTACTTATGATTTGGAGGATGAGGATATCATAATCATTCCTCCGGGAGAGCTGCACCAGCTGAAAGCCCCGCCTGAGGGCTGCAGGATAATATTGCAGTTTGACTGCACACTGCTTTACAGCTTTAATGGTTTTGATTCGGCGTTCCATATGTTCCGGCCCTGTGTGACAGTGACGCCTTCGTCCGCGCCGGATGTGCACCGGGAGCTTTCCCGGTTGGTTCTGGAAATTACGTCGGAATATTTTTCATCGAGGCCTTTTCGGGAGGCTTCCGCCTATTCGATGCTGATACGGTTTTTTACAGGGCTGGGGCGGAGCTGCATGAACAGAACGGAAGGAAGCTCCGGCAGGAGGAGCCAAAAGCAGCATGAGTACGTAGATTTATTTTTTCATGTATGCAATTATATCAACAATCACTGTACGGAAAATATTAAAATTGAGGATATGGCGGATATCGCCGGTTTCAGTAAATATCATTTTGCGCGGAGATTTAAGGAAGTTATGAATATATCCTGCTATGACTATTTAATCAGCCGGAGAATTATGTATGCCGAGGGCCTGCTCCTTGATCCGGAGCTGACCATAATGCAGGTAGCTATGAAATCGGGATTTTCCAGCCTGGCTACCTTTAACCGTGTATTCAAAGCAAAAAAGCATTGTACCCCAAGGGAGTATAAGGCACTCCATGTGATGTAATTTGGCCTAATTAGTTTAGTTACAAAATAATTGAATCGGCATTTGAGGTTAAGACTCTGATTTTATGGGAACAGAAATGTTATGTATTATTACTAATTAAACTTGCCATTGTAAGCAGTTATACTTGCAAAACGGCAATTGTACTAGTTTAGTGACCGAAATAAATATAATTAATGCATAAAAAAATCAATATAAATTAGCAATATTTGATTATAAAACAGCAAGATACAAGGAGCATATCAATGCAATATCGTTTATAATCCAAATGTAAGCTATGTATAATTTACATAATTAGAGGAAGGATTTCATGAAACGTTTTATTGCATTTGTACTATGCTGCCTGCTTGTTATGTCGGTGGTTTTGACCGGCTGCGGCACCAAGGACGACCAGAAGGCTTCCAGCGGCGCTCCCGGGGAAGCTCCGGCAGAGGCCACGAATGACCCGAATGTAAAGGTAATTAATCTTTGGGCTTTCACAGAGGAGGTTCCCAAGATGCTCGATAAGTATAAGGAGCTTCATCCGGATTTTCCCTATGAGATTAAGACTACCATGATTGCAACCACTGACGGAGCATATCAGCCGGCACTTGACCAGGCGCTGGCTGCAGGCGGTGCGGATGCTCCTGACATCTACTGTGCTGAGAGCGCGTTTATTCTGAAGTATTCCCAGGGCGATGCCAGCCAGTATGCCGCATCCTATAAGGAGCTGGGCATTGATGTTGATAAGCTCCTGAAGGAGGCTGATATTGCCCAGTATACGGTTGATATCGGTTCCAATCCGGATGGTAAGCTGGTAGGTCTTGGTTATCAGGCGACCGGCGGAGCATTTATTTATCGCCGTTCTATCGCGAAGGATGTCTGGGGGACCGATGATCCCGCGACAATCAAGGAAAAAGTTGGCTCCGGATGGGATAAATTCTTTGCAGCAGCGGCAGATTTAAAGGCGAAGGGCTACGGTATTATATCCGGAGACGGTGATATGTGGCATGCCGTGGAAAACAGCTCTGAGAAGCCCTGGATTGTGGACGGCAAGCTTTTCATCGATCCTAAGAGGGAGGAATTCCTGGACCTTTCCAAGAAGCTGAAGGATAACGGCTATTATAATGATACAACGGACTGGACCGATGCCTGGTTTGCGGATATGAAGGATGCCAGCGCACAGAAGATTTTTGGTTTCTTTGGTCCGGCATGGCTGATTAACTATGTTATGGCCGGCAATTCCGGCGGTGAGAAACCCGGTGAAGGCACCTACGGCGATTGGGCGGTATGTGAGCCTCCGGTAGGCTTCTTCTGGGGCGGTACCTGGATACTTGGCAACAAGGACAGCAAGGTGAAGGCTGCAATCGGCGATATTATCGAATGGATCACTCTCGACAGCTCCGATACCGGGCTCCAGTACTTCTGGGCAAACGGCACTCTGAACGGACCGGGAGGAACCAAGGATACGGTTGCCTCCGGCACGGTTATGAAGAAATCCGACGGTACACTTCCTTTCCTGGGCGGACAGAATATGTTTGATGTATTTGTTCCCGCCGGGCAGTTCGCTACCGGAACCAATAAGACCCAGTATGATGAGACCATCAATACCTATTGGCGTGATCAGGTGCGCGAATATACTGCAGGCAATAAGAGCCGTGAACAGGCGATTACCGACTTTAAGCAGAATGTCATGGATAACCTGGATGTTATCGTAGAATAATTTAATCTTATTGCTTCGAAGGAGCAATGAGGTTACGAGCAAGTAGCGAAGCGGATTGCGAATATTTTTTTCAATTCATACAGGGGGCGGACCGGGACTTTTCGACCGCCCCCGAATATTACTTACCGGAGGTGAACGCTTATGCGACGTAAGAGTGTTAGTTACGCGAAATACGGTTACATATTTTGCATACCTTTTGTGCTTGCGTTCCTGTTTTTTTCATTCTATCCTATTATCTACACCGCCGTGATAGGCTTTACTGATTTCAAGGGTCTGGGAAGAACAGAGTTTAATTTTTTGGAGAATCCCTTTCAGAACTTTGAGCTGATTATTAATAATCCATCTTTTCGGCAATCATTATCCAACACGCTGATCATCTGGATCATTAATTTTATACCCCAGATTTTGCTGGCACTCCTGTTGACCGCATGGTTTACCAGCCACCGCCGCCGGATCAAGGGGCAGGGGGTATTCAAGGTTCTATTCTATATGCCCAATATTATAACGGCTGCAACCATTGCAATTTTGTTCAATTCCTTATTCGGATATCCCATGGGGCCGGTGAATGATCTGTTTCAGACTTTCGGCCTCTCTACGGACCCGATTAATTTCCTGATTCAGAAATGGACCGCCAGGGGGATCGTCTCCTTCATTCAGTTCTGGATGTGGTATGGCTACACCATGATCGTTCTGATCTCCGGCGTACTGGGTCTGAATCCGGAACTTTTTGAGGCTTCGGAAATTGACGGCGCCTCGGGAGCACAGACCTTTTTATTTGTAACCCTGCCCAATTTAAGGACGATTCTTTTGTATACCCTGATCACCAGTATGATCGGCGGACTGCAGATGTTTGATATTCCCAGGCTGTTCCTGCTTGGCGGCCCTGATAATGCAACTCTCACAACCAGTGTATTTATCTATAACCAGGCTTTCAGCGGAAGCTATATGTATAACCGTGCTTCAGCCGCAAGCATGATTATGTTTGTAATCATATCCATTCTTTCGGTCATCGTATTCTATATTATGCGTGATAAACAAGAGGTTGAGATAGAAAGAATGAAAAGAAGGCAGATAAGGGAATACAGAAAGGCAGAAAAATCAGGGAAAGCAGAAAATGAAGATGCAAGGAGGTCGGCAGTATGAGACATGATACAAGAGTGTCCCAATCGGTATTCAGGATAATAATATATATCGTCTGCATTTTCCTGGCCCTGTTAAGCATTCTGCCGTTCTGGATTATGTTTATGAATGCGACCCGGGGAACCTACGAGATTCAGCAGCATGCGGTATCGCTTCTGCCTTCCAGATATTTAATGAGCAATTTGCAGGTTTTGCTGGGCAAGAGCTTTAATCCTGTGAAGGGATTTCTGAATTCTATGATAATATCCTCGGGAGTTACGCTCTGCACCGTATATTTTTCCTCCCTGACGGCCTATGCCCTGATGGCCTATGACTGGAGAATGCGCCAGCCGTTTTTCACATTTATTATGGCTGTGATGATGCTTCCCACCCAGGTGACAAGCATTGGCTTCTATCAATTTATGTACCGAATTCATTTGACTAATAATTTTCTGCCCTTAATTCTGCCGGCAATCGCCGCTCCTGCAACGGTATTCTTTATGCGGCAATACCTGCTTTCCGCTTTATCGATGGATATTGTCAACTCGGCGCGGATTGACGGTGCAGGCGAATTTCATATATTTAATAGAATCATCCTTCCGATCATGAAGCCCGCAATTGCGACCCAGGCCATCTTTGCCTTTGTATCCAGCTGGAACAGTCTGTTTATGCCGCTGATCCTGCTTACGGACAGAGATAAGTATACCATGCCGATTATGGTAAGCTTATTGCGGGGGGATATCTATAAGACGGAATTTGGTTCGGTGTACCTGGGTCTGTCACTGACGGTGCTCCCGTTGTTTGTAATATACTTTATGCTATCTAAGTATATTATCGCCGGCGTTGCACTGGGGGGCGTTAAGGAATAAAGAGACGGGACAGGATGGAAAATTCAAGATAGAAATTATAAGATAGAAATTATAAGACAGAAAGCATAAGATAAAAAGGATTGACTCCCCGCACCTCTCACTCCGGTGATGTGTTCCAGGGGAGTTTTTATTAATTTACAATCAGAATATGGAGGCTGAACGGTACACCTATAGATTGTCCTTCAGCTGAATTGCATTCGTTGTTATAATGGCGTATAATTGGAGGAAACGCATGGTATGAGCAGTAACAATGTGAACCAGCCTGTACCAAATAACTGGAATGGAGAGATGAGAATGAGCGGAAAAATAGAGACGATCAATCAGGAACAGAAAGAGAGGCTTTATAAGCTGGCGATTTTAAACCGATATGCTAAGAAGGGACAGGTACTCTTTACCGGCTCTTCTTTAATGGAGCAGTTTCCCATTGATGAATTGCTGGTTGACAGCGGGCTGAACGCAGTGATCTACAACCGCGGCATAGGAGGCTTCACCACCGGAGACATGCTTGCATCTATGGAAGAGATGGTGTTTGGAACAGAGCCCTCCAAAATCTTCATTAATATCGGCTCCAATGATATCGGAGCGGAGGATTTCAGGCTGGCACACCTGCTTGAGAATTATGAAAAAATATTATTGCAGATCAAGGAAAGGCTGCCCCGGGCCGAAATCTTTGTCATGGCCTACTATCCGGTGAACGAGGTGGACAAGGTGCCTGAGGGGGACTGGGGAAAAATCGCTTTTATCAATAGAAATAATAAAACCATAGGAAAAGTGAATCTGGAAATTGAAAAGCTGGCAAAACGGCTGGACTGCCATTTTATCAATGTCAACGAGGGTTTGACGGATGAACAGGGGAGGTTGAAGAAGGAATACACCGTGGAGGGAATCCACATGTATGCCAATGCCTATCAAAGGATATTGCATAATATGAAACCATATTTAATATGATGCATATGATTAAAGCGTCAAAAGCACCGGAGGTGCTTTCCGGATACAATATATTGATATGCAAGCCTGCTTGCAATGGCAATATATTGTATCTGGAAATGTGCGCAGCACCTTTTGCCGCTTTAATCATGTATATTAATTTAACACCTGCACAGGGTATACTTCTGCGAACGCTTTGTAAAAATCGCAATATTTTCTGTCATAAGCAGAGAACAGATAGCGGGCGAAGACACGGGTGACCGTATAACCGGAGCGATTAAGATGCTCTACATGAGGTCTGAAATCATCACTTGCGGGATTGCTGTAATCTACCGTAAGAACAAAGGAAACATAGCCTGCGTTTAAATTCTTTTTCCATATCCGGGGGTGATCTTCGGAGGTTGGAACGGCTAATCCCGTCTCAACGGTCCTGGTTTCGGGATCATAAAAAAGAATGCTCTGGTACTGATCCTTGATATAGATGGACCAGGCCTGTGTATCCTCTATTAAAAAAGAATAAATACTGTTATAGTCCGGCTGCTCCGGCTGGTATTGGTTTTCGCAAAGCCTTTTGTATTCATTAATATACAACACTTTTTTATTGATGTACTCCTTTGCCACCAGAAGCTCTTTCAGCTTATCGTCAATATCCCGATCGAGAGCTGTCAGAGAATCGGACAAATCATTGACCGACAGATGGGGGAGCTTTTTTACCTCCTGAAGAGGCATACCGAGACAGCGAAAATGGGCCAGATCAGAAATCGTATAGATGGAGCTGGTGCTGTACTTCCGGTAGTTATTGCTGCTGTTCCTGGGCATGTGAAGAAGCCCTTCCTGTTCCCAGTAACGAAGGGTTGATTTTGGGATTCCTAATAATTCGGAGATCTCTCCGATGGTAAATGAATTCTTCATAGCAACACCTGTGTGCAGACACATCATCCCGCATTGGCCGGATGATGCGTCTGAGAATTGTTAGAAAAATATAGATCTATAATACAGGATCAATTATACACGAACAATTCGATTAATGTAATCCTGTAATGCAATACTATATAATTTTGAATGGGCCAGATCCTGGTCATGTTGAAATCCTGCTTTTTCGAAGGCTCTTATAGACCTTGTATTGCTGGGGCTTATCTTGGCGATGACCTTTGGAACCCTCCACTGAAAGAAGGCCTGATTTAAACCCTGGTTAATTGATTCTGCACCCAGGCCCTGCCCCCATTTGTTCTTGTCTCCGATCACAACAACCATCTCCGCATCATTGGCGTGACGCACCAGCTTCAAAAAGCCAATTGGCCGGTTGCCGTCATCGCTGATAAGGTAGAAGCTGCAGTCCCGGTTGAACAGGTGAGTCAGAACAGCCAGATTGACCCGATTAATAGTATTATATATTTCTGCGGATATATTCGCTGTCTCGTTTAGATATTTGGTTACTTCAAGGTTCTCCATCCAATTCATAATTAATAATGCATCATTTCGAGTTACTTCCTGCTTAAGAGTTACCCGTAGTGCTCCCATTATATCATTTCCTTTCATAACATAATATAATAAAAGCCTTTCATGGACACTTCTGCCCATGACGGTTCTTCTGTTGATCAATACAGCCAGTATTATAAAGGTTAAAGTAACTTGAATGTCAATACCTATACGGGAATTACCTGTAAAATGTAATAGTTCGGCCTGCAGTATTAAAATGAAAAAGTAAAATTCGAAGTCTTGCCATCCAAAAGATAGTTAGGTATAATAATGATAGTGTTTATCAGCATTCCTGATCACTGCATCCGGTGCAGGGATCATCAAAGGAATGCTTTCTTTATAAAAATCACAACAAAGTATAACGAAGATAGGATTGGAGTCTGGGACCGGATGATGGAGCAAGGTAAAAGTCATAGATATAAAAAGGATACAACGCAAGGGCAAAAGGATGGGGGTGCGGTTAATCCACCGATGAAGGTAATTGCCCGGATCCGCACTGATTTTCCTACGAAGTTCGGACTCCCCCGCCAAAGCGGAATTGTGGAAAGCTTGAAGGCTTCTATTATATTCGAACCGGAATACCGCAATCCGGAGGCCTTCCGCGGGCTGGAGGGTTTCTCCCATATCTGGCTTATTTGGGGGTTTTCAGAGACTGTGCGTGATACCTGGTCACCTATGGTGCGTCCGCCCAGGTTGGGAGGGGTCAAGCGTATGGGGGTATTTGCAACCCGCTCTCCCTTCCGTCCTAACCCCATTGGGTTATCCTCGGTAAAGCTGGAAAAGGTCGAATTGTATACAGACCTGGGGCCGGTACTTCATATATCAGGGGCCGATCTAATGGATCTAACTCCCATCTATGATATTAAGCCCTATCTTCCCTATACGGATTGCCATCCGGAGGCCTCCGGCGGCTTTGCCGAGCCGGTAAAAGAGTACGCCTTGGAGGTGGTGTTTCCAGAGAAATGGCTTGACTTTATTCCGGAGGACCGAAGGGAGGCTCTTATGGGAGTGCTGGCCCATGATCCGAGGCCCGCATATCAAAGAGATCCGGAGCGTATCTATGGCTTTGAATTCTGCGGTTGTGATGTCCGGTTCAGGGTCCGGGATAAGGTACTGACCGTCTATGAGATCGTGGAATTATAGATAACAGGGACAAAGCAGCTGCCTTTCAAGCGAAGATAATACAGGAGTAACTAATTTGAGCATTGGAAGCAAGACGGAGCGTCGCAGCAATCATTCTGCTTTCGACCCTTTATAGGAGGTGTCTATGAAAATAATACGTGCAATTGAGTTTGGCAATAGTACCAATGCAGCTATGGAAATCAGCACAATATTTGTTGAGGGCTTTTATCAATGGCTGCACTTTTTTTCAAAAGATAAGGATAAGCTGATCCGGGCATTTGCGCATATGTTTCAGCTGGATACCTTTTATGCCGCTGTAATTGACGGTGAGCTGGCAGGGATTACAGCATGCACGGACGGAAAGCAGCCGGTTGTGGTGCTGAAAAAGGAGGAGCTGAGAAAGCACCTGGGCATTATTATGGGGTCGGTCACCTATTATGTATTAAGAAGGGAATTCGAGCTGAAAAAGTATCCCTTTGCCATCAAAAAAGGGATGGGCATGATTGAATTTGTCGCTACCTCGCCCAGACACCGCGGGCAGGGCATAGCCTCAGCGGTTATCGGTCATATTATTGCGTCCACCCCCTACCTGGAGTATGCTCTCGAGGTGGCGGATACCAACATCAATGCGGTGAAGTTATATGAAAAATTGGGCTTCCGGGAATTCATGAGAGTGAAGCAAAAGAACAGCAAGCAAAGCGGAATCAATCACCTGGTATATATGAAGTATGAAAAGACAAAGGAAAACGCTGCGGAAAATATAAGCCGTTAAGGCGGCTGCTTCAGCCGATCAAATTACAGGTTTGCGGCAGAAAGGAGATTATACAATGGAAACAGAACGGTTAATTATCCGTAAAGCACAGTGTGGAGATGAAGCGGATTTGTATGAAATTCGTAACAGTGAGTTTGTGCTCAAGTATAATTGTATGAATAAGATAACCAAAGAGCAGTTGGGAGAACAGATAACGAAGGATGCGGAGTCAGACTGTGTATTCCATATTGTGCTTAAGGAAACGGGCAGGGTGATGGGCAACATCGACTTGTCTGCGGATACCTTGAGATATGGAGTGAAGGCTTTGGGGCTTTCCTATTATCTCGGGGAGGAATACGGTTCCCGGGGATATATGACAGAAGCATTGCGGGAGATGATAAGGTATGCCTTTGAAGAAAGGCAGGCCGAGGTTCTTTCGGTCAGAGTTTTTAAGGATAATACGGCTTCCAGGAGATTGGTGGAGAAGCTGGGGTTTGTGAGCGAGGGCTGTATTCGAAGCTGTGTCAGGGGTTATGATAAGGAGCTGCATGATGACATGATATATTCCATGTTAAAGGAGGAGTACAATGGAGACGTCAGATAAGAGATTAGCGTTGGTTACCGGGGGAAATTCGGGGATGGGAAAAGCCACCGTGGCGGCTTTGGCCGATGCCGGATTCACAGTAGTTATGCTGTGCAGGAATAGGACACGGGGAGAAGCGGCACTGCAGGAGCTGATGGAGCGAAAGGACAGGGATATCCGCCTGATGCAGTGTGATCTTGGCCATATGGAGGATATTCGCCGTTTTACTGAGGTCTTTAAAGAAAGCTATCCCAGACTGGATGTGTTAATAAACAATGCGGGAGTAGTCTCCCTGACCCGGAAGGAAACCGTGGATGGCCTGGAGGAGCAGTTCGGAGTAAACCATATCGGACATTTTTTACTGACACTCCGCTTGCTGGACCGGATGGAGAGAGGCGGCAGAATTGTGGTGGTATCCTCAGGCGCTCATAAGGTGGGCAGGATACATTTTGACGATTATAATCTGACCAGAAGCTTTGATGCGGTTCAGGCCTACAGCCAGTCAAAGCTGGCAAACCTGCTATTTGCGAGGGAGTTGGCGGTACGGGTGAAGGACAGGGGAATTACGGTTAATTGCTGCCACCCCGGAGCGGTTGCCACTTCCATGGGAGTGGACCGGAACACCGGATTTGGTTCCGCAATAACCGGTTTGTTAAAGCCCTTCTTTCTGACACCGGAGGAGGGTGCCAGGACAGCGGTCTTTCTGGGAATCAGCCCGGAGGTGGATGGTGTTACAGGCAAATACTTCTATCAGTGTAAAATGGCGGCGACCTCCGCTGCAGCGAAAAGCCGCGGGCAGGCAAAACGGTTGTTTGAGTTGAGTGAGAAGCTGACCGGAGAATATCTCTAACAAGAGTACATGATAAAAGAAAGAGAGTTATGCTAAAATGGACGGACAGAATTTGAATTTGGACATAATGGATAAGATGACCAAGGTATGCATCTGTAAGGGAATACCCCGGTCCAAGATGAAAGCAGCGATTAGGAATGGTGCGAAGACCTTGCAGGAAGTCCAAAAGGCAACCGGGGCAGGAAGCGGCCCTTGCGGCGGAAAAAGGTGCACCCCAAAGATTTTGGCGCTTTTGGAGGAGATGTCTTAATTAATACGGAATAGTCCCAGAATGCTTAATCAGCTGGCATTCTGGGACTTTATTAATTCATAGGAAATTGCGTCCTATGAATTAATAAGCCCTCCGGGCAGGATGCGCACCTCTGCGGACAAACGCATGAATGCGTTCGGAATTTTATTGCTATGCAGTCCGCTCGGGCGCGAAGAGTCAGCAAGCTGACTCTTCGTTCTAAGGTTTGTTATCAAGAAATCAGCAGGTCCAGTATCCGGATGTAGTTGTCCTGCAGGAACTGGTCCTGCCGCTCCGGATCATTGGCTTTTACAGCCTCCAGGAAGGAGGCGGAAACCGGCAGATACCGTTCAATGTCAGTCCGGTATTTTGCGGTAAAGAATTCCTTGCTTCCAATCAGGGAGGATAGAATTAGCTGGCGGCTGCTGTCAGATATGAAATCCTTAAAAATATCATTCTCCGCACAGTAGTCTTCCATAATACGATGAAGAAAATTCAGCAGCTTATTTACCAGCTTCTCCTCCTGCTCCGGGGAAGTATCCAGGGTGAAGAGGGTCTGATGCCCCTTACTGCTGTCCTCTTCGATGTCCTGCAGATCATCGGCCAGTTGGAGGAAGAAGCCGAAACCCAGATAGAAGACCAGGTCCGCCTGGGTTAACTCCTTATTTACCAGAAAACGGTCAATGAGGACGGAGACCCCGCCCTTCAACAGCGAGATATCCAGACGCTGCTCCATATCGAGGGGAGTGGTCCGGTTTTGCTGATGAAGGCTGGCTTCCTGCGCTTCCAGCATCATGAGAAGCAGGGTGTAGATACGGTCGTCCTTATCCCGCGGATATTCTGAGGCAATTGCCTGGAGCAGATCACAGGTTTTGCGATGGTGAAGATTCCTTGGGCTGGTTGCGTTCCCCAGGATTTTGTTCCGGATCAATTGGTTATATTCCAGTTTTTCCTCGGGGGTACGTTGGTTGCTGTCAATATAATTGTCGGTGAAGGGATAAAGCATGCTGTAGCCGAAGCCGGCCTGGCTGAAACCGGAGTCGATCTGATGAACCACCTTGAACATGGCGTACACAATATAATTGCGGATTCCCTGCCCGATCTCCTCGAATCTAAGCTCAGGGCAAAACTGCCGCAATTTCCTCAGGAAGTCAGACAGTTCCTGATAGAAGGCATCAATCTCCTCTCTTTGGAGGGAATGGTGAAAGCCTATGACATTTTCCTCGTACAGCACCCCAAAGATCAGCTTAAGCATTTTTTTCTTCCATCGTCCGCGTCCGAAGGGCAGCCTGGGCAGACGCTTTGTCAGCCGATGGAATTCTTCGGAAACCTCCTGCAGATACAACTCATTCTGCTGCTTCTGCCCGAAAGAGATCTCAGTTAAATAATCAGGAAAGGTATCGCTTGCAGTAAGCCATGCCTCTTTGATTAGTTCCATGCTGTACTTGACATCTTCTCGAATATTCATCCTGCTCTCCCTTATCCGCTCCTGAATGATTCTGTTTTTCCATCAGGTAAATCCACTCAATCATTCCGAAATGTGATATCTTTGCGGTATCTTTAATGCTATGTGAATGTAAGGTTCTTTTTTTAAACTATGATAATTATAACATAATTATCCAATAGTTAAAGCAAAATTCAAGGCTTTCACAGATTAATGCAAAAGCTTATGGTACGGTTTGATAAGATGATAAAAAGCTCCTGTTGTATCTGATAACCTGGAAATATTTTGTGTTTCAGAGGATTGACAACTCTGGTCTATTGTAGTAGACTGAGACTGTCAATCCTCTATGATTGGAATGCCAATCACTGATTAAGATAATGAAAGGGAAGAATGCGGATGGAATATACTATTTTTGAGAGTGAATATCGGTTTTTATCAATTCTCTGGGAGCGGGAGCCCATCAGTTCGCCGGAGCTGGTTGAAGTATGCCGGGAGAAGCTTGGCTGGAAGAAATCCACAACCTATACAGTGATCAAGAAGCTGAAGGAAAAAAAGCTGGTAGAGAGCAAGGATACAGTTGTCACAGCCCTGGTCGCCAGGGAACAGATTATACGGCAGGAAAGCAATGTTTTTTTGGAAAAGAATTTTGGAGGAAACATACCTGAATTATTTGCAGCATTTTTAAAAGACAGAAAAATCACAAAAGAAGAAGCGGAAAAGCTTAAGAAGATGATAGAGGAGGCTTCTGATGGGATATCATGATTTTTTTGAACTATGTATTAAAATGAGCCTGCAAGCCACCCTGCTGATTGGTATCATAATGATTTTCCGGGTATTTACCAGAAAACTTCCGAAAATATATGGCTGCATGTTGTGGGGACTGGTTCTGATCCGTCTGCTGTGTCCTGTTTTCATTGAAAGCAGCTTTAGTCTGATACCTCAGATGGCAGGGAAAGGAGATACGGCATTCTTTCAACAAAGCAGACCTGCCTTTGTTGAAAATTCCTCGGAAAATGCTATAGACAGCGTCATTAGCTATCCCGGGACGGCAGCTCAGATGACTTCGGCAAAAAGCATATCTTCCGTTCAAACAGCCTCAGGAATTTCCGGGAGAGCGGACCGGTCTGCCGGAGATATCCTGTCCCTGCTATGGATGGGAGGAGTGGCAGGAATGGCTATTTGGCAGCTTTTCCGGTACATAAGAATGAGAAAGCTGCTGATGACAGCGGTCCGTACGGAGGAGGGAGTATGGGAATGCGAAGGGGCAGCTTCTCCTTTTGTCATGGGTTGTATTAAGCCGCGGATTTACCTTCCCTTTGGTATTACAGGAATAGAGAGGGCTTTTATTATCAGCCACGAACGCAGCCATATCCGGCATTTCGACCCGCAGCTTCGTGTCGCGGAAATTGCCGCATTATGTCTACACTGGTGGAATCCTTTCGTATGGCTGGCAGTTTACACCATGAACAAGGACAGAGAGATGCTTTGCGATGAAGCTGTTTTAAAAAATGCGGATATGAATACCAGAAAAGAATATTCCCGGACCCTGCTCCAATTTGCGGTGAAGCAAAGCAAGCTGGCATTTATCGTATCCTTTGGTGAGACCAATACGGAGAGCAGGATAAAGAATATTCTGAAATTTCGCAAACCCCCGGTGATGATCAGCATGGTATTAATTTTAATTATAGCGGTATGTGCTGTCTGTTTTCTCACGGTTCCAGGAATTAAGGCGGCTTCGAACCGGAATGAGGAGGAAGGAACGGAGGAAGCTTTTGGAGGAAATTCAGAAGAAAGTTCAATAGCTGCCGGCGATAATGAGGAGGGTACAGATCCCAGTTTATTGGGCGAGAAGGAATATGCCCAACTGATTATAAAATGCCTGGAAGAAGAGAATAGAAAGGTTTTTTCTTCATTAATCCAATATCCTATCCAATTATATGTCGGGGATCAAAAGAAGGTTATCTTTAATGAGGAAGAATTCCAGGAAGCCTATGATCAAATAGTAAATGAAGATTTTAAGGCATTGGTATTATCTACTGACCCCGATCATCTGCAGGTGAGCCCGATGTATGGTATGAGCATGGGCAATGGAAAGCTGTGGTTTGAACACTTTAGTTCCTCCGGATATCAGATATACAGTATTAATAATTCTGATGGTGAGGTATATGTTGAGGAGAATAAATTGCAGAAGGACTGGACTGGCCGGACTGCGGATTTGGATATGAGCATACAGGAAAAGGAAGCATGGTATGCCCGAGTTACTGAAGATTTTCCCCATGCGGAGGAAAGCTATGAAATCCGTGGGATTTATTATGAGGATATGGATCAGAACGGCTCCCGGGATCTCCTGTTACTTTTAAAACTGCGCGACGGGATGATTACACCGGATTCCTATTACGGCGCGTACCTGTGCATCTATATGAATGAGGATCCTGTATATTTTAAGGCATACAACGGCTTTTATCCGGGACTTCGCCAGGTGCTTTACGGTGATGTGGACGAGGATGGGTATACGGAGATTATTTACAGCATCGATACCGGAGGCAATGGGGGCAATGGTTCTGCTGAAAAATCTATTTTGAAGTATAAGAGCCATACCCTGATGCAGATGCGTTTTCCGGGGGATGATTTAGAGGAGCTGGAGGAAGCAGTTGATGAGGGTTATGTGGTAAAGGTATTATACGGAAGTGAAGAGAATGAATATAACGCGGTGTGTGACAGCCTGGGACAGTCAATAAAATTCAGAGGAAAATATGCTGTGGATGAGAATGGCAGGAGGAGGGTTTATAATACCCGGAAGGGTGACCTGGCCGGCGGAAATTGCCGCGGCTATACACAATTTTCCATCATAGCGAAAGACGGAAGAGACTATCTCCAGGCAATGGAATATCTGATGGGAGAGGGAGGAACCAGCCATGGCATAGGATGGGCTGTTTTTCTGATGGATTGGGATGAAAATGGAGATCCTTATGTACTTGATTTCAGCGTAAAGGAGATTGAGTAAGACGCATATATGTGCCCTTATCGTGAGCACATATATGCGGATGTCCCGGAATAATATCCGGCTGACATCATACCATGGTTTTATTGTCTGCAAAGAAAAACGCCCGCGTCCTTTGTGATGCGCAGGCCTTTCCTGCCGATTTTCCCATTTAAAAAGCGTTCAAAAGCCTCCTGCCTGCCGTTCAGATACTGCATCTGATTGCCATGGCAGGAGTAAATATATTCGGCAAGAGGAGCCTGCTCCGTGACCAGCAGGAAATCCTCGTAGAGATATTTTTCCACCAAAGGAAAGTAAGCCGCCAGTTCCTCTTCCCCATGGTCCAGACCGAAGATGTCATAGAGCTTTACCTCGGACAGGGCGATGCGATCATCGAATTCCTTGGCAAGCAGCTCGATCTCCTTCATGTGAAGCTTGCCGTAGGTGCTGCAGCAAAAACAGCCGCCCTTTTTAAGAATCCGGGATAGCTCCTTAAGTGCTTTATCCCGGTCCTTGGCATAGAAGAGAACATGATTGGCAATCACAAGATCAAAGGAAGCAGCTTCATGGGGGATCTCCTGAAGATCAAAGCATTCATATCGAAAGACATCTCCTGAGCCTGGCAGGTTCTTCCGTGCGTTGCGGAGCATCCCGGAGGAGATGTCAGACAAGACGATCCGCACCTGTTCGGGAAGCCGCTTTAGATTGTCCTTCCAGAGCTGGCCGTTGCCGCAGCCTGCCTCAAGAATGCGCATATTGTTTTGCACCGGAAGTTTGCCATAGATCCAGTGAAACCATCCCTGGGGATTAGCGGAGTAAGTATTGTGCAGATTAATTCTGGCGTCCACATTCTTAGAATTCTTATATTGCTTCGCCAGGGTTTCCTCCATATTCAGCAGATGGATCATGGAGATGAGCCTGTTCCAGTCGGGGAGGGACTGACCGTTCAGATAATCCCTTGCCTCGGAGATGGTTTGCTCCATCTGTTTTAACTCTGCAATCTTATTCCTTACCAGTGACAGCTGTAAATCAAAGGACGCCCGAACATAGCCGGCGTCCCTCTCCCGGGAGGAGATGTTCAGTATATCCTCGAGGGAAAAACCGAGCTTTCGAAGAACAATGATCTGCTGAAGTTTGACGAAATCAAGATCAGTATAATAACGATATCCGGATTCTCTTATCTCGGAGGGCTTTAACAGGCCCTTGTCATCATAATAACGGATGGTTCTTACGGATACATTGGCTCTCTTGGCGAATTCACCGGTGGTATAGATACCTTTTCCTGACATTGTTCTCTCCATTCTGCCTGTTGGCGGCATAATAAAACCTTATCTTAGTTATAGCACAGGACATTATAATGCGCCACATCAATAATTTAACTTCCAAAAAAGACACTGTACTACGGACGAAGCAGAAACTCTTTATGCTCCAAATACCAGCCTATGGTTTTGCGAAGACCTTTCGAAAGGCATATCCTTGCCTGCCAGCCAAGCTCCTCTTGAAGCTTTGAGGAATCAACGGCATATCTCCGATCATGCCCCTTGCGATCTTCCACAAAACGGATGGGGGATGCCTTCTGGTGAAACTCCTGCTCAAGAATATCCCTCAATTCCGTGATAAGCTCCAGATTTGTGCGTTCATTATGACCACCCACATTGTATACCTCACCCAGCCGGCCATTCGATAATACGGTATCGATGGCCCTGCAATGATCTTCTACATAAAGCCAATCCCGGACACTGCTTCCGTCCCCATAGACGGGAAGAGCTTCCCTGAGAAGGCAGCATTTGAGGCAGAGGGGAAGCAGCTTCTCCTCGTATTGGGAAGGTCCGTAATTGTTGGAGCAGCGGGTAATGAGAATGGGCAGCCGGTGGGTTTCATAGAAGGCACTTACCATCATATCGGCACCGGCCTTGCTGGCGGCGTAGGGATTTCTGGGACGAAGGGGGGAGGCTTCGGTAAAATATCCCGCTCCCGGCAGTTCGCCGTATACTTCATCGGTAGAGATGTAGAGGAAGCGTTTTGTAATCCGTTCCTCTCCCTGCCATACGGCATTGGCGGCGTTCAGCAGGTTGAGCGTGCCCATAACATTGGTTGCGGCAAATTCCGCAGCGGAAGCGATACTGCGGTCCACATGGGTCTGGGCTGCAAAGTGCACGACATAGTCAATATCCTCCTCTGCAAAAACAGAAGAGACTAATTCTTCATCACAGACATCGCCGTGAATAAAACGGTAATTGTCTTTGGCTTCATATTGGCTGACATTGTCGCGGCTGGCAGAGTAAGCCAGAGAGTCCAGATTAATGATGCGGATCTTTTCAGAGCTGTGCCCCATCAGATAGTGAATGAAATTGGAACCGATAAAACCGGCTCCTCCGGTAATCAGGTAAGTTTTCATTATTTCCTCCTTTTGCTGCGCTATCCGGCTATATGACAGAAAGCCGAGATATGATTTTCTTGATTAATAAGTTACCAAACGATTGCCTTAAAAAAATTGTAATAGGTGACGCAGCGGAAGAGTCAAGAGAAATGTGAAGATAAATCGTGAAGATAAATGTGAAGATAAAAGTGCAGATGAAATGAAGATGAAAACGAAGATAAAAATGAAGGTGAAAATGAATAGAATGATATGAACAGTATAAAAGGCAGGCTGACCATTGATTGGTTTGCCTGCCCCTTAGCATAGATATTAGAAAACAGAATTGCTTTTTATGATTTTCTGAACCTCATCAACGGCATTGTCAATGGGAGCAGTGGTACTCAGGGTTTTGTCCCTTGAGACAATTTCACATACGCCTATTTTTAAATTGCGGGGGCTGATAATCAGTCTCAGCGGAACACCCAGCAGATCGGCATCGGAAAACATAACACCGGCGCTGACAATTCTGTCGTCATAGATCACTTCAATACCTTTTTCTGTAAGTTCATGATATATTCTATCCCCCAATTCTTTCACATAGCTGTCATCTGCCCGGACAGCGCATAGATGCACCTGCCACGGGGCAATTGACATAGGCCATATCGGGCCGTATTCATCATGCCGGGCTTCGCATACGGATGCCGCAAGCCTGCCAATCCCTATGCCGTAGCAGCCCATAACCGGATATCTGCTCTCACCGTTGCTGTCAAGATATGTCATATTCATCGCTTTTGTGTATTTCGTACCCAGCTGAAAGATGTTGCCCACCTCGATGCCCCGGCTGATCTCCAGGGAATTGTTTTTGCAATCCGGACAAATTCCGCCGGCGACAGCTTTTGCGGCATCAACATAATTTATTTTGCCAAGATCACGGCTGATATCGAATCCGGTATAATGATAATCCGCTTTGTTTCCTCCGCAAACGAGGTTATTGGTATTTTCGAGAGATTGGTCAAAGAGAATCTCGCAATCGGCATTTAGATGATATGCTCCGATAAATCCTGCGGTCAGGCCGGAGCCTTCTTCTATCTCGGCGGGGTAAATGTCGCATCCCAGAAGGTTCTTGAGCTTGGCCTCATTTACTTCGTAATCTCCCCGGAGGAACAAGACAACAAAACGGTGATCGGTTTCCTTTTGGTACACAACCGCCTTGCAGGTCTGATTCGGGGAGGTATTCAAAAAGGCGCAAACCTCTTCTATCGTATGGGCGTTTGGAGTATGGACAAGGGTCAGGGGTTGGGATACCTCATCCCTTGTGTTGTTTACAAGGCTTGCAGCGGCTTCCATATTGGCTTTATATCCGCAGCATTTGCATGTGACGATGGAATCTTCACCGACCGGAGATAAAAGCATGAATTCGTGGGAGAGATTTCCTCCCATCATTCCTGAGTCGGAGGCGACGGAAATCACTTCAGGTAATCCTGCCCGGGCAAAGATTCTTTCGTAGGCCTGGTGACATTTTTGATAATAGTCTTCTAAATCCTCCTGGGAGGTATGGAACGAATAGGCGTCCTTCATTGTAAATTCACGAACCCGGATAAGGCCGCCTCTTGGACGGGCTTCGTCACGGAACTTAGTTTGAATCTGATAGATCATAAACGGATATTTGGAATAGCCTTGGGCGTATTCGCGGACAAGATGGACAGCAGCTTCTTCGTGCGTCATGCCCAGAACATATTTGCTGTTATTTCTGTCACTAAAGCGCAGGAGCTCGCTGCCGACGCTCTCATATCTTCCTGATTCCTCCCAGAGGCTTGCCGGCAGTACAACGGGGAAGGCTACCTCCTGCCCGTCAATCTTATCCATCTCTTCCCGAATAATTTGCTCGATTTTCCTCGTGATTCTCTTTATGGGAGTGAAAGAGGAGTAGATACCGTTTGCGACATATTTGATATAAGCTCCCCGTACCATAAGGGCATGACTGTCTATAACACAGTCTGACGGCCTTTCCTTAAAACGTTCTCCGACTAAATTTGCCAGTTTCATATGGCTGCCTCCTTTATTTTTGAATACAAAAAAGCCCTAAACAAAAAAACTTGCTTAGGGCGAACTGATACAAGTCCGCGGTACCACCTAAATTCGGATAAAGCTCCGCACTCTCAAGTACAAGATAAAACATCCGATACTCTTTCTCTATGACGGGAGAACCCGGTGCCGCTTACTGCTATTTCGGCGCACAGCTCCAAGAGGGGTTGGGCATTCCGGAAATAAAGGCTCGCAGCAACCGCCTTCTCTCTGAAAATTCAAAAATGCTTACTATTTCTTATCACAGCTTTTTATATTTAATTTTGTTAATCATATCATAATTACGAAAAATGTCAAGTATATTTACAGCCAGGGACCATGGACGGAGCTGCAACATTATCTTTTATGCAATTTTGTTGATATATCCTCCGGATGAATCATATTAATAGTAAGAAGGTTATTATGAGCAGGTGTATGTTGATGGAGAGCTTTTACATACAGAATACCTTTCAGGCATACGTGGATGCAATAATCCCCCGGACGCCGAGGCTGGCGGAGGAATATGGCAGGATTCAATATTACGGAGCCATTGATTTACAGGTGGAGCAATTCCTCATTTATGAATTGGATCGGTATCCGATTCCCATGGCGGAGCCAACCGCCGGGCTTTTGAATGCGGCGGCGACCCGGCTGAGACAGGAGCAGGGATTTGCCGGAGAGGAGAATTTTGCCGCCCTGTCTCCTCTGGAGCGTCTGATGGCCATTGATATGCTGGGGCGGCAGATGGTGGATCCGGATGTGCTGCCGGCTGTCTTTCAGGCAGATCCGGGACTGATACCGGTGATCGTGGTTGCACTGTTCCACTTCACGCTGATGGGATATTATTCAGAATGGTCCGGCTATGGCAGCACCCGGTTGAGACCTCCCGAGGAGCGGGTATTGGAGTTTAAGCCGGTAAGCTGGATGCAGATTGAATATCCTGGTCCTTCTCTTGGATATCGGGTATCCCGGCCTTTCCGGTTTGCCTGAATTTTACCTTGCTCTCACATCTCAATTTTACAGGGTTGCGGTAAAGGGGGATTTTAATGAATGAAAATTATGATGCGGATGTAATCGTAATCGGTGCCGGAGGAGGAGGGGCGGTAGTAGCCAAAGAGCTGGGTGAGAAAGGAGTCAGGGTCTTGGTTCTGGAAGCAGGGCCCTGGTATGGAAACCTTAATTGGCCCAAGCCTAATTCGGAGAGAGGAGCAGTCAGCAGCTCCAACTACGAAGATCTTAGTATTGAGCTTTTGAAGCAAAGTTTTACCGATCTGGAGGAGGACATGAATGACCTGATGACAGGTAAGTTCCGCTGGGGCCCGGCAGACCGAAATCTACCGCCCTGGAATCGATCGGGAGGAACCTTTTGGCAGATCAGCGGAGTCGGAGGGACGACACAGCATTACTTCGCCAATTCACCCCGTGCGTTTCCTCAGGCCATCGACAATCAATGGCCCATCTCTTATGCGGAGCTGGTTCCGTATTATGAAAGGGTGGAGGCTCAGCTCCCGGTCCATACTGCGGGTATCTCCCCGAAGGAGGAGCTGTTCTACTATGGGGCAAAGCAGACAGGTCTGCCGTACTATGAGGGATCGGACATTACCGAACCCTGCTACCGGCAGCAGGTAAATGCAATTCTGGGAGTGAATCCCATGCTCAATGATCCGAATTTTGATCTTCAAAATAACCAATCCGTTGGCTGTACGCTGAGAGGTCATTGCGTAAACGGATGCCATACAGGACCGGTGGTGGAGGCGGTGGCAAAACGGTCTACCCTGGTAAGCTATATTCCGAGAGCCCTGGCAACTGGTAATGTAGAGGTGAGACCCAACGCTTTTGTAGTTCAGATTCTCACAAGGGAGGAAGAAGGAGAGGGTCTTCGGGCGATTGGAGTAATTTACAGGGATACCTGGACAGGGGAGAGGATAGAGCTTCACGCCCCGGTGATCGTTATGGCGGCCGGAGGAGTGGAAACTCCCAGGTTATGGCTGAATTCAGGGCTTCCTGAGAATGAATGGGTAGGGAAGGGGCTTACGAATCATTGGTTTGATACCGTGACCGGAATTTTTGAGGAAGAAGTCCTGATGAGCATTCTCGGAGTGCCGGATATTAAGCCTTACACAGGGCAGAATTCAGCCGCAAGAGCGGAGTATCCGGGACTTGGTTCCATCATCACCTATGGTATGAGTCCGGGCATCTATGCCACGCTTTCCTACGGCAACAGCGGCAGCGGGTATTCGGTTTTAAATACTTCCGGTCCGGAAGCCGTCTGGGATGTGGAAGGAATGGTAGCAGGAGAGCAATTAAAGGAATTCATGCGGGAGTACGATCGTTCCCTGAGTGTATTAATCTTTGCGGATGATGAAGTGGATCAGCGTAATGAAGTAGTATTGGATCCGGTACAGCAGGATGAACATGGACCTATCCCTGTGATACGCTATCAGCCCAATGAGAGGGATGCGGCTAAGAGGGAAGAGCTTGCCGCGTATGCAGCCGGGATATTGCGGGCGGCGGGAGCCAGAACGATTATCCGCCCCAATTGGAGACCGGAAGTATTTATCCATATTATGAGCACTATGCGCATGGGCTTTGTTGTAAATGAGGAGTGTGAAGCTTATCAGGTTAAAAGGTTGTATATTGCGGATAACAGCGTACTTTATAACGGGATCGGAGGGCCGAATCCGACACTGACGACCCAGGCGCTGGCGGCAAGGACTGCGGATATGATCTGGGCCAGATATTTTCGTGAAAATACATAGGAGGGCATCTCGGGCATAAAAGCTATTAGACAAGAATATTGGTCTGTGATATGATAAAGGCGTAGCGAACATGCTGCAAGCTTGCTTGCGAGCATGCGAACGGAGCCAGAGAGCATGAACACGATTTATGTTCATGCTATGATAAAATAAATTGCCCAAAAGAAGAGAAAAATACAGTAGAAGAATGAATGTGAGAAAGGACTAAGACTTTCATATGGAAAATGTTGTTGTGATCGGTGTTTCAGGAGGTTCGGCTTCCGGGAAAACTACAGTTGCGAATCGAATCAAGGAAGCCTTTAGGGATAGTGTTGAGCTGCTGAGCCATGATTTTTATTATCTTCCCCACGATGAGTTGCCCCTGGAGGAAAGGGTGAAACTAAATTACGATCACCCCAATGCCTTCGACACCCAGCGGTTTATTGATGATATCAAAAAGCTGAAGAGGTGCGAGCCCATCAACCGTCCCGTGTATTCTTATGTAGTGCATAACCGTCTGGCGGAAACGGTCCGCGTGAATCCGGCGAAGGTAATTATTGTGGAAGGCTTTATGATCTATGAGAATGCACAGCTGCGTGATTTGATGGATATTAAGGTGTTTGTCGACACGGATGCGGACGAGAGGTTAATCCGGCGTATCATAAGAGATGTAAACGAGCGCGGAAGAAGCCTGGAATCGGTGATCAGCCAATATACTAATACTGTTAAGCCCATGCATGAGCTTTTCGTGGAACCGTATAAAAAATACGCCGATATTATTATTCCGAGGGGTGGAATGAATGATGTTGCAATCGCAATGCTGATCCACCGGATTAAAGCAATCCTTGCTGGAGAGGAATAAGAGGTACAGTTCGACTCCCGGAAACTCCGGGCCGAACTGTAACATAGGGATTATCGTACTATGACCAAAAATATGCCTTAAACATTTTAAAAAGTGTTTGAGGCATATTTTTTCCTTAAATAATCAGAAACGCTATTCCCTCTCTTCGAAGAAAAGCTCCGGTGCTTCGGCAACCGAATCTCTCTCAATCAGATTACACTGCAGCAGCTGATTCTGAGGAATTTCATTGCCTGCCAGTAGGTCCATCAATGATTTGGCCGCTGCATTGCCGATATCGAAAAGAGGAATATTCAATGTTGTGATGGCTGGAATGCTGTATGCGGAGCAGCTGCGGTTATCAAAGCCAATCAGGGACAGCTCCCTGGGGACCTGGAGATTATATTTTCTGGCTGCGGCGATCACGGCACAGGCCATCGGGTCATTCATGGCAAATATGGCTGTGGGGCGCTGGTCCAAGGTAAGGAGCCTGCAGGCCTGCTCATAGGCAGTGTCATAGCTCCAGTCAGCGGGCAGAACAAACCCCGGGAGCAGCGGCAGCTCCGCCTCTACCATGGCAGAGCGAAAGCCCATCATACGCTGATGGACGAACTCCTGCTCCAGGCTGCCGGTAATAATAGCGATACGCTTATGCCCATGGGAGATTAGCAGATGGGCCGCCATCCTGGCTGCATTAAAATCATCATAGTTGACGGTAAAATCATCTGCAGTTGCAGTGCTGTAAGCGAAGACTACCGGAAGATTGATCAGAGAGCGGATATGCGCAACGTTGCTGCTGTTGGCACCTATATAAAGAATGCCGCAGACTCTGGAGGCTTCCAGTGCATTGAGACTGGACTGTAAAAGTGCGGTATCGTATTCGGAGTGGCTGTAGGTGCGGAGGTTGCATAAATTCACCATATATCCGTGCGAATCAAAAAATTCACAAACCGCATCAATAATTGACGGAGTGCTGAAGGAGGAAATATCCTCTGCAATAACGCCAATTGAATTGTAAGTGTTGGTCTTCAGGCTCTTTGCCATGATATTAGGAACATAGTTGAGCTCCTGCAGAGCTGCTCTTACTTTTGCCTCTGTGGAAGGAGCAACTTTTTTTGTTTTGTTGATGACATTGGACACAGTGGCGATGGAGACACCTGCCAATGCGGCAACCTCATGAATCGTAACCATAGGAGTACCTATCCGTGCGCTGCTGACGCACCTATCATTATTTGGCTTGAATAAGCATTTTTACTCTAGCCGTGGTGTGTTTTTGCATTATGGCTTTCTTGCATCATATATTTTATCATATTAAAACGTTTTACACAAGAAAAAACAGAAAGCTGCATTGGAAATGTAAATTAAAGTAATAGAAGAGGACTTTATTTGTACAATATAAATAATTTTATGAATTTTTCAGAAGATATATTGACAGTTACGATAAAACATGTTAACATCCAAATAGATAAACGTTTAAAAATTAGCAATTAAAAAAGCACCAAAACAAAAAAGCTTAATAAAATTGCCATAAATCACAGGAATCCAGTTTAATAAAACATGGCTTGGCAATTACATAAGATAAATAAATGATTTAATTAAGAGGAGAATACATAAAACTCCATATTTTTTTAAAGCAAAAGTTAAACGTTTAAATATCTTTTAGAGTTTTATAGAAATATTGTATATTCAAATTTAAGGCGCAAGAGGGAGGAAAAAAAGGATGGCTGGGAATAAATTCAGAAAGCAGAGGGATAAGGGCAGTTCATTATTTCGTCAATACCGCAAACATGGTGATCTGTTTCTTATGTTCCTTCCGGTATTGCTGTTCTATATTATGTTCTGTTATATCCCCATGGGCGGGATTATTATCGCTTTCAAAGATTTTAAACTGATGAGGGGGATTTGGGAAAGCCCCTGGGTAGGTCTTGAGAATTTCAGGGAGCTGTTTTCCACTCCCAGCTTTTACGAAATTCTAGGAAATACGCTGTGGATCAGCATATTGCGTCTGCTGGCGGGATTCCCGGCGCCGATTTTGCTGGCGTTGCTGCTGAATGAAATCCGGCATGTGAAATATAAGAAGGTAGTCCAGACCATCAGCTATCTGCCCCACTTTCTATCCTGGGTTATTTTAGCGGGAGTGTTTCAGCAGCTTCTTTCCCCTTCCACCGGGGCACTGAATGCCTTGCTGGGAAAGCTGGGGATCGGCCCGATTTATTTTCTCGGTGATCCGAAATGGTTTGTCTTTACGATTATCGTGACGGGAATCTGGCAGAGCGTCGGCTGGGGAACCGTAATTTATCTGGCTGCCATCGCGGGAATTGACCCGCAGCTTTATGAAGCGGCGATGTTAGACGGAGCGGGCCGGATGAAGCGTATCTTATATGTGACACTGCCGTGCCTGGCACCGACCATTACCATCACATTGATTTTGAGTACGGGCGGCATACTGAACGCCGGCTTTGATCAAATCATGAATATGTATAATGAGGCGGTCTATCAGGTGGGTGATATCATCGATACCTATGTTTACCGCCGGGGTCTGGAGGGCATGCAGTATAGCTATTCCACCGCGGTCAACCTGTTCAAGAATGTGATCGGCCTCGGTTTTGTGCTTACAACCAATAAAATAGCCCGGAAGCTGGGTGAGAATTCTCTGTGGTAGAAAGGGGGAGAACATGAGAACGATAAAACAGAAAAATAAAATCAAATACAGCAGGGGTGAAGTGCTTTTTGACTGGTTTAATTACCTGCTGCTGGGACTTTTCTCTCTGACCATCCTGTTCCCCTTCTGGAATCTGTTTGTGCAGTCCATCAGCGCGCCGGACGCAGGAATTGTGGATGCCCTGCAGATGTGGCCTAAAAAGTTTTCTTCCTTTAATTATGAATATGTGCTGGCGGTCCGCTATATTTGGACCGGTTACCGGGAGACTCTGATCCGGGCAATCTTCGGAACATCCCTCAGCGTTATTTTGACGGCGATGGGAGCCTATGTTCTTTCTAAAAAAAGTCTGCCCAACCGGAATTTCTGGACCACAGTGGTATTGATCCCGATGTTTTTCTCCGGTGGTATGATTCCCAGTTATTTATGGATGGTAAACCTGCACCTCATCGATAACCGCCTTGTCCTAATCCTGCCGGGATTGATCAGCTCCTACAATCTGATTATCATGAGAAATTTCTTCATGGCAGTTCCGGATGGCTTGGAGGAGTCAGCCAAAATCGATGGGGCCGGAAGCTTCCGAATCTTCTTCAGCATCATCCTGCCGATCTCTAAGGCGGTTCTGGCCACCGTCGCCCTATGGGTTCTGGTCGGTCACTGGAATGCCTGGTTCGATGCGACGATTTATATCAGAAATGCCAATAAGCTTCCGCTGCAGGTGGTCCTTCGAAGAATTTTGATGGAGGGCACACAGCAGATGATGGATATGAGCAGTACGGATACCAATCATGTAACGCCGGATACTTTGAAGGCGGCCACCACCTTTGTGTGCATGCTCCCGATCATGTGTGTCTATCCCTTTGTACAAAAATATTTTGTGAAGGGTGTTATCGTCGGATCCCTGAAGGGGTAGTTCAGACAGTATTCATGTGCAAAGAGCACTGAGAATAGAAGGAGGATTTTTTATGAAATTATTCAAGAAAGTGAGCTGCCTGATGCTGGCAGCGATTATGGTCACCGGGCTTTTGACAGGCTGCCAGAGCAGCAAGCCGGGAACAACGGACCAGGCAACGAAAGCACCTGCAGGCGAAACAAAGCCGGGAACGACAGAAGCTCCCAGCGGGGAAGAGGCTCCGGAACATTTTTCCTACCGCATGGTAATGCATAACTTCGGACCCTGGGATGAGGAGCCGGAAATGGTTACCCGCTGGGAAGAAGAGTATAACGCTGATTTTGAGCTTGTTTATGTAGAAACTGCTCAAGCAGGAGATCAGATCAACCTGATGATCGCCTCCAACGATATTCCTGATGTATTTCAGATGATCGATCAGAACAAGTATTATCAGGAAGGGATTATCGGAGGCTGGACGGAAGAATTCTTCCGCGAGCATGCACCGAACCTCTCTAAGTTTATTGATGAAACCGATCCTTCCGCATGGCAGATCTCAAAATTTGACGGCGAGCTGATGTACAGCATTCCATGCTTCCGCAAATATGACACGGTTGCAAGCCCTGTCATCTGGAGAACGGACTGGCTTGAGAATGTGGGAATTACAGAAATTCCGAGAACTCTGGAAGAGTTTGAAAATGCGTTCTACAAATTTGCAAAAGAAGATCCCGACAAAAACGGCAAGAACGATACTTATGGCTTATCCGAGACAGGTATCCGCACCATTTATGGCGCCTTTGGCAGCTACCGCGGAAAATGGCTGCTGGCAGAGGACGGCAGCGTGGTATACGGTGATGTGAAGCCTGAAATGAAGCAGGCATTGGCGTTGTTAAACAAATGGTATAAGGATGGAGTGCTTGATCCGGAGTTTGTAACCGGAGAAAATCAGGGCGGATACTGGGCTATCACCCACAAGTTTTTGAATAACCAGATTGGATATACCAACATGGGATCCTTCTATCACTGGCTCCCTGATATGACAGTAGAAGAAAATGGAACTGCTATTGGTGAAATGACCGCACAGTGGAAAAACTCCGGCAATACAGGCACTTATGCTATGGGATATGCACCGGAAGGCCCCGAGGGCTTTAAAGGAACAGATCAGGGAGATTTTCGTAAGCTGAGAACCACTTTTTCCGTTAATTTGGTAAAGGATGAAAAGCGGTTTGGCCGTCTGTTGGAAATCATTGATGACATGAATTGCAGTACGGTGGAAAAATCTGTAGAGGTTAACAGAGGTACCCTTGGTAAATATTCCAGCATTGTTGACTTTATGGGCAAGAAGGCTTATGCCGCAATCGGAGAGGCTAAAACAGCAGATTCCCTGAATCCTTTCCTGAGTGCCAAGGGCGCGGCCAACACCTTTGCTTTCCTCGAGGAAGGCGGAAATATGGAATATCAGGAAGTGGCATATGCGCAGCAGTTTGCCTGGGCTGATAAGGAATTTGCCGATAAGAAGGACAGCTACATCAGCGTTATCTTCAAAACTCCGGAATCCAATGCAAAATATGGCTCCGAGCTGACCAAGATTCTGAATACCGGTTATACCTCCATTATCATCGGAGAGAAGCCACTGGATTATTTCGACGAAATGGTGAAGCAGTGGTATGCCAACGGAGGAGAACAGCTGACCAAGGAAGCAAACGAAATTTACGCAGCGGAGCATAAATAAACGCTGTATTTGACCACATTGGTATAAGGAAGGCCAAGGGAACCTGCCGCAAGCTTGTGGACAGGTTTGCAAGGCCGGAGATATAATGGCAGGAAAACTGCTCTGACCGCATGAAAACGGAGGAGATGCCAACGTGCGTCTCCTCTTTTTTAAAACAATATTTTTTACAGGAAGAAGGCAACAGAATATGATGATGTTTACGGATTGCTCCCGGGGAAGGAACATCGCCAAGGATCCGGCGGTGATTCGTTTTAAGGGAAAATATTATATGTACTACTCTCTGAATCCAAGGGAGGATGATCCGGCTTCGGGCTGGGGAATTGGAATTGCCAGGAGCGAGGATCTGGAGAACTGGGAAAAGGTGGCCGACCTGGCGCAGGAAGGAGAGCTGGAGACCACCGGCATCTGCGCTCCGGGAGCCTTGGTATATGGGGGAAGGGTCCATCTGTTTTATCAGACCTACGGAAGATTTGAGAAAGATGCCATTTGTCACGCATATTCTGATGACGGGATAAATTTTGTGCGAAACCGGACCAATCCCATCATAAAGGCGGAAGGCGCATGGAATAATGGACGGGCCATTGATGCGGATGTCTGCATCTTTCATGGTGAGCTGTTCCTTTATTATGCGACCAGGGACCCGGAGGGTCGTGTACAGATGCAGGGCGTCTGCCGGTGTCCTCTGGATGGAAGGTTCGAGAGGGACAGCTGGGAACAGGCCTGTGACGCTTCTATTTTGAAGCCGGAGCTGGAATGGGAGCAGGAATGCATTGAAGCGGCAGCTACGCTTATCAGGTTTGGAAAGGTTTATATGTTTTATGCCGGGGCTTATAATAATTGCCCGCAGCAGATAGGGGTCGCGGTGAGCGAGGACGGGATTCATTTCCGGAGATTGTCGGAGGAGCCCTTCCTGAGATGCGGAGCGCCGGGAAGCTGGAATTCCTCCGAATCAGGTCATCCCTATGTGTTCGAGGATGAGGATGGAAGAGTTTATTTATTCTTTCAAGGGAATAAGGATTACGGGAAATCCTGGTATCTCTCCCAGGTGGAGATCGGCTTTGAAAATGAAATCCCTTATATCATGGGAAGATAAGGAGGAACGGGATGGAACATAGAGCGGCGAAGGCTTTTTACATTACCGACTACCGGTTGCTTTTGTGCGAATCCATGAATGGGCGGATCATACCGCAACTCTGAGAATCAATGGTGAGGCGGTTTCTATCACGGCGGGCACCTTTGCATGTATTGAAAGAGAGTGGAAGGATTCGGACAGAATTGAGGCGGATTTTCCGTACCACCTATATGGAAGCCGCATGGAAGACCGGCCGGAGTACATCTCCGTATTCTACGGCTCGCACCTGCTGGTGGCATGCACTGAGGGCTTTGCGGAGTTTGATGGCACAAGGCAGGTGCTGCTGAACTCGCTGGTTCCCGCAGGAAAGCCCAATGAATTTGAAACTGTATTCAAAACGGGAAGGACCGTATTTCGCCCGATATGTGATGTGGTAGAGGAAGAATATAACGGTTACACCATTATAACGAAGCCTGTCCCCTTTCCTGCAGCTTTCGCACCGTACCGGGCAAAAAATTATGGCTGAGATGTTATTTTCAGGACAGAGGTGTGTTCCGCCGTTATATTATCCGGTTATGGAGCGGGAAGGGAACATTCGTCTGATGGTGAGCGGGAGCCGCTATGAAGGAAAAGAGAGAGGCATTGGCAAGTTTTACAATAAAATAGAATTGGGTTATTTTGAAGATTAATTTCTGACCTCAAACATTTTTGTGAAAAGTGTTTGAGGTATTTTTTGTGGAAGATTTATAGTATCTTATTGTCAGAAGCATTGGCTATAATCTGTTTAGTCAATAGCTGAACAGATCTGGTTCGGTTGTTTTACGGACAGGGAAGGAGAAGGAAAATTTATGACGCCTGCTAATTGCCAATATTAATGTCAAATTAATTATCATTCCATATTGCTTCATAAATTACGTCGGTGAAAAAACAGGCCGCTTTGGCTGCTTCCTTTTTTCTCTTTTTTAGATGCTGATGTTGGAGACCGGATATGGAAGGAGGCAGTTAGAAGAGCTTACAATACTATGTTAATATACCTGCATACTTGAAGCTGCAGGCGGCTCACGGATAAATTGGGAACGGCCGAATTATCCTGTCTGGCGCATTCAAGGGTATGTATCAAATAGACTGTAAGAAGAATCTTCTTAGGGTCTTTTTTTCTGTCCTCCTTTATGAAAAAGGGCTGCCAATATAATGTGAACAAATGAGAGATAGGAACGAATGAGGAATATGAACAAGCGAGGAAAATGAACAAGTGAAAGATATGAACAAATGAAAGATATGAACAAATAAAGGATAAAACAAATGAAAGACAGATCAAATGAAAGATATGAATAAGTGGAGGAAATATTATGTTGGAGTTGAGATTAAACGGGGTAAAAAAATATATGGAAGGGACCCTGATATTAAAGGATATTACTTTCTTGGTAAGCGAAGGGGAGAAGGTTGGAATGATCGGAGAAAATGGCAGCGGCAAAAGTACCCTATTAAAATTGATTGCCGGAGTGCTGCCCTTTCATTATTGTGTGGGCTATCCGGGAGCGACAAGCCCGGGCTATGATGAAGGCTTTGTCATAAAATCCAGGGAAGCCTCCAGCGCTTATCTGGAGCAGCTGCCGGATTATCCGGAGGGAATGACGGTATTAGAGGTGCTGCGATCCGCATTTTCCGAGGTACTGGAGCTTGAGAAGGAGTTAAGAAGCCATGAAGAGGCCATGCAGTATCTGGAGGGGGAGGAGCTTAAGCGGATACTCCAAAAATACAGTGAGCTGACACAGGTCTACGAGGTTAAGGGCGGCTATGAGGTTGATGAAAAATTAAGCAAAATATGTAGAGGGCTTAGGTTTGAGGACAGTTTTCTGCAAAAGGAGTTCCAACTGCTCAGTGGAGGGGAGAAAACCACGGTTGTCCTGGGGAAGCTGCTCATTGACAATCCGGAGATTCTGCTTTTGGATGAGCCTACCAATCATCTGGATCTGGATGCTGTGGAATGGCTGGAAGAATATCTGAAAAGCTATAAGGGCATGGTGCTGATCGTATCCCATGACCGGTATTTTCTGGACCATGTGGTTACAAAGATCATTGAAATAGAAGATAAGGAGTGCCGTACCTATCGGGGTAATTATTCGGAGTATGCCCGGAAGAAGGAGGAACAGCTTCGGGTCCAATATGACCATTACCGGGACCAGCAAAAGCAGATAAAAGAGATGGAGGGCTCGGTCAAGGAGCTTCGGGACTGGGCAATGAGAGCGGATAATAATAAATTCTTTAAGCGGGCTGCCAGCATCCAGATTAAACTGGAGAAGCTGGATAAAATAGATAAGCCGGTTTTTGAAAAACGCAATATGAGGCTGGATCTGCGGGTAGCGGAACGCTCGGGCAATACAGTGATCAAGGCGGTTGATTTATGCAAAAGCTATGAGGATAAGCGAATTTTCCAAAATGCCGGAATGCAGCTGAACTATGGAGAAAGCGTGGCCCTGGTTGGAGCCAACGGCAGCGGCAAGACGACTTTCCTTCGAATGCTGTTGGGGGAGGAAGCGGCGGATACGGGAACGGTTGAGCTGGGTGCAAATGTACGGGCGGCATATCTGCCGCAGAAGCTGACCTTTTTAAATGAAGAGCTCACCGTGCTGGACTGTTTCCGGGAGGACATCTATATCCTGGAGGGGAAGGCGAGAGAATATCTGGCAAAGTTTATGTTCTATGGAAGCACCGTATATAAGAAGATACGGCATCTGTCCGGCGGGGAACGAATCCGCCTGAAGCTCGCCAGGCTTTTGTATGAGGATATTAATCTTTTGATCATGGATGAGCCGACCAACCACCTGGACACGGAGTCCATAGAAACCATTGAGACGGCTTTGGAAGGCTTTAAGGGAACGCTTTTTTTCATATCCCATGACCGCTATTTTATCAATAAGGTGGCGGAAAGAGTGATTGCAATCGAGAACAATGCCCTGCGCAGCTATGACGGTAATTATGATTCTTACCGGGAGGTGAAGCAGAAACAGGAGCAGCAAGGAAAAACTAAAAAATAATAAAAGAAAATTGAGTATGGAGTATGGAATATGGAAAAAACTATTGACATAAAGCCCTGTTCAGGTTGTATGATATATGGGTGCCAAGTACCGGCAGAATTTAAGATTCATTACAAAACACATCGAAAGGAATGATTTGTAAAATGATTAAAATCGTAGTAAAACAGTATATCAAACAGGATCAAATCGATAACTTTATTGAATTGGTGAGAGAGCTGGTTAAAAAAACAAGAGAATTGGATGCAGGCTGCATTGAATATGGCCTTTTCCAGGATCTGAAAAATCCGCAAATCCTTACATTTATTGAAGAATGGGAAAGCCAGGAGGCCTTGGATAAGCATATGGCAGCGGATCATTTCAAGGAAATTGTACCGAAACTTGATGCGTTCCAGGAAAAGCCCGGCGAAACCAATTTCTATCGATCAACAGATGAAAAATAGTAAAAAAGTGCTGTTAAATATGCTGGGAGCGAGCAAAAAAGCACACAGGAATTCAAAAACCTGGGTGCTTTTTTTAATTCACCTGGTGAGGAAGCTGTGAAATACGATCTTGATTTTATAATAAGAACAACATATATTTAATGAATGAGGTAAGAGGGTTGTGAAATATGAGATCAGAATATCGTTACTTGAATCTGCATCATTTTAAAGAGAGAGGAATGAAATAATGGAATTATGGACGGGCTTTGCGGTTATCTGTGCCTATATTATCAAAGGTCTGTGCGGCTTCGCCAATACCCTGGTGCTGAGTACGATGTTAAGCTTTGGGACCAGCAATATCAGCATCACCCCAGTCGAGCTTCTGGTGGGCTATCCCTCCAATATTATTGTGTCATGGAAGGAAAGAAAATCGTTGGATTGGAGAATCTGGCTCCCTCTTGTCTGCCTGGTGATGGCAGGGAGTATCCCGGGAGCCCTGTTTTTAAAATTCGGTGATGTAACGGTAATCAAAATAATATTTGGTTTTGTGGTAGCAGGGATCGGCATAGAGCTGTTTTTCAGAGAAAGACAGGGCGGAAAGAAGAAGCATTCCTCTGTTGTAATGCTGTTTATTGGTCTGCTGTCGGGGGTGCTCTGCGGATTGTTCGGTATCGGTGCCCTGCTTGCCGCATATGTGGGGCGGACAACGGATAACAGCAAGGTATTCCGGGGAAATTTATGTATCGTTCTTTTGGCGGAAAACACCTTTCGTATCATCCTGTACAGCATTACCGGGATACTGACGGCGCAGGTATGCAAGCGTGCGCTGCTGCTGATGCCGTTTATGCTTCTGGGATTACTGGCGGGTATGGGTCTATCCAGGGTGCTGGATGAGAAGAAGATTAAGACAGGAGTAACGGTTATGCTTATTTTATCAGGACTATCCCTGATTATTACTAATCTGTAATAGGAATATTGGAGTAACATAATTATAGAGCGATGTTTCGCAAGCCATTGTATTAGCAGAGAGAAAATGTTAAAATATGGACAAGGAAATTAGAACAGGCGGGGGGAGAAGGATTGGGCAAAAATTATGCATTGTTGACATCTTACATAGCGGCACATTTTGTCGTGGATTTTGCGTGTGCTCTGCTCATGTATCAGATGGTATGGAATGAACCGCATTGGTACACCAGCCTTCTGCTTTACAATTTTTGCGCCTTTGCGCTCCAGATGCCTGCGGGACTTTTGGCGGACCGGATTAACCGTAATTCCTGCTGTGCTGCGCTGGGCTGCGGTCTGGTAGCCCTGGCATATATGTTCGGTAATTATGCAATTTTGACGGCTGTCATTGCCGGACTTGGGAACGGTCTGTTTCATGTGGGCGGAGGCATTGACGTGCTGAATGTCAGCGAAAGGAAGCCGGTGCTTCTGGGACTGTTTGTATCGCCCGGTGCCTTTGGGATTTATCTTGGAACATTGCTCGGGAAAAAGGGGGAAGTGCCTCTTTTGCTGGTTGCAGGAGCTTTAATTTTGGTAATGCTATGGATTCTCGCAGCACAATATGGAGGGGCAAGAGGATTTCATTCGGCAAATGTATCGTTGTCGTTTCAGGGCATCGAATCCTTTGATACGCTTGCGGCAATCGGAAGCTTGTTTTTGATAGTTGTATTGAGATCCTACGTTGGAATGAACTCGGATTATAGCTGGAGGAGCAGCGCCTTCTGGGCTGCCGTTTACACTGGTGCGGTGGTGCTGGGGAAGGCCGGAGGGGGGATACTGGCACTGTTGATTGGAGTGAGGAGGGCAAGTATATTGTCCCTTGCAGCGGCAGCAGCATGCTTTTTGTTTGCGGGATTTCCCGCCATGGGGATAGCGGCGGTGTTCTTCTTTAATATGACGATGCCGCTGACACTTTGGGCGGTAGGACGAATCCTGGCGGGAGCGAAGGGATTTTCCTTTGGATTATTGACCTTCGGATTGTTTCTTGGGTTTGTGCCTTCCTATCTGAAACTGCCGCATTTGTTATCTAATACGGCAGGCTTTTGCGCTGTTTCGGTTCTGTCCATGGTGCTGTTGCTGTACGGGCTTCGAAGGACGGTGGTATGATGGGGTTATGGGTGCTTTGGCCGATGGGAGTGTCCCTGTTGTTCACAGTCGTTTTAGAGCTGTGCTTTGCATTCCTTTGGGGAATTCGGGATAAGAAGGATATCCTGTTATTGGTTCTTGTTAACCTGCTGACCAATCCCTTTGTTGTGCTGACCCATTATCTTGTTACTTATTATACTGATATCAATCCGTTGGTGATAATTATACTGCTGGAGGTCACAGCTGTGTTAACGGAAGGATATTATTTTAGAAATCATGGCAATACCTACCGGAAACCGATGCTTTTTGCGATTGGAGCAAATCTGTTTTCTTATTGTACCGGACGTATTATTAACTGGCTGGCAGGGTGATATATAGACCGGGTATATATTGATCGGTCATATATTGAACAGATAGATTTCAGCTGATGTGGAGCACATATTTGAGTTTGTGCAGAACAGGGAAGATGTATCGCGGCTGCGGCGATAGAATAAGGGGGAATGTGAAAATGAAAAGAACTATATTCAGGGGTTTGGGTATGCTTCTATGCTTTCTAATGGTTTGCCTTTCGTGGAGGACAGCAAGGGCTGATGTCATCTGGACGCCTAATGACGATTTCTTCTTGAAGCATTATTCAGAATGTGAGAGGGTGGAAAGAAGCTATCTGGCCAACGGACAAGTTGGGTATATCACTATTCAAAAGGATCCCTTATCCGCTGAAATAGTGGAGCGCAAGGAGAATGGAACAGAGTTTTACATATCTTTTTCCTATATCGATAAGAAAGGGATGGAATGGGGTGTGGCGGAATTTGACCAAAAAACAGGATGGATACCGATGGAGGAGCTAACCGTCATCTATGATAATATCTCTTTTTGTGATGAGCATGAAGATGAATTGCAGGATTATCAAGGGGAATTTGACGACTATGTTCCGGAGAAGGAACCACTGGTATTTTATGAATACCCCGGTTCAGGCAGCCCGGAAGGCTGGATGGAAGTACAGCAGGAGAAGCCGGAATTTTCCCGCACCTATGAGGATTCCGAGGGGCGTCTTTGGGGATATGTGGGTTACTATTTTGCCCACCGCGGCTGGATTTGTCTGAGTGATCCGACCAATACCGAGATACCGGCATTCGGGGATGGACAGGAGGTAACTATTATTCCTCCGGCCAAAGAGCTTCCGGCAGACAGCCCGGATGCTAAAATAAGCCGGGAGGCCATACTTCTGATTCTATTGGTGGCGGCGGTAGTATTTGTTACAGGACTTATCATTCATATCTTTTGGAAGAAGAAAAAGTGAAGGGAATGGTAATCTCATCAGAGTTATGTTATACTGTATCTATCAAATTTTAAGGAGGTGGGCTTTACATGAAAAGCTTAGACGGTAGAAGTAAGAATAACATTGGATTTATGGAGGGATTGTTATTTGAATTACAAGAAAGGTGCAGATGTATTGCCGGCCCGCCTGTTGAAGGAGATTCAGGAATATATCGAGGGTAGTCTCGTCTATATTCCCAAGAAGAGCAGTAAAGCAGGCTGGGGCTATGTCAGCGGTGCCCGAGAGGCAATTGACAGAAGAAACAGAAAGATCATGAATTTGTTTGAACAGGGGGAGACAATCGAAACCCTGGCAGACCGGTTTCACCTGGGTGAGGATACGATTAAGAAAATTGTATATGGGAAAAAATCAATATAATCGTTCTATTCCTATGCATTTACAAAAGAATGTGGGATAATACAAGTGACCGGTCAATTTCATATGGAAAGGGGATGGTTGTTTTGATCAAAAGTATAGAGGTGTTTGAACTTTAGCACTCTGGAGGGAGGTGTCGCAAGACACCTCCCTTTTAGGTGTGTGGATTTTATTGAAGATAGTTGAGATGTCTTACCGTTAAATATTAATGGTGATTGGATCAAAAAGCTGTTATAATGAAGTTGTTGGACATATATATTACTATATGGGGATAACAATGACAAAATAACAATGGCAAAATAATGGGAAAGGCGTGGGTAAGAGAATATGTTGATCGAGATATTAAAGGTAATTGTTTTAGGAATTATTGAAGGAATTACAGAATGGCTTCCAATCAGCAGCACCGGACATATGATTTTGGTGGAGGAGCTGATACGGTTGAAGCAGACGGATGAGTTCATGGAGATGTTTCGTGTGGTCATCCAGTTGGGAGCAATCCTGGCGGTGGTGCTATTATATTTTCGTAAGCTGAATCCTTTTGCTCCAAGCAAGTCCAAGGCGGAGAAGATGGCTACCTGGGATATCTGGTTTAAGGTATTGGTGGGCTGTATTCCTGCGGGAGTTCTTGGTGTGCTGTTTGACGATTGGTTTGATGAGCATTTTTATAATTATCCTACGGTAGCGATTACTTTGATTTTGTATGGTATCCTGTTCATCGTAATAGAGAATCTCAATAAGGGGAAGGAACCCAGGATCAGGAAGTTTAACGAATTAACCTATCGGACGGCGCTGTTTATCGGTATCTTTCAGATCCTTTCTATTATTCCGGGGACTTCACGGTCCGGCTCGACCATCCTCGGTGCAATACTGCTGGGTAGCTCCCGGTTTATTGCAGCGGAATATTCCTTTTTCTTATCCATTCCAGTGATGTTTGGGGCCAGCTTTTTAAAGCTTGTTAAATTCGGATTTAATTTTACCGGCACGGAGCTGGCAATTCTGATTGTCGGTATGCTGACGGCTTTCATTGTATCCGTACTGGCAATCCGCTTCCTGATGAGCTTTATCAAGAAGAATGATTTTAAAGCTTTCGGTTGGTACCGGATTGTGCTGGGTATTGTAGTGCTGGCATACTTTATTTTCTTAGGTTGATAACAGGACTTGGTACAGGTGCAGCGCTGATGGCTGCCTCTGTACCAAGTCGATTTCCAGGGCGGTATGGCAATTATTTTTTAGATCTGCTCTTTTCATGCTTACTTTCGTGCACACCGGATATTTGTCCGTTAATTATGCCCACATCGGCATTCTCTTTTGGCTTCATTTTTCTTAACTCGGGATTGCTTTTTTCCCGATCTTTTATTCTATTCTTATTATTATCCATTTCTACCTCCGTCTGCTATTTTAACAACATAAATTATACGAAAATGTTTCTTGGATCTATCTTGATTTTTTAGGTTGATGGAGTTACAATAATTGAACTGCGTCCCTCTCGTTTTAGTATCCTCAAATTCTATGAAAATATTACATTGATTGCGGCGTAGCAGGTACTCAATAGCATAATCATCTATGACTATGCAATCATATGATCAAGAGAGACGAGGTACTAAGATTTATGATACGCAATCGTGAAGGGAACAACGGTATTACGGAAGGAGTTATCTGGAAACAGCTGCTGATCTTTTTCTTCCCCCTGTTGTTTGGAACCTTTTTTCAGCAGCTATATAATACGGCAGACGCTATTGTAGTAGGAAGATTCGTTGGAAAAGAAGCCTTATCCGCAGTTGGAGGGGCAACATCAACCCTGATTAATGTATTTGTCGGCTTCTTTGTGGGTATCTCCGCCGGTGCGACGGTCACGATATCGCAATATTACGGCGGGCGTTATAAGGAAGAGGTCAGTAAGGCGGTACATACGGCAATCGCTATGGCTATTGCAGGCGGGGCAATTATTATGGTCCTGGGACTTCTTTGCGCACCGATGGCACTGCATCTCATGGGAACACCGGAAGAGATCGTCCCTCAGTCTCTCACCTATCTCCGGATATATTTTGTGGGTATGATTGCGAATCTGGTTTACAATGTCGGTGCAGGGATATTGCGGGCAATCGGTGATTCGAGAAAGCCCTTGTACTTTTTAATTATTAGCTGTGTAATTAATATTGTATTGGATTTGATCTTTGTCGTTGCCCTTGGCTGGGATGTGATGGGGGTGGCAGTAGCGACGGTTATCTCCCAGCTTTGCAGTGCAGTGTTGGTGTGTGTTACTCTTATGAGGAGCAGAGAATGTTATCAGCTGCGCCTGAAGGAAATTCGCTTTCATCGGGAAATGCTTCGCAAAATTATCAGGATTGGACTTCCCACTGCCTTTCAGTCACTGATGTATTCCTCTTCCAATGTGGTTATTCAGGCCAACATGAACAGCTTTGGCACGGACACTCTTGCTGCCTGGACGGCCTTTGGCAAGATTGACGGAATCTTCTGGATGATTATGAGTGCCTTCGGGATATCCGTTACCACCTTTGTGGGGCAGAATTACGGAGCAGGCAAATATGATCGTGTGCGGAAAGGAACCATGGTCTGTCTTCGAATGGCAATGTCGGCGGCAATCGGTTTAAGTGTGGTTCTGTATTTTGGAGGCCCCTATATCTATTGGCTGTTCACCACGGACACAGAGGTGATGAACAAGGGAATGGAAATTCTTCGCTTCATGGTTCCCGCCTTCTGGACCTATGTATTTATTGAGATATTCTCCGGCTCCCTGAGAGGAATGGGAGATGCATTTATTCCGATGGTAATAACCAGCCTGGGGGTATGTGCTTTGCGTGTATTATGGCTTCTGATTGTGGTGCCCTTCTGGCCGGATGTGAAGACGGTAATCTTCAGCTATCCCCTTACCTGGGCCGTAACCTCCGTTCTCTTTGTCTTCTATTATCGTTATTATACGAATAGACGGCTGCCCTATGGTCAGAGCTGAGAATGGATTAATTATTTGATTTATGAGAGGAATAAAAGGTGAAAACCGATGCGAAATATTAAGTTAACCCTGGAATATGACGGAAGCCGCTATCACGGATGGCAGAGGCTTGGCAAGGGAGAGTCCGAGACGACCATTGAAAATAAGCTTATGGAAATAATAAAGAAGATGACCGGCGAGGATGCACAGCTGAACTGCGGCTGCCGTACCGAGGCAGGGGTGCACGCCTATGCCCAGATTGCGAATTTCAAAACAGGCTCCCGAATGAAGCCTTATGAGATTAAGAATTATTTCAACCGTTATCTCCCCATGGATATTGCGGTAATTGATGTGGAAGAGGTGCCGGAACGCTTCCATGCAGCCCTGAATGCAAAGGCCAAAACCTATCTGTACCGGATCGCCATAGGGGATGCACCCAGCGTGTTCGAACGAAAATACACCTATTACTCCTTTAAAACTCCGGAAGTGCCGTTAATGAAGGCGGCAGCAAAGCAGCTGATCGGCAGGCATGACTTCAAGGATTTCTCTACGGTGAAAAAGAGCAAATCTACGGTAAAGGAGATCTATTCCATTGACATTTATCAGGATGACAAGGAGATTCAGATTACCCTGCGGGCCAATGATTTTCTTCATAATATGGCACGTATGATTGTCAGCACCTTGCTTGAGATCGGATTGCATGACAGAGAGATAGCGGATCTGGGCGCGATCCTGGACCCGAAATCGTTGGATATGGCCAGCGCACCCGCCAGCGCCCAGGGCTTATTTTTGCAAGAAGTGGAATATTAGAGTCAGTCCGCTATTAGGCTCTGTTTTATGTTTCAATAGGAAAGCGACAAAAGGAGGCATCGTCTGTAAGGAGAATGCCTCCTTTTTATCTGGGTTATTTATGCCTCAAGCCCTGATCCAGCTGATAAGCCTTTGGAGTTACACCGACAAGCTTCTTAAAGACTTTGCTGAAATACAGAGGATCGTCATAGCCGATTGCGGCGGCGATTTCCCTGACGGAAATAGAACTGTTATTGTGCAGCAATTCTTTCGCTTTGCTGATCCGCAACCGTGAAATGTATTCTGAGGGTGTGATTTCCTTATACTCCCGGAACAGTTTACTCAAATAAGCAGGGGTGAAGCCAAAGTGATCGGCAATGGTTTTTGTGTTAATCGCATCTGCGTAATGTTTTTTTATGTAATCATTGATTTGCAGGAAGGTGGTGGATTTTCCCCTCGTACTTCCGGTTTCATTGGCTATTGTTGCCAGAATATCATCAAAAATGGAGACAAGATTGGTGTAAAGACTCTCATAGGAGGTGGACAGCATGAGGATATCCTCGATTATTTTGTAAGGCTCCATTTGTTGAATCGGAGCATGGTGGAGATAGGGAAGGGTGCATTCGGTCAGCAGTGTCAGGAGATATACTCCCATCGTATTCTGGCGAATCGAATGAAGCCTCAGAGGTTGAAGGAATTGAAACAGCTCCGACAGAAATAAGTCCCGGCTTCCGTTGATGAAAAGCTTGCTTAACTGCATGATGCTGTGGGTGGCAGCCGAACCCTCTGATTGTCCCGGGGTATCCTGGAAAAGAGCTTCCTCTCCTACCTGGATATAGCTGGACTTCGCAAATAAAATGTTTTTGTAGATACATTTGCTTAGTTCCTGCATGTTTTTGTTGATATTGTGCAGTATAACCGGAGTATCGCTGGAAACAAATGTGATCACCGGAAAATGCCGGGTCAATGCCTGGTACAGTTCATGATACAACGAGTAACGCTGCCCGGCCTGTCTGCTGTTAAAGGAAAATAAAACAAAATACGAGTAGCAGTTTTTTGCCCGTATCATCCAATATTTCATAAATCTGGTGCGAAAGCGCCTTAAGATTTCCTCCAGCATCTTTGCATTTCCGGAGGAGACAGTTCCGTCATGGGATAAATCAGTTTTATTAGAAAACTGGCCGATGTTGATCAGCACCTGCCTGTAATTTAGGGAAAGCTCGCCGGACGAGGCAGGAGCTGCAGTATATCCTGTGATAAGTTCCGACTTGGCAGAGTCAAGGCATTTTTGCTCGTAGGCGTCCTTCAGTTGCTTTTGCAGAATCTCCTCCTCTATGGGTTTTAGGATATAATCCAGAATCTTAAGACGCAATGCCTTCTGTACATAGGCAAAATCACTGTAACCGGTGAGTACGGTGCAGATAATGGAGGGGTATCGTTTTTTTACATACTCTACCAGCTCCAATCCATTTATGATGGGTATCTGGATATCGGTCAGCAAAAAATCTATTTTATCCTGATACTCATCAATAATTTCCCTGGCACGGTTTCCGTCGGTGGCAGTGGCTAATATATGGTAGGGTTCTCCGAATTTCTTGATATAGTGCTCCAGTTCCCGAAGGATTGGGGGTTCATCTTCTACAAGCAGGATATTCATTCTTTCATTCCTCCAATTTCAAATACAATTTGTGTTCCGTGTGAATCATCTAGGGGTGAGCGGATATGATACTGAAAGTTGTTATAATATTTCAGCTTCATTCGGACAATTGTATTAACAAGTCCCATTCCGCCGATCGAAAGGGAAGGGAGTGAAGTGGACGGTTCGGAGAGAAAATGCTCCACCTTATTCTGTAATTGAGATATGCCGTCGGGGGTAAAGCCGGAACCGTTATCCGTCACTTCAAGCACCCATAAATTCTGTGCCCGGCGGCAGACTATTTTTATTTCCCAGACCGGCAAAACTCTCTTGAAGCCATGCTGAAAGCAGTTTTCCAGCAGTGGCTGCAGGCAAAGCCTTGGGATAAGAAGTTCGGAGACATCCAGCCCCTCCTCAAGCTCAACAGAGTAATGGAAGGAGTCCTCGTACCGGATTTTCATGAGTTTCAGATAAAGAATGGCGTGGCCCAGCTCATTGGAAAATGGAACGCTCTCCTCGGAATATACGGATATGTAACGCAGCATCTGGGCCAGATAGTTACAGGCGGGACCGATCTGCTCATAATTCTCTTCCAGTGCATGGGATTTAATTACGGTAAGAGTATTATAGATAAAATGAGGGTTGATCTGTGATTGCAATGCGATCATATTCGCTTGCATCTCATAGGCCTTGCGCTTGATATTTTCATCCATATAGAACTGGAGCCGCTCCATCATCTGGGCGAAGGCTTTGCTCAGCTGATCAAACTCGTCGGGATAGCCGGAGAAAGAGAGCCCCAGGGCCGGCTGGCTTAAGGTCACCTTCTTTACCTTATCGGTAAGAAAAGTAAGCGGCCGGGTTACCTTGTTGATGGTTCGGTTGATCACCAATAAACAGATTACGATGATGACAAAATAGGTTAACAGGATGTAGAACATCATCGGAAAGAGCAGGCGAAAGACGGTATTTTTCTGGCAGGCGCTGGTGAGTGTCCAGCCGGAGGACAGCTCTATGGTGGCAAGAATGGAATTTGAGTGTGTGGCATGGTAGCTTGGGTCGGATTGATATATTTTTCGATTGTTTTGATCCGTCAGCGTATAGTAATAATAATCCTCTGACGGGGAGATCAGATGAGCGATATAGTCAATGGGACATTGAATTTCAACAATTCCTGCTGATTGGTTAGTATAGGAGGAGTGGTAGATATTGCGGTACAATGTTATTGTGGTAGATGGGCTTGCAGACCAGAAATCCTTGGCTGCCTCCAGAAGAGCACCATTCTTTTGGAGAATTCCCTTGGAACGGTACCAACTGAGATAATCGGGAGAGTTCAGCAGCTGGCCGGTGATGTTCTGGCTATAGGCCAGTCCGGTGGAGATAAAATTGCGCTTTTCGTTGTAAAGGGAGATACGGTATTTGGAGACACTTTTTGGGATCATGGCATAAATAAGAACGTCAATTACCTGATCGGATAAGGAGGAATTATCCAGGTCCCTGGTGCTGGCAGCGGTAAAAAAGTCACGAACCTCGGTATTGGTGGAGATTTGCAAGGCAAGGCTGTCCATGCTCGATATGAGGTTGTCGATCTCGCTGGCAGTTCTTTGCGTGATATAGGTAAGTGTTTTGGTTGAATCGGAACGAAGCGTATTATAGGAATAGCTCCAAAATATGATGGATGAAATCAGTATAAAGCACGTGATAATTACAGATATTTTGAAAAAAAGTGTGTTTTTAAACGTATGCTTCAATTGCACAACCTCCGTTGCGATAAATTTCTGTTTTATGAGAACTACGGTTAAGTTGGACGTTTTGAATATCTATACAAGGAAAAGGATGTTACCATCATAAGGCTTATTGCAAACGCTGTCAAGCAGCCCTGCAGCGAAAAAATGGAGTGTCGGAATACCGCAGGCTGAACTGTAGCAAAACATACATTATTACATGTTTTAACCATGTTTTTTTCATATTAACAATATATTGATTAGGCTACAATGAAAAAGGAGTTGAGACGAGGGATGAGAGGTCGAGGGATGAAAAGGGTTTTGGCAGGTATGTTGGTGGCGGGAGGTATTCTGTGCCTTTGCGGCTGCGGCCGTGCAGACAGCAGGTCCGAGGAACAGGAAAACCGATACGCGGTGCTGAAGGGCAAGAAAATTACCTTCCTGACAAGCCGGAATAAATACTTCAGTGAATATGGTCTGATGGCGGCGGCAGTCAGGGAGCAATACGGATGCGATGTGGAATTCCAGGTGGTTCCGGATAATGAATATGCATCCTTTCTAAAGCTGAAGCTTGCGACGACAGAGGTTCCGGATGTGTTTGAGTATAATTGTCCGACGCAGAACAAAGAGCTGGAGGCAGCCAGATATTGTACGGATCTGAGCAGGGAAGCATGGGTGCCAAGACTGGTTAATGCAGATATCGCAAGAGATCCGCAGGACAATAAATTGTATGCAATGCCGAAGGAATCTGCTTCCGGATATATAGCGGTATATTATAATAGGGCCGTTATGGAGCAGTGCGGTATCATTGATCCCCATCCGAAGACCTATCAGGAATTCATAGAGCTTCTTGAGACAGTAAAACAAAAAAGCAGCGGAATTGTGCCTCTTTACATGACCAATGGGGATGCCTGGACAACGCAAATATTTATGGCGGGCGGTTACCCGGTTGCGCTGGGAGAAGAAGCGGAGAAGATCTTTCAAAGGCTGGCAAGAAATGAGTTGAAATGGACGGAGGTTCCGGAATTTGCTGAAATACTCACCCTCTATCAGAAGCTGATCGAGAAAGGCTATGTGAACGAAGACCAAGCAACAGCAAGGTATGAAGCGGCGAAGAAAATGCTGGGAACCGGTAAGGCCGCGATGTATTTGACCACCGAGGTTTTTGCTTCAGATACTGAGGCAAAATATCCTGGCTGTAAGCTGGGCGCTTTTGCTCTGCCTTATGCAGACAGGGATACCCTGCCCGTATCAAAATCCGTGGGGGGCCTGTTTGTTCCGAAAGAGGGTGGACAGGTAGATGTCACCAAGGTATTTTTAGAAGTCTGGTCATTGCCGGAGATTCAGAATATTTATTTTTTTCGGCAGGGAAGCTTTACCGCTTTTACAGATACTCAAGGCGGAAAACGGATCGATTGCCTGCAACGGTTGACCGAGGAGTATGTGGACAAGGGAAACTATGTATATCAGATGAATGACCAGCTCCCGGAATATAATGCGATTTATGAGGAGCTGTGGAGGGAGTATGTAAAAGTGGCGGGGGGAGAGATTATGCCCCGGGAGGCCCTGGAGAATTTTCAATCCAAATATAAAGATTTCTTAGAAAAACAGGGAAAATGGAAGGAAGAAGGTTTCTCTGGAACGGAGGGGAAGAGTGGATAATCTAATTGGAAAAACCCGAATAAAAAGGGAAAGGCTGGTTCTGACCCTGCTGGCGGTACCATTTATTATTTTTGTTTTTGCATTTTCTTATGTGCCTTTGTTTGGATGGATTTTAGCGTTTATTAAATATAAACCGGGATTGAATATCTTTCAATGTGATTTTGCTGGGTTGGAGTATTTTCGGCTGATCTTTCAGGACTGGAGAATATTTTCCGTAATAAAGAACACATTGGCAATGAGCTTTTTAGGGCTTTTATGCGCACCTCTTCCTGCGGTTTTTGCTATATTTCTGTCGGAATTAAAGTCCGTCCGGTTCAAAAAGATTGTTCAAACCATAACGACCATACCGAATTTTGTGAGCTGGGTTATTATTTATGCACTATCCTATGCTTTGTTCTCCTCCGAGGGAGTGGTGAACCAGGTACTGATGAATCTGGGATGGGTCTCGAAGGCTACCAATATTTTAGGAAATACAAAGGCGGTATGGGGATTTCAAACAGCTTTGGGCGTTTGGAAATCCATCGGATGGAATGCAATTATTTATTTTGCAGCCATCGCCGGAATTGACAGCGAGTTATACGATGCCGCCAGCGTGGATGGGGCGGGCAGATTCAGGAAGATACTTCACATAACCATTCCGGGGATATCCTCTACCTTCTTTGTGCTTTTACTGCTCCAGATCAGCAATATACTATCGTCGGGAATTGACCAGTATCTTGCCTTCTATAACAGTATGGTAGCGGATAAGATCACGGTATTGGATCTGTATGTATATCGTCTTGGGCTGGTAACGCAGGACTACTCCTATGCTACGGCGGTAGGGATATCTAAGACGGTGATAAGTATAGTATTACTGTTTGGCGCAAACGGATTGTCCAAGAAATTAAGAGGCGAGGGCTTGGTCTGAGTAAGAAGCTAAGTCCGGACAAGAAGAACCCCGGTTGAAAAGAGGAGATTGTGATGCAAAGAAAAGAAAGAAAAGCAATATTATTTTCCGCAGTCACTTATACACTTATGACGGTGCTGATGTTTTTATGCTTTTACCCGTTTTATTATGTATTCATATATTCCATCAGCGATCCTTCGGCAGCCCAAAAAGGGATTACCATTCTGCCTAAGGGAGTGACCCTGTACAATTATCTGAGAGTGCTGAAATTGGAAGGAATTTTTCGCTCCTTTCTGATCTCTCTCTCCAGGACTGTATCGGGCACGGCAATTACGGTGCTGGCTTGCTCTTTTTTTGCCTATCTTGTAACAAAAAATATGTACGGTCGCAAAATAATATACCGTTTTGTGATTATAACCATGTATTTGAACTCGGGTTTAATTCCCTGGTATCTTACACTGAAGGCATATCATATGACCAATACCTTCTGGGTCTATATCATACCCAGTGCCATATCCGCTTATTACATAGTATTGCTGAAAACCTTTATTGAAAATCTGCCCATTTCCCTGGAAGAATCGGCAAAGCTGGACGGTGCGGGGTATATTACGGTATTCGCCAAAATTGTTTTTCCCCTGTCCAAGCCCATTCTTGCAACGATTACGGTATTCTCTGCTGTGGCTCAGTGGAATAACTGGTTCGATAACTATATACTTGTGCAGTCTAAGCAGTTGGAGACTCTGCAGCTGATGCTGTATAACTACTTGAACCAGGCCAGCCAATTATCGCAGATGAGCACATCCTCACTGCAGCATGGAGCCGCGGCCTCAGCGCTTACAGCGCAGTCCATCAGAATGACAATCACCATGGTAGCAACCTTACCCATCCTGTTTGTATATCCCTGGATGCAGAAATATTTTGTCAAGGGTATCATGCTGGGAGCAGTGAAAGGATGAAATAAATGAAAAATTGTTTTGCCGGCTTAATACAAGGAGCAGATCTGGGAGACGAAAAGAGCACCGGCAGAAAGGGGGAAGGCAGAAAAAGAAGAAAGGCTCCCTGCGGATATGGTGCTGCGCACCATGCCGGATAACAGGGGAGAGTACGAGAAATCGGAGAAAAACGCCGTGGTTTATGCTGCGGCAGAATGAATGGAGAGAAAACAAAAAAGGAAGGGAGGCCATGCAGAGCGTTCTTCTATCAGAAATGGAAGAGCAGCAAAAATGCATGGAATAATCGATGAAAACAGGGAAAAGAATATTAAGTATGTTGATTTGTACAATATTGCTGCTGTCTTCTTTGGGAGGCTGCGCAAAACAGGAGGAGTCTTCCAAGCAGACAGATGTGAAGACGGAGACGGATTCGCAGAAGAATGCACAAACGAAGGAGTCTTCCCCGGAGGAAGTGGTTACACTGAACATCCTGACAACCAAAATATCCAGTAATCTGAATGATTATCCCGATTCTCCGATTATGGAAGCGTTGGCAGATAAAATTGGAGTGAAGGTTAATATTATTGAAGCGGATGCCGACAAATATAATGTATATATGGCATCCGGAGAAGGGTTTGACCTGATCCTGTCTCCTACGACGAATTTCAGCCAGTTAATTCAGGGAAATGTGGTAATACCCATGGATTCTCTTCTGGAGGAATACGGCAAGGATATCACGTCTAATATCCCGGATACGGTCAAATTCAGTAAGAGCAACTGGAGCGACGGGACGAATGAGCTCTATTTCCTTCCGTGCCAGATCGGCGTGGATTCCCAGGGAATTGCACAGGGGATGGGAACCTTAACCAGATGGGATTATTATAAGGAATTAGGATATCCGGAGATCAACAACCTGGATGAATGGCTTGCTATGCTGGCACAGATGCAGCAGAGCCATCCCTCGACCGAGGAAGGGCTGCCCGTATATGGTGTCTCCATGTTCGCGGACTGGGGCGTATGGAGCTATAAATACCCTCTGGCATGTACTATGGCTATAATGAGCTGAGCGGCTCCAAAACCGGCTTATACAAGCCTTCTACCATGGAATACAGCAATCTGTTTGAAGAGGACGGACTATTCTGGAAAAGCGTTGAGTATTATTATAAGGCGAACCAGCTGGGAATTTTTGATCCAGACGCATTTATATCCAATTATGATGATTTTATTGCCAAGGCAAGCAACGGGCAATTATTGACCGGACCGGCAATGTGGGCAATGGGTGATTTTAACTCGAAGAATGCGGGACAGGCGGTTGGCTTTGAGGTTATTCCTACCACTTGGGCATATCATTGGGGCGGTACCGATTATAAGGCGGGCTGGATCGATAAGTGCTTTGGTATCAGTAAAAAGAGCAAGAACCAGGAAAAGGCGATGAAGTTTATCAACTATATTTATTCCTATGAAGGCTGCCGCTTACTGTACAGCGGGATTGAGGGTGTTCATTATACCGTCACCGACGGAGTGCCTGTATTAAACAGGGAAACCATCGATCTGTTTATGAAGGGCGGAGATCCCTGGAAAGAGAGCGGACTCGGCTTCAACAGAAATATTACGGGACTCGGAAACTATATGATCAATCCTGCGGACGGAAAGACCCTGGATTTGTTTGTGGATCCCTCCATCTACGGAGAGATGCTGAGCACCTGTCAAAAGGACTTTTCCAGTCACTATAATGTAAGCTATCCGGATGAAGTGTTCCAACAATATCGGGAAAAGTATAATTTACATGACCAGAGCAATACCGATTCCTTTACCGTAGCGCTGGTGTCTCCGGTAACGGATGAGATTATGCGCCGGGAAGCCAGTCTGGTGGAAGCGGCCATATCCGCAGCGGCAAAAATCATACTTGCGGGAAGCCAGGAGGAGTACGATTCCTTTAAGCAGCAGACCATGGAGGAATTTAATAACATTGGTTTACAGGAAGTAATTGATTGGTACACTAATGATTGGAACGCTGCGAAAGAAAAGGCACAATAATCAGGTGTTTATTAAATAATTCAGACAGAAGAGAACTCCGATGCATGGAGGTTCTCTTCCGTCGCATTTTATGGAGGAGACGATGAAAGCTTTTTTGAAAGAAGCGGCCAATGTCAGGCCGAGTAAGAGACAGTTGGATTGGTTTGATACGGAGTTTTACGCATTTATTCATTTTGGACCCAATACCTTCACCAATCGGGAATGGGGACAGGGAGATGAACCGGAGTCGGTATTTTCTCCTTCGGATTTGAACTGCGATCAATGGGTGGAAGCAATAAAAAGCGCAGGAATGAAAGGGATGGTTCTTACGGCAAAGCACCATGACGGCTTCTGCTTATGGCCGTCAAAGTACACGGAGCATAGTGTAAAGAACTCACCCTGCAATAAGGATGTGGTGAAAGAAGCGGCAGAGGCGTGCAAAAGGGGAGGGATTAAGTTCGGATTTTACCTTTCTCCCTGGGATAGAAATTCGGCACTGTACGGGACGCCGGCTTATAATGATTATTTCTGCAATCAGCTGACAGAGCTTCTGACGGAATACGGTGATATCTTCTATGTATGGTTTGACAATGCCTGCGGGGAAGGTCCGAACGGCAAAAAGCAGGAATATGATTTCCCTAGGTATATAGAATTAATCCGTAAATTCCAGCCGGATGCAGTGATATTTAATGATTTCGGGCCCGATGTGCGCTGGTGCGGCAACGAAGCCGGAGTTTCCAGATATGCCGAATGGGCAGTGGTGCCGGGGGAACTGTGTTTTTATAGTGAAGTACAGACAGGAGCCGGTCCAATGTCAGGGGAAGGGGAACTTTCCTTCCTCTATAGTACGAATCAAAATCTGGGAACGATAGATAATATTATGTACTCCAAGGGGTTAACCTTCACTCCGTCGGAGATTAACATGTCCATCAGACCCGGCTGGTTCTGGCATCCGGAGGAAGAACCGCATTCGCTGGAGAGGTTGTTCCAAACCTATCTAACCTCCGTGGGAGCCAATGCCTGCTTCCATCTGAACCTTCCTCCCACGACGGAAGGAAGAATTGACGATAGAGATGTGAAGCGGCTGAAGGAATTCGGTGAGCTGCTGCGGCAGGAATTGCAGCAGGAGATCGTATCCCGGGTGGAGAAGATCGATACCGGCTATCCGACACAGCCGAAATATGCCATAAGCTTCGAAGAACCGAGAAGTGATTTTAAATATATTGTTCTCCGCGAGGATATCGCAGCGGGGCAGAGGGTGGAAAGCTTCCAGATTGAAGCTGAGACAGAGGATGGTAGCCGGTATCCCTTCTATCAGGGAACCGTCATCGGAAACCGTAAGATATGTAAGCTTTGGGATCCCTTCGATGGCCAGAATCCACTCACTAATACGCTGCAGGGGAGATTGAAGCGTCTGATTGTTCATATAACCTCAGCGAGGGATGAGGTATGCCTTAAGGAGATTAAGGTATACTAGACCAACACAAATATTCCGGTATCAAACCGGTTGGGAAGAGCACTCCGTATGGGGTGCTTTTTTTTGTACGCAAGGAAATCTTAAGGAAAACTTTAGTTTTATTTGGAGGCAGACTTTAGATTCTGCCGTTAGTATTATTGTAAGAAGCTTTTGTCCTGATGAACAGGGAAGAGAAGGAAAGGGACTATGAAAATAAGATGCTTTAGAAAGAGGAAATTATATGGATATTCAAATGTTAACCAGTTATTTCTACCAATACGGGGGAGTGGCGATATTCGTTATCGTGTTTCTGGAGTACCTAAATCTTCCGGGATTTCCGGCAGGGATTGTTATGCCTCTTGCGGGGATCTGGGCATCACGGGGAGGGATTGGCTTTGGCTGGGCGCTGCTGCTTTCGGTTGTGGCTGGGCTTTGTGGAAGCTGGGTACTATATTTACTGGGAAGGTACGGCGGGGATTTGGTGCTGAAGCAATATCTTAAAAAGCATCCGAAGCACCGGGAAATAATTGAGAAAACCATGGAGCGGATTCGGAGCAAGGGGTATCCTGGACTGTTTTTTGGCAAGCTGATTCCCATGTTTCGAACCATCATCTCCATCCCTGCAGGGATTCTTAAACTGGATTTTATCGGTTATTCCGTTGTGTCCGCCCTGGGAATTCTGGTATGGAATCTGGTGTTTGTCGGAGCAGGCTATTTCTTTGGGGAATCGGTGCTGCAGATATTGGCATAGAATACTGTCTCCAAAGAGGAGAAGAGATGGAAGAATACAATCCTGGAAGGAATGGTGAAATATGAGGATTGCGATGATGACAAATAATTATAAGCCTTTTATCGGAGGAGTTCCGGTATCCATTGAAAGGCTTGCCGCGGAGCTGCGGTGCCTGGGGCATGAGGTTTATATCTTTGCCCCAAGCTATGAAGGAGAGGAGAAGGAGGAGTATGTAATCCGGTATCATTCCTTGAAGCATAAGGCCAGAGGAGAATATATCATACCCAATGTGTTAGATCCGGTCATTGAGAAAACCTTCGCCTCCCTGCCCTTTGACCTAATTCATGTCCACCACCCGATGCTGATCGGCTATGTAGCCAAATATCTGGGAAGAAAATATAATGTTCCGGTCATATTAACCTATCATACCAGATACGAGCATTATCTCCATTATCTGAAGCTTTTTGGTAAGAGAGGCACATCTGCTGCTATGAGGAGCCCGGAGCCGGCCTCCCAAGGAAGGAGACTTCTGACAACTGGTGCCGCAAAAGTGGTAACTGCGCATAACCGGTGGTTTATCAATGGTTGCGACCTGGTATTTGCGCCCTCTGCCAGTATGAAGGAATATCTGCTGGAGCAGGGGATTGTAACGGATATGGAAGTGATCCCGACAGGATTACAGAAGGAAGAGTTTGAATACGATCCCATAGAAGCGGACCGGTTGCGAAGGCAATATGCGAAAGATTCTCCATATCTTTTTTGCAGTGTATCCAGACTGGAGAAAGAGAAGAATATAGAATTTCTCCTTAAGGGGCTGAAATACTTTAAAGAAAGAAAAGGAGACTGCTTTAAAATGCTTTTGATCGGGGAAGGAGGCCTCAGGCCGGTTCTTGAGAAGCTGACAGCAGAGCTTGGTCTGGAGAATAACATCATCTTTTGCGGAAGCATTCCCCATGAGCAGCTCCGTAATTATTATCATGCCTGTGATGCATTTTTATTTGCCTCCACCTCTGAGACCCAGGGAATTGTACTGCTGGAGGCAATGGCGGCAGGCCTTCCGGTGGTTGCCGTAAGAGCCAGCGGGGTGCGGGATGTAATCGTGGATGGACAAAACGGATATTGTACCGAGGAGGAGATTGGAGCCTGGACGGCGAAGCTTATTAAGCTGTCTGAGAATGAAGCGATAGCCGGGGCTATGGGCAGAAAGGCAAAGGAGGATGCCCTTGGGTATCTTTCCGCCAGGATTGCCAAAGCCGTGCAGAAGAGTTACCAGAATGTCTTATATCGCAGAAGGATGGAACCTGAGTATGAATACCAGAATAACTACCCGGTTGCAAGCCGGATTATTTCTCTCGTACCTGAAATTGATATTGCTGACCGGTACTTTGGAATTAAATCACCCGGAAAGAGTGAAAAATAACTGTATGGTAGGCTATTGGCATGGGGACAGCTGCTGTATGCAGATTCTATTACACCGGCTTGCCGGGCGCCATGGCAGGATCAAGGTGATTGTGACTTCAGACCGGCGCGGGGATACGATAGAGCGTATGATTAACCAATTTGGCGCAGAAGCGATCCGGCTGCCCGACGGACTTAGAATGCGTCCCTTTTTCAAGGAGCTGAAGCAGGAGAGCAGAGCACAAGGAGAAATATTGGCAGCCGCTTTAGACGGTCCGCTGGGTCCCCTTCATGAACCAAAGAAGCTGTTATTCCTGCTTGCATCGGAAGCAGAAAAGGAGATGGTATCGGTCCATTTTTGCTGCCGCCGTGTGATCAGGCTGAAGTCCAGATGGGACCGGTATGTAATCCCGCTGCCTTTTTGCAAGATTACCGCCAGCTTCGAGGAATTGGGAAGAATAAAAGCGGAGGATCTGAGGAATTTTGAAGAATATCAAAAGCGGCTGATCCATTAGCCGGATGCAGCTTGGTCATAGGGCAGTTTGTACATTAGCCGGACTCTGGAGGCAGAGCAGTATGGATTTTGCTCCTGCCGTATGATAAAGTATAAGGAATAGAGCGTATATAGGAACAAGAGATGTCTAGGGAGGATGCAATGGATTCATATCATGTGTTGGTAGTTGAGGATGACAAGGAAATCTTGGAGGGGATTGGTATCTTCCTGAGGAATCAGGGCTATATCGTCCATAAAGCAGCCAATGGAGTAGAAGGATTGGAGATTCTTAAGGAGGAGGAAATCCATCTGGCGATTGTAGATATTATGATGCCAAGAATGGATGGCATTACCATGACGATGAAGCTGCGGGAGAAGTATGAGTTCCCGGTAATTATGCTGACAGCCAAATCGGAAGAGATCGATAAGGTGACGGGCCTGAATCGTTGAAGGAAGAGTTTGCAAAGGTACAGCATGGATTTAAGAAGGCGGTGGAAGAGGAGATGAAGAGTCAGAGAATGAAAACAGATCTCATTACCAACGTCTCCCATGATCTGAAAACTCCGCTAACCGCCATAATCACCTACGTCAACCTGCTGAAAGACCCGAATATCACGGAGGAGGAGCGTGCGTCCTATATTAATACTTTGGATATGAAATCCCAGAGGCTAAAGCGGTTAATCGAAGATTTATTTGAGGTCAGCAAAGCTTCCAGCAACAATATTACTCTGACTTATATGGAAGTAGATCTGGCAGACTTGATGAAGCAGGTGCTGCTGGAGATGGATGATAAGATTAGGCAAACAGAAATCGAGCTGCATATTCAGATACCCGAAGAAAAGGTGCTGCTTTCTCTGGACAGTGAGAAAACCTATCGGATCTTTGAGAATCTGATCATGAATATCATCAAATATGCAATGCCCCGCTCCAGGGCCTATATTATCATGGAGGCCGGTGAGGAGCAGGTAACGGTTGTACTAAAAAATGTGTCTGCACAGGAGCTGAGCTTTGATAGCAGGGAGATCACCGAACGGTTCGTGCGGGGAGATGAATCCCGTAACACGGAAGGCTCCGGACTTGGCCTGGCAATAGTTAAAAGCTTTGTCGAGTTGCAGGGAGGCAAATTTGAGATTATTGTGGACGGTGATTTGTTCAAAGCGGTGATTGTCTGGAGACGGTAGAGATTGTAATGGTTTTTTGATAAAAAGCAGAGGAGTAGCTGTCATAGGTCCGGATACTGGTAGATGAGCAGTAACTTGATATAAGATTAATAAAAAAACACAGTGTTCGGATTACAGAAGAACTGCTCTGATTATGGATGGAAGAAAGCGGATAATCCCGTTTCCCTGCATAACATAAAAAGAGCAGTTCGATAAAATAACAATTTACTGATCTACAATTACGGTTCCGGTCAGTCCGTTGATACCGTCCCTTGCCTTCTCTAAAAGTGTAATCAGAGCACTGCGGTTCGGCTTGGAGGAAGCGAATTCCACCGCTGCCTGTACCTTGGGAAGCATGGAGCCAGGTGCGAAATGGCCCTGGTCAATGTATTCATTGGCTTCCTTGGTGCTGATTTTATCCAGCCATTTTACATCGGGCTTGCCGAAGTTAACGGCAACCTTCTCAACTGCAGTCAGGATGATGAAGACATCAGCATCAATCTCCTGAGCAATTAAGCAGCTGGCAAAATCTTTGTCGATTACGGCTCCGACACCTTTGAGATGGTTGCCGTCGCGGACTACGGGAATACCGCCGCCGCCTCCGGCAATTACGATCTCACCTGCATTCAGAAGGCTCTTCACCGTGTTAATCTCAACGATTTCCTGGGGCCTGGGAGATGCAACCACTCTGCGGTAACCTCTGCCGCTGTCCTCTACCATAGTGAAGCCCTTTGTCTTGGCTACTTCTGCCTCTTCAGCGCTCATAAAATGTCCGATGGGCTTGGAGGGATGTTCAAATGCCGGGTCTGATTCGTCCACACGTACCTGGGTGATCACGGTGGCTACGGACTTCTGAATTCCACGGTTTAATAATTCTTCCTTCAGAGCGTTCTGTAAATCGTAACCAATGTATGCCTGGCTCATGGCAACGCATACGGATAAAGGAGTAAAGGTAGGATGCTCCGGATTCTGGCGGCCATATTCCGCCATTGCCTGATTGATCATACCAACCTGAGGACCGTTTCCGTGGGAGATGACCACCTCATGTCCTTCCTCAATCAGGTCTGCAATAGCTTTGGAGGTCTTTTGCACGGCGATCATCTGCTCGGGCAGATTGTTGCCGAGGGCATTGCCTCCCAATGCGATAACAATTCGTTTTTTCATAATAATTAATCAAACTTTCTATTAACGGAACGCTCCTCCAGACCCTTTAATACTGCCTGCGGATCCTGGAACTTGCTTAAGAACATCATCGCTGCGATAACATAAGGCTTGTAGCTTGCTTCCTTATATAAAGGATTGCGGTAACGGTCGAATACGGAAGCATCAACCTCGCCTTCCTTACAGCTTACGCCGGTGATGTCTGCAGGCAGACAGTGCATGTAGAGTGCCTTGCCTTCTTTGGTGAGCTTCATCATCTCTTCGGTGCATGCCCAATCCTTATGCTGTGCGTTCTGAGCCAATAATTCCTTCTCAAGAGCCTTGATGCCATCGAAATCACCCTTGCCATACAGGTCGGTACGCTTCTCCATTGCCTTGAACGGAGCCCAGCTCTTAGGATATACGATATCAGCATCCTTGAAAGCCTCAGCCATGTTGTTGGTCTTGGTGAAGGAACCGCCGGATTCAGCGGCATTCTTTCGTGCTACTTCCTCTACCTCTTCCATAACCTCATAGCCTTCGGGATGTGCCAGTACAACGTCCATTCCCATACGTGTCATCAGACCGATGATACCCTGGGGAACAGAGAGGGGCTTTCCATAGGAAGGAGAGTAAGCCCAGGACATAGCAATCTTCTTGCCCTTCAGATTCTCAACTCCGCCAAATTCATGAATGATATGAAGCATATCAGCCATAGACTGGGTAGGATGATCGATATCGCACTGAAGATTAACCAGGGTAGGTCTCTGCTCAAGAATACCGTCCTCATTGCCGGCCTTAACAGCCTCGGAAACTTCACGCATGTAAGTATTGCCCTTGCCGATGTACATATCATCACGGATACCGATTACATCTGCCATGAAGGATACCATGTTAGCGGTCTCACGAACGGTTTCGCCGTGAGCGATCTGGGACTTGCCTTCATCCAAATCCTGAACCTCAAGACCTAAAAGGTTACAAGCGGAAGCAAAGGAAAAACGGGTACGGGTTGAGTTGTCACGGAAGATGGAGATGCCAAGTCCGCTCTCGAATACCTTGGTAGAGATGTTATTCTCTCTCATGTAACGGAGTGCGTCAGCAACAGTGAAAATAGCTTCCAGCTCGTCTGAGGACTTTTCCCAGGTTAATAAGAAATCGTCATTGTACATTTTCTTAAAATCCAACTTATTCAGCTTATCGATGTAATCCTGTAATTTCATACATATCTCCTTTTCTATTGGGTGCAATCCCCTTTGGTGATCACACATATTATATAATTGATTTGTTGCCAAAGAACTTCCTGTTAAATTGAATTATTTGCAGTACAGAGCGGGAAGTGCTGCGTAAACTGCCGCGCACTTTACCAGGTCCTCTTTATAGGTCTTCTCGTTAGGAGCATGAGCCTGAGCTTCTGCGCCGGGGCCAAAGCCGATGCAAGGAATGCCGTTACGTCCCATAATGGATACGCCGTTGGTAGAGAAGGTCCACTTGTCGGTAAGAGGACGTGCCTTTCTCATGGCATCTGCGTCCGGAGCACCGCTGCGGGTTGTTCCATACAGATTGGTATAAGCTTCTTCCATTGCCTTTGTTACGGCATGATCCTCCGGGATAACCCAGGTAGGGAAGTAGCATTCGATGGGATATACCAGGTTGGTGTAGCTGGGTCTGTCATACTGGTACATGCTTACCTGTGCATTGTACTTCTTAACAAAAGGAAGCTGACGGATTTCTTCCAGGCAGCTTTCCCATGTCTCGCCTGCGGTCATACGGCGATCCAGGGATACGGAACAGGAGTCGGCAACTGCACAGCGGCTGGGAGAGGTGAAGAAGATCTCGGAAGTGGTTACTGTTCCGCGGCCTAAGAAGCGAGCTTCCTTCCACTGGGGATTGAACTTCTCGTCCAGCATCTTTACCAAGCCTTTGACTTCCTTATCATCAGCAGCATCGTTCTCGTTAAGATCACGAATGTTCTGAAGAATATCAGCCATCTTGTAGATTGCGTTATCACCGCGCTCCGGAGCGGAACCATGGCAGGAAATACCCTGAACATCAACACGGATTTCCATACGTCCGCGCTGTCCGCGGTAGATGCCGCCGTCAGTGGGCTCGGTGGATACTACGAATTCAGGTCTTACCTTACCTTCATTGATAATGTACTGCCAGCAGAGACCGTCGCAATCCTCTTCCTGAACGGTTCCGGTAACCAATACGGTATATTTATCGCTTAATAATCCAAGATCCTTCATGATTTTAGCGCCGTATACTGCAGATACAATACCGCCTAACTGGTCGGAAGTACCGCGGCCGCCGATCTCGGTATCATTCTCATAGCCTTCATAGGGATCGAAGTTCCAGTTGGAACGGTTGCCGATACCAACAGTATCAATATGAGCGTCGAATCCGATCAGGGTCTGGCCGGTTCCCATATATCCGAGAATATTACCCATGGGATCAATTACAACTTTATCAAAGCCTACCGCATTCATTTCAGCTTCAATGCGCTTGATATGTCCTTCTTCGCCGCAGCTTTCGCCGGGAATTGCAACCAGTTCTCTTAAGAACTTGGTCATTGCGGGCAAATAGCCCTCGGATGCTTGTTTGATTTTGTTAAAATCCATGTTATTTCCTCCTTATAAATATTGTTTTCCGTCCCAAACGATTTCTTTATAGCGCTCAGGATCAGTATCACCTTCGGTTGAGAAGAGAAGTACTCTGGAGTTCTCATTCAGCCTTAATTCTTCTTTCAGATCTGCCAGTTCGGGATTAGTCATGATTTCTACCAATACACCAAAGGGGGCCGCTCCGGATTCTCCGGACACTACCTGAGGATCACCTTTAATGGGTGCACTGAGCATTCTCATTGCCTTGGCGGCAACCCAGTCCGGCGCGGCAACGAATACGGATACATGGTTCTTCAGAATATCCCAGGAGGTGGTATTGGGCTCACCGCAAGCCAGGCCTGCCATGATCGTCTGCATATCACCGTCTACAAAATATTCCTCACCATCACCGGCAACCGCACCCTTATACAGGCATGCTGCCACGTCAGCCTCTACTACTACTACGGTGGGAGGATTCTCAGGATACTTATTGGCGAAATATCCCTGTACCGCACCGGCCAGAGAACCTACACCGGCCTGAACGAATACATGAGTAGGGCAATCGGTGCCTGCTGCCTCCAATTGTTCGCTTGCTTCCATTGCCATGGTTCCATAACCCTGCATAATCCAGGAAGGGATCTCTTCATATCCGCTCCAGGCGGTATCCTGAACCACGACACCATTGGGAGTCTTTGCAGCGGCAGCGGCAGCCATACGGACACATTCATCATAATTTACTTCTTCGATGGTTGCGGTTGCGCCTTCTGCCTTGATGTTATCCAGTCTTGTCTGGGTAGAACCCTTGGGCATATAAACAACAGCCTTCTGCTTTAAACGGTTTGCAGCCCAGGCCACACCGCGGCCGTGATTGCCGTCTGTTGCGGTAAAAAAGGTTGCCTGCCCGAATTCTTCCCTCAGTTTGTCGCTGGTCAGGGTCTCAAAATCAAGTTCGGATACATCCCGGTTTGTCTTCTGTGCAATGTAGCGGGCCATAGCAAAAGAGCCTCCCAGAACCTTAAAAGCATTCAAACCGAACCGGTAAGACTCATCCTTTACATACACCCTGCCCAGTCCAAGATGGTCAGCCATATGCTGCAGGTTGGCCAGGGGAGTTATTTCATAACCGGGGATTGTCTGATGAAAGTCATGGGCCTTCTTTACCTCGGCCAGGTCCATAACCTTAAGATTGGCATCGGCGGTCTTTGGCATGGTGTTCTGAATCCATTTGATTTTATCCATGATTACCTCCTAAATAAAATTATGTATTGGTCTTCTTCGTACAAAAGGATGCAAAATCGTATGATCTCATATGAAATCATGTGACTTGCACGATAGAAAGTATGCTTACCCGGATCCTGGGTTGCAGGTATGAGTTTTAAAAAAAGCGGGCATGCTTTCTTATTATGAGAAAAAAAACAAGTATTCATGCATTGGGTATCAGTATAATACAAGAACTTGCATGAAGGATGACGGATAAGAATTTTAAATCCGCATGTCTAGATTCATCATAGCATATTAAAAGAAAAAATCAATACATTTTTCTGCAAAAATAAAATTTTTAATTTTTTTGTAATTTCATTTGATTTTACATTATGATAGTGATAAACTATAATAGTATAAAATATAGTATGCTAAATTATGCATAATAGTCAAAAAAAGCATAAGTCGTTGTGCATAATTACAACGAAATGGAAAAACAACCAGAATGTTGATTGTTTAGTTTTATTTTTTTTAAAAACGAATTAGATTGATTGGTCAAACAAACTATACAATTCATACAACAGCCAAAAAAAATAATGCAATTGGGTCCAGGTACTCAAAATGACGAGTTATGTAGAAAGAAAGGAGATTGCTATGATACTGATTGGTAATGGCAGAGTAATTACAAGGGACACGAACAGACCTTTGATTGAGAATGGGGCTGTCCTGGTGGAAGGAACCCGGATTCTGAAGGTGGGAAGCGCCGAGGCGCTTAAGAAGGAATATCCGGATGCGGAATGGGTTGACGCAAAGGGCGGCTTGATTATGCCGGGACTGATTAACACCCATAACCATATTTACAGCGCTATGGCAAGGGGCCTGGCAATTAATAATTATAATCCGGATGGTTTTTTGGACATCCTCGACGGCCTGTGGTGGAATATTGACCGCCATCTTACTCTGGAGCAGACCAGGCTCAGCGCAGTAGCCACTTATATTGACTGTATCAAGAACGGTGTTACGACGGTATTCGATCACCATGCCAGCTTTGGAAGTATTGAGAACAGCCTGTTCACCATAGCGGATGCGGCCAAAGAATTGGGAGTGAGAACCTGTCTGTGCTACGAAGTATCCGACCGTGACGGGGAGGAGAAGATGAGGGCCAGCGTAAAGGAGAATGCGGACTTCATAAATTATGCAGCAAAGCAGACGGATGATATGCTTAAGGGAATGATGGGCATGCACGCCGCCTTCACCATCTCAGACGAGACTTTCGCTTTATGCAGGGAAAATACGCCGGAGAACGTAGGATATCACATCCATGTTGCAGAGGGAATTGAGGATCTGCATTCCTCCCTGAAAAATCACGGCAAGCGCATCGTGAACCGTTTGATGGATGTGGGGATTCTGGGACCCAAGACCATCACCGCTCATTGCATCTATGTAAATGCCCAGGAGATGGAACTGTTGAAGGAAACAGATACTTGTGTGGTTCACAATCCCGAGTCCAACATGGGCAATGCCTGCGGCTGTCCGCCTACCATGGAGATCTATCATCGCGGTATTCTAACCGGCTTGGGAACCGACGGCTACACCAACGATATGTTTGAATCCTATAAGGTGGCCAATGTTCTGCACAAGCATCATCTATGCGATGCCAATGCAGCCTGGTCTGAGGTTCCGGCCATGCTCTTTGAAGGAAATGCCCGCATTGCCAACCGGTACTATGAGACACCCCTTGGCGTGCTGAAGGAAGGTGCCGCCGCAGATATTGTTGTAGCGGATTATGATCCGTTAACCCCTCTGACGGCAAACAATATTAACAGCCATATGGTATTCGGAATGAACGGAAGCAAGGTTGTTACCACAATGATTAACGGAAAGCTTTTAATGAAGGATCGTGAGCTTCTTCATATTGATGAAGCCAAGGCAATGGCTGACTGCAGACAGCAGGCACAGGCTCTTGCCGACAGCATTAACAGATAGGAGGATTAAGAAATCATGGGAGACAGAATGACACCCATTCCATTCCATAATCTGATGGATTGGATTTTTACAGAAAGAAAGGAAACAGGAAAGGTATTCGGAGTCCGCAGACCTTTTGTAAAACAGGGAGACAAGGTGCTGAACATCTTCGGTGAGAAGCTGGAGACTCCTTTCGGCCCGGCTGCCGGTCCGGCTACCCAGCTGGCGCAGAATATTGTTACAGCTTATTATACGGGCAACCGCTTCTTCGAGTTGAAGACGGTTCAGATTTTGGACGGGGAGGATCTTCCCGTAAGCAAGCCCTGTATTCTGGCTGAGGATGAGTGCTATAATTGTGAATGGTCTACAGAGCTTCGCGTGCCGGAGGCGCTGGAGGAATATGTGAAGGCCTGGTTTGCTCTTAAGATTATCAGTAAGGAATTTGGCCTTGGAGCAGAGGACGGATTCGTATTCAATATGAGTGTGGGCTATGATCTGGCCGGTATTAAATCAGAGAAGATCGATACCTTTATCAATCATATTATGGATGCCCGCAAAGCACCCGTATGGCAGGAATGCATGGATTATCTGCTGGAGAATGCGGATCGTTTTGAGAAGGTGGACAGAGCCTATATTGAGAACATCTCTCCGAAGGTATGCACTTCCGTCACCGTATCCACCCTTCATGGATGCCCTCCCCAGGAGATTGAGAGCATTGCTTCCTATCTGCTGAAGGAAAAGCATCTGAACACCTATGTAAAGTGCAACCCGACTCTCCTTGGCTATGAGACAGCCAGAGATATCATGGACCGTATGGGATATGATTACGTGGCCTTCGGGGATTTCCACTTTAAGGATGACCTGCAGTTTGAGGATGCGGTTCCGATGCTTCAGAGGCTTCGCAGCATGGCGGAGAAAGAGGGACTGGAATTTGGCGTGAAGCTGACCAACACCTTCCCGGTGGATGTTACCCGGAACGAGCTGCCCAGCGAGGAGATGTATATGTCAGGCCGTGCTCTATGCGCCCTTTCCCTGTCGGTGGCGCTGAAGCTGTCCAGGGCCTTTGACGGAAAGCTTCGTATCTCTTATTCCGGCGGAGCAGATTACTTTAATATTGATCAGTTATTCGGCCTTGGCATCTGGCCGGTTACCATGGCTACCACCTACCTTAAGACGGGTGGATACCAGAGAGGCACACAGATCGCAAAGAAGCTGGATGCGATGAAATATAAGGAATTTGACGGAGTTGATGTAGAAGGGCTTCAGAAGATGGTAAATGAAGTCATGACGGATAAGCATTATACAAAGAGCTTAAAGCCGCTGCCCTCCAGAAAAAGCGTTGATAAGGTTCCGCTGATTGATTGCTTCATGGCTCCCTGCAACAGGCAGTGTCCCATCGAGCAGGATGTTCCCACCTATCTTAAACTGGTAAGGGACGGTGAATACCTTGAGGCTCTCAAGGTGATTACAGATAAGAATGCGCTTCCCTTTATCACCGGAACTATCTGCAGCCATACCTGCATGAACAAATGTACCCGTAACTTCTATGAGGAATCCATACAGATCCGTGGTGCCAAATTAGTGGCGGCAAAGAAGGGCTATGATGAGCTGATCAAAGAGCTGAAGCCTTCGGGTCAATATAAGAATAAGAAGGTTGCCGTAGTGGGCGCAGGTGCCGGAGGTATCGCCAGCGCATTCTTCCTCGCAAGAGAAGGAGCTCAGGTTACGGTATTTGAGAAGAGGCCCCAGGCCGGCGGTATTGTAAGATACATTGTACCGGAATTCCGTATTCCCAGTGAGGATGTGGAGAAGGATGTCAGTCTGGCGAAGGCCATGGGTGCCAAGTTCGAATTCAACCATCCCGTCATTGATTTGAAGGAACTGACGGATGCCGGCTTTGAGTATATTATCCTGGCGGTGGGAGCAAATAAGGGAATGCCCCTTGGTATTGAATGTGAGAAAGAAATCAATGCGATTGAATTCCTGGAGGCTTGCCGGAATCGTCCTGAGACATTAAAGCTGGGCAAGAATGTGGCCGTAATCGGCGCCGGCAATACCGCAATGGATGCTGCCAGGGCAGCAAAACGCATGCCGGGCGTGGAGAATGTATCCATCGTATACAGACGTACCGTAAAATATATGCCCGCGGATGAAGAAGAGCTTGAGTTGGCACTGGAGGATGGTGTAGAATTAAAGGAGCTTCTGGCACCGGTAGCCCATAGAGACGGCAAACTGATCTGCCATAAGGTGGTTCTGGGTGAGATGGATGCCTCCGGCAGACAAAAACCCGTGGAGACAGAGGAAGAAGTGCTGCTGGATGTGGATACCGTAGTAGCATCTCTGGGCGAAAAGGTGGATCCTTCTTTCTATGAGGGACTTGGTCTGAAGACTACCAGCAGAGGAATCGCTGAACTCAATCCTTTCACCATGGAAGCTTCCGTACCCCATGTATATGTGGTGGGAGATGGAGCGGGCGGCCCGGCTACTGTGGTTGAGGCGATCAGGGATGCTTCCAGGGCGGTGAATGATATTCTGGGATTGAAGCCCAGAGCAGCCATTGTAAGCCCTCTGGATGAGAAGGAAATTGCTGAGAAGAAGGGCGTGCTGGCAATGCCCGGTAAGGATAAGGAAGAAGGCAGCCGATGCCTGGAATGTAACCTGATCTGTGAGGCTTGTACCGAGGTATGTCCGAATCGCGCCAATATTTCTGTCCGGGTTCCGGGAGCCAGGATGGCGCAGATCATTCACGTGGATTATATGTGTAATGAATGCGGCAACTGCACCAGCTTCTGTCCTTACGACAGCTCGCCTTATAAAGAGAAATTCACTTTGTTCAGAACCTTAGAGGATTTTGAAGACAGTGAAAACCAGGGCTTTGCTCCGCTGGATGCGGAAAAAGCGATATTCAGGGTAAGGCTGGGAGAAAAGATTCAGGATGTGGACTTGAACGATGATTCCAGCAACCTGTACGTTGACATTAAGAACTTGATGCTTGCAGTTTACCAGGATTACCGTTATTTGATGCTTCAATAATCTGTGACAGGGAAGCTTTCAGCAAGTTTGTGTCTGCGCTGCGTACACAAACTTGCTCCTGTGTGCAGCTTCATAAATCAGCCATAGATGCAGCGCAGAAATGGGATGAATTATGGATCTTTTAATTAAAGGCGGAATAATTGTAACAGCCGAAAAAAGTGAGCGGATGGATATCCGCATCCATGGGGAGACGATTGCCGAACTGGGAGAGAATCTATCTGCCGGAGGAGAAAAGGTGATTGATGCAGCCGGAAAGCTGATCTTTCCCGGATTTATCGATACTCATACGCATTTTGATCTGGATGCGGGAGATTTCTTTACCGCAGATGATTTTGAATCCGGCTCCAAAGCAGCGGTGGCCGGCGGAACCACTATGGTCCTGGATTTTGCGACCCAGAACAAGGGTGAGACTCTGGGTGAGGCTCTGAATGCCTGGCATGAGCGGGCCGGGGATAAGTCTTCCTGTCATTATGGCTTTCATATGTCCATCAGTGACTGGAATGCGCATACCAAAGAGGAACTGAAGGATATGACCAGGGCAGGCATCACCTCTTACAAATTATATATGGCCTACGATAACCTTAAGGTGCATTCAGGGCTAATGTATGAGATTCTCAAGGCGGTAAAGGAGGAGGGAGGGATCATCGGGGTTCATTGTGAAGACGGGGACCTGGTGAATACCCTGATCCGGGAACAGAAGGAGCTGGGGAATCTTTCCCCCAAGGGGCACCCGCTGTCCCGCCCCGATGAGGTGGAGGCGGATGCGGTGCATCAGCTGCTGACCGTTGCAAGATTGGCGGAGGTTCCTGTGAATATTGTCCATCTCAGCTCTAAAAAGGGCTATGAGGTTGTGGAAGCGGCAAGAGCAGAGGGGCAAAAGGTGTATGTAGAAACCTGTCCCCAATACCTTTTGATGGAGGACTCCAAATATCAATTAGAGGGCTTTGAAAGTGCCAAGTATGTCTTATCTCCTCCCCTTCGCAAGGAGGAGGATGTGGAGTGCCTCTGGAAGGCCTGGAAGGAGAACCGGATTGATACCATCGGGACGGACCATTGCAGCTTTCATTTCCATGGGCAGAAGGAGCGGGGAAGAAATGATTTTTCCAGGATACCCAATGGTATTCCCGGAGTGGAACATCGCCCAGTCCTGCTGTATACCTATGGAGTAACAGAGGGCCGTATTACGAAGGAGCAGCTTTGTGCAGCCCTATCCACCAATCCGGCAAGGCTTTTTGGTATGTATCCGAAGAAGGGAGCCATCCAGGTGGGCAGTGATGCGGACCTGGTACTATGGGATCCCGAGTATCAGGGTGTGATCACGGCAAAAGAACAGCTTCAGAGGTGTGACTATACTCCCTACGAAGGTTTTCCGGTAAAGGGCCGGGCTGATCGGGTTCTGCTAATGGGCCAGGTGGTGGCAGAGCAGGGCAGAGTAGTCCTGGAGAAGGCCGGACGCTATGTGCACCGGGGACCGAGACAGGATTTTTAGAATTGGGAATGAATGAAATTATATGCCGCAAAGCGGCAGGATGGAGGTTTTTATATGAAGAAGGAAGTTATTAACGCAGCGAATGCGCCGGCAGCAGTTGGACCGTATGTTCATGCGGTGAAGGTAGAAGATTTTCTGTTTACCTCCGGTCAGCTAGGTCTTGACCCTGTAACCGGAGAGATGGCGGAAGGAGTGGAGGCACAGGCCCATCTGAGCTTGAAAAATCTCGGAGAGATCCTGAAGGAAGCAGGCTTAACTTATCAGGATGTCATAAAGACAACGGTGTTTTTACAGGATATGAATGATTTTGCCACAGTAAATGCTATTTATGCGGAATATTTTCAAGGGAAAACACCTGCCCGTTCCTGCGTTCAGGTAGCAAAACTGCCTAAGGGCGGATTGGTGGAGATCGAAGCGATTGCCGTAAAATCCGAATAAGACAGGAAACGCAACACGATAAAACAGATGCCATAGCAAGCAGATTCTCTGCCGCAGCATATCTGCGGCAGGGAGGGTCTGCAGCCGTTTTGGCATCGGACAACAGCTTCATAAGGCAGCCGATTGGGATCAGAAGCTGTCATAAGGCGGGGGAATGGAGATACGAATGGAGGAAACATCGAAGAAGAGTTCCAAAAGGATAACAAAGAAAAACAGTGAAACGGAGCTGAACTCAGAGATCGGCAATGTTCAGAATAAGCGTATTATGAACGCTGCTCTGGATGTGGTTAATAAGCAGACCATTGCCGGAACCAGGATGCATCTGATTGCCGAAAGGGCAAAGATGGTTCAGTCCAATGTCCATTATTATTATAAGACAAAAAATGAACTGATGCTGGCTCTTCAGGATTATATTTTTGAAGAGTGCTACGATGCGCGCCGCAAAGAAAAAAAGCACAGCAAAGACAATCTCGACAGTCAGCTGGATGTATTTATCAACCAGAAGAAAAGGCTGATTATGACAAAACCCAAATATGATTTTGCCGAGGTTGATTTCTGGGTGCAGAGTAAAATTAACAATGAAGTCCATGAGAAGTTCAACCAATCCTATACCATATGGAAGTGTGAGATTAGGGAGATGCTGGACAAATATTGCCCGTGGCTGGATGCAAAAAGCCGGGAACTGATTCCCTTCACCTTTATCTCACTGATGGAAGGTGCGACCATTCAATACATGATCAACAAGGATGAATTTGATGTAGAAGGATATTTTAATATGTGCAAGCAGCTCATGCTGAAGCAGATTAACAGCCTGAAGCCGCAGCAATGATCGGTCCTGCCATCTGGTACAGGCAGATATTATATATTTGAGTTGGAGAAGATAAGCACGAAAGCAACCTACCGGGATCCGATTCATATGGCAACCGGTTTTTCCTATATATTTGTAAATGGAGAATTAGCAGTGAAACAGGACTGTTATAAAGGAGCAAGGTCGGGAGATTTTTGACCCGAAGTCAGCTGGCTGACCGGATAAGAACAGACATAGGACATAATATAGCACATCTTGGAGGATAGAATGAAGAATAAGAATAGACAGTATGGATCTGTTTTTGAGTTAAACGGGATACCAAGGTTTAGCCAATTACTTCCGTTATCACTGCAGCATTTAGTTGCGATGATTGTCGGCTGCGTGACACCGGCACTCATCGTCTCAGGCGTAGCCGGTTTGAACCAGAGCGACAGAGTAATACTTGTACAGGCATCCCTGGTGATCGCAGCCATCTCTACGGTAGTACAGGTCTTTCCCATTGCGGGGAAATTAGGGTCGGGTCTGCCGGTGATTCTAGGCGTAAGCTTTGCATATCTGCCCACGCTGCAGGCGATCGCAGGCAGCTATGATATTGCAACAATATTGGGAGCCCAGCTGATCGGCGGTATTTGCGCGGTTATTGTGGGTGTCTTTGTAAAGAAGCTTCGAATTCTCTTTCCGCCTTTAATTACCGGGACTGTAGTATTTACAATTGGTTTGTCCCTGTATCCTACGGCAGTAAATTACATGGCGGGAGGAGCGGGAAATCCCTCCTATGGTTCCTGGAAGAATTGGCTGGTGGCGATATTCACCCTGGTGGTCGTAACAGTTCTGAATCATTTTTCCAGGGGAATTCTCAAGATAGCATCAATTTTATTTGGCATTATTGCGGGCTATATAGCAGCGCTTTGCCTGGGTATGATCGATTTTAGCAGTGTCAAAACCGCAGGCCTGTTCCATCTTCCGGAAGTGATGCATTTTGGAATCAACTTTGAATTTTCAAGCATTGTGGCAATGTCCATATTGTTCATAATCAATTCCGTTCAGGCGATCGGAGATTTTACGGCCACTACAACAGGGGGCATGGACCGGGAACCTACGGACAAGGAGCTTCAGGGAGGAATTATGGCATATGGCCTGACGAATATTCTGGGTTCTTTTTTAGGAGGATTGTCAACCGCCACCTACAGCCAGAATGTTGGTATCGTAGCCACGACAAAGGTGGTGAACCGAATGGTGTTTGGGCTGGCAGCCCTGCTGATGCTGCTTGCGGGATTAGTACCGAAGTTCTCCGCGCTGTTAACAACGATTCCCCAATGCGTGCTGGGAGGAGCTACGATTTCCGTATTTGCCTCCATCGCTATGACGGGATTGAAGCTGATATTTCAGGAACCTCTCAGCTATCGCAGCTCTTCGATTGTAGGGCTTTCAGTGGCCTTGGGCATGGGACTGACTCAGGTGAGCGAAAGTCTGGCGCAGTTTCCCGCATGGGTGACCACCATATTCGGAAAATCTCCGGTGGTATTGGCTGCTCTGGCAGCAATCCTGTTAAATCAGCTGCTGCCCCGTAAGAATGCAGAGAGGGCATCAGAGTAAAGAGGATTGGCTGAATATTATATAGAATAGTACAGATAGTGGGGAGTGAGGCTCAATCAGTTCAAAGAATATAGGTATTGTACTTCTGGCAGCTGGTAACAGCACCAGATACCGGGGAATAAAGCTGCTGGATACGATTGATGGCAGCAGGATGTATTTGCATATCTTGAGGCTTATGCAAGAAATGCCCCTGGCTCCTAAGATCATAGTGACACAGTACGATGAGATTCAGGCTTCGGCGCCGCAGTACGGCTTCCTTCCGGTAATTAACAGGGAACCGGAGCTGGGGATTTCCCTTTCCCTGCAGCTGGGACTTTTAAAGGCACTGGAGCAGGAACCGATGCTGGAGGGGGTTATGTTCGGTGTATGCGATCAGCCCTATCTCCGTGCCTCCTCAATCATGAGTTTAATAAGGAGTTTTCAATCATCCGAAAAAAGCATAGCGGCCTTATCCTATGAAGGAATTGCAGGGAACCCATGTATCTTCGGAAAGAAATACTATGAGGAGCTGCTTGCTCTGACCGGGGATGTGGGCGGAAGGAAGATTATAAAAAATCATCTCTCTGATGCAGTGCTGGTTCCGGCTGAGGACGCAAAGGAATTAATTGATATTGATATGAAAAGTAATGTATGAGGATTTTGAAAAGACCAAATCCCTGGAAAGGAAGGTATCGGATATGTATTCAGTTAATATTAATGGCCGGATATACGAGTCGGAAAAGGACATGGGGCTCATGGATTTTCTTCGTGATGAGCTTAAAATCACTTCCGTGAAGAATGGCTGTAAGGAGGGAGCGTGCGGAACCTGTACGGTTATCATTGATGGAAAGACCTTCCGTTCCTGCGTGCAAAAGCTTTCAAAGCTGGAAGGGAAGAAGATACAGACGATTGAAGGCTTTACCGACAGGGAGAGGGATGTGTTCGGTTATGCCTTTGCCCAGGCAGGAGCGGTACAATGCGGCTTCTGCATTCCCGGAATGGTGGTGTGCGGCAAATGTCTGATTGATCAAAGCCCTGATCCTTCCAGGGAAGAGGTCAGATTTGCCATCCGCAACAATATGTGCCGCTGTACCGGCTATATCAAGATTGAGGAAGCCATTCTGCTGGCGGCAAAAATGCTGAGAGAGGGAACCCCGATTCCGGAAGAGGCGCAGGAGATTCGCATCGGGGGAAAGGTACCCCGTGTGGATGCGATACCCAAGACCCTTGGCACCGCCATGTATGCGGATGATTATTCCTTTGAGGGAATGCTATACGGCAAGAATGTATTCAGCAAATATCCCAGGGCGAAGGTTCTTTCCATCAATACCGGCAAGGCACTTGCGCTTCCGGGAGTTGTGGCGGTCTATACCGCCGAGGATATTCCCGGGAAACGTTATATCGGGCATCTCGCCAAGGATTGGCCGGGAATGATCGCGGTGGGCGAGGTGACAAAATGCATCGGTGATACCCTGGCCATGGTAGTGGCGGAGACCAGGGAACAGGCCATGGAGGCCGTAAAGGCGGTAGAGATTGAGTACGAGGAGCTGACCCCCGTATGTTCACCCAGCGAGGCAAGAGAATCCGGAGCCCCCCAGGTCCATGGGGAAGGCTACCAGCTTTTCGGACAATTTGTCGTGCCGGAGAATAATCTCTTTAGCCATCAGGAAGTAAAGCGCGGGGATGCGGGGAAAGCCCTTGCGAATTCAAAATATACGGTAGAAGCCACATTTTTGCTGCCTCCGACGGAGCATGCTTTTATGGAGCCGGAGACAGCGGTGGCAATGCCGGACGGAGACGGGGTATTTGTGATCACCGGCGGACAGAGTGTGTATGACGAAAACCATGAAATCAGCGCATACCTGGGACTGCCTCAGGAGGCGGTCCGTATTCAGAGCGCAATTGTCGGAGGAGGCTTCGGAGGCAAGGAGGATATGAGTGTTCAGCATCAGGCTGCTCTGTGCGCATATCTTACCAAACGTCCGGTCAAGGTTTTCTTCAGCCGTCAGGAAAGCATCAACTATCATCCGAAGCGTCATGCGATGGAGATTTATTGTAAGATCGGCTGTGATGAGAACGGCATTATCCAGGGGTTAAAGGCCCGCCTTACCTCGGATACCGGAGCCTATGGCTCTCTTGGAGGACCTGTATTGCAAAGAGCCTGTACCCATATCGGCGGACCTTATAATTACCAGAGCGTGGATGTGGAAGGGAATGCATATTATACGAACAATCCGCCTGCCGGAGCCTTCCGTGGCTTTGGTGTTACCCAGTCCTGTGCGGTTGTGGAGCCGTTGATCAGTTTGCTGGCGGAGAAGGCCGGAATCTCCGGCTGGGAGATTCGCTACCGCAATGCAATCCGCCCCGGCCAGTCTTTGCCGAACGGGCAGATTGCGGACGAAGGCACTGCAATGGCGGAGACCTTGGAGGTGGTAAAGGAGGCTTTTGATAAATACGAGGCCGACCCCAACTACTATGTAGGAATTGCCAGCGGTATGAAGAATGCCGGTCTTGGTGTGGGTGTAACCGATATCGGACGCTGCAATCTGAAGATTGCGGACGGCAAGGTTTATGTCCGGTCCTCTGCCGCAGCCATCGGCCAGGGACTGCAGACAGTATTGCTTCAGATGGTATGCGAGACGGCGGGACTTCCCAGAGACAAAGTGATCGTTGAACAGCCTGACACAAAATATACGCCGGATTCCGGAACAACAACAGCCTCCAGACAGACGGTATTTGCCGGTGAGGCCGCACACCGCTCCGCATCTGAGTTAAAGGCGGATCTGGATAGCGGATTGACCCTTGAGGAATTAGAGGGGAAAGAGTACAAGGGAGAATATGAATTCAAGTCCGATCCCATGGGATCTCCCAAGCCGAACCCTGTAAGCCATGTGGCATACGGTTATGCCACCCAGCTTTATATTCTGGATCAGGAGGGCAAGGTGGTGAAAATTGTTGCTGCCCACGATGTGGGAAAAGCCATCAATCCCCTTAGCTTAACAGGGCAGATTGAAGGAGGGGCCGCCATGGCTCTCGGCTATGGTTTAACGGAGGATTTCCCCCTGAATAACGGAGTGCCAAAGGTGAAGCTGGGAACACTGGGACTATTTAAGGCCAGCCAGATGCCGGAGATAGAGATGCATCTGGTTGAGAAGAACAGGACGGACCTGGCCTACGGTGCCAAAGGTGTGGGCGAGATTGTGGCGGTTATGGGAGCTCCCGCCTGCCAGAATGCCTATTATAAAAAAGACGGTGTATTCAGAACGAAGCTGCCGTTAGAGAATACCTATTATCATAAGTAAGACCGGAGAACAGATTAGCTTATTGAGTAATCTGTTCTTCTTTTTAACTTAAATTAAAACTTTTTATATCATAGCTACGTCTATATATTGAAAGATGAAAAAGGCATCTTTTCAGCTGAAGGGAGAAACTCGTAAGGATGGCAACTAATTTACAAAATCAACTGGAAGACTATATCATTAATAATCAAAAGTTATTTTACAGACTGGCTTATAGCTATGTAAAGAGTTCGGATGATGCCTTAGATGTTGTTCAAGAGTCTATCTATAAAGCCTTTTCATCGATTGATTCCTTAAAAAATGACAGTTACATAAAGGCCTGGTTTTATAGGATTATTGTTAACGTTTCATTGGATTTTCTCCGGAAGAGAAAAAGAGAAATAATCACGGATGAAGAATTTTTACTGAATCATGATGAAGGTGTAATGGATCAGTACTCTGATGTGGACTTAAAGAAGGCGTTAGAAGCCCTGCCCGATAATTATAGAAGTATTGTGATATTAAGGTTTTTTGAAGAGTTAAAGCTAAAAGAAATAGCGGAGATTGTAGATGAAAATGTTAATACGGTAAAAACAAGACTCTATAAAGCGTTAGAAATGTTACGCATATCAATGGATGTGGGGGATTAGGAGGTTAAAATGGATGATAAGAAATTGGAACAGCAAAAACTGGAACAACTGAAACAGGAATATAACAATATTCAAGTTCCAATAGAATTAGACTTTATCGTAAGAGCATCAATACAACAAGGGAGAAAAAACATGAAAAGAAAAAATACAGTTAAAATAATTAAGGTAGCGTCTGCCTCTGTGGCAGCATCATTTGTTCTGCTGACAGCCGGAGTAAATACCAGCCCGGTCTTGGCGAATACATTGGCAAAGGTACCTGTGGTAGGCGGAATTATTAAGGTATTGACCTTTAGGGAATATAAACTGGATGACGGCAATTATAATGCCAATGTGCAGGTTCCGGAAATACAGGGCTTGGAAAACAAAGAATTAGAAAATAGCTTAAATGAAAAATATTTAAAAGAAAGTCAGGAATTATATGACCAGTTTATGGAGGAAGTGAAAGAATTAGAGCAGGCAGGCGGAGGACACATGGGAGTGGACAGTGGATATGTAGTTAAAACTGACACGGATAAAATACTTTCCATCGGCCGCTATGTTGTAAATACGGTAGGTTCTTCTTCCACTGTATTTAAGTATGATACCATAGATAAGGAAAACCAGATCTTGATATCCCTGCCCGGCCTGTTCAAGGACGACACTTATATTGATATTATAAGTGATAATATCAGAAGTCAAATGAAGGAACAAATGGAAGCTGACGAAAATATAATCTACTGGATTGATGAGCAAGATGATATGGTAGAGCCATTTGAGAAAATTTCTAAGGAGCAGGGCTTCTATATCAGTGAAGAAGGAAAATTGGTAATCGCATTTGATAAATATGAGGTAGCTCCCGGATATATGGGAACCGCGGAATTTGTTATTCCATCTGATATTTTATCGGAAATATTAGTTGGAAATGAATATATAAAATAGTATAATTTAAATATCGAAGGCAGCAAAATCCTCAAAGTACTTTTTGTTCTTTGGGGATTTGCTGTTATATGGAGTGGGAGAATACATAAATACTGGAGAGCTGCCTGACAAATCTGCGCAGAGAAAATCGGGCGACTTTGTTATGACCGTGCTATGATAGTATTACAGCAGAGGAAAAGTGCAATGAAGCGAAAGGAGGTTAACTATGAACAGTTGGACAGAAGGGATTCAAAATGCGCTTCGATATATGGAAGAGCATATCACCGAGCCGCTGGATATTGAGGAGATTGCCGGATGTGCCTATGTTTCAAGCTTTCATTTTCAACGGATATTCAGTGTGCTGTGCGGATTTACGGTAGGGGAATATATCCGTAACCGCCGTTTATCCCTGGCGGCCCAGGAGCTTTCCGGCTCGAACATGAAAGTAATTGATGCAGCACTGAAATACGGCTATGATTCTCCCGACAGCTTTGCAAAGGCCTTTTTGCGGTTTCATGGCATCTCACCCTCCGCTGCAAAGGAAAAGGGGGCGAGCCTTAGAGCATTTGCTCCCGTAAGAATAAAATTAACCTTGGAGGGCGGAAGTATGATTGAGTACAAAATTGTAGAAAAAGCAGCTTTTACGGTAATGGGAGTATTAAGAACATTCTCTATTGAGGAAGCCTATCAGGAAATACCTGGTTTTTGGCAGGAGCATATGGCGAAGGATGACAAGACAGTTTGCGGAATGTACGGTGTTTGTATGGATAGCGATGGTAAACGGTTTGATTATCTTATTGCAGATAACTATGTCCCTTGGAATGAGATCCCGGAAGGGTATGTTGCGAAGACAATTCCTGCGGGCTCATGGGCGATTTTTCCCTGCCGCGGAGCCTTACCCAAGGCGCTTCAGGACGTGAATACGGCCATCTGGAACGAGTGGCTGCCTAATTGCAAGGAGTATAAGCTTGGGGGCAACTATAACATTGAGATGTATGCTCCTCCCTGTGAAAACCCTGCGGATACCTATAGTGAGATATGGGTTCCGGTGGAGAGGCTGTAAGGATCACATAATAGGAATATAAATATGCATAGTAGGTATATCGTATGATTTGTTAAAATGCCGGATCTAACATACCATGATAAATTCTTATCCTAGTGGTTGATCCGGCATTCTTATCTATTTATCTATTCTTTTGTCTCTTCCTTGCGGTGTGACTGCTTGGTGGATTTTAAAATAAATCTCTTGACAAAGTTCCCCTTGCCTCTCTGTTTAATGTAGAAGTACCCAAAGGTGGAGAACACGGCGGCACCGATAAAATTAACCACCAGATCCATCATGGTATCAATGAGTCCGATATCGATATATGCCTTCCAAGGCTCACCGTTGACCACAAGGCTGTCAATCGTAACCTTTACCGGCACGTTCAGGCCCTGTTCATTCAGAAGTACGGAGCGGAAGGAGGTCAGGTAGGTATCCTTCTGCATATCGAAGCCAAGGAGCTGATCCATGGAGAACTCGAACATCTCCCAGACTACGCCGATGGTCATGGAGAAGCAGAAGGCCACCAGGGCTACAAACACCGGTGAGAGGGAAATCGCAAATTTATTATTCTTATTTAAAATATCAATCAGCGACAAGCCGATGGCGGCTGCAAGGAAGCCGTTGAGCGTGTGCAGTGTGGTATCCCAATAAGGGAAAATCAGATAGTAGGAGTTGATTTCTCCGAGGATCTCCGCGGAATAGATAAAGAGAAGAATAATTACCTCCAGGGTATCGGGAATATCAATATGGATTCTCTTCTCAATAAAGCTGGGCACCGTAAATAGAATTAGAGTCAGGATACAAAGGAATATATTCTCATAATCCCTGGTTTTTATCTGATCAATAATAACAATAATTACGGATAAACGGAGTAGCAGATATACGATGGACAGCCAGTTTATCTTTTTCCCGGACCTTGGCTTAAGTTTTTTCATTCTAGTTATCCTCCTGTGTAGCTTGAATACCTTCCTTTTTTGCGGACAAAGGTTTCTATACATTATACCGTATTTCCTTCCACTTCACAATAATGAACCGCTTTAGACTGATTCAAGAAAAATTTCTACTATGTGGAATTTATAGCATACCAATCAGACATAAAAAATTGTATAATAAATGAGGTAAGTTCAGGTCTTTTTCTTATGTGAATAACTGCAAAGGAATGGCATAATACCATACTCTATCGAAGGCAGGTATCTGAAATGAAGCAGCTGTTTAACCATCTGAACCGGTTTGATACAATCTTTAACCGCCTGGTTATTTCCTTTGTGGGCATTGTTGTGATTGTTGCCCTTTCCATCAGCGGATTTCTGGCGGTGCAGTTTTCACTGAATTACAACCAGAAGGCGGAGAAGCTGGAGATGTACCGGCTGGAGCACCTGCAGAGTCTGATTAACGATTCTCTTTTTGAAGAGCCTAACCGCATGATTATGGAAATTACAAGCCTTGGGAACAAGGATAAGGCAATTCAGAAGTTTCTGCACTATCCCATGAAAAATGATTATTATAAAGCTACAGAGTTTGATCATTATCTTCAGGTAATCAATGCCCAGAATATCCCGGAGGTATTGAACATTGAGGTCTATGTGCTGATCAACGATATCTGGATTTCTGCACAGGGAGGAATCAGCTATACCGATGAAGACCGGGCGGCCTTTCTGAAATCTCTGGATGTTTTTGAGACGGAAACCCGCTATCAGGGGAAAAAGCGCTGGCTGGCCAACCGTATCCTGACCTATGATACGATGGAAATTCCCGTAATATCATTTACTGCTGGATATCCGCTCTACACCCAGGAGGAATCCAAATTCAAAGGCTACGTCATCATCAATATTCGCCAGGAGGTCATCATAGAACAGCTCCGGGAGTTCCTTAACAGTGATATGGATTCCATTGCAATTATCAATACGAATGGGAACATCGTGGCTTCCGAAGGAAACAGCGAAGGGCTTTCAGCATTTATAAACAGCAATAAGGATTTGGTCTTAAAAAGCCTTTCCAATGATACGGGCCAGAAAGCAAGCAAGGTCGGGGATAATATTATCACGGTCCAGCCGACAGGCATAGCGGACTGGAAAATCATTAAGCTGATGTCCACCAAGGAATATTACGACGAGACAAGGGCGATTCAGAAAATGGTTTTCTATTTTTCCCTGATTGTAATCGTTCTTGGGCTGGTGATATCCTTCCGTTTTGCCAAATCCTTATATAAACCGTTTTATCTGATTATGAACAAGTTGAACAAGGGTAAGCTGAATAAGAAGGTAAGGGAAAGTGAGTACTACTATATCGACCGGGCAATTGATGAATTATACGGCCTGGCGGCAACGAAAGAGGAAGCCCTTCTGAAAAATATGAATATCATAAAAAACGATTTTGTCATCAGCCTTTTGTCTGCGAAATACTCCAGCCGGAAGGAAATCGAGGATAAGCTGGAGCTTTTCGGGTATCAGGAGGTCTGGAAGGGACATTATCTTCTGATGATTAAGCTGCACGAGAAGATCCATGCCAATACCGACGAGCTGACCAGGAATCTGATCAGCTATAATATGATACGCTTCTTTGACGGCTGTTCCGGCTCTGCGGTGCGCTGTCTCCCTGCCGATTTATTTGACGGCAAGGTCTGTGTTATTGTTTCTGTCCGGGAGGACAGGGCGGTGCAGCTGGAAACCCTGCGGAAAAAGTTCACGGATTACATGAAAATCACCTTTTCGGTGGATCCCATTATCCTGCAGAGCGGCAGATTTGAACAGCTGGCACAGGCCAGCTGCGCCTATAATTTGTTGTTAAGGGCACTGGATTATATGTATTTTCTGCCCCACACCTATTTTATCGACTGGGAGGACATTCAGGGGAGGCTGACCCATCAGAAAAGCCCGTTCCGACCGGATTTTGAAGCCTTCAGTGAGGCCCTGGTTACCAGAAATCTCGGGCAGGTCAAAAAACTGCTTACACAATTTATTGAGGAGGCAAGTACATTATCCACACCTGTCGAGGATTTGAACGGGTATGTGTTAAAGTATGTCTTTTTGTATAATTATTTCTTAAGGGATATTATGAAGGAAAATAAGAAGGAGCAGGATAAGCTGTTTAAGGATATTAACGACCAGTATCATGCGGAGGATTTTTATTTCTGGTTTATCCGGCTAATCGAAAATACCTTTAATGAATTATCTAAAATAGAAAATAGCCCCACGGGTACGGTTGTGGATTTGATAGAAAAGGTAATACTGGAGCATCTGAATGAAAACCTGTCGCTGGAATTCATAGCGGAAAAGGTTTATTTAAGTCCGAAATATATCAGCCGAATTTTTAAGGAAGAGAGAGGAATCAATATTACTCAGTTCATAACGGACTGCAAGCTGAAAAGAGCGGCCAGGCTGCTGCTGGAGACGAATATTTCCCTGGAACAGCTTGTAATCAGGGTGGGGTTTGGCAGTACAAATTATTTTATCAAGAAATTCAAGGAGAAATATTCGATTACTCCGGTACAATACCGGCGTAATTCAATCCTTTGAATGCGGAAGGCTTCAATAAAGCGGAAAGATTGAAATAAGGTGGAGAAAATAGAATTCCGCTGAGCCATACGTTTTTGCAAGAGTGGGAAAAAGTATAAGATTGGGGAATGTTTGTGATTGAGAACCTTTACCATGCCATTTATGATGATGCTGTAACGTTACAATAATCGAAGGATGGAGGTAAAAAATGTTCTTAAAGAAATGCAAGGCACAGCTGTACGCGAACAGGTGGCTGTATCTGATGTTTTTTCCGGCGTTTGCCTGGTTTGCCGTATTTGCTTATTTGCCGATGGGGTGGATGGTCATTGCTTTTCAGAAATACGATATCGTGAAGGGTATTACCGGGAGTCAGTGGATCGGCTGGCAGAATTTTGAGAATTTATTCAAGGATCCCTATTTCTTTCGGCTGTTAAGGAATACTCTTTTGATGAATGTGTACGGCACAGTTTTTGGCTTTCCCTTACCCATTCTCCTCGCGATTGCATTTAATGAAATTCGTCAGAAGAGGTTTAAAAAAGTGACACAGACAATCAGCTACCTGCCCTTTTTTATCTCTTCCGTTGTCGTCATGTCTATGGTCATTAATTTCCTGTCGTCAACGGGTCTGGTAAATATGGTTTTGAACCGGTTCGGAATGAAAAGTATCTTTTTTCTTCAATTTCCGAAATATTTCAGGACAATCTTCATCAGTACAGGAATATGGCAGGGCACCGGCTTTTCCGCAATCGTCTATATGGCGGCGCTGGCCGGAATACCCAGCGAGCAGTATGAGGCGGCGACCGTGGACGGGGCGAGCAAGTTCCAGAAGATGCTTTACATAACTTTGCCGGGGTTGCTGCCGACCATCGTAGTCATGTTTCTGATTAATCTGGGATCGATTCTCAATGTGGGACATGAGCGGATCATTCTGATATACAATCCCGCGATTTATGAAACGGCGGATGTATTTAATTCCTATGTATACCGGGAGGGAATTTTAAATCACCGGTACGGATACACCCAGGCACTGACTATTTTTCAGAATGTAGTCGGCTTTATACTGGTTTCCACTGCGAATAAAATCACCAGAAAATTGGACGGTACAACATTATGGTGACGGGAAGAGCCAGGCGCCTGGGGCCCGATGCTTGCAGACATGGAAGAAAGGCATGGTTATTATTATGAAATACAGGATGAGATTCGGAGAAAAAACGTATGTGGCGGTTTGCTACGGCTTCGTCACCTTTGTCTGTATTGTAACTTTATATCCTTTTTTGTATTTACTGTCAGCTTCCCTGAGTTCTTCGGCCAGTGTCATGAGGAACGATATTGTGCTGTTTCCGAAGGAATTTACCCTCAGGGCATATGAAGTGGTGGTAAAATACAAGGGGATCTGGCTGGCTTATTTAAACACCATATTCTATACGGCGGCAGGAACTCTGCTCAGTCTTGGACTGTCAATTCTTGCAGCTTATCCGCTTTCTAAAAAGCGCTGGGCATTGCATCGGCCCATGGGGCTCTTCGTCGTCTTTACCCTGTGGTTTAGCGGCGGCATGATACCCTTTTTTCTGGTCATGCATAACCTGAAGCTGACGAATTCCAGACTGGGGATTTTGCTATATCCGGCAATCAGCGCCATGTACGTCATTATCCTGCGGACCCATTTTCAGAGTCTGCCGGCTTCGCTGGAGGAGTCCGCCAAGCTGGAGGGCGCCAACGACTGGCAGATTCTGCGTAAAATCATGGTGCCCCTGTCCAAGCCTGTCATGGCGGCGATCGGTCTGTATTATGCCATCGCCAGGTGGAATTCCTTCTTTTGGGAGAGCATTCTGCTGACCGATGACAGCAGGGCGCCGGTCCAGGTATTATTAAGAAGAATTATTCTGTCCAGCCAGTTGGGGCAGGACATATCCGCGGCACTTTCGCGGGGAGAGGCCAGCATACCGGTAACAATTAAGTTTGCGGCAATCATAATTACCACGCTTCCAATCATCGTGCTTTATCCGTTCTTTCAAAAATATTTTGTCAGCGGTGCACTGGTGGGCAGCGTGAAGGAATAAGGAAAAGAGGAGGTTTTTTATGTTCAAAACAGCAAGAAAATGGATGGGAATTTTACTCGTTATCACTATGATCAGCGGCATCTTTGCCGGCTGTACAAAAAAAGCAGATGAGACAGGGGGGAAGCCCTCGGATCCTTCCAATACAACCACAACCGAGCCGGCAGCCTCGGACACCGATGGGAAATCAGGCGAACCGGTGGAGGTATCGATATACTTGCCAAGCCGGCTGCCGGATAAGATCTATACCACCGATACCATGAGCTTCAAAGCTCTGGCGGAGCGATGCAATATGAAATTCGATATAGAATCCGTCTTCAGCCAGCAGACAGGGGAGCGGTTTGATGCAATCATATCCACCGGACAGCTGCCGGATATTATGGCGGGTGACAAGAGAAATATCAATAATTACGGAATGTCGGGAGCTTTTCTTCCCCTCAATGACCTGATAGACCAGTACGCCCCCAATATTAAGAAATATCTGGTGGAGAATAAGGAAGTATTGGCACAGACCGCCGCTCCGGACGGAAATATCTATGCGATTCCTATGCTGTCGGCAGTCCGCACAGCCATGGGTTACATGATCCGTCAGGACTGGCTGGACAAATTACAGCTGGAAAGGCCGGTAACCATTGATGACTGGTATACTGTGCTTAAGGCATTTAAAACAACTGATTTGAACGGCAACGGTGCCGGAGATGTGACACCGCTGGTGCTGGACCGCATGTGGGAAGCATATTACATGAACTTTGCCGATGCCTGGGGAATTGAGCTCAATGAATGGGTGGACTATTGGATGATTCGGGACGGTAAAATGGTATTTGCTCCGGTTCAGCCGGAGACTAAGGAATTTCTTGCGACCATGGCAAAATGGTATACGGAAGGGCTCATCGATCCGGAATTCATCACCCGGGAGGATACGAACAATTATCATATCTACGGTAACAAAGCCGGAGCGACCTGCTACTGGACCGGTTATGTGGCTGGAATGAATGCCAACAAGGAGATTCTGGCAAAGGATTCGGACACCAATTGGCAGGTGGTTCCCCCGCCGGTACTGGAGGAAGGCCAGGCCTCAAAGACCTTCAGCCAGCAGGCGCCGATTGTCAATATTGCCAGCTGGGCAATCTCAAGCTCCTCCGAGCATGCCATAGATATTATTAAAATGTTTGATTATGTATACAGTGACGAAGGCTCCCTGCTTTTCAACTTCGGTCTGGAAGGGGAAAGCTACCAGACGGTGAACGGAGCTCCTGATTATACCGACGCGGTCAAGAATGCGGAGGGCGGTATGGTAAACTGGATCCGTGGAAACGGTCTTCAGGCATTAATCGGCATGAGACAGATGCCGGAATACGAGAAGGCTTCCTGCGCAACCGAGGATGTCAAAAGACAGCTGTTTGAGTATGTGGAAAAAGACTATATCTACCCGATTAATCCGGAACTGACCTTTACGCCGGAAGAAAAAGACGTATATGATGTTAAGATGAGCTCAATCAAGACCTACGCGCAGGAGGAATTATTAAAATTCTTTATCGGGTCAAGGCCAATCGGGGAATTTGATGCCTTTGTAAGCAGGGTCAACGAGCTGGGCCTTGAGGAAATGACCGGAATTGTGAACAAGGCCTACGACAGGTATAAAGCAATCGCACAGTAGAACAGCTTGGTTTTGTGCATTCTATGTTTCATGAAAACAGCCGCAGTACTGTTATGTTAACAGACAGTACTGCGGCTTTCGCTTTCAGAGGAAGTATTATCTTATACTTGTCCCCGGCATGGAGATGTTTTTCAGTGCATCCTCGGCACATTCCTGACAGGAAGGCTCCAGGGAGATGTCTCCGAGAGCAACGATACCGATCAGGCTGTTATTCTCTACTACGGGAAGCCGGCGGATCTGCCGGTCACTCATTAATCTTGCTGCGTCGTCCACATCTGTTTCAGGGCTTGCAAAAACAACATCCCTTGTCATAATGTCGCCGACCCTCTTGTGGGAGGAAGCCTCACCGGAGGCCACGGAACGGACTGCAATATCCCGGTCGGTTACAATACCGATGAGCTTATCCTGGGTACATACCGGAAGGGAACCGCAGTTATACTGCTTCATTAGCTGGGCTGCATGCTCGATGGAGTCATCGGAGCGCAGGCTGGCAACACTCTTCGTCATGATATCTCTTACCTTCATAGTAACAACCATTCCTTTCATTAAATGCCGCAAAATTTGGGTGCTTTTTTCAATTGAAACACCTCCAGGAATAGCGTGCCCCGGTTGACCGGGATTTAAACGTCATCCTCATCGCATGTGGAGCAGTTTGCTGAATAGGGATGAGTTTTACAATCATATTTATCAACCGGCTCCGGCCCGCGGACGACAACCCGCTCAATACGGACGATGCCATTCTCATCCGCCATGATTCTCCAATCCACCATAAGTATTTTTCCATGGAGAATCTCGATTCCGGTGATACCTCTGGTATGAATACAGCAGCCGGAGTTAAAATAGGGAAGCTCGTCATTCTTCGGGAATTTCGGCCGGTGGGTGTGGCCGCAGATCAGCATCATTTTATACTTTTGAATCCATTTTTTATAGGCTCGCTCCACCTTGTGACGCTTATACAGATTTCTGGCAGGGCTGGAAGGGTTCTCAAAGCCCACAACATGGGCGAAACGCCAGAAATAACGAAGCAGGAGCATGGAGAGGACCCAAAGCTGGTCATTCATCACATCCCCCTGATGGCCGTGTACCGTAAAAATTTCCTGACCGGTTTCTTTATGCTTTAGCACCAGAGCTTCATATGGAGTCAGGTCACGGAAGAGTTCCACCCTTTCCTGATTATATTCGTCGTAAAAGGTGAAGTAATTATTTTTTACATATTGCTTTGACTTTAAATAAATATTATGATTGCCGTAAAGCACGATCATGCGCTGATCATCAAAAAATTTCTTCATAGCGATGAAGACATCCTTATGGGCAAGACGGATATGCTTAAAGTTGGGATACTCCCAAAGCTCGTCGCCGTCCCCTGCCTCCACATATACATATCCCTGTTTATAATAATAGTTCAATGCATGAAGAAAGATATTCTGGTTACGCGCGAACTCATCCGAGACACTGTCGTCACCCCGATGTGTATCACTGAAAAAAATATATTTTGAGTTTTCATCGAAATATTCAATCTTTGCATTCTGATATGCCTTAGTTAACCGGTTGTTCGTCCGCATAGTAATACCTCCGAGCAAAAAGGTTGGATTTTGATGCTGATATCCTGTTTAGTATGTCCTGTTTTTCGAAGGAGTATAAGCGAAATTGGAAATTCCGGGTTATACTTGCACGGGTGATAAGATCATGCTAGACTGAATAAATAACGGGTAGTGTAAAGTTTGGTATGAAAAACTGATGTAAAAAATATGACCCTTTGAACATTGAAAAAGCAAATATTATGACCAGAAATTTATGCAGTGGTAGGCAGCGCCAACCTTGAGTGCAACAAAAAG